>CAYFVM010000001.1:0-15235 GCA_964346725.1 uncultured Bacteroidales bacterium
GCAATATCGGACAAAATGTGGTTGTTTCGCCGAATGTTGTGTTGGGACGGAATGTAAAAATTCAAAATAATGTGTCGGTATATACTGGTGTCATTTGCGAAGACGATGTTTTTTTAGGTCCATCTATGGTATTTACCAATGTTATAAATCCACGTAGTTTCATAAGTAGAAAAGACGAATACAAACCCACTATTGTTCGCCGTGGTGCATCAATTGGTGCTAATGCAACTATCGTGTGTGGTAATGAAATAGGACAATATGCATTGATAGGTGCAGGTTCCGTGGTAACAAAGCCGGTGAAGCCCTTTGCGTTAGTAGTTGGTAATCCGGCTCGTCAAGTAGGCTGGGTGAGCAAAAGCGGCTACAAACTTCATTTTGAAAATAATGCGGCAACATGTGCCGAAACTGGTGAAAAATACGAACTTTGTAACGGAATAGTTAAAGAAGTATAAAATATGATAAAATTTGCTGTAGTTGGGCAGGGACATATTGGAAAACGCCATGCTGAAATGATTCGTCGCAATCCCGATGCGGAATTGGTTGCGGTTTGTGATATATTACCGAAAGAACAGTTAGGACTTGAAAATGTTGAGGTCCCTTTTTTTAGTTCCATAGATGATTTATTGAATTCAAATATTGCAATAGATGTTGTAAATATTTGTACACCCAATGGCTTCCATGCCGAATATGCATTGAAAGCTTTAGAAAAAAAACACAATGTAGTTCTGGAAAAACCTATAGCACTTACAAAAAATGATGCAGAACAAGTCGTTTTTAAGTCTTTGCAAGTATCACGACATGTGTTTTGTGTAATGCAAAATCGCTATTCTCCACCATCTGTATGGTTGAAACAAATCGTTTCCGAAAGTCGTTTAGGCAAAATCTATATGGTTCAGTTGAATTGCTATTGGAATCGTGACGATCGTTACTATAAGCAAGGAAATTGGCACGGAACGGCAGATTTAGACGGAGGAACATTGTTTACCCAATTTTCACATTTCATAGATATTATGTATTGGCTTTTTGGCGACATTACCAATATACAAGGCAATTTCCATGACTTCTCGCATCAAAATCTAACCGATTTTGAGGATAGTGGAGTTGTTACGTTCGATTTTGTGAATGGAGGAATGGGAAGTTTGAATTACTCCACTTCGGTTTGGGATACCAATCTTGAAAGCAGTATTATTATAATAGGAGAAAAAGGTACCGTAAAGGTTGCGGGGCAATATATGAACGAAGTTGCATATTGCCACATCAAAGATTACGAAATGCCAACTCTTGCTCCATCAAATCCGCCAAATGATTATGGAGCATATAAAGGTTCTGCACAAAATCATCATTTAATTATCCAAAATGTGGTTGAAAAATTACAAGAAAAAACATCTATAACAACAAATGTTTTAGAAGGTCTGAAGGTGATAGATATTATAGAACGTATTTATCAGGTGAGAGATACTCAATGGAAAAAAAAGAAAAACGAGTAAAACGTCTTCTTATACTTGCATACGATTTTCCTCCTTATGTATCGGTGGGAGGGTTACGACCTTATGCATGGTATAAATATTTGCATGAGTTTGGAGTGTATCCTATTGTTATTACGCGTCAATGGGCAAATACGTATGGAGATGAGCGTGATTATGTTTCATCAAGTGCTACAAAAGAAATAGTATATGAAGAATCTTCGGAAGGTACCATTTTGCGTATGCCATATATACCGAATTTGGCAAATCGTATTTTCTTGAAATATGGAAACTCACGTTTTTCGTTATTACGCAGATTTGTAAGTGCATACTATGAAATTGCTCAATTTTTCTTTTACGTAGGACCAAAATCGTGTGTCTATCGTGGTGCAGTACATTATCTTCAAAACAATTCTGTAGATGCTATAATAGCAACGGGAGAACCATTTGTCCTATTCAAGTATGCTTCTTTTTTAAGTAAAAAATACAATATACCATGGTTTGCGGATTATCGCGATCCGTGGAGAGGTTTTGGTAGATTTATGGAGCGATGTATTGTAAGTAATGCAACAACTGTAACTACGGTAAATTCTTATCTTGCAAAATCAATTGGGCTATTTGTTCGTCGTTCTTGTAATGTTGTAATGAATGGGTATAACGGGGAATTAACTTCAAAGTATTCAAACGAAGAACAACCAAGCAATGGCGTTTTGCGTTTTGCGTATGTTGGAACCCTCTACAAGTATCATCCTATAGAAAGTGTGTTTGACGTGTTCAATAATTTCGTGTTACATCATAGTTCGCAACCAATTGAATTGAACTTTTTTGGAATTAATGAAGGCGCACACATAAAACAAATAATTTCGGAGAAATATCATGGCTTACAACATGTTGTACATGTGTATCCACGAATGTCAAATGCGGAAATTTTGCAACAAATGTCTCAACATCATGTCATGTTGTTGCTTAATGATTATTATATATCGGGAACTAAGATTTACGACTATATGGCTATTCGGCGAAAAATCATTCTGTGTTATTCTCAGGATGAAGAAGCGGAGCAATTACGAAAAAAATATTATGAGTACAAGGTTGTCTCGGGAATGAGAGACAGTGTGCAAGCAGACATGATAACGCAAACACATTCTGGTATAGTTGCACGAGACAAACAACATTTGTTGCAAATTATACAAGAGATATCTGACGAATTTATAAAAACAGGTTCTGTTGCGTGTAATTCAGTAGGATACGAGCTTTATTCCCGAAGGTTTCAGACAGAAAAATTAGCAAAATTGGTTAAAGATTTGACGATAGATTAATAAATAGGGGTAATCATATATTATTTCTCTCCCAACAACATTCTCGCATTATTCAAAGCGGCATCTGTTATGATTTTTCCACTTAGCATTTTTGCAATTTCTTCAATGCGTTCATTTTGAGGCAGTTGCTGTATATTAGACGTAGTTGTGGCGTCAGTTTCCGTTTTAAATACTTTGTATTGCGTGTTTGCTTTTACTGCAATTTGCGGAAGGTGCGTAATAGTTATCACTTGCATGTCTTTAGACATAGCAAGCATCATATTCCCCATTTGGTCGGCAATTTCACCCGAAACTCCCGTATCAATTTCGTCGAAAATAATGGTTTGCACCGATTTGTTTTTGGCTAGAATATATTTCAGACACAGCATAACTCTTGAAAGTTCTCCTCCTGAACCAACTTCTCCTAACCATTGTGGAGCAATATTCTTATTTGCAGAAAATTCCATTTGAATATCATCGTTACCACTGGTATGAAAATCAGTAGATTCGCTCATTATAATGTTAAATGCAACCGAAGGCATTCCAAGTTTTTGAAGGAGTTCAATTATTTGTGGACACAATTTTTCGATAGCTTTTTTTCTACGACAATGGAGTTCTTTCGCTAAATCAGAAACAATGCTTTTTTGTTTTGTATATTTTTTTTGCAACTCTTCGCTATGCAAATCGGCATTTTCAAGTGTATCAACAATCCGTTGGAGTTCTTGCTGTTTGTCAATTAGTTCTTGTTCGTTTCGTGCCGAGTATTTATGCATCAAGCCGTTTAAAAGATTCAAACGTTCATCAATAATGTCTTTGTGTTGAGGGTCAAAATCAAGATTGGTGTTGTATTTTGCCATTTCTGTAGCCAAATCGTCAAGTTCAATATATGACTGCGAGAGACGGCTTGCAAAATCTTTAAAAAGAGATGTATGTGAAGAGTTTTTTTCAAAGCTTTGTAATGTAGTTTTCAAGAGGGGAAGAATAGCATTTTCTCCGTTCAAAGCATTTTCTGCTTGCGACAACATCATCTTTATTTCCTCGCTGTGCTCAATTATTGACGATTCTTGTTCTAGATTTTCCAATTCTCCTAGTTGAACATTTGCCGATTTGAGTTCATTAAGACGAAAACTATAATAATCTAAATCTGTTTTCTGCTTTTGAATGTCTTCTAAAAAACTATTCAATTCGTTTTTGATAGTTTGCAATAAAAGAAATTCATGGCGATAGTGTTCTAATAATTCTGTATTATTTGCTTCAGCATCAACAACTTGGCACTGAAAACAAGAGTCTTTTAAAAATAACGTTTGATGTTGAGAGTGAATGTCTATCAATATATTCCCAATAGCTTTGAGCGTGTTTACGCTTACAGGTGTGTCGTTTATGAACGAGCGAGATTTTCCTTGTGGAGTTATTTCTCTTCGAATTATCGTTTCGGTTTCAAAGTCTAGTTCTTGTTTCTCAAAAAAATCTTTGAGTTCTTTGGGCAACTTAAAAGAGGCTTCTATCACACTTTTTTTCTCGTTGTCTTTCAATACGGACGTGTCGGCTCTTTTACCTAATAAAAGCGAAAGTGCTCCAAGTATGATAGATTTTCCCGCTCCGGTTTCGCCTGTAATGGTTGCCATACCTTGCGGAAATTGTATGTCAAGCTTGTCAATAAGTGCGTAGTTGGATATTGTTAATTGTTGGAGCATTGCCTATTTGTTAGATAGTATTTTTTCGTAGTCGTTAATATTCGAAGGGTTTAATTTTTTTGCCAATGTAACCATGCGGTTTTTCTCATCTTGATTTCCTTCGGAATACATTTGAACAATTTCATCTTTCTTTGCGTAGAAAAAGGCTGTAAGCAAGTATGAACTTGGCCTTTGTTTGAATACTTTCTCTAATTCGGCCACACCGTTATACACTTCTTTTCGTCCTTCTTCAGGTTTATCATACATCACATCAAGGCCTAAACGGTGGTATTTGTACATTGCTGTATGAAACGATGAATAGGTAGAGTTAAGTAAATTCTCAACAAGCCAATAACGAGTTTTGTCATCGCGCGAAGAAGAACTCCAGCCGGCTTCGTCATTGGCTTGTGCCGTTGTCACTACATTTTGTGCCTTTTGAAAATATTCTATTCCGCCATTGGGGCTGAATGAATCAAAATCAAGCCCAATCACAAGGTAGGCATAGTACGCAAGGGTAGAAGAAAGATTTGAGACAAATGCATTTTCGGAAAATTCCAAAGGTTCATTTTCTTCGTATTGAAATGAAATTTTGTCGTCCACATGGTTGAATAGAGTGGTAGTGTACGTAGAGTTGTATACCGGGCGTGACGATTGTACTTGAAGGGTTCCGGTGAAATTTTTTGAGGATTGTGCAGTAATTCTGAGACTAAGTTTTACTTCTATTTTTTCTTGTTCCTCAAACGTTTGGGTTGTCCATACTTGCGAGTTCATAAAGTCTTCAATGGAACTGCGTAGAGTGTTGAACATATCTTTATCGGCATTTGCTATTTCATTGTATTGTATGTTCACGCGGCAGCGAAGTTCTTGTGCAAAGCTTGAAGATACGTACAGCAATAAAATTAGTATGGAGAAGAGCAGTTTTTTCATTCTTTGGTAAAATATGATGCTAATATAGTAATTATATCTTTTGCGACTTCTTTTTTAGGCTTTAAATCAAAATCCAAAACGTCGCCATTTCGTTTGATAATGCTGACTTTGTTGGTATCGTATCCAAATCCGGCACCTTTGTCGGCAAGGGAATTGAGCACAATGAAATCAAAATTTTTGCGTTCCAATTTCTTTTGTGCGTGGGCAAATTCATCATTGGTTTCAAGCGCAAATCCGGCAACAACCTGTTTGCTGGTTTTTTGTTTTCCGAGTTCTTGTGCTATATCAGGATTGGGTTTCAACTCAATGGTGAGAGATTGTTTCTCTTTGATTTTTTGATCGTATTTTTTTACCGGAGTAAAATCGGCAACGGCCGCGCTCAGTATAGCTGCATCCATTGTGGGGAATACGCGTAATGCCGCGTCACACATTTCTTGTGCAGACTTTACGTCAATTCTTGTAATGTTTGGGTGTGTAGTGGTGAGTTGCACCGGGCCCGCAATCAAAGTGACTTCAGCGCCACGTTGTGCTGCTTCTTCAGCAATTGCAAACCCCATTTTTCCGGAAGAATAATTTCCTATAAACCGCACGGGGTCTATAGCTTCATAGGTTGGTCCGGCTGTAACTAGAATTTTTTTTTTAATGATTCTTTCGTTGCGAAAAAATCGGAAATCCATTGTACTATCGCTTCCGGCTCAGCCATTCGGCCTTTGCCATTGAGTCCGCTTGCGAGTTCGCCTTGTTCAGGTTCTATCAAAGAAACGCCATCGTTTTTAAGAGTGCTTATGTTTCGTATAGTTGCCGGGTGGGCAAACATGTCCATATCCATTGCAGGAGCAACAACTCGAGGGCAGCGAACAGAGAGATATGAAGTAAGTAAAAGATTATCGGCTATGCCGTTTGCCATTTTAGCCAACGTATTGGCGGTACATGGCGCTATCACGAAAAGGTCAGCCCACAAGCCAAGTTCCACATGGCTATTCCAACTGCCGTCGTCGTGATGAAAAAAATCGGATAATACAGTGTTTTTGCTCAGAGTTGCCAATGTAACTGGAGTTATGAATTCTTTGGCATAAGGTGTCATTATTATCTTTACGGTAGCACCTTCTCTTACAAGTAAACGAGTGAGCATTGCCGCCTTATATGCAGCAATGCTCCCCGTTATTCCTAACACTATATGTTTTCCGTCAAGCATAAATTATGCGTTGATATCGTCTTCCTTTTTTTCTGGTTTTCTGAAATAGATTTGGTCGTCAAGAAACTCTTCTATAGCTATTAAAACGGAGTTAGGTAATCGTTCGTAAAATTTTGAAATTTCGATTTGTTCGCGATTTTCGAAAGTTTCTTCAAGCGTATCGTTTACCGATGCAAATTCTTCCAATTTAGAGTTTAATTCTGTCTTTAAATCTCTTTCAATTTGGTCAGCGCGTTTTGCGATGATAGCAATAGATTCGTAGATGTTGTTAGTTCCTTGTTCCAACAATTCAACATCTCTCGTAATTGTAGAAGTTGGTGCTTTAGTCTTTTTGTAATCCATTTCTATTAAAATTATTTAGTTCGTTTCTGTATTTGATTGAAAATCTTTTCTGCATCTTTTGACCATTGTCCATTCGGATATTCATCAATGTAGGCATGGTAATTATCAACAGCCATATCGTATCTATCTTGTTTCTTTGATTCCACGCTATTTTCTGCCAACTTATATGAAGATTCAAATGTTAAATATAATAATTCCTCACGATATTTTGTGTCGGGATATTGATTCAAACAATTCTTGATAGCGGTAACTGCTGCTTTATAATCTTCAAGATTGTAATAAATTTTACTGTTTGCGTACGCTTTTTCTTCCAATTTTCCACGGAGTTTTTCTATGTATTCATTGCTTTCTTTGATATAGGCACCTTGTGGAAATTTATTGATGTATAGCAAAAATGATTGTATAGCCTTGTTGGTATAGCTTTGATCAAGCGTAGAAGCAGGTGAAATATTGTAGTAGCAAATACCATCGTAAAAATAAGCGTATTCCAATTGTGTGCTTGTAGGGTATGTAAGCGCAAAACGTTCAAAATAATATGCAGCCATAAGGTAATCTTGTTCTTCAAAATAACTTTTGGCTAGCATTATTGTAATGTTTTCGCCTTTCTCCGTCATGCGGAATGCAGGCAAAATTTTTTCAAAAAGTTCGTAGCTTTTGTAAAAATCTTTGGCTTCGAAATATTTAACACCACCATCATACATGGCATTGTAATCGTCTGATTTAATGAGCTTTTGGTATTCGCTCTGGCATCCTACGGAAGCTATTATAGCAAGTATAACTAAGACCTTTTTCATACGTTACAATTAACGGGCAAACCTACGAAATATTTTTCGATTAATTATTTATTAATACAAATAGTTTTCTTTATGTACAGAAATCACTTGGAATTTAAGCTAGTTTTGACTTTGAACATATTACTATATTGTTTTTTTGCAAAAAAAGAGTAATCAATTTTTTAAGTGGTAATTCTTTTGCTACTTTTGTGACAATAATCAAAGAGGATATGAAACGCATTCATTTATTAGCTATAGGTGGCGCAACACTGCACAGTATTGCAATCACATTGAAAAACGATGGCTTTAATGTTACTGGTAGTGATGATGAGATTTATGATCCTTCCTATACCGAATTAAAAGATAATGGTCTATTGCCTAAAGAATTGGGGTGGCATGAATCTTCGATTACTCCAGATATAGATGTAATGATAGTTGGAGGGAAAATTCAACCCGATAATCCTGAATTACTCAAGGCACAAAAGCTAGGAATAACAATATATTCGTATTCTGAATTTATTTATGAATTTTCTAAAGAGAAGCAACGTGTTGTAATTGCCGGAAGTTATGGCAAGAATATGATTGTATCTATCGTGATGCATGTTTTGTCGTACTACGAATTTGATTATGACTATTTGTTAAGCTCGGCAGTAAATGATAACGAAAGCACCATCAGATTGTCTAAATCAAGCAATTTGTTGATAGTAGAAGGTGATGAGCATATTTCTTCGCCAATTGACGATCGTTCAAAATTCGAACATTATAAACCTTGCATAGGTTTGTTGAGTGGCATTGCGTGGGAAGATGTTAAATCTTTTCCTACACTTGATGCATACGTAGAGCAATTTAAGCGATATGTAGGTTCAATAAATGAGAATGGAAAACTCGTGTATTGCGAGGACGATGAGTTGGTATGTGACGTTATTTCGCAAACAGCTTCGCAAAATTTGAAATTGATTCCTTATAAAACCCATCCATACGAGTTGTTCAACAACCATACGTTTTTGAAAATATCAGGAGGACGATTGCCGATATATATATTTGGCGAACATAATATGAAAAATATAGCTGGAGCATTAAAAGTGTGCCAGTTGTTGCATATTTCGGAAGAGAAGTTTTATCAGGCTTTGAAATTTTTCAAAGGTCCAATGCGTCAATTACAGTTGCTTGGAAAGAATTCTTCAGTAAACGTATATCGTGATTATGTATTTTCTCCGTTGCGAATGAATGCAACTATTAAAGCGGTGCGCGAATTGTATCCTTTGCGGGAATTAGTTGTCTGTCTTGAAGTCGGTGTAGATGGAGAGGTGCCTGAGAATTTCTGGAAGCGATATGATGATAGTATGCGTCTTGCCGATGAAAAGTTTGTGTTTCTCAGTGCCAAGAATAATGAGCGCAATAGAGTGCAGGCGGCAGAAAAAATGCTAAAATCGATATTTGGAACATCTAAAATTAAGATATTCAATAATTTGGTTGATATAAAATCAGAATTATATAGCCTTTCGTGGCAAAATAAAAATCTGCTTTTACTTAGGACAGACAACGGTAACGTGTTGAATTTTGAGGAAATGGCAAGTAAGATTTTAAAAATAAATGGCTAATACTCAGCAAAGTAAAAGAATTTTGTGAAAAAAAAATAGTGAACTATTGTACAGATAAAAATCTTTTGTACATTTGCCCACGAAAATCTAACACAGATGGCGAGTTCGTATATCGGTTAGTACACAAGGTTTTCATCCTTGTTAGAGCGGTTCGACTCCGCTACTCGCTACTAATAAATTTAATGACAAATGGCAAATACTAAATCAGCTGCAAAGGCTGCAAGACAGGCAAAGACAAGAACAGAGCATAATAAGTATTATGCAAAGACAATGCGTAATGCAGTTCGTGACATTAAAGCACAAAAGGATAAGAAAGAAGCGGAAGCTCAACTTTCAAAAGTTTATTCTATGGTCGATAAAGTAGCAAGAATGAATATTATCCATAAAAACAAAGCCGCTAATATCAAGTCTGGTGTTAAGAAATACATCAATACGTTAGCATAAGTTTTTTTAAACTCATATATGAAGGCGAAATCGTAAGGTTTCGCCTTTTTTTTGTGTTTATTCCAAATTATTAAAACGTAAAATGAATTTCTGGTTGTGTATATGTATATACGAGCGAACGTCACATTATAAGCAACAATCGTTATTTTGGTCAATCTAATTGTCCTATAAACGAATAATGGAGTATACAGACTACTTTTCGGTACGAATTTGTTTTAGTCTGATAGCTTGTTTTGCTGCGGTCTGCTCGGCTTCTTTTTTTGATCTGCCTATGTTCTCGCAAATTTTTTCGCCGTCCATCAAAATGCTTGATTTGAAATTTGGCGTTTTGCTTTCTGGTATGGCTTCTGTTTCAAATTGTAATTCAATTTTGTTGTGCTGGCAGTATTGGATGAGAATACTTTTGTAATTGGTATTCTTTTTTTGTGCTTTGTCGTTACAGTGCGGAAGAATGATTTTTTTGAGGATAAATTCTTTTGCTTTCCTGTATCCTTGGTCTTTATATATAGCACCAATAAATGCTTCCAAACAATTTCCAATGGCATCGTTTTTGCGTATGTTGGGAATTCGTGCAATAAGTTGTTTCTCCAAATGCAGTTCCATTCCTATCTTGTTCAGATTTTGTCTGTTTACTATGCGTGCACGAAGTTCCGAGAGAATACCTTCTTTGTCTTTTGGATATTCAGCAAATAAATAATCTGCTACAACGCTATCTAAAATAGCATCACCCAAGAATTCTAGACGTTCGTTATTGCCATACAGCTTAGTCTTTGCAGAAGACCGATGAACAAAACATTGACGATAGTATGCAAGTTTTTTAGGGAAAATACCCGTTGTATTGTATACAAACAACGTAAGCTCTTTGTTTTCTTTTGGTGTAAAAAGAAATTTTAGTGAGGCAACTAATTTATTCACTATATTTTTTGAAAATTAATGTGCTATTATGTCCACCAAAACCAAAGGTATTGCTAAGAACATACTCGACATCACGTTTCTGGGCTTCGTTTATAGTTAAATTAAGTTTGCTGTCAATATTTTCATCAAGCGTTTTGAAGTTGGTTGTAGGAGGAATTATGCCTGTCTGTATTGCAAAAATAGAAGTTACGGCTTCCATTGCTCCAGCTGCTCCCAACATATGCCCTGTCATTGATTTTGTAGAACTAATGTTAATTTTGTATGCGTCATCTCCAAATAGTTTGACGATTGATGCTATTTCTACAATATCACCAATCGGAGTTGATGTTCCGTGAACATTGATATAGTCTATATCTGATGGTTTTATATTGGCATCTTCTAATGCGTATTTCATTACGTTAATAGTTCCTAATCCTTCGGGATGAGGAGCTGTTAAATGGTACGCATCGGAACTCAAACCACAACCAATAAGTTCAGCATAAATTTTAGCTCCACGTTTTTTAGCATGTTCCAATTCTTCGAGAAGTAATGCAACGCCACCTTCTGCCATAACAAAGCCATCTCTTGTAGCATCAAACGGACGACTTGCGGTAAGCATTTCGTCATTGTTTTCAGATAGAGCTCTCATTGCATTGAATCCACCAATACCACTAATGTTTATTGGGGCTTCAGATCCACCAGAAACCATCATATCGGCTTTATTTAGGCGAATATAGTTTACTGCATCTACAATAGCATGTGAAGATGATGCACATGCCGATGAAGTAGCATAACTAATTCCGCGAAGTCCGAATTTAATTGAAATCTGGCCGGCAGCCATGTTAGGAATAAGTTTTGGGATAGTGAATGGGCTAAAGCGAGGAATATCACCTCCTTCTTCTACCCAAGCTTTTATTTCGGGTTCGTACGAACCAACTCCGCCAATGCCTGTTCCCCAAATTACTCCAATTCTGTCTTTGTTGATTGCTTCTAGGTCAATTTTTGAATCTTTGAAACATTCTTCTGTTGCAGCGATAGCGAATAATTCAAATAAATCCATTTTACGGACATCTTTTCTATCAACATATATGGTAGGGTCAAAGTCTTTTACCTCACAAGCAAATCGCGTTTTGCATTTTTCTGCATTAAAACGGGTGATGGGACCACTACCACTCGTTCCAATGGTTAGATTTTTGAAAATCGTATCTATGGAATTACCAATAGGTGTAAATCCTCCAATACCGGTAATTACAACTCGTTTTAATTCCATAGATAGGATTTTTCTTATTTCTGATTTTTTTCAATAAAAGCAATTGCATCACCAACAGTAGCGATGGTATCTGCTTGATCGTCTGGAATAGAAATGCCAAATTCTTTCTCGAATTCCATAATTAACTCTACTGTATCCAAAGAGTCTGCTCCTAGATCGTTTGTGAAATTAGCTTCATTAGTTACTTCAGCAGCATCAACACCTAGCTTTTCTACAATAATAGCCTTTACTTTTGATTCAATTTCTGACATAGTCGTTAAGTTTAGTTATTAATTACGTTTTCGAGTGCAAATAAAGGTTTTTTTTTTAATACAAAAAAGAAAAATGCTACAATCTTTTATTTTTGGAAATGTCTTTACTTTGAATATCAATTCTTTATATATTTGCACATATAAAGTTATTAAAAGGATATTAACAATTTATGGCGAATATTGCAATTTTTGCTTCAGGTTCGGGCACGAATGCTGAAAATCTTATAAAATCCTATAAGAATAGTGAAATCAACGTAGTACGGTTGTATTGTAACAATAAAAATGCGGGTGTTATTGAGCGAGCTAAACAGCTACAGGTGCCTGTTACCGTGTTTACTAAACAAGAGTTAAATGAAACAAGTTTAGTTTCTGATTTGCTTAAGGCTGAGGGTGTTGAATATGTTATTTTGTCGGGCTTTTTGTTGTTGATGCCTGAGTCTATAATAAAAGAGTATCACAATAAAATGATTAACATACATCCAGCATTGTTACCAAATTATGGTGGGAAAGGTATGTTTGGCAGCCACGTACATGAGGCTGTAATAGCTCATAAGGAGAAAGAGAGTGGAATTACCATCCATTTGGTAAACGAGGTGTACGATAGCGGAAAAACGCTATTTCAGGCTCGTTGTAACGTTCTCCCTAACGATACTTCCGATTCTTTAGCGCATCGCGTTCACGAATTGGAATATCAATATTTCCCTCAAGTTGTGAAGGATTATATTCTTGGAAATTTATAAAAGAAAAAAGAGAGTCGCGCACAAACGGACTCTCTTTTCTTTTTCAAATCGTTATTATTTATTTGATTTTTTTGTTGGATGGTCTGCCATGTAGTGTAGACCAATACTTTCTTTACGCGCTTTTGCTGATTTAATGACTAAATATCCAACTTGTATTAAGTTGCGCAATTCGCATAATTTCTGAGAAATTTTTGTTTGTTGGTACAAATCTTCTGTTTCAGAATAAATAGTCCATAAACGGTTATATGCACGTTTTAGGCGTACTTCACTACGAACAATGCCCACGTAGTTGCTTAATATTTGTTGAACTTCCTTCAGACTCTGAGTTATGAGCACCATTTCTTCCGGATGAGATGTACCTTCGTCATCCCAGTCTGGAATCTCTAGCTGCCATTCATTTTCGTCTTTTTCTTTCATTGCGCTTACCGAAGCAAAATTGGCATACGCTATAGCTTCAAGCAAACTATTTGAAGCAAGACGATTTCCCCCATGAAGACCAGTACACGTGGTTTCTCCGGCAGCATAAAGGTGCTTTATAGATGTTTTTCCATCTAAATCTACTTTTACTCCACCACAGAAATAATGTGCTGCAGGGGTTACCGGTATCATATCTTTAGAAATATCAATGCCTATGCTCAAGCATTTTTCATAAATATTGGGAAAATGTTTTTTGAGAGCATCTGGATTCAAGTGGGTGCAATCTAAGTATACATGGTCATCGCCACGTGTTTTCATTTCGTTGTCAATGGCTCTAGATACAATATCGCGTGGTGCCAAATTTTCGCGAGCATCGTATTTGCTCATAAAAGCTATGCCATCTTTATTGCGAAGTATTGCTCCAAAACCGCGCATTGCTTCGGTAATCAAAAATGAAGGGGATTCATTTGGCTGATAAAGAGCGGTAGGGTGGAATTGTACAAATTCCATATTGTCAACAATACCTTTGGCTCTATACACCATGGCAAAACCATCACCGGTAGCAACTATGGGGTTTGTTGTGGTCATATATAATTGTCCTGAACCGCCGGTAGCAAGCATTGTAGCTTTTGCCAATATGGTAACAATTTCCTTGTTTTCTAGGTTTAGAGCATATGCACCATAACATTTTATATCGGATTGATGACGTTTTACCAACATGCCTAAGTGGTGCTGTGTAATAAGGTCAACTGCAAAAAAGTTTTCGTAAATGGTTATATTCTTATGATTGCGAACTTTCTCGCAAAGAGCACGTTGTATTTCAAAACCGGTGTTGTCTTTGTGGTGTAGAATTCGAAATTCACTATGGCCGCCTTCACGATGGAGGTCAAAAGATTTGTTTTCGTTGTCTTTGTCAAATTGTGTTCCCCATGAAATAAGGTCTTTTACGACGTTTGGTGCATATTCTACTACTTTTTCTACGGCTGCGCGGTCGCATATGCCGGCTCCAGCTATGAGAGTGTCTTCTACGTGCTTTTTAAAGTTGTCGGATGACGAGGTTGTCAATACTGCGGCTATTCCTCCTTGTGCATATGAGGTGTTGGTTTCGTCGAGTTTTGCTTTTGAAATAATGGTAACGCTTCCAGAGTCAGCTACTTTAAGAGCAAAACTTAGACCTGCAAGTCCCGAACCAATGACTAAATAATCAGTTGTTATTCTCATTGTATTTATGTCTATGAGTTTAGTTTCCTAAACTTCTTGTATACATTTTGGAGACATCTTCTTTTAATTTCTTCAATTCCGAAGGAACAAAATACATCATGTGTCCGCCATTATAATAGGTAAATGTTATTCTATTGCTTAAAATAGGGGGTAAATTCATGTGATTGATGGCGTATGAAGTGCCAAAATAACTAGTGGCCAAGTCATAACGACCATTTGCAATAAGAATTTCCATGTTTGGGTTGATGAACATGGCATTGCGAAGCTCGGAAGTAACGTTTAAATATTTGCCATCTCCATATTTCCAAGGGCGAACATCGCCAATTAGGTAAAATCTGTCTTCAATAGGGTAGTTGAGTTCTTTGCGTACATAGTCATTGAAAGATGCGCCTACTGCTCCTGCAATTTCGGTGTAGCTAGGGTCTTCAGAAGCGTAATCGCGGTCATTCGCGGGGTCTGGCATTGTCAATCGTCCGTCGTAGCGACCGATTATAAGATTTTGTTTGTCAAGCAACAATTTGCGGAATTGCCAGCTTGGAATTTTTAAGTTATGGTCTAGAATAATGTCTGCATTGATACCAATGTAGGATTCTATTTTCTTTGCCATAGCATATTTTTCGTTAATCGTAAGCAAATCTCCTTTGAGAAGTGCAGATGCGTATTCTCCCATCGCAAATTCTTCAGCATCTTCTACAAATTCATCCTCCGATTTTTCTGGTGTAATAA
>CAYFVM010000001.1:15335-17204 GCA_964346725.1 uncultured Bacteroidales bacterium
TCTGCTTGTCCATTGGTTAATGAAGTCGCCGATAGTTTTTATATCATTTTCATATCCATAAAATTGGTCGGGCTTTTCTTCGCCAATTGGTTTGCTAAAACCGCATCCAACAGGGTCTATAAAAACCAAATCGGTTATGTCAAGCCAACATTCTTCGTTATTTACAAGGTTTAAAGTTCTTGGAGGAAGTTCAACTTTACCATATTCTGTAGTTACTACTTTTTTCGGACCAATAGCTCCCATGTGTAACCATGCAGAAGAAGAACCAGGTCCTCCATTAAATACGAATGTAACAGGACGTTTGCGAACATCTGTTACGTCATTTTTGGTGTATGCTATATAAAAAATGTTAGCCGTTTCTTTTCTGGTTTTATCTTTTAGAGCAAAGAAACCTGTTGAGGCTTGATAGTTAATCGTTTTGTTGTTTATGGAAACTTGTCCAACGGTGTTTACAATTTTTGCAGAATCTTGTGCTTTGCAAAAAACAAAAAAACTGAGAGTGAGGCAAAGTGAAATTATTCGTTTCATATGTGCTATTTTTTATTACCACAAAGATAATAATTCTAGAGCTTACCAAATGATTTTTTGTTGAAAAGTGCCACGATTTGTTTTAACTTGTACAATGTAGCAATCATGAGGAAGAGAATGTAATTGTAGGCAAGCATTTGTAACTTCTTGCAATTTACATCCATTTTTGTTGTAAAGACTTATAACATAGTGTTTTTCACTAATAACGAGTATTGTTTCCGCATTTCGATTGATGTAAATTGGGGCTTCTTGAGGTAGCATTACACTTTGAATATCTGAATAAATTTCTTCCCCATTGGTATCGTATTGTTTTATGCGATAGTATAGAATTTCGCTTGTATGAGTATTGCTATCGGTAAAATCATAAATGCCAAGAGGATTGTGTAGCGTCGCTATAGTTATGAATTCCTGAGATGAATAAGCACGTTGTATGTAGCAAGGAGATGTTTTGTTTTCTGTTTCCCAGGATAAATACACAACAGGCTTTTGCAAAACCAAAGTGAAATATTTAAAGGAAATCCCCAAAAGGTTGGGAGTGTTGCCAATAGTGAAGAAAGAGTTTGGATTAATACTGATTTCCATGACTTTATCATCGATTTTCGTGTTCTTTTCTTTAGAAGGTTCCCAATAGGTTCCATCAGATAAAAAAATGGAACAATTTTCTTCATTAAATTCAGGTTGCTCTTTTTGGGTGTTCCAAAAGAATGAAATACTTGCTTTTTCAATAGCAGAAGTCACGTGCCACGTTGTATTTATAAAGTTAGTTTCAAAGTGTTCTTCATTAGAAGTTCCTGTTTTTGAAACAAAGTTCCAAAGGCTGTCAATACTGATTTCTTCATGATTCTCGTCCAAATTCTTAAACGCAATTCCAGAAAAAATGGTATCAAGCGTAAAAAGTGGAATAGTAATACTTTCGTCTTTCGAAAGCGACAGGTCAATTGTACCTTGATTCAGGAAAATACCACATTCTTCATTGAAATTCTCTGCAAGAATAGAATTCTTGTTGGCATGATTAAAAATGAGAGAATGAGAATTGCAATCAAGGAATGATTTTTTGTTCAAAGTGAGAGTATTTTCAATAATGCAATCTTGCGTTAATTTAACGCGGGCACTGGCGTTTTTCGTAAGAATAAGATTGTAGCAGTGTTTGGTGTTGAGCATTTGTTCACCGCCACGCGTGTATTCCAATGTGTTTCCTTCGGAATCTGCAATAATGTGCGGTGTAGTGCTTGTGTGAATAGAAAGATATGCGTTTTGAGCTTGAGTTAGAGTTCCTTCTCCGGTAAACCTCTCCGTCACTTCAAGCGAATCATGATTGGTGTATGACGATTGTTTATTATG
>CAYFVM010000001.1:17304-107301 GCA_964346725.1 uncultured Bacteroidales bacterium
TTTTTTCATTGTGCGTCGGCTTAAGACGCACAAATATATAAAAAATCAGATTTTATGAAAGAATTTCTGTTCTATCAAATTGTTCAAGACGATTCTGAATAGAATATCCTTTTCGTGGAGTGTAATTGATTTTTCCGTCAGATTCTAAGAATCGCATTACGTGGTTGAAACCTAGCATAGATGCATTAAGAATTCCAGCACGAGTAATGTACACATTGTTTATAGTGGTACCTACGTATTTATCAATTGCTTGTTTGAGATATACGTTTTCCATCCGGTGCATATACCAACGAATAAATCGTTCTTGATCTTCAGGAGGAAATGTTTCCAAGTCAAAGTGATAACGAGCATATCCCTTTTGAGTATATGTTGTGTCAAATGAGTCGTAAATAGCTTGAATTTGTTCCTCGCTATATCCGAATTCCAAAAGAGCATACCTACTTGCTTGATATTTTCCTACAGTTTTGGTCTTATTTGCAACATCGTATTTTTGACGAGATTCAATGTGTGCTATTTTTTTGTAAAGGTCATGGTACTCAATATAGTCCAATTCTATTTCTTCTGGACTATCAATATCGCTAATTTCTTTGCTGTTTTCTCCCGTTAAAATAGGTATTATTAATAGTAGGGAGAACAAAACTGATGTTAGTCCCGCCTTTGAGTTGTTGATATTCAGTATTTTACGCATTATATCTTCTTTAAAAGCTAGGCAAAGATATATTTTTTTTATAAAAACAAACTTTTTTGCAAAAATATTCGTATCTTCATCTTTTTTATTCTCTTTAGAATTGGAATAAATTCTTTCTTTTACATTTTTTTCCTACTGACATAAAAAAGGCAGTCCAATTTGAACTGCCTTTACTTTTTGAGAAAGAATATTGTTAGTCTTTTTTCTCTTTTTTACTTTTCTTTTTGCTTTTGTCATTAGTAGCCTTATCAGGCGAAATAGGTTCTATAGTTTCAATAGTTGTGTTGTCATTTGAATCTTCAATTTTGATAAGTTCAATTTCAAAAATCAAGGTAGAACAAGGTTTTATTGTTCCCATATCATTCATACCATAGCCAAGATCTGAAGGAATATACGCAATATATTTTGCACCTTCGGTCATTAATTTGAGTACTTGAGAAAAACCTGGAATTACTGCATTTACGGGGAAAGTAGCCGGTTCGCCTCTCTCTATTGATGAATCAAATACAGTTCCATCTATGAGAGAACCTTTATAGTGAAGGGTTACGTTATCGTTGTCAGTAGGGTTTTGTTTTCCTTTACCTTTTTCAATGACTTTGTATTGCAATCCGTTTTCGAGGGTTACTACGTCTTTGTTTTCTTTGTTTTTTAATAAATATTCAGAGTTTTTTAAACAAACTTCTTGAATCTTCTTTTCTTCTTGTGCTTTTAGTTGTGTTGCATATCGTTGCATGATGCTCATTGCGGAATCAACCGGAATTAATGTCTTATTGTTTGCGAAGAAGAAATCAGACATACCACGTGCATAACTATCAGTAGAAATTTCGCCGTTATTCTGCTTTTGTAAATTTTGAGCATTGAGAATTCCTAGAGCATACGAAGCGCTATCTTTTTCTGTTTTGAGTGTTTGTGCCGAAGCAATTGTTGTAAACAATACCGACACTAATAGAAATGTGTTTTTTTTCATTGTTATTTTTTTTAAATGATTGTTTTATTGTAATTGTCCGAACCAAACGGCAGGAATGGTTTTCGGAACTATTATTTCTTTGTCAAAAATTCCATAGACTGTTGCACCACTTCCGCTCATAGATGCGTAGACAGCTCCAAGTTTATACATAGTTTCTTTTAATTGTTCAATTTCTAGATGAGCTACAAAGATAGTTTTTTCAAAATCATTTTTAACTATGTCATTCCATTTTATTGGATTTTTGGACAATACTTCAATAAGTTTTTTGTCTGGTTTTGCGGGAACAATTCCTTCGTATGCTTTTGCGGTGCTTATAGTTATGTTTGGCTTTGCAAGTAAAATCCAATAGCCTTTCAATGAAAGTTGTATTGGTTTCATCAATTCACCTCGACCTTCGGCAAACATTGGCTTGTTTTGTATAAAAAATGGGCAGTCGCTTCCCAATTCCAAGGCCATTTGTTCAAGTTGTTCGGTAGTTGCACCTACAGAAAAATAGGAATTGAGTGCAGAAATCATAAAAGCCGCATCAGCTGATCCTCCGCCTAAGCCTCCGCCAAAAGGAATATTCTTGTACAGTATAATATGAATAGGAGGTATGTTGAAGTGCGATTTGAATGTATTCCAAGCTTTGACGCAGATATTTTTTTCGAGAGGTGTGTCTATTTGTATTCCTTTGTTTTCGAATACTAATTCGGATGATTCTAAAAATTCCAAGCAATCGTAAAGACCATGAATAGGGTAAAATATGGTTTCAATATTATGATACCCATCTTGGCGTTTTTCTGTAATGTGAAGCCCTATATTGATTTTTGCATTGGGGAAACAGATCATACCATTTAGATTTGAAGGTCAAAAGTGTCTTTGAGTTTGTTTAGTAGAGGATTTTCTTTTGACAATTTTTCAAAACTATCTTTGTTGCTCAATATTTGCTTTACTGTATTCGGTTGAGAATTCTTTTCTTTGGTTGGTTGCGCAACTCCTTCTTTTTTGGGAATTACTACTGGTTCAGGTTTTGCCTGTGGTGGTATAGTCGTTTTAGCAATTGGAGTTTGTTGTTTTACAACCGGTTGCGTAACTTTTGGTTGTTCTGTACTGGAAGAAGTTACGTTAGTTTTTTTTTTAATATGTTGCTTAATTGCAACAAAGCTAATTCAATGTGAAGTCGTTTGTTATTACTTTCTTTATAGTTTTCATCAAACTTTTGAGCAATGCTTAATGCATTGAAAAGAAATTCTGGTGGGCATTTTTGCGCTTGTTCTGTATAGCGTGTTTTTGTTTTTTCACTCACTTCTAATAGTGGCAATGTCTGTGCTACTTTACTTACAAGTAAATCTCTAAAGTGGCTACACAAGCCAAGAAGGAAGTTACGTTCGTCAAATCCTTTATTAAGAATTTCATCAAAAAGCACCAATGTTGAAGCATAATCAGAATTTAGGAAAAAGTCCGTCATTCTAAAGAAATACTCATAGTCGAGTACATTCAAGTTGTCAATGGTGTTCTGGTAGGTAACGTTTTTACCTGAAAAACTTACTATTTGGTCAAAAATGGACAATGCATCGCGTAAACCACCACGAGCTTTTGTGGTAATCACATTGAGCGCTTCAGGTTCTATGGTAATACCTTCTTGTTTTGCAACAAATTCAAGGTGTTTAACCATATCGTCTATTTTGATGCGATTGAAATCAAAAATTTGGCAACGAGAAAGAATCGTTGGTAAAATTTTATGTTTTTCAGTTGTCGCTAAAATAAAAATGGCGTGAGCAGGTGGTTCTTCCAATGTTTTAAGAAACGCATTGAATGCTTGTTGTGAAAGCATGTGAACCTCGTCTATAATGTATACGCTATATTTTCCAACTTGTGGTGGTATGCGCACTTGGTCAATCAGTTGTCTGATGTCGTCAACCGAGTTGTTAGAGGCTGCATCAAGCTCGACAACGTTGAAAGAAGCAGAAGCATTGAACGATTGGCAAGAATCACATTCGTTGCACGCTTCAATTTCTGGTGTTAAATTTTGGCAATTGATAGTTTTTGCAAAAATACGAGCACACGTTGTTTTTCCCACACCACGTGGACCGCAGAACAGATACGCATGCCCTAAATGTTTTGAAGCAATAGAATTCTTTAGTGTACGAGTAATTGATTCTTGTCCAACGACAGAAGTAAACGTTGAGGGTCTATATTTTCGAGCAGAAACTAAGAAATTTTCCATAACATTACAAAGATACAATTTTTCTCTTTTGAACAACGTCTATACGACATTTTGAGATTAAGTTTTTTGTTTTTTCTTCTTAGCTGCCGGAAATAATACATTATTAAGAATTAATCGGTATCCTGGTGAATTTTTATGATTGTCAAGATTCGTTGGTTGGTCACCTACGTAGTGTCGATAATCTTCGGGATCGTGCCCGCCATAAAACGTCCATGTTCCTTTTCCGTATGAGCCATGAATGTATTTTGCTTCATTTGCGGCTTTAGTTTCTCCCATAATCACCACGGTTGGTTTTATGAGTGACTCATTGAATGCTGTGGTTTGCCCCATGAATCCTTTGATTATCATGGTGTGATTTTGACAGAGCATGGTAGGAACGGGATCCCATTTTGCGGAAAATTCAAAGAGGGTAAAAAAGTCCGCCTTTTCACTGATTTTGCGTGTGTCAGTCACATCAATATCTGAGTATTCATATTCAAGAGGGTTTCGGCGCAACGTGAAGTTTTGGAATGCAAAGCTTTTCGAGAAATCTAATTTTGTTTGTGCTTGAGGGTCAGCTGGGTCCCCGTCAAACATGCTTTCGCATATATCAACACCATCGGCTGAAAGTGCTATGTCATACGAATCCGTTCCTGAACACATGGCAAAAAGGAATCCACCGTTTTCCACATATACTTTAATGGTTTTTGCTACATAGAGTTTGAGATCCGAAACTTTTGAAAAACCGAAAGAGGCAGCTTCTGCTTCTGCATTTTTTTGTTGGTCGCGATACCATTGTGCATTTTTATAGCTAGCGTAGAATTTTCCGTATTGTCCCGTAAAATCTTCATGGTGTAGATGCAACCAATCGTATTTTGATAGTTCTCCTTTTACTATTTCTCCATCATAAATTACTGAGTATGGTATTTCGGCATAGGTTAGGGCTAGCGTTACCGCATCGTCCCATGGAAGTTTGTCTTTAGGGGAATAAACGGCCATTTTGGGTGCTTTCTCCAATTTTACATCATCCATGTTTACGTCATCGGACGAAACTTCGTTTATGATGGCAGCTACTTTTACATCCGCAATGATTTCGTACGATACACCGCGAATGTCGCATTCGTTTTTAATGTCGCGACTATATTCTATAAGGAAACTGCCGCCTCTATAATTTAATAGCCAATCTACCGTGACATTGTTTTGTAGAACCCAATACGCAATACCATATGCTTTTAGATGATTTTGTTGTGTCTCATCCATTGGGATTAAAAATCCTAGTGCTGCACATATTTGATGCAGTATTAGACAAAACCCAAAAGCAAATGTTTTTTTCATATTAGAATGGAGAATCTCCTATAGACCCTGAAAAATTAAATGGGTCATTATTATTACTATTGTTCATTTGAGAATCAAAAATCATGCTTTGGTTATTAGCGTGATAATCGCTCGCGTTAGGTGTTACCGTATTTGCATGGTCAGTGAATTTCATAAATTCTCCTTCAAAGTCAAGTTCAACACGTCCACCAGCTCCATGACGGTTTTTCTCTACAATGATAATTGATTTTTTAGAAATATCATTACCATCGGCATCTATATCAGAGCGAATAGCTTTAGCCGGACGGTGAATGAATATAACCATATCGGCATCTTGCTCAATGGCTCCCGATTCACGCAAGTCGGAAAGTCTCGGCTCTTTTTCTGCACCTTGCGCACCTTGTCGACCTTCTACAGAACGGTTTAATTGCGATAGGGCAATAATTGGAATTTGCAAATCCATTGCGATTTCTTTTATGTTTCGGGAAATAGTACTTACTTCTTGCTCACGACTAAAGTTACCGCCTCGAGCATTCATAAGTTGTAAGTAATCGACTACGATGCATTGCACACCTTTTTTTTCTACAAGTTTCCGACATTTTGATTTAAAGTCGTAGATTGACAATCCAGGGGTATCGTCAAGAAATATCGGAGCTTTTACCAATCGTTCTTTTGCTGTCTCTAATTTATCAAGTTGAGTATCGTCAATTTGTCCTGTGCGGAGTGCGTTTTGTTGAATTTGAGCTTCGCTCACAAACAAACGCGTTGCTAATTGTTCGCAACTCATTTCAAGGGAAAACATTGCTACCGGAACATTATAATCAACGGCCATGTTGCGAAGCATTGTGAGTACAAATGCAGTTTTTCCCATACCCGGGCGAGCTGCTATAACTATCATGTTGCCTTTCTGCCAACCCGATGTGATGCGGTCTAGCTCTGAAAAACCTGAAGCAATTCCGGTGAGTTTTATGTCTTTTCCTTTGATATCAACAATATGCTGAAAAACGCTTTCTGCAATTTGTTTTATGTCTTGTACCGTACGGCGATTGAAGCCTTGGTCGGTAACATTCATTATTTCGCGTTCTGCATAATCGGTAAGGTCGGCAAGTTCACAATCGGGAGCAAAAGCTTTTTCGGAAATTAAACCGGAAACTTTTATGAGTTCGCGTTGTATAAATTTTTGAACGAGAAGTTTTGCGTTATGTTCAACATGAGCTGAAGATGATACTTTCATGGTGAGGTCGCTAATGCATGCTGGACCACCTATTTCTTCAAGTTTTTCTTCACCTTGTAGCTTTTCTATAACGGTGATAAGGGTGATAGGACTATTGCTTTTAGCCAAATTGTCCATGGCTCCGAAAATAATCTGATTTTTAGGTGCAAAGAAAACTTCTTTTTTTAGAAGGTTCATTACATCAGAAATCGCGTCTTCACTGAGGAGAATCTGTCCCAAAACTATTTCCTCTAATTCCTCAGAGTGGGGTGCTGTTCTGCCTCCGTAATCGACTTTTACAATCGTTTCTCTTTCAAATTTTTTTTGTGCCATGTTGTATTTTATTTTAAGCAAAAATAGGTAACTCTTTTGTGGTTACAAAAGTAAAATATGAACAAACAATCGTTGAGTAATTGTTTAAAACAAGTTCTAATCCGCAATTATAGCATCAGAAAACGAAAAACCGTTCATACACTCGTGAATGGTCATTCTTTTCTTGCCTTCTAGTTGAATTTCAGTAGGTTGAATGAACCCATTAGAAGTCGCAAGTGCAATAGAATTATTTTTTTCAACAATGTGTCCGGGAGTAAAATTATGCGTTTCAATTGTATATTTCGCAGAAAAGATTTTAAAGATGGTGTTCGTTTCTTTTTTGCGCAATAGTGTCCACGCTCCCGGATATGGTGATATTCCCCGAATAAAGTCGTATATACTTTTTGAGTCCTTGTTCCAATTGATTTTACAGGTATCTTTAAAAATTTTCGGAGCGGGCTTTAAATTAGTTTTGTCCGAAATTAATTGCTCTTGTGAAATGCCTGTAACAGTACCATTCTCAAGTAGTTTGAGTGTATCTAATAACAATTGAGAACCGCTTTCTTGAAGTTTGTCATGAAGAGTTTCAGCTGTTTCGTCATCTGTAATGTCAACTTCTTTTTGCAATAATATATTTCCGGTGTCAATTACTTCATTGATGATAAAACTAGTAACGCCGGTTTTCTTTTCACCATTGATTATAGCCCAATTGATTGGAGCAGCGCCTCTATATTGTGGCAATAATGATGCGTGAATGTTTATTGTTCCGATTTTTGGAATTTGCCAAACAATTTTGGGTAACATTTTGAAGGCAACAACCACAATCAAATCAGCATCATATTGACGTAGTGTTTCAACAAATTCTTCTGATTTTAACGATTCAGGTTGTAGTATGGGTAGATTCTGTTGTTGTGCATATTGTTTTACTGCCGATTCACTGAGTTTTTTCCCTCGTCCTGCTGGTTTGTCTTGTCCGGTAACAACCGCCACAATATTGTAGTTTTCCTCCAGCATAACTTTTAGAGGGCGTACCGCAAAGTCGGGATTCCCCATGTAAACTATTCTCAACGGTTTATCCATTGCTTCGTTTACTAAAGATTCTTTTTAAGAAAAATTTATTTCTGTCTTCATAATCCTCGTACTCGGTATAGTAACCATTGTTGCTCGTATTATAATTACCATATCTAGCATATCCGTTGTGACTATTTTGCACATCATTTAAGAGAATGCAAAGATTTTTGAGCTGTTTCTCTTTACTTAATAAATTAACCAGTGAAATTGATTCTATGTTGGTATAATTTTCACGCATTACAAAAATATTGCAATCGGCAAATTGTGCAATACCAATAGTATCGGCAACCAAACCAATCGGAGGGGTATCAAGAATAATGTAATCGTAACCTTTTTGTTTGCAGTTGTTTATGAGGTCTGTAAATTTTTGACTTTCAATAAGTTCAGCAGGATTAGGAGGAATAGGACCTGCTACTATTACATCTAGGTTTGGAATTTGTGTCTGAATAATAACATTGTCAAGGCTGTCACGACCAATAAGATGTGTTGTAACACCAATATTATTGGATATGTTGAGCATTTCTGCAAGTCGAGGTTTCCGTAAATCCAATCCGATGATTAATACTTTTTTGTTGAGTAACGAAATTATTGCAGCTGTGTTGAGAGCGCAGAAAGATTTTCCTTCGCCAGAAATAGTTGATGTTAACGCAATTATGTTTGTTTGGTCAGTATTCTTTAAGAAGAAAGGTATATTTGAACGTATTCCTCGGAACGATTCTGCAATAGAAGATTGTGGTTTAGATTTTACCGGAATTGGATCAGTGTAGCGATTATGAATAACAGAACCTATGATAGGGAGCGTTGTATTTGCTTCTAAATATGATTTTCCTTTAATCGTTTGGTCTAATGAATTGATAATAATAATGATTGAGCAAGGAATACAAATACCTAAAAATAGGGCGAGCACCAATAATATTTTTAGATTAGGAAATGATTGTTCTGCATTTTCGCGACGAGCTGGATCAACAATTTTTATATCTGAAATATTTGCAGCTTTTGTTAAACCAATTTCTGCACGTTTTTGAAGAAGAAAATTATATACTGTGTTGTTTACGTCGAATTTTCGTTGAATGCTTATAAGTTCACGTTCGGTACTTGGCAACTGTTGTATTTTATCATTGTTTTTTTCTATTTCTTTTTTTATCTCGTTCAATTCCATTTTTGTCGATTCTATCAAACTATTAATATTGTCAACAAGAGCAGAAACGGTTTGCTCTATTTTCATATTAATGATTTGTAGATTGGGATTGTCGGGAGTGGCACTGTAGGTGAGAACTTGTTTATCGGTGTATAGTTTGTTTAGTTGTGAAATTAATGAATTAAGCAACGGATCTTCAATACCCGTGATTGACATCATTTTAATGTTATCAAGTCCATTGCCTGATTTTAGAGATTTTAGCAAATAGTTATAGTATTTGAGTCTAATGTCCATTTGTGATTTGTCGTTCTCTTGTTGTTCAGATTTTTTGTACAAAAAAGAACCTTCATCGCTCAAGTTTACAATCTTGTTGTTCGAGCGGAATGCTTCTAGGTTTGATTCCACAAATAGCAATGAATCTGTTATTTGTGATAGTTGTTCGTTAATGAATTGTTCCGATTTTTTTGATGTTTGGTTTTTATCTTCAAGGTCTTGTTCTATACACATATCAACAAGTCCGTTCAAGAATATCATAGCTTTTTCAGGAACATTATCGGTAATTGAAAGATTAACGATGGTTCCTTTTCGAGAATTCGCTTCAACCACAAGATTCTTTTGATATTTCTTTGTCAACAAATTGTAATTGTTGATTATGAATCGAAACGAGGATTGGTGTTCTTGTATCTCTTTTATATCAAAATTGTCACTTTTGCGTATTGTAAAGCGGTATATTGAGTCTTTGTACTCTTCGCCCCACACTAATTTTTCTTCAATATTGCAAGAATCATTTTTTATAGACAAAAGGTATTCGTTGTCGGATAAAATGTCTATATCGATTTTTTCAGGAGTGTATTTTTTTATGTTGTTGTAGTCGTTGTAAGACGTATCTAAATCAACGTAGAAAGGACAATCGTTGTATATTTCTACATCATGTACGCGTCCATTTACAAAATAAGAAATTTGAAAATTAAGTTTCTGTAATGTGTTGCGAATCAATGAGTATGATTGTAAAACGCCGATTTGGTTGTCAATATTTGCCGTACCGGTACTTGTACCACCAAAATCTTTAAGAAGCGATGTCATGCTTCCGAGTGCGTCTTCTTTTTCTACAATAATAATTGAAGACGAGACTTGATATTCTTTAGTCGTGTATCTATAAACTAATAAAGCAAGTATTCCGCAAATAAAGCATGAAAATGCTATCCAATGCCACTTTGATAGTAAAAGTTTTATGTACGCAATGATATCTATTTCGTCTTCTATGTCTTGCTTTTGGTCAATAGTTGTCATATGCAATTATTTAAGTACGGAATTGAAGAATGTGAGTGTTGTAACTAAGGTGGTTAAACCTGAAAATACCAATGAAATTGTAGTCGTATTTAAACGGAATGCGCGCAAAGGAAGCGGTTCTACAATTACAATGTCGTTTGGAAGTAAATAGAACTGTTCGGTAGCTATGGTATTTTCTTTTGTTAAATCAACGCGGAAGGTAATGTTCTCATTGTTAACGGTGCGAACAATTATAACACTTTTTCTATTTCCATATTGAGAAATATCACCAGCGAGGGCGAGAGCTTCAAAAAGGTTAATGCTGTTACGCAAAATACTGTATGTGCCAGGACGATTTACTTCGCCCAATACTGAAATTTTGGTATTAAGGAGTTTCAAAATTACCGTTGCATTTTTGAAATACCCATCAATTTTTTGTTGTACAAGTTGTTCTGTTTGGCTGATTGTCATTCCTACAACCTTAATGGTGTCAATCACCGGAAGGCGGATATATCCTTTTTCGTCAATGGTATAGCCTTTTAATGTTGTAGAAACTTCACCGGTTGTGTTACCACCACCTGTCATAGCATCAATATTGAAGAGTGCGCTGGTCTCTTGGTCTATACTGAGAACTTTCACGTACACAACGTCACCTGGCTGAAGTATAACGTTCAAATAGTTTTGTGGGTACGTCATTACTGTGTCACCTTTGGGGTGGTCATTCATGTAAACCATTTTTTTTCGAGATGCGCAGTTGGAAAATAGTAAAATCCCAAGGCACATAATACAGAAAATAAATTCCTTCTTCATATGAGTTTATTTTGGTGCAAATGTACAAAAAAAAGAATGATCAAAACATATACAATAAGGAAAACGTATGGGAAAAACCTAAATAATGATTACATGATGTTTCATAGTTGATTAAAAACGTGCTTAAAGGTATTTGTATTGTCACTATTATAGGGGTTTCGGCGGTGCTATATGCGAGCCCAAAGCGATATTTATTTTGAATTGAATAAGAACTAGCTATCGCAAATGTTTGATTCCCTTCGGTGTCTTGGCTTAGCAGAATTCCAATGTCAGAAGCATCGGTAATTTGATATGTGGCGGTTGTTTTAAAAAGCGATTCACCTTGGTTTTCCTTGCTACTGAAAATTTGTAACGGATTCACAACATGTACACCATAAGAAAATTTTTCGAATTTTCCGAAGTAAGAAATCTCAGGAAAGATAAGGTACGTGGCTTTGTAGGTTTCTTGAAAAGTGCGTTCAATGTTGAAAGAAATTCCTAACGAGTTGTGTTCGTTTAGTTTGCGTGCTGCGCATAGTTTGTAGTTACTGATTCTGAAATAATTATTTCCAAAAATCGAGTATCCCAATCCCCAAGACAAATAATTCCCCTTGGTGCAGGCGTTTATGCTACTGCACAAGATATTCGCAATCGAGTAGTTGGTACAATAATCTACACCAATTTCGCTCTGCTCCATAAACGGAAGTATGGCGGGATTGGCTTTAATTGCCCACATATGTTTTTCTGTTATTGCGGTGTTTGCGGCACAACCACTATATAGTCCCGATGTGTGGCGGAACTCTTGACAATAACTTGTTTTAAAACTACAAAAGATTACGAATACGAAACAAATTAGGTTAATTCGTTTTGAATTCAAATTTAATCTCTTTTAAATCAGCGTTAGCTTTTTCTATTTTATTTTTTAATGATGTTTTATATTCTGTCAATTCTTTTGCAACGCGTTGGTCAGCCATAGCAATGAATTGCGATGCTAAAATGCCAGCATTTTCGGCACCATTGATACCTACGGTAGCAACAGGAATGCCTGAAGGCATTTGCACAATAGCCAAAAGAGCATCAATTCCTTGCAAACTTGCACTAATAGGAACACCAATAACAGGAACGGTAGTCTTTGAAGCAATTACACCTGGCAGGTGAGCTGCCATACCCGCTGCAGCAATGATTACTTTTATGCCGTTTTTCTCCGCATTTTTTGCGAATTCTTCTACAGCTTCAGGAGTTCTATGGGCCGAGAGTGCTAGAATTTCAAATGGAATCTTAAAATTGTTGAGCACTTTTGCTGCCTTTTCCATAACCGGCATATCAGATGTGCTTCCCATTATTATGCTAACTTGTGCTTTCATATTTGCGTTTTGTGTTTCGCACATTCTGTTTACAATAAATGCGCATATTCCTATCGCAAAGATGAAAAAAAAACATAATTTTGCAAAGGTTTAGAGCAAATCTTTTCTAAACAGAAATAGTAATTAACTTTTATATAAAAACGTATGTTGAATCTTGTATTATTTGGCCCTCCGGGAGCTGGAAAAGGAACTCAATCAGATTTAATTGTAGAAAAATACAACTTGGTACACATCTCAACAGGTGATTTGTTGCGCGCAGAAATGAAAGCTGAAACAGAGTTGGGTAAACAAGCAAAAGCAAAAATTGAAAAAGGTGAACTTGTTTCTGACGATATAGTTATTGGCATGATGGCTAATAAAATTGCAGAAAATGCAAAAGGTAACGGTTTCATTTTCGATGGTTTCCCACGTACTACTGCTCAAGCAGTTGCTCTTGACGAATTAATGGCAAAGCATTCTATTGCAGTGTCTTGCATGGTTTCGTTGGAAGTTGAAACTCCAGAACTTGTAAAACGTTTGTTAGAACGTGGAAAAATTTCAGGTCGTGCTGATGACCAAAATGAAGATGTGATTATGAATCGTATCAAAGTGTACAATAGCGAAACTGCTCCTGTTAAGGATTTTTACAGCAAACAAGGAAAATTGAAAGAAGTAAAGGGTGTAGGCTCTATACAAGATATTTTCGCAGCTATTTGCGACGCTTGCAAATAATAATTTTTAGTAATTCACAATGTACAAATTCTAAACGTACATTGTGAATTGTTTTTTTTGAACAATTTAATACTCTCGTTGTGCCAACGTCAAGTTTCGTCGATTATATAAAAATTTATTTCCGTTCGGGAAATGGAGGTGCGGGTTCTGCGCATTTACATAGAGAAAAATATGTAGCAAAAGGTGGTCCCGACGGCGGCGATGGCGGACGTGGAGGTCACATTATACTACGCGGAAGCAATAACGTGTGGACGTTGTTGGCTATGCGTTATCAAAAACATTTGTTTGCCGGTGACGGTAGTTGTGGTGGTAGTGCTGGTAGTACTGGAGCTGACGGAAAAGACATTGTTATAGATGTTCCACTTGGAACAATTGCGAAAGATGGCGAGACCGAAGAAGTTCTTTGTGAAATAACGGAACACGGAGAAAAAAAAATCTTGCTTCGTGGTGGTAGAGGAGGTTTGGGAAATCTTAATTTCAAATCGGCTACAAATCAAACGCCACGCTATGCACAACCGGGCGAAGCGGGTATTGAAGGTTGGTATATTTTAGAATTAAAAGTTCTTGCCGACGTTGGACTTGTAGGCTTTCCAAATGCAGGAAAATCAACACTTTTGAGCGTAGTTTCGGCAGCAAAACCGAAAATAGCCAACTATCCGTTCACAACATTGGTTCCTCAATTGGGAATCGTTTCGTATCGCGACAATAATTCGTTTGCGATGGCTGATATCCCCGGAATTATTGAAGGAGCGCATGAAGGCAAAGGCTTGGGAATTCGTTTCCTTCGTCACATTGAGCGAAATGCGGTGTTGCTTTTTATGATTCCTGCCGATAGCAATGACATTGCAAAAGAATATTCAGTGTTGCTCAATGAATTGAAGTTATACAATAGCGAATTGCTCGACAAACCTCGTTTGTTGGCTATTACCAAATGTGATATGCTTGACGATGAGCTCAAATCTATGATAGAGAAACATTTGCCGTCAGAAATTGATCATATTTTCATTTCGTCGGTGGCTCAATTGAATATCACAGAGTTGAAAGATAAACTTTGGACGTTGTTGCATATATGATAGAAAGTCTTGAGGCATTAGACCGTGAATTATTGTTGGCTATCAATGGCTTTCATTCTCCTTTTTTTGACTCATTTTTCTATGGACTAACCCAAACATGGGCGTCTATCCCTGTTTTTTTGTTGGGAATTTTTCTACTATACAGAAAATTTGGCATGAAGCAAACTTTGCTTTGTCTCCTGATTGTTGTGAGTGCAGTAGGTGTTGCTGATTTTATTTCGGTTAGAGGGCTCAAAAATGTAGTCTGTCGGTACCGTCCTACACACAATTTGGAAATAGAAAATCTAGTACATATAGTGAATGGATATAAGGGCGGCATGTACGGATTTGTTTCATCGCATGCGGCAAATATGTTTGCCTTTTCGGTAGCAACGGCTTTGTTGTTAAAGAAAAAATGGTGGACAATTTTTTCTTTATCGTGGTCGCTATTGATTTGCTACACGCGTATGTATTTGGGCGTGCATTATCCTGCCGATATATTTTGTGGTGCTCTTTTGGGATCTATTACAGCCTATGTGGTTTGGTATATAGGCAAACGATTGATTAATTAATCTTCCTTTTTGTCTTCCTCTTTATACCAATCTGCGTACATTCTATAATTGTGCGAAAATTTGTAAATCATTTCTTTGGTTTGCTCCGCAGATACGTTTTTGATTTTTCGAGCAGGAACGCCGCCAAAAAGACTATTCGGTTCAACTATTGTTCCGCTGGTAACCACAGATCCGGCAGCAATTATTGAATTTTCGCCAATAACTGCATGGTCTAAAATTACAGCTCCCATGCCTATCAAAACATTGTCGCAAATTTTAGCTCCGTGAATTGTTGCATTGTGGCCAATAGAAACATTGTCGCCAATTTCGGTAATTGATTTTTCGTACAACGTGTGAACCACAGCACCATCTTGAATGTTTACAAGGTTGCCGATTTTGATAGTATTTACGTCTCCGCGCAAAACGGTGTTGAACCAAATACTACAATCGTTTCCCATTGTTACGTCTCCTATAATCGTGGCATTTTCTGCCAAAAAACAATTGTCTCCCATTTTTGGAGTAAATCCGCGTACTGATTTTATGAGTGCCATAGCGTTATAGTTTTATGTAAAAATCCTTGGTTAAATCTTTGTATTCGCTTGTATATCTATTGTCGTTTTCTCGAATGTGAATTTGATTTCTTTGAAAACCGGACCATTTTTTTGAGAAAAAGAGAACCGCTCTATTCGGCGCTTCCGATGTTACGAAAGGGTAAATGGCAACCTCTTTAATGGTGTGCAGATTGTGTTTCTGAGCCTGTTCTATAAACAGTTGCTTTTCGCTTGTTGTAATGATTATAGAGGCTTTCCCCCTTGCAGAAAGGAGTTTTTCTATTCCACAAAATAAGTCATTCGGTGTTAAAGAAACCGTGTGTCGTGCCATTGTTTTTGCAATGGTGGGGTTGTGGAGGCTATTCGAAAAAAACGGAGGGTTACAGATAATTCCGTCAAATTCGTGTTCTGTTTTGCTTGCAAAATCCTGCAAATTACTTTGTTTTACCTTGATTCTATCATTCCACGGGCTTTCTGCACTATTTTTCTGTGCGTCACAAATTGCACCTTCATCAATGTCAATTGCGGTAACGGGGCAAGGGTGTTTTTGAGCCATCATAAGAGCTAAAATTCCCGTGCCGGTTCCTATGTCAAGTATTGCGGAAGGATTCTCAAAGTTTGTTAACGCACCAAGCAACATAGCATCAGTTCCCAATTTTAGGGCGGAGTGTTCTTGCTCAATACTAAATTGTTTGAACTGAAACGATGACATTGCCATTACAGAAAATCATCAAAGTCATTGGTGTTTACGTCTGATTTCTTTGGTGCAGGACTTACTCCGTAACAAGGTGATACCCAATTTAACGGTTTTTCAAAATCGCCAAATTTGTATCCTAGTTGGTCTTTGTTTGCAATACAATCTTTTATGTAATACGCAAAAACCGGCATAGCCATTCTTGCTCCTTGTCCGTAGGCAAAACTTCTGAAACGAATACTTGGTTCGTCACCACCAACCCAAACGCCAGTAACCAATTCCGGTGTAAATCCCATAAACCAACCATCGGCGTGGTTGTTGGTTGTTCCGGTTTTCCCGGCAAGAGGAGCACGTATGTCGTAGCGTGTACGGAGCGAAATTGCTGTTCCGTATGCTTTAGCCTCGCGGTCTACCATGTTTACAACGTTTTGTAGCAATCCAACCATTTGGTACGCTACTTCTTCGCTAATGGCCTCATTTTGCTTTGTAGAGAATGAAGCTATCACATTTCCGTATTTATCTTCAATTTTTGTAACGAAAATTGGTTCAACGTGGATTCCTTTGTTTGGAAATGTACTATATGCACCAACCATTTCGTGTAGCGTTAGGTCGGCAACGCCAAGGCAAATAGAGGGAACCGCATCTATGTGACTATACAATCCCATTTCATGAGAAAGAGCTACAACAGGTTCTGGTTTAAGAAGTTGCATAAGTTTTGCCGAAATCCAGTTGTTTGATGTTGCAAGTCCCCATGCAAGCGAAACCATTTCGCCGTTTCGTGCTTTGTCGGAGTTGCTCGGTGTCCACATTTGGTCGTTTACGTAGAATGATGTGGGTACGTTGGCAAATTCCTTGCAAGGCGACATTCCTTCTTGCATTGCGAGAGTGTACAAAAATGGCTTGAAGGTGGATCCAACTTGTCGTTTTTGTTGCATAATGTGGTCGTATTGGAAAAATTCGTAATCAATACCACCAACGAATGATTTAACATAGCCGGTTTTTGCTTCCATAGAAAGTAATCCACATTGTAGAAAACTCTTCATCCATTTAAGAGAATCGACAGGCGAAATTACTGTGTCAATTGAGCCTTCCCATGAGAACAGGGTAGTAGGAACGGGTTCGTTGAATACTTCCATAACTTCGTCCCACGACATTGATTTTCCACCCATAGAGCGATAGCGTTCTGATTGTTTTATAGACGCTTTCAAGCGATTTTCATAATCTTCTTTGCTTATATTTGAAGCAAATGGAGCTTTTGAATTTTTCTTATTCTCTTTGAAAAACGCAGGTTGAACGGTTTCTGACATGTGTTTACGCATAGCATCTTCGCCGTATTTTTGCATACGAGAATCAATGGTAGTATAGATTTTTAACCCATCACTATACAAATTGTAATAAACGCCAGGCGTTTTTTCATTTTTGTTGCACCAACCATAAAGCGCACTTGTTTCCCATAATGTAGAGTCGCGTTGGTACATATCGTAACTCCAATAATTCTTTTTTTCTGGCTTTTGTGCTGTCATTGTTGTTCGCAACCATTCTCTGAAATATGGAGCAATACCATTAGTGTGGTCTATTCTTTTGAAATTTAAAGTAATAGGAATGTTTTTCAAAGAGTCGTATGCTTCTTCGCTTAATTTGTCGTAGCGGACCATTTGTTTTAAAACCACATTGCGTCGAACGGTAACGGTGTCAACATTGCGAAGCGGATTGAACAACGAAGGGTTTTTTAATTGCCCTACAAGCATGGCAGCTTCTTCTATTTTCAATTCTTTCGGTTCTTTGCTGAAATAGATTTGCGATGCCATTTTGATACCATCGGCATTGTGAAGGAAGTCGAATTTATTTAAATATAATGTTATGATTTCTTCTTTCGTGTAAGATTTTTCCAATTTTACCGCAATAGCCCATTCGCGAAGTTTTCTGAATATCAAATCAGTTTTGCTATCCAATTTTTCGCGAGGAAATAACATTTTTGCAAGCTGTTGAGTAATAGTACTACCACCTCCAGAACTTTTGTCTCCACCAAGTACGGTTTTTACCGCAACACGAAATAAACCGCGGTAATCAATACCTGAATGATTATAGAATCGAGCGTCTTCTGTAGAAACGAGAGCATCAATTAAATGTGGAGGCAAATCTTCGTATTTGCATTCTATACGATTTTCCTTATAGAAGGTTCCCATTGTTTTTCCATCAGCCGAAATAATATTGGTGGCTAATTTCGTCTTTGGATTCTCTAATTCTTCAAATGTTGGCATAAAACCGACTTCCCCTGATGAAATGAGGGAAAATAGAATTATGGCGAAGATAATGGGGAAAATCGCACAGCACCATAGTATTATGTAAAGTTTCTTGTGGGATTTATGTTCCTTTTTAAATTCTTTCATATTTCAAAAATTTAGTTTTCAAAGTTATTGAATATACCGTAATTAAAAAGTAGTCTTTTGTTTTTTTTTCTTAAAACCTTTGTTTGTAATTGTTTTTTATAATTTTGCAAAATCTTTTAAAAGGCGATATACGGCATGACGGAAAATTTGGTAATCGTGGAGTCTCCTGCAAAGGCAAAAACGATAGAAAAGTTCTTAGGTAAGGAATACATGGTGATGTCAAGTTATGGACACATTCGTGATTTGGAGAAGAAAGGATTGGGAATAGAAGTAGAAAATTCTTTTGCTCCATTGTATGAAATATCTCCGGACAAGAAAAAATTGGTAACAGAATTACGAAAAGCAGTTAAAAACGCGAATAGTGTTTGGCTAGCATCCGATGAGGACCGTGAGGGAGAGGCTATTGCGTGGCATTTGGCAGAAGTTTTAAAATTACCGGTAGACTCCACCAAACGTATTGTATTTCATGAAATTACCAAAGATGCAATTGTTGATTCTTTGAAACATCCTCGTACCATCAATCTTCGTCTTGTTGATGCTCAGCAGGCTCGTCGTGTTTTAGACAGATTGGTCGGCTTTGAATTGTCTCCAATTTTGTGGAAAAAAATCAAACCGCAGTTGTCAGCAGGTCGTGTGCAGTCGGTTGCGGTACGAATTATAGTAGAACGCGAACGTGAAATTAATGGCTTCAAAACAGAGTCGTCATATAAAGTTGTGGCTGATTTTGTTATTGACAATAAAGGAAAGAAATATGTGATTTCTTCTGAATTGACAAAACGTTTTGTGACTCAAAAAGAAGCTGAAGCGTTTTTGGAAAAAGCAAAAAATGCTTCGTTTACGGTTGCTTCTTGCGAGAAAAAACCAACCACAAAACATCCTGCGCCACCGTTCACCACGTCTACATTGCAACAAGAGGCGAGTAGAAAATTCTCGTTCCCTGTGGCAAAAACAATGCAAATTGCTCAGCAACTTTATGAAGCCGGTTTCATAACATACATGAGAACCGATTCTGTGAATTTGTCTGCTTTGGCTGTTGGTACAACTAAGAAATTTATTACCGAAAACTTCGGCGCAGAATATTCTAAAGTTCGCAAATACTCAACTACGTCAAAAGGTGCGCAAGAAGCGCATGAGGCAATTCGTCCAACATATATTGAGAATGAATTTGTATCGTCAAATGCTGACGAACAACGATTATATGATTTGATACGCAAACGTACCATTGCTTCGCAAATGGTCGATGCTCAAATAGAAAGCACTACGCTTAATATTGTGAGTGATAGTCTTGAAAAAGCAGTTTTCACAGCAAAAGGTGAAGTGATTACATTCGATGGTTTCTTGAAAATGTATATGGAATCGGTTGACGAAGAATCTACGGAAGAAAAAGACGTGGTTTTGCCCGATATCCAAGTAGGCACTGCCGTTTCTTTGAAAAAAATGCTTGCAAGCGAGCGTTTTACTCAACATCCGCCACGCTACACAGAAGCAACGCTTGTTCGCAAGTTAGAAGATTTGGGAATTGGTCGTCCGTCAACGTATGCACCAACAATTTCTACCATTCAAAAACGTGGTTATATTGTAAAAGAAGACAGAAGTGGCAAAAAACGTCAATATACTCAGTTGGAGTTGAAAGACGGAAAATTGACATCGGTAAAAGTTGCCGAAACGGTTGATACAGAGAAGAACAAATTATTCCCAACCGATATTGGTATTGTGGTAAATGATTTCTTGATGAAACATTTTGAAGAAATCATGGATTATAATTTTACCGCATCGGTTGAACAAGAATTTGATGAGATAGCACTTGGTAAAATGGATTGGGTAGAAATGCTCACGAAGTTCTACAAACCTTTCCATGCACAAGTTGATGATACCCTGGAAACATCGGAACGTGGAAATGGCGAACGTGTGTTGGGAAAAGACCCTGAAACAGGCCGTCAAGTCTCGGTACGAATTGGTCGTTTTGGCTCAATGGTTCAGTTGGGGAAACAAGAAGATGAAGAAAAACCCGTATATGTGGCCTTAGACAAAGGACATAGAATTGAAACAATTACGTTAGACGATGCAATTTCGTTGCTCAAGAGTAGAAATGACGGTAGATTGTTGGGAGTTCATCCCGTAACTGGCAAAAACATATATGTAAAAAATGGCCGTTTTAGTCAATTTTTACAAATGGGTGAAGCATCTGATCCCGATAAGAAAACGGCATCATTGTCTAAAGGACAAGATGCAAAAACGGTGACACTGCAAGATGCATTACCGTTGTTAGATTTGCCTCGTGAAGTTGGCATTTTTGAGGGAGAACCCGTTGTTGCCAACATTGGACGTTTTGGAGCATTCCTTGCGCACAAAGGCAAATTTATTTCGTTAAAGAAAAACGATCCTGATGTATTTTCGGTGACGATTAGTGATGCGGAAAAAATCATCAAACGTAAACTTGAAACAGACGAAAAACGTCGTATAAAAGAGTTTGAAGAAGATGCAAATATTAAGGTAGTTCTTGACAGATGGGGACATCCATGTGTTTTCTACAAGAAAAAATATTTTAGAATTGCCAAAAATGTAGATCCTGCTTCGTTAACATTGCAACAATGTTACGAAATAGCTGATGTTAAGAAAAAATAAAGAATGGGATTAGAGGCATATTGCGAACCGGTTACTCTTGATGTTTCCAATAATTTGGGAGTATTGTCAACTAATTCGTATGCCAACACTTCGTTAAAGGCGGCTGGTGTGTTTCTGCTCGGTTATAGCGAGGACAGAAATTCGGATAATATTGGTACTCACAATGCTGCTTCGGTAGTGAGAGAGACGTTGTATTCTTTGCACAAAACCTCAAAATCGTTGAAAGTACTAGATTTGGGTATTTGTAAACGTGGTGATACGGTTGCGCAATCATATGCAAATCTTCAGTCTGCGGTTGAAATTCTTGCCAAATATGATAAACCTATCATTGTATTTGGTGGGACGCAAGAAGCTTCTTGTTATTTGGCAGAAGCAAGTTTCAAAAAAGTGCAATTTCCATCGGTTTGTATGATTGATGCACGTGTTGATTGGGAAAAAAATGCAGAAGATTTTTCAAACCGAAACTACATTTCTCATTTAATAGCATACAATCCGCAAATTCGTTTATCTCAAATAGGTACTCAAGAATATTTATCTTCTCACGATGCCTTTTCATGGTTAGCAGACCATTATTTTGCAACGCTTCGTTTGGGAGAATGCAATAATGATATTAAACAAGCAGAATCCTTTATACGCGATGCGCAGCTTGTTTCTTTTGATATCAATGCCATTCGCTATTCCGACAATCCTGCAGGCATGAATGTCAATGGATTATACGCCGAATCGGCTTGTCAGTGCGCATGGAATGCCGGATATTCGCCACGAATGAATATGTTTTTCTTGTCTGAATTCAATCCACAAAAAGATACAGATTCTATATCGGCACAATTATCTGCAGAAATTCTATGGCATGTGTTAGATGGCATTTCACAACGAAAACGTGAAAGTGGTGATTACTCCGATGATTCATACCTAAAACGATATTTGAAACATGCTAAATTTCCGCAGGATATTTGTTTTTATGAGTCACTCGTTTCTCAAACATTTTGGGTTGAAGTTCCTATGAAAAGTACGCAGAAAAAGCGTATAATTCCTTGTTCGTTAGAAGATTATGAAATGTTTCGCAACGGATTCATTCCTGACTTTTGGATGATGGAATTTCAGCGACTATTGTCACTGAATTAGTCAAAAAAGAAGCAACCGTTGTTTTGTGTTGCTCTATCATTTCATTTTACAAATTAATTTCTACTTTTGCACGCAAATAATTGATTATGGCAGAACAATCGTTAGTCGAAAAATTAGACGGCTTGCAGTATAAATTCGAGGAAATTTCTACAATGATAACCGACCCGGCTATTATAGCCGACATGAAGCGGTTTGTTAAGTTAAACAAGGAATATCATGAGTTGGAATTGCTTATGAAAGCACGCAAGGATTATAAAAATATGCTTGCAAACTTGTCGGAGGCAAAAAATATTCTTGAGACTGAAAATGACGAAGATATGCGCGAAATGGCTAAAGCCGAAATAGACGAGACAGAGCCAAAAATTGCAAAAATGGAAGATGAAATTCGTCTTTTGCTCATACCTGCCGACCCAGAAGACGGGAAAAATGCCATAGTCGAAATTCGTGGAGGAACTGGAGGAGACGAGGCTGCAATTTTTGCTGGAGATTTGTATCGTATGTATTCAAAATATTGTGAATCAAAAGGCTGGAAGGCGCAACTTACAAGTTTTAACGAAGGTACTTCGGGTGGATATAAAGAAATCGTATTTTCAGTAACAGGAAACAATGTGTACGGAACGTTGAAATATGAATCGGGAGTGCATCGTGTGCAACGTGTTCCAGCAACAGAAACACAAGGGCGTGTACATACTTCTGCAGCAACTGTAGCTGTTCTTCCTGAGGCTCAAGAATTTGATATTGATTTGAAAGAGTCTGATATCCGTACTGATATTTTTTGTGCATCAGGTCATGGTGGACAGAGTGTAAACACCACATATTCGGCTATTCGATTAGTACATATTCCTACTGGAATTACTGTACAATGCCAAGATGAAAAGTCTCAGCTTAAAAATAAGGCAAAAGCCATGGTTGAGTTGCGTACCCGTATTTACAATATGGAGTATCAAAAATATCTTGATAATATCGCTTCAAAACGAAAAACTATGGTGTCAACAGGAGACCGTTCGGCAAAGATTCGTACATACAATTATCCTCAAGGTCGTGTAACCGACCACCGTATAGGTTTAACGCTATACAATTTGCAGGCAATAATGGCTGGTGAAATTCAAGAAATTATTGATGAATTGGTTATTGCAGAAAATGCAGAACGCTTGAAAGCAGGTGAAATATAGAAGACAAGCTGATTTTATACACAAAGAGCCAAAATGGATTAAATTCTATTTTGGCTCTTTTGTTATCAGAAATATTCGTTTAGTACTGACTAAACACGAATGTTCTTATAATTATAAGAAAAACTCCCCTAAATATTGCGTTTTAGGGGAGTTAGTGTGTTGTATGAAGTAATAGTTATTATTTGTATAGTCTATTAGAAATTCTTGCTGCTACATTGTTGCGAAGCGTGCTTGCCGGTTCGCCACTAGGATATACCGGAGCCAAAAATTCTACCGAAATCTTAGCAAATGGGCGCGGTAGGTGTATTGTGTCGAACACAGCGTGTTCAGAGCCTTGAATTGCAACTGGAACAACTGGTACATTAAGTACGGTACTCAAAATTGCAAAACTATCTTTGAAAGTCAACAGTTTCTCATCGTGTGAGCGAGTTCCCTCTGGGAAAATGATAATGTTTTTACCAGAGCGGAGCACCATTGCCATCTGTTGTAATGATTCGCGCACGTTTTTGTTTATATCCATAAGAATTACATTGTTTTTGCTCGCCATGAAGTGGGCAAATTTAGATTGTAAGTGTTTCTCTTTAGCAAAGAAGAATGTATTGCGAACCGTTTTTCCTTTCAATTTTGACGTAATGAAATATCCGTCGAGTGCACTGCGGTGGTTTGCCACTATGATGCATGGATGGTTTGGTAGTTCTATATTGCCACTCTTGCGATATCGATACACAATGTGCATTGCTATTTGTGCCGAGCGGCTGCAGATAGTTTGTAAAATACCTGCTTTAGGAATTGTAACTCCTTGTAATTTGGTAGAGAGTATTTCTTTCCATGAAATGTTTGTCGCGTTTTGTATGGAAGTTTCGTGTTCTTCTACGTATGCCGCAATTTTACCAAGAGTATTAAGTTCTTCAAGTTGGCTTTCGTTCAACAAAATACCAAACGAAGATTCAATAAACGTAAGTAAAGCAACCTTGTTGAGCGAATCCATAGCAAGATCAATTTCAATATGGTCGTTTTCGCCGGCATTACATTCATTTTCTGCATCAATAAATGTTTTGAGCATGGTGTAAACTTCGCTTCGAGGTTTGTCCTCAACGTTTTTTCTTCTGTTTTCTTGAGAAACAAGGTCAGCCAATTTGAATCGTTGAATTTTCATCAAACGAGTTTTTGGCAATTCTCCCGAATAAATGTGAATGCGTTTGATTCGTTTGTATTGGGCAACGGTTAGATTGAATTTTGCTATCTCGTCTTTTAGTGTTGCTTCAATGTCTTTCTCCGTATTTTCTCGAATTTCAGACATTTGAGGAACTATGATACACTGTAACACAGAATCTTTAAGGAAAATACCGATTTCTTTAATGAATGCACAATGCCTCATTACTTCGGCTTCAAGTTCTTCAGGATTGATCTTTTTTCCATTAGGTGTAACAATAATGTCTTTGATACGTCCGGTTAATTTAAGGCAGTTTCCGTCGAATTCACCTCTGTCGCCGGTGTGAAGCCATCCGTCACGAAGAACATGTGCTGTTTCTTTCGGGCAATTGTAGTATCCTTGCATTATGTTATCTCCTTTTATGCAAACTTCGCCTTGTTCGTCAATTTTTACTTCAATACCAGAAAGAGGTTCACCAGCGTATCCAACACGAACATTCCATGGACGAGTGAAGGTAATCATAGGAGCAGCTTCAGTCATTCCGTAGCCTTCCAAAACGGTAAAACCTAATACTTTATATATTGTACCGATTTCAATGGGAAGTGCAGCACCTCCTGAAACCAAATATTCAATATGTCCACCAAATTTTTTGTGAACACTGTTGAATAGTATTTTAGAAAATGTTTTGCTATTTACAAACTTAGCAAATTTGTAGAGTAGGCGAGTAACTGCGGAACTATTGATTTTTGCCATAATTCCTTTTGCCAATATCTCATAAAGTCGAGGAACGCCAATGAAAATGCCAACTTTGCCTCGTTCTAGAGTAGAAAGTATGCTTTCTGCTGTAAGGTTTTCTGCAATGGCAACCGTTGCCCCATTGTATAGTGGAGCAACAACTGACCCAAGGAGAGGGAGAATATGATGCAAAGGAAGAAGAATCATGACGTTTCTGTCTTCATTGTATATTTCAACATCATGGGAAACCGCATTCACATTGAAGAAAATGTTTTTGTATGAAAGCATAACACCTTTAGGTGAACCTGTAGTACCTGAAGTGTATATGATTGTCATTGTTTTTTCCATGTCGGAAACACTGATTTCCGTAATTTTTATGTTTTCTACAATAGGAATATCTTCAGTAGTGTAGGTTTTACATTGGTGTTTCGTAGTTGCAAGTGCTACATTTACCGTAGCACTTTTTTCATTTGATGTAAAAATGCAGTCGGGTTGGCAGTTATCTATAATGTATGCTAATTCGTGAGGAGTACATTGTGCATCAACAGGCACAACTATAGCACCTACACGTATTATACTATAAAATGTAAAAATCCATTCCGGAGAGTTTTCAGCAAAAATGAGAATCTTTGAAGTATGACCTTTTTCTTTGAAAAAATCTGCATAGATATCTGAATATTGTAATACTTCGTTAAATGTAAATGTCTTATCTTTATAGATAATGGCATTTTTGTTTTGTGATTTTAAAATAATCATGACAATTTCTTTTGTTTGACGAGTCAAAAGTAGGGGGAAAAACCTGCAGAGTAAAAAAAATGGTTTTTGTGTCTATAGAATATCGTTAAAACGGGTTCTTTGGTGTAATAATTCGATTTCAGGGGTGAAATTACGTTAAATTTGTGAGTGAAAGTGGTAAAATGAGCATAAATAGATGTAAAATGATTAAGATTTTTTTTGGGGAAGGTCTTTATTTCTGGATTAAAGCAACAGTAAACACTGCAATTCCTTCTTCTCTTCCTACAAAACCAAGTTTTTCGGTTGTCGTTGCTTTAATAGAAACATCACGAATATCAATGTTTAGGTCGTTTGCAATGTTTTCGCACATTAGAGGTATATAATTGAGTAATTTAGGCTTTTGTAGGCATATGGTAGCATCAATATTCCCGATAGTCCAATTATCGTTACTCAATAATTCTTTTGTTTTGCGTAGAAGGATTCTGCTATCAATATTTTTATAATCGTTACTATTGTCAGGGAAATGAAAACCAATGTCGCGTAATGTTGCTGCCCCAAGAAGTGCATCGCAAATACTATGAAGTAAAACATCGCCATCGGAATGAGCAACCATACCATGAGAGTGTGGTATAGTAACACCACCTAAAATAAATGGTAAACCTTCTGCTAATTGATGAACATCATATCCTTGACCTATTCTAATCTTCATGATTTCACTCCGTTAAAGTCGAATGTCAAAGAAAAGCGGAACGTATTAGCCAATGGTGAGTTTTTGCCATTGATAGGGATTAGATATGAAAAGTCAAGTCCGAATACATTGAGTCGAAGCCCTGCACCGGCAGTAAAATATTTGCGATCACCTTTTGTTTCTGCTTCATTGAAGTAGCCGGCACGAATAGCAAATTGTTCGTTGTACCAATATTCAGCACCAATGCTGATTGTATATTCTTTCATTTCTTCTTTGAATCCACTAGGTGCATCGTAGAATGATTGGAATATGCCTTGAACACTCGAAATATCATCGTCTTTCCCTGCTACTATAACATATTTGTCTGCAGTATCTTTTTGATAAACAGGAGGAGTAGGTACAAGTAATTTATTGAAATCAAGGAACAAACTGATTTTATTATATTCGTCAATTTTCATAGTGTAGCCTGCTCCTAGTCTCATATTTGCAGGGATAAAGTCTTTGTTGTCTTCTGAATAAGAGATTCTAGAACCAATATTTGAAAAATTAAAACCTAAGGTTAATAATCCGGGCATTAGTTTTTTGATGTTTTTGAAATATGTTCCTGAAACATCAGCTGCTACAGCTTTCCCTGCATGGTAATTGTCTTGTGTGCCACCAGTTAAGTTAGAGTAGATAAAACGACCGGTCATACCCATTACAAAATTATCGGCAAGGTAGCGAGAGTATGATACATCAAAAGAGTATTCTTGTGGAGAAATTGAGTAGCCCATTGCATTTCCATTTTCATCATATGCAGGAATTTCGCCTAATGAAAAATAGCAAAGTGATGCGCCAATAGCTTCTTTTTTAGAAGGAAGCTTTTTGTATCCAGCTAAATATATTAAGTTGATATCTTTAATGCCAAGGTTCGATAACCATGGTGTGTAAGAAAGTCCAACACTCATATCATCAGCAGCAAGTGCGTATTTTGATGCATTTGAATGTTGAGACCAAGCATCAGTACTTGTAGCTACTCCCGCATCACCCATAGCTCCACTACGAGAGTCAGGAGTAATGGTTAAAAACGATACAGCTGTTGTTATTACATTATATTTATTTTCAAGGTCTTGCCCAGTACTATATGTATTGTCATCCACTTGTTGTGCAAATAGAGAAGCACTTATAATAAGAGCACAAGAAGTAGTAAATATGTGTCGCATTGTCATTGTTTTAGATTCAAATTTATTTTTGCAAATATACATTTTTTATAAACTTTAAATTATCGTGTTTATTATTTGATTATAAATATTATTTCATAAGAAGGATTTTTTGCTTTCCATACAAATTCTTCCCGTCTTGCGTTTGTATTTCAATAGTATACGGGTAAATACCTGATTTCATTACGGCTCCATCAGAAGAACGTCCATCCCATGTGAGAGATTCATCGGTGAAGCCTCCCGGCGTATTTTCTTGCTTTATCATTTTAACTATATTTCCAGAGATGTCATATATATTTATTGTAACCGTAATCTCATTCCCTGCTTGATTGTGTTCAAAGTGAAAACGAGTAATGTCATTCATCGGATTTGGGTAATTGTATAACTCTGAGATAGTTATATTTCCGGAATTCGTTACATAAAAATCAATACTTGTTTCTGTTACATTGTTGTATGCATCCCAAATGGTGAGAGTGAGAGTGTGGTTGCCTTCTTCTAAATCTTTGAGTTGGTACAAAATGCTTCCCGAAACGTAAGTGTTAATGTCGGCATAGTAAAAATCGTTGAGTATAATCTGATTTGATTCGTCATCGTCAATTGTGAGCACAATGTTATGACCAATAGCAGCATTGGAAATATTAATGCCTGATGAATCTGTAACGTAGACTAGAAGTTGTGGATTTTGGTTGGTCATAGAACCGGAAGTAAACGAACTGTCATTTAAAAAGAGTGAAACTTGAGGTCCGGTATAGTCGTCGTTGGTTAAACTTTCACTTCCATTTATAATCAAATCGTAATAAGCCCCTGATGCTTGAATGCTGTCGTTTGTGGCGTAAAGACTTAGTTTCCCTTTACCATTGTAGTATAGAATATCTTGGGGAATATTTGCTTGAAATGAGAAAACACCATTCGTAATGTCTGCTAATCCTTGGAAAAGCACATTAGTATATGAATTGAAAGAAAAAGTATTTCCACCGTCGTTTCCTAATGTTGTAATAGATTGTTCTTTATCAAAAAGTTTTATGAAAAGACGTCCATTGTACGAAGAGTCTATTTGGTTTGTAACGTCTGCTATGTGTCCTACAACGCGAAGGGTTGATAATGATTTAATTGTATCTGCAAATTCTTCGGAATTTTTATCATTAATAGAATCAAGAGCAATGGAATATTGAGGCATTGCAATTCGTAGAGCAGGGTCTCCTAATAATGTGTACAAGCGTTTGTTTTGATAAAAGTCATTCGGCGTGTTTGCTTTTGCGATTTTTAATGATTCTCCAATTGTTTGAATTTGATTGAGTGAATCTAGGGAGAAAATAGTTTTATACAAATTATTACACAATGTATAGTTTGATGAAGCATAAGAATATCGAGTAGCACTAATAATGCCAATGCCTCCTCCATCTTTTTGTAGTAAGATTTTTTCGCCAATAGATGTTCCGTCATAGTCATAGTGAGCTATGTTGCAGGCTGCGCCTATGAAGAATGGCAATTTTGTAGTGTTTTTCCAAGATTCAATAGTTGTTGCTTCAATAGCATATTCAGCCATCATTCGAGTTTCATTACCGTGTCCCGTATAGTTGAATATTAAACAACCTTTTTGAATTCTATCATATATAGCCGAGACAACTTCCGGGTATCGCTGACCAGCACTACTGTTTACTTGTTGGTATGCATCAGCATAAATTTTATCAAAATTGAACTGAGGATATGTCTGACTAATTGTCTTGCAAAGTAAATCAGCATCAGTCATGTGAATTGTTTGTCCTTCGTCAGCATCATCGGCAAGGAAACATAAATAGTTTTGCCAATCTCCACGATATGAAGGATTTGTTGCGTATTGAATCAGTTTCTTCGTATAGTTTTTAGCTTGTGTTTCGTTTGAAACTGGAATTCTACCAACAGCGATAGACAGTTCACCAGAAAAGTCATCATTAGGCTTTATGCCTGAATTGTCATCAAGAATGCCAAAGAAATCATCAGAACAATATGACCCATCAATATTTAGACTTTCTTTTGATTCTAATGTAAAAATGTATGTTCCATTAAGGTCTATAGTTTTATTTGAATAAATGCCATCGCCAAAAAGCAATACGTATTTCAAATTTTTATTTCCTTTTTTATAGACATATCGAAGGTAGTTCCTAATAGCAGCTACATCTTTTCTGCCTGCCGAAAATTCGTTGCAAATCAATTCTTGTGAAACCACTTTTACTGAAAAGTTGTCAATGGTTTTGTGTAAATCAGCGATTTGTTGGGCATATTCAGAAAAGACATCATTAGCGACAATAATCATGTCAGGATTGGTATCAGAAAGAATATCTTGGTTTGCAATAGTTTTCTCTAATTCTACGGATTTATAATCAGACGAAAATGCAATGTATTCGTGCAGATTCTCAATATTTGCTTTGAATGTGGTAGTGCCATTTGTGAATTGAGTAGCAACAATAGATGGTTTTTCCGGATTTGTAATATCCCAGATTGAATTTTTAGATTTAGATGAAAGTAGGAATTTTCCTACACCATTTGTCGCAATGCTATTTGCATCACGAAAAATTAGTTGCTCATTGTCTTCAATTTTGAGAGAACAACGAGAGTGAAGTCTGCAATAATCTAGACATGATTTACTATTAGCTCCACTAAAGTTTTGTGTGATAGAAAATGAAAGGTTTTCAGTTGAAGGAAGGAATTTGAATGTTTGGGTTTTTAATCTTGCATAAGGATTGTTGCCCAAACAAGCACTAAAAGTCATACTTGCCAACGAGGATTCATTTGCTGTAATACTGATAGTTCCTGTAGATGCATGTCGAGCAGCAATTGAAAACGTAACGTCCGCTTGGGTATTGGTGAGAATATTTTTAACGTTGAACGAGAGCGTTTTTGAAGAAGGAATTGTCTCATAAAATTCTCGTCCGGAATTTAAAAAATTTATTTCGTTTAATTCGTGTACTTGCAGATTGTCATATGAAGAAATTGTTGCTATTTCTGCCGTTGTGGGCGCCGTTTTGCTTGAAATAAATTTTGTGGGCGTACGGGTTGTTGTTACGAAATAATAGTTCTTGTCGCTATAACTATGCGTTTTGTGAGAAAAAGTTTTGCCGGTTTCATCGTACGCCCACACGTGTGGCGATTGTCCATAGAAAAGAATGTAGTCGCCGGAATTGAACACATTGTCGTTCCCTTTATCCATTAAAATAGCAATTTCGTGGAGAGATTCAGGAAGTTGAGCATCATTCATTAACGACAATTCTCCGGCTCCATTGCCAAATACTGCAACAGAGTTAATGTCTTTGAATCCCCATGAAACTATATCGTCGTATGAGATTTTGTAAACGCCAGATTCGGAAACAGAAATTTGTACCCATGTACCATTCGACAATACAGACTGAGCATTGCTTTCTTTTGAAGAGAAAACCAAAAAGCAACACATAAAAATTATTGTTTGTATTGGTGTTTTAAGTATTTGCACTCGAAATAAAATAAAATATAAAAGAATACGTAATTTAAATACCTTATAGTATTTTTGCTTGTAAAATTATTTAAAACTTGAAACATATTGCAAAAAGAGCGCTACTTTTTTCGTTATACATTGTAATTTGTGTAATCGAGTCATCTGCTCAAATAGTAGATTTCTCTCAAGTTTATACCAATTATGTATATCTAAATCCCGCATTCGTTGGTGTCCATTCCTGTCCGAATGTTTATACTTCATTTCGGACAAAAAACTCCATGTTCGAAGGATACAATTCTGCCTATGTTTCGTTTGATATGGAACTAAAGAAAAGTAATAGCGCTATAGGTGTCTCTCTATTGCAAGATGTGCAAGACAATATTTTTAATCAAACGCAGTTGCTCACAATGTATGCTCACATGTTTCAATTACAAAAACATTTGTATGCAGCGCTTTCGTTGGGAGCCGGGTATGTATATGGGTCCACAGATTATTCCAACTTAGTTTTTTCTGACATGTTAAATGTATTTCAAGATGGAGTAAATCCAACCGGAGAAGATTTGACAAAAATAGTGCGTCATAATTTTAACTCAGAAATGGGGGTATTGGTATACAACGACATGTTTTATTCGGGTATTACTATTAAAAATTTGCAGGGAAATATTACCGAAAATAACAAAAATGAGAATTTATTTCCAAGAATTTTTTCATTCCATAGCATGGCAAAATTTTCAACCACAAAGGCCTTTACTCAAAAGTACTTAATTTGGTTCTATCCTCATGTAAATGTGGTAGTTGGAGGAACTTCGTCGTATGCGCAATTAGGGTTAATTTTACAAAAATGGATGATACAATTTGGTGGTGCATACCGACAAAATATACCTATGAACGCAAATTCTTTCGGAATTTTTATTGGTATTGTTGAAAAAAAGTTTAGATTTGCGTACAATTGTGTTATGACTAATAACTCAATAAAACTAATTGGTACGCATGAGGTATCCTTAAGCTATCAATTTGATTGTCGAGAAAAAAAGAAAAAATATGAGGCGGTTAAAGCGCCGACGTTTTAAATATAGATGTGCAATTAAAAACAAAATGTTATGAATATTAAGAATCTTTTGATGTATTCAGCAATCGCAGGACTATTCTTAATGAGTTCTTGCGCTGATGAAGTTTCTACTGCTACGGGATGGAACTACAATGATTCAGACAACGGAGGTTTCGAAAAGGGTGATGATTTTTACGAACAGGAAACCGGTCCGGGACTCGTTTTAGTTGAAGGTGGTTCGTTTACAATGGGCGCTGTTCAACAGGATGTAATGTATGATTGGAACAATGTCGCACGTAAGGTGAGTGTATCTTCATTCTACATGGACGAAACAGAAGTACGAAATTTGGATTATCGTGAATATTTGCACTGGTTGACTCGTGTTTATCAAGACAATCCCTATGTGTATTGGTCAGCTTTGCCTGATACATTGGTATGGAGAAGTCGTATGAGCTACAATGAGCCATATGTTCAACACTATTTGCGTCACCCAGCATTCCAAAACTATCCTGTTGTTGGTGTTAGTTGGTTGCAAGCAAATGACTATTGCGTTTGGCGTACCGACCGTGTAAACGAAAGAATATTAATTCGTGAAGGTGTGCTTAACGAAAATATTGATCAACGTGGTGATGATAACTTCAACGTTGAAGCATACATGAATCATATGTATGAAGGTTCTGTAAATCAAAACTTACATGATTACAACCCATCTAACTCTGATGGTACTCGTATAGTTCGTGAGGAAGATGGTATTATTCTTCCAAAATATCGTCTCCCAACAGAAGCAGAATGGGAATTTGCAGCTTTGGCAACCATTGGAAACTCAGTTGATGAACGTATTTACGAACGTAGAGTATATCCTTGGAATGGACATCAATTACGTAACCCAAGTGTAAATGATCGTGGTCAAATGATGGCCAACTATACTCGTGGACGTGGTGATCAAATGGGTGTTGCCGGTCGTTTAAATGATATGGCAGATATTACAGGTCCTGTTTTGTCATACTGGCCAAATGATTATGGATTGTATGGTATGGCAGGTAACGTAAACGAATGGGTACTTGACGTATATCGTGCAAATTCTTCAGGTGATGTAGATGAATTCAGACCTTTTAGAGGTAACGTATTCCAAAAATATACTGAAGTTGAACAAGGTGTATTTGAACAAAAAGATTCTTTAGGTCGTATGGTGAAAGAAGAAATTACAGAATCTGATGCATATGGTCGTATGAACTATCGCCAATCTGATAACATTAACTATTTAGATGGTGATAAAATGTCAAGTGTTGATTTCCAAGAAACAGATATTGAAGATTCTACAAGAACATATGGTTCAAATTTAATGTATCAACAAAAAAATACTTCTGAAGAAGGCTTGTATGCAGAAACAGGTTGGTATACTTTAGTAAATGATCACACTCGTGTATACAAAGGTGGTAGCTGGCGTGATAGAGCTTATTACCTAGCTCCAGGTTCTCGTCGCTTCTTAGATGAATCAAAATCTGCAGATGATATAGGTTTCCGTTGTGCAATGACACGCGTAGGAAGTCCAGTTTCTTACTAATAGAAATTACAGAATATTAAAAGCCCCCATCTGCGGGGCTTTTTTTTTGAATAGAACTAAGGTGTTATGAATGTACAAGAATTTTATGAAACCTATTTCGTAAGGTTTCCTAAGGTATCAACCGATACTCGAACAATCACAAAAAATACTATTTTTATTGCCTTAAAAGGAGATACCTTCGATGGTAATAAGTATGCCGAAAAAGCTATAGAATTAGGAGCAGTTTGTGCTATTGTAGATGATGATTCTGTTCAAGGAGAAAATTGTATTCATGTTGAAAATTCATTGCAGTTTTTGCAAGATTTAGCTCATTATCATAGAATGCAGTTACGTATTCCTGTAATTGGAATTACAGGAACAAATGGTAAAACCACCACAAAAGAATTGGTTTCTGCTGTGTTGATGCAAAAATACAAAGTAGAGTACACTCGTGGTAATTTGAACAATCATATAGGTGTTCCTATGACGTTGTTGTCTCTTACAAAGGATGTTGAGATTGCGGTGGTAGAAATGGGAGCCAATCACCCAGGAGAAATCAAAACATTGGTAAATATAGCATCGCCAACGTGCGGTTTGATTACAAATGTAGGAAAGGCTCACTTACTCGGATTTGGTAGTTTTGAGAATATTATAAAGACCAAAACAGAGCTTTACGAATATTTGGCAAGTGTTGATGGCACTGTTTTTATTGATGTTGACAACACTCATCTTATGAATAATTTGCGAGGAGTGAAAAAACTTGAGCAATATTCATTTGTGGCAAATGCTCCGTATTCAGGAACGATGATAGATAAAGCTATTTACGCAGCCTTTACCTTTACGCAGAATGGAAAATCCGTAGATATTCATTCTTCATTATACGGAGAATACAATGCTAAAAATATGTTGGCTGCAGCTACTGTCGGAACGTACTTTGGCGTGTCGTTGGAGCAAATAAAATCTGCGATAGAGGGTTATGTGCCGTCAAACAATCGCTCACAATTGCAAAAAACTGCGAAAAACACCTTGATTTTGGATGCGTACAATGCCAATCCAACAAGTATGCGTGCATCGTTGGAAACATTCGTAAACATGGATGCTCCAAATAAATGTGCCATCTTAGGTGAAATGTTTGAACTTGATGAATCTTCAGAAAGAGAACATACTTCAATTTTGGAACTTTTACGCAATTCATCTGTTGCGAATGTTATTCTTGTTGGTAATTGGCCACATATAGATGGACTAGAGGCTCATTACTATACAACGTCTGAAGAACTACGCCAGCAGCTTGTTGCAAAACCAATAGAAAATGCAACCGTTTTGGTGAAAGGCTCACATGGAGTGAAGTTGGAAACAGTTATCAATGCATTATAATTGACACATTGAAATCCTTTTTTTTCGTTTTATAAAATATGCCCATACTATAGAGTGTGGGTAGATTTCTTTATGCACCTTTTTAGAGGGCATTGCTTTTCGTTTCTCGTTAAGCAGTGGAATTGCCCGTTTATATTCTTTGTGTGCGTGAATAATTTCTTTCGCATTTTTGAAATCACCATGGAGTATGAAATTGCACCAAGAGAGTGCATCAAGAAGTTGACGTTTGAAAATAATGTTCTTGTAACAATTGTTTGGAAGGTTCTTATGAAGCATAAACAAATTGTTCCGGTAGTTTAAATACGTTTTAAACGGATTTTCTTTTGGCAAAGAACCTCCACCAACGTGAAAAACCTCGGATTTGTGTATGTATTTGATACTGTAGCCTGCATTTTTCACTCGCCAACAGAAATCAATTTCTTCCATATGAGCAAAAAAATCTTTGTCTAAGCCACCAACCTCATTGTACACGGCTCTTTTAATAAATAGAGCAGCTCCGGAAGCCCAGAAAATTTCATAATCTTCATCATATTGGCCTTCGTCTTTTTCTATTGTGTCAAATAGTCGGCCATTGCAAAAAGGATATCCAAAAGTGTCTATAAATCCTCCTGCAGCTCCGGCGTATTCAAAATATTCGGGATTGTAGTACGATTTGAGTTTTGGCATACAAACCGCCAAATTTTTGTCATTCTCCATTTCTGCAATAATCGGCTGAATCCAATTTTTTCCTACTTGTACATCGGAATTGAGCAATACATAATAGTCTGCCGTAATTTGTTCCAATCCACGATTGTAGCCTTCGGCAAAACCATAGTTTTTGTCGAGTATAATAAGTGGCGTTTCGGGAAAATTATTTTGGAGAAATTCTACACTATTATCGGTTGAATTGTTGTCAATGATATAAACAGTGGCTTCCGGGGAATTTTCAATAACGTTTGGAAGGAATTTTTCCATCCATGATTTTCCATTCCAATTTAATATAGCAACAGCAACAGTCGGCATTTTTTTAGTATTTATTGTTCCAATTCCCTAAAGCGTTTTCGTGCTGTTGGTGCATAAAAACTATTAGAATAGTTGAGTACAAGTTTTTTATATTGTTCTTTCGCTTTCTCAAAGTTACCTATTTTATTGTAATATTCAGCTAAAGAAAATATAGCTTTATCAGCATAAATTTCATACGAGAACCTATCTGCTATTTCTAGAAGGTATTGAACCATTCCCGTAGTGTCGTTTGTGGATTTTGCAATAGTTGCTTTGCGCATGAGAATGTCATCGTCAAGAGAATGTCCTGGGAATAATTTCGGTATAGAATCGTAGGTGGCAAGCGCTTGTGTGTTTTTGTTTTGAGAAAGAAGCAAATCGGCACGGGCAAATATCTCAAGCGCAGCTGTAGAGGTGTCAAGCGCAGTATTGTCTGATATTAGTTGAGAAAGTTCAAACGCATCGTTAGCTATAAGTTTGCTCGTACTTCCTTTCAACACATCAAGGAGAGCTTGTGAATAAGCAAAATTTCCATTGTAGTAAGCTATTTTTGCTTGTTGCAGTTGTGCCGTATGTCCAACGTCATTGTTCTTGTAGTTTAGCGCAATTGAAGCATAAAGCATGTTCGCACTCCATATGTCGTTTGTGAAAAGATATACGTCAGCAAGTTCCATTTCCAAACTACCTTTGTAATATTGATAGTTTGGCGATTGTATTGCATTTTGAAGCATGGTTATGGCAGAATCTCCTTTGTCAAGATAGAATGCACGAATGTGAGCTAGATTCTTGAGAATCTCGCCCGATGAATTTGATTCTCCCAATTCGTCTAGCGCTTTTTGATATTCGGTTTCTAGTGCTATAACTTGATTCTTATCAATATTTGTGTATGTTTTAAATAATTGGTTGTACGATGTCTCTAAGAGGTTTCTCAGTGCTTCATCATAATAATCACCCATAGGACCTTTTTGTACAACATATGAGAAACAATTTGTAGCCTGTTTATACTCATTATTTGAAAGGGCTATTTCCCCCAACTCAAGAAGTTTTTCGCCATCTTCATCGTTTTCAATATCTATCTCTTTACTGATGGCAAATGCTTTTTCAAAGTTTTTGTCTTGAATCATCAGCCAAAGGTATAATTCTTTGAAAACCAATGTTTTTCCTTCTTTTTCGGTTAGAGAATAGAGGGTAGAAGAGAGAGTTTCTTGTAACTGTGTTGATTTTCTTTCGTATATGGTGTATTGCAGTTGACTTTCTACAAACGCAAGTTCTTCATTATTGTGGCGCAACAAGGTGATGTATGTGTCAATCAGTTTTTTGTTTTCGCCACGTTGTAGGTACACTTCGCTCAATTGCTTTGCAATGGTAGTGTTGTCGGGAAATTTTGATTGTCCGTTCTCGTAAATAATCTGAGCTACGCTATCCACTTTGTTGTCTAGGCACGCTTGACCGGCTTCGAGGCAATACTCGAGTTCTTTGGAAGCTTTTTTGATTGTCTTTTCAAAAATGTCATTGGCATCATCGTTTTTTTGCATGCGTACATATATGGTTGCCAACTTTATTTGATAGTAAAATGATTTAGGATAACGTCGAATTTGTTCCTTGGTAACGTCTACGGCTTTTTGATTTTCGCCAACCTCCAAATAACACCGTATAAGGTAATCAAAGTGAGTCTGGGAATGGGTTTGGCCGTAAAGGTTTTGATAAATTTCTGCAGCTTTGGCATATTCGCCTTGCGAAAAATAGAGGAGAGCCAATTGGTTATCGTTCGCTTTCTCTTGCGAAAGAGCGCAGAAAGCGATAAGACTAAAAACTATGGCTGTAAGAACTTTTTTCACAATGCAATATAAAAAAAAACGCATCTATATATAGACACGTTTTTGCAAATTTTATATGTTCAGTAGAAACTGAAAAATCTATAGCTTATTTTCTATGACGAAATTCATCAGAAACTGTTAGTTTTTTTCTACCCTTTGCTCTACGTGCAGCCAACACTTTTCTTCCATTAGCAGTAGCCATTCTTTCTCTAAAACCATGTTTATTTCTTCTTTTTCTAACTGAAGGCTGAAATGTACGTTTCATCTTATTTCTTATTTAAATAGTTCTACTTTGTTCTAAATCCCCGTAAATCGGTTTGCAAAAGTACACGATTTATTTTAATTACAAAACTTTTTAGGGTTCAATTGGTAAATAAATTATTTTTTTTGTTTCAAAAAATGGCTCGGTAAAAAATGCGCTAATGGGATAGATTTTATATTTTTTAAAACCTTCCATTTCCTCGTAAAAATCGCCCCCTTTTATATAAATAATACCATTACATAGTGAGTTGTTCATAATGGAACTTACATTTTTCTTAACTAATTTATAAAAGTCAGGAAATGCTGTTACAGCGCGACTTACAATGTAATCGTATTTGTCGTGTAAATTTTCTACTCGCATTTGTTGCGCAGTCGCATTGGTGAGTCCCAATTCGTTTATGATGTTGCTCGCAACGGTAATTTTTTTTGCTATGCCATCTATAAGGGTAAATTGCACTTTGGGAAACAAAATGGCAAGCGGAATGCCTGGCAATCCACCTCCTGTGCCGACATCCAGGATTCTACTACCTTGTTTGAATTCGAAAAATTTAGCAATAGCCATAGAGTGTAGCACATGGTGTTCGAAAATATTTTCAATGTCCTTCCGTGAGATAACATTGATTTTATCATTCCAATATATGTACAGCTCACAAAGTTGCTCTATTTGCTCGTATTGCTGCTTTGTGAGGTCCGGGAAATATTCGTATAAAACTTTGTGTGTTACCATCGATTTTGAAAAGGGTGAATTCTATTTTGAATTTGCAAGAGTCCTATTTGAATTGGCATATAAATGTCGAATAATAATGCAAATTCCCACAAACCACTTTCTTTGAAACGTCGTATGTTTAGAATCGTAATCAAGAAGAATAGAAACATTCTGCAACTGAACAAAACAATAATTGGAATCATGAGAGGTTCAGGTAGAAAAATACAATAGAGTATAGCGCTGAGATAGAATATTTCTCTTGAAAGAGGCTCTAATCCAAGCAAAAATTTATGTGTGAATTTGTATTTTGGCGAGGTTGTTAAGTGACGACGTTTCTGGTATTTCCATTTTAGAAACGATGAAACTTGTTTTGAACGGGTAAAACTTTGGGAATCAAGGGTAACTGTCGTGTTTTCACGGTTCCCAACTTCTGAGACAAATAAATCGTCATCCCCCGATTTTATATAATAGTGTTTCGAAAATTTACTACTCTTGTTGTATATGTTTTTTGAGTATGCCATATTACGTCCAACACCCATATATGGGAATCCGGCATGTGCAAATGACATATAATTTATAGCTACAGAAACCGTATCGTAGCGAATTAATTTATCAAGAAACCCTTTCTCCGGCATATAGCCTCCATAGCCTAACACAATTTCTGTTTTGTTTTGAAATTGTTGTTGCATTGTATAAATCCAACAATCGGATTCTGGGTAGCAATCAGCATCAATAAAGAGCATTTTATCATAATGTGCCGCTTTGATACCTATGGTGATTGCTAATTTTTTTCCATGAGAAAATCGTTCGTCTTTTTTGATTGTCGTAACGTGGAGGTGTGGGTATTTTATAAGTAAATCGTTAAGGATAAATTCACTATTGTCTTCCGAACAATCATTTACTACTATTACTTCGTATGTTGGGTATTTCTGTTTTAATATGCGAGGAAGGAATTTTTGGAGATTTTCTTCTTCGTCTTTTGCACAAATAATTATAGAAACTGGTTCTTCAGGAATATGAGGAACTGGTTTCCGCTTAATTATACATATTCTTAAATAGAAAAATAAGTAATATATAATTTGAATACTTGCTGCAACTATAAAAATAATGCAGAAGCAAAGTGTAATAGAAGAATACGATATCTCAATCATAGTCTATAGTCATATTTGTGCAAAAATAGTGCTTTGCATTTTCCCTATGCTCGTTTGAAAAAGAACTTATGAACATTTAATGAGTTGGTGCAATTTGGATTTTTTCGATAAAGAAAATTTCGCGTTTTTCGCGTTCTTCTTTGTCTTTGATTTTTTGTCTTCCGTACGAGATAAAAGTGTCTTTGTACCACGAACTTGTTCTGCTTATTGAGTTTATAAGTTTCTCATTTTCTTCGGTAAACAATATGGTATTATTAGAAACTTCTTCGCCAGATTTATAGTTGTGCAGAATAATGCTATTCCAAGTAGAGTATATTAATTGTACGTAAGGATTGTTTTGGTTGATAGAAAGATAATGAACTACATGAAATGGCTTTTCGATAATTCCTAGAGGTGCTGAATTGCTCCACAATGTTTGTCCTTGATTATCAAATCCAAGCATAAAATAATGAGTGTATTGGTATCCATCAAATACTTGGTAGCAACGCATTGTTTGTACTCCGTTTGCGCCAGTGTAATATTCGCATCTTTGCTCGTAGGTAGGGTAAAATGCTTCGCCCACCAACACATATTCTCCGTTTTGCTCTATAATATTGTGTGGTGTCATTAAGTAGTTTATTTCATATTCTTTGTTTTTCGCTGCTTTTTTCTCAGCTTTTTTTTCTATTTTTTCTTGTTTACGTTCTGATAGGTATGAAGTAAAGTTCTTGATATCGAGGTAGTTAATGTATTTAAGGAATTTTGTTCCTCCATTTATTCCTTTATTCATTATAAATATACCGGTAGAAGTTACGCTTCGTTTGTTAGAACTATTACCATAGGTGCCAGAAATAAGATACGAACCATCTTTAAGTTGCGATGCAAATGCTGAAACAATGTATTTATCTTCATCTGTAGATTTAAGAACCATTTCGTTACTTTTCTTTCCATCCTTGAATATGTGGAACTTTACAAGTTTTTCGTCTTTTACCACATCTTTTGTGAATAGATACACTTCTTGCGTGTCTTCGTTTATTTCGAATGAAATAATCTCAAAATTGCGTTTGTTCAATGGAATGATTTTTCCAAATGAAGTTTCGCCAGTTTTTATGTTTTGAGATAGCAACATTGGCAAATCTTTGGTAAACCCCAACATATACACATAGTCACCTACCGCACGTAGATAGGAAATAACGGTGTTTTTGGGCATTTTACCTTGTATTGTTTTTGTGCGCATATCTTTCGCAGAAAGTACCGAAATCGTGTATTCTCCCGATTTTTTATACATCATGTCGTATTGCATAGTTTCGTTTGTGAAAACTACGTATTCCATGTGTTTTGCTGGGAGCGACACATCTATCGACGCCACTTTTTGTAATGTAGTATCATATTTTTCATAGGTTATGACCTTGACTTTTTTGCTTTCTTGCTTGTTGTCGTCTTCTGTTTTTATAAGTAAGCCTTCTTGCTCAAAAGTAATGCAGCTATATTTATTAATATCTTTTTCAGGAAACTCTATGCGTTTAGTCTGAATCGGTTGTGCAAAAAGACTAACCGAGCAAAAAAGAGCGAGAATTGTAAGAGGTCTAACCATGATCAGTAATTTTTATTTGTTTGACAAATCAATATTAAAAGCGTAAGGTACGGTAATTAAATTCTTTCCGATTTTGATAGCCGGTTTTACTTTGAGTGTTGAATTTTTAGGTAATCTATTTGTGCGACTAATTTCAAAAATCATGTTTTTGATTTCGGTGAGTGAAAATTGCTTCAATATGTTGGTATTGGTTTCAACCTCAATAGGAACGGAGATACTTTGGTTTGCTTCTATCTCAATTTTTTCGTCAAGAACACCATTTGCAACTTCCGTATTTTGTATCAAAAGAGTCCATTCCAATGTGTTGAGTTCGGCTTTCTGCTTGTTCGGATTGTTAATTTGAATATTTGAAACAAATGAAATTGGCATGTCGCTCATAAGTCCTTGCGAAATCAAAGCAACTTCTTGACTAGAAAAATCTCGTAAACTTCGTTTCCCATCAAAAGAAATATCGTTTACCATTAAATCAGAAATGGATTCAAAGGCAAATGTACAATTTTGAATATTTTTTGCTTGGTTGAATGAACATGCACTCAACACAAGACAAGACGCTAGTATGTAGAAAATCTTTCTCATTTACAGCTCAGCCACACGGTTTTTAACTAATTGCAATGCTGCCGAAATTCCTTGTGGATTTTTACCACCGGCAGTTGCAAAGAATGGTTGACCACCACCGCCACCGGCAATTTCTTTTGCCATGAGTTTGATGAAGTCTTGTGCGGTAATCTTGTAGTCATCTATTACATCTTGAGAAAGTGCTACGCAAATGTTTGCTTTTCCGTCAATGTTTGCGCCCAAGGCTATGACAAATGAAGGAAGGCTATTTTTCAAATCAAAAGCAATGTCTTTCAAAGCATTTGCGTTTGAAACTGAAACTTCTTTCGCTACAACTGCAATATTGTTTTTGCTTTCTACTGATTTTAACAATTCGTTGGCAATTTGTTTCGTTTGTTGTTTTTCAAATGCATCAATTTGTTTGTGAAGCGCCGCATTTTCATTTGTGACTAGCTCTATTTGTTTAACCAAGTTAGTTGGGTTTTTCAATATCTCTTTGATTGACGAAATGGTGTCAATTTGTGCAAAAATGTATTTTTCTGCATTGTCAGAAGTTACTGCTTCTATACGACGAATACCGGCTGCAATAGCACCTTCAGATATGATTTTGAAAAAACCGATTTTTCCGGTTGATGCAATGTGCGTTCCACCGCAAAGTTCCATTGAATTGCCAAATTGAATGACACGTACTTTGTCTCCGTATTTTTCGCCAAACAATGCACGAGCACCCATTGCTTTTGCTTGTTCAATTGGTGTTTCGCGATATTCTTGAAGTGCCATATCTTTGCGAATAGCTTGATTTACAAGTTGTTCCACCTGACGGATTTCTTCTGCTGTCATTTTTTGGAAATGAGAGAAGTCAAAACGAAGATGCTCAGGAGTTACCAAAGAACCTTTTTGTTCTATGTGGCTTCCAAGTACTTGTTGCAAAGCATATTGCAATAGGTGAGTAGCCGAGTGGTTACATTCTGTAAGTTCGCGTGATTTTGTGTCTACCACTGCATTGAATTCTGTTTCAAGCACTTCCGGTAGATTTTCGCAAAGGTGAACAATCAATCCGTTTTCACGAACGGTATCAACAATTGACGTTTTCACGCCGTTTGCTTCAATATATCCTTTGTCACCAACTTGTCCACCCATTTCTGCGTAGAACGGAGTTTTGTCAAATACTAATTGGTAGAGTGATTTTCCTTTTGCGGTAACTTGACGATATTTTACGATGGTAACCATGCATTCTTTGGTGTCGTAGCCCACAAACGCATTTCCTTGTTCGTTAGAAAGCACAACCCAGTCGCCGGTAGAAATGTTAGTAGCTTGACGAGCACGTTCTTTTTGTTTGTCAAGTTCTTTTTGGAATTCGTCAATGTCAACGGTAAGATTTTGTTCACGTGCAATCAACGTGGTAAGGTCAAGAGGAAATCCGTATGTGTCGTATAGCGTGAAAGCATCTACGCCAGAGATTGTTGTACTACCTGCTTGTTTTGTCTTTTCAATTTTTGAATTCAACAAATTGATACCTGTTTCCAATGTTTTCAAGAAAGATTTTTCTTCCTCAAAAATTACGCGAGTAATCAATTTTTCTTGTGCTACAAGTTCGGGATATGCTTTGCCCATTGATTCTATAAGGCTTGGCAATATGCGATACATAAATGGTTCGCGAAGATTCAAGAATGTGTATCCGTAGCGAACGGCACGGCGTAGAATGCGTCGAATGACGTAGCCTGCCTTAATGTTTGATGGCAATTGGCCATCGGCTATAGCAAACGAAATAGTACGAATGTGGTCGGCAATAACGCGCATAGCCACATCTTGTTTGGCATCTTTGCCGTATTGTGTGTCTGAAATTGCTCCAATTTCTTTAATGAGCGGTTGGAATACATCTGTGTCGTAGTTTGATTGTTTTCCTTGTACAACCATGGCAAGACGTTCAAAACCCATACCGGTGTCAATATGCTTTTTCGGAAGAAACTCCAATTCACTGTTTGCTTTACGATTATATTGCATAAACACAAGATTCCAAATCTCAATAACTTGAGGATGGTCGTGGTTTACCAATTCGTGACCTGGAGTTTTTGTTTTTTCTTCGGCAGAACGAATATCTACGTGAATTTCAGAGCAAGGACCGCAAGGACCAACTTCGCCCATTTCCCAGAAATTATCGTGTTTGTTGCCTCTCAAAATTCGTTCGGCCGGAAGATATTGTTTCCAAATATCGTATGCTTCTTGGTCAAATTCAGTTCCATCTGTTTTGTCGCCTTCAAAAACAGTTGCATACAAACATGATTTGTCTATTTTTAAAACATCAGTTAAATATTCCCAAGCCCAATCAATTGCTTCTTTTTTGAAATAGTCACCAAACGACCAGTTACCAAGCATTTCGAACATGGTGTGGTGGTATGTGTCGTGACCTACTTCTTCCAAATCGTTGTGTTTTCCCGAAACGCGCAAACATTTTTGTGAATCGGCTATTCGAGTTTTTGTAATGGGCGAGATGCCAAGAAAAATATCTTTGAATTGATTCATGCCCGCATTGGTAAACATCAATGTAGGGTCACCTTTTACCACCATTGGTGCAGAAGGTACAATAGTATGTTGTTTTGATGCAAAAAAATCGAGAAACGATTGTCGTAATTCTTGAGCGTTCATTGTTGTATAGTATATTATATGTAATAGAATGCAAAAGTATATTTTTTTTAGTTGACTTTCCCATTTATGCGTCTAATTTTTGCCACATATATTTGCTTATGCGAAACGGCCTTTTTCTGAAGAAAAAGAGAGTTGTAGCCATTTGGATATTTAGTTTGTTAGTTGGACGAATTGAGAAAATCATTTTTTTATTTATATTTGCCGTTTCTTTAGGAAAGTTAGAAAAGTTTAATGGCAAAAAGCAAATATAGATTTAACCCAGAAACACTGTCGTATGAAAGGATTGAGCGTTCGCCCAAGAAAATTATCATAGGATTGTTGTCATACATGGTTTTGATTGTATTTGTGGGGTTTGGGTTCATGTTTACGTGGTTATATTTTTTTCCGTCAGCTCGCGAAAAGCAGTTGATGGACGAAAACAAAATGCTTCGTAGTCGATATAAGACATTGAATGGACGTTTGGCAAACGTAGAAACCGTTCTAAATGATTTAGCCGACAAAGACAATAATATATATAGAATGGTATTTGAGTCGGAACCAATTCCTGACGCCGTGCGAAACGGTGGTTTTGGTGGTGTAAATCGTTATGCCGAACTTGAAGCTATTCCTAATATGGATTTGGTGATTCAGGTAAATAAACGAATGGATATTCTAACTAAAAAATTGTATATCCAATCTCTTTCGTTTGATACAATTGTGAATTTGGCGAAGAATAAACAAGAAATGTTGCAACACATTCCAGGAATACAACCACTCAAGGTCTATAAATATGTATCGGGATTTGGAACGCGTATGCACCCTATCTATAAAACACTTCGTACGCATACCGGTATTGACTTGGTGGCACCTACCGGCACCAAAGTATTTGCAACCGGCGATGCAATTGTACAATCGGCAAACTTTGAGCGCGGTTACGGAAAGGCTATTGTACTTGATCACGGCTACAAATACAAATCTAGGTACGCACACTTGTCTGAAATATTGGTACGTCCGGGACAACGTGTTAAAAGAGGGGAAGTAATAGGTTTAGTGGGAAATACAGGTGTTTCTACCGGATCTCACTTACATTATGAGATTATAAAAAATGGCCAGAAGGTAAATCCAATCAATTACTTCTTAAACGACCTTTCTCCGAGTGAGTTTGAAGAAATACGCCAAATTTCTATTCGTCCAAATCAGTCGTTTGACTAATTACATGTAATAATGAGATTACGCAGTCTGCGTCGTGGCGAACGTAGAGAAACATCTGCGTGTTGTTCGTATATTGTAGATAAAAATAGTTAATAAAAAATCTTAATTGTTTGTTGTAGAAAATATTCGTTTCCCTATATTTGCCCCAATAAAAAAATAAAGGAATGACAATGAAACATTTTGACTCACCCAAGCATTACATGATGCTGGATCATCAAGAAAGGAGTCGTCTTTATTTTTTTAAAGAAATGCGTTAGTCGTTTTTACTAACGCATTTTTTTTGTATGCACAATTGTAAAACTAAAATAAAAAGAAAATGAAAGATGTAAAAAAAGTGCTGCTCTTAGGTTCAGGCGCACTCAAGATTGGTCAAGCTGGTGAATTTGATTATTCCGGCTCGCAAGCATTAAAAGCCATGTGCGAAGAGGGTATCTCTACTGTGTTGATAAACCCTAATATTGCAACAATCCAAACATCTGATGGAATAGCGGACAAGGTGTACTTCCTTCCCGTAACTCCATATTTCGTTGAGGAAATAATCAAAAAAGAAAAACCAGACGGAATTTTGCTTGCATTCGGTGGCCAAACTGCATTGAACTGCGGAACTTCATTATATCTTTCCGGTACTTTGGAAAAATATGGCGTAAAAGTGTTGGGAACTTCGGTAGAAGCCATAATGATTACAGAAGACCGCGATTTGTTCGTGAAAAAGTTGAACGAAATTGATGCAAAAACACCTTCATCACAAGCAGTTGAATCTATCGATGATGCATTGAATGTTGCAAATCGTCTTGGATATCCGGTAATGGTTCGCTCAGCATATGCATTGGGCGGTCTTGGTTCAGGAATTTCAACTAACGAAAAAGAATTCGTAGAGTTGTGCGAAAATGCATTGGCGTATTCAAAACAAATTCTTGTAGAAGAGTCTTTGAAAGGGTGGAAAGAAATAGAATTTGAAGTAATTCGTGATGCAAGCGACCATTGCTTTACGGTTGTTCCAATGGAAAATGTGGATCCACTCGGAATCCACACAGGTGAAAGTATTGTGGTTTCACCAATTATCACGTTGTCAAAAGAACAAATTACAGCCTTACAAGAAATTGCAATCCAAGTTGTTCGTCATATAGGTATAGTGGGTGAATGTAACATTCAGTATGCTTTCAATGCAAAAACCAATGACTATCGAATTATTGAAATCAATGCTCGTTTGAGTCGTTCATCGGCCTTAGCTTCAAAAGCTTCGGGATATCCATTGGCATTCGTTGCAGCAAAATTGGCTTTGGGCTACACCCTTGACCAAATCGGTGAAATGGGAACTCAAAACTCAGCATACGTTCCACCTTCAGTAGATTATATCATTGCAAAAATACCACGTTGGGATTTATCAAAATTCGCAGGCGTTGACCGCGAAATTGGTTCTTCAATGAAATCGGTTGGTGAAATTATGTCAATCGGAAAATCGTTCGAAGAAATCATGCAAAAAGGTTTGAGAATGATTGGTCAAGGCATGCACGGTTTTGTTGGAAACAACGACTTGGAATTTGAAGATTTAGACAAAGAACTTTCTCATCCAACCGATATGCGAATTTTTGCGATAGCTAAAGCATTGGAAAGCGGCTACACACCAGAACGCATAGAGGAATTGACAAAGATTGATGTGTATTTCATTAATAAATTAAAAAACATTGTTGATTACATAAAAGTACTTTCTTCATACAAATCAATAGAGGATCTTCCTGCTGATGTGCTTAAAGAAGCAAAACGTCTTGGCTATTCTGACTTCCAGATAGCTCGTTATGTTGAAAATCCAACGGGAAATATCGAAAAAGAGCAGTTGCGTGTGCGTACACAACGTAAAAAATTAAATGTTCTTCCTGCTGTTCGTCGTATCAATACAATTGCTTCGGAACATCCTGAATTGACCAACTACTTATATATGACGTATGGTGAATCTGAACATAGTATCAGTTATGAGTATAAACACGAAAAATCAATCATTGTACTTGGTTCAGGAGCCTATCGCATTGGTTCTTCGGTAGAATTTGACTGGTGCTCGGTAAATGCTGTACAAACAGCTCGTCGCTATGGGTATAAATCTATCATGATTAATTATAACCCAGAAACAGTTTCTACCGACTACGACATGTGTGATCGTTTATACTTCGATGAATTAAGTTTTGAACGAGTACTTGATGTTGTTGACCTTGAGATGCCTAAGGGAGTGATAGTTTCGGTGGGAGGACAGATTCCAAACAATCTTGCCATGAAATTGTATCGCCAAAATGTTCCGATTTTAGGTACTTCACCAGTGTCAATTGATAGAGCAGAAAATCGTAATAAATTCTCTGCAATGCTTGATCAACTTGGTATAGATCAACCACGTTGGGAAACACTAACAAGCTACGATGAAATTGACAGTTTTATTGATGAAGTTGGTTTCCCAGTATTGATTCGTCCTTCGTATGTGCTTTCGGGGGCGGCTATGAATGTTTGCTACGATAAAGATCAAATGCACACATTCTTAGGTGCTGCTGCCAAGGTTTCTAAAGAATATCCGGTAGTGGTTTCTAAGTTTATGCAGAATGCAAAAGAGATAGAATTTGATGCTGTTGCGAAAAACGGTGAAATTATAGAATATGCGATTTCTGAACATGTTGAATTTGCCGGTGTTCATTCCGGTGATGCTACGTTGGTTTTCCCAGCACAAAATATTTATGTAGCAACCGCTCGCAGAATAAAACAGATAAGCCGTAAGGTAGCACAGGCATTGAATATCAGTGGCCCGTTCAATATTCAATATCTTGCTAAAAACAACGATGTGAAAGTGATTGAATGTAACTTGCGTGCATCTCGTAGCTTCCCATTCGTTTCTAAAGTCTTGAAACGTAACTTCATTGAAACTGCGACTAAAATTATGTTGGATGAACCAGTTGAAAAACCGGATTCAGCAGTATTTGATGTTGATCATGTAGGTGTAAAAGCTTCTCAATTCTCATTCTCTCGCTTGCACCGTGCTGATCCAATTCTTGGAGTAGATATGGCCTCAACCGGTGAGGTTGGTTGTCTTGGAACCGATTTTAACGATGCGTTACTTGTAGCCTTGTATTCAGTTGATTTTCATAAACCTGAAAAAGGAGTGTTGGTTTCTTCCGGAGATGCGAAAGGAAAGGTTGATTTGTTAGAATCATGCATATTATTGCAAGAAAAGGGATTAAAAATATATGCAACTGCAGGTACGCAGAAATTCTTAGAAGAGAATAAAGTTACAGCTACAGCAGTAAATTGGCCGGATGAAGAGCATCCGGAGAAGGTAAACATTACCTCATTGATGATGAATCACGAGATTGATTTGGTAATAAATATCCCTAAAAACCAAACCAAACGCGAATTAACGAATGGATATCGTATCCGTCGCGCCGCAATTGATCACAACATACCATTGTTGACAAATGCTCGTTTGGCAAGTGCATTCCTTCAGGCTTCTTGCTCAAAAGATTTGGAAGATATCCAAATCAAGAGCTGGCAAGAGTATTGATAGATTCAAAATACTAAAAACCAAAAGGACGAATGGATTTTTCTATTCGTCCTTTTTTATTGTGTTTCTTTGTTTATTGCTACATGAAAAGAAATCCCACTACACCGGCTCCTGCAAGCACCCAGATTGGGTTTGTTTTGAAAAAGTAGAGTACTATAAATGATACGAGAAAAATGGCGGTAGAAATGTTGTATTCGCCAAGACCAAAGTCATAAAAGTTCTCTTTGTTCATAAGAAGCAAGGCTGCGGCCAAGATCAATCCCGCAAGTACAGGACGTAGTCCCGAAAAAAAAGCTTGTATATAGTGATTATCTTTGTTTTTTATAAGAAATTTAGTGACAAGAAACATCAGTATAATTGAGGGCATACAAAGTGATAGAGTAGCAATAGTAGCCCCACCAAAACCTGCCACCGAGTACCCTACATATGTAGCAAGATTTATAGAAATAGGTCCCGGAGTCATTTGTGAAATGGCTATAATGTCGGAAAACTCTTGTAATGTAAGCCAATCATATCTATCAACAACCTCAAATTGTATAAGAGAAAGCATTGCGTATCCGCCACCAAAACCGAAAAGCCCGATTTTGAAGAATACATACATGAGTTCTAGAATCACCATCATTTCTCTTTCTTGATTTTGTTGAATGAATACATTTCAAAAAGTAAGATTCCTATAATTACAATGAAAATAATTAATAAAGGGGAAATCTTGAACCACCATATAGCTAAAGCTACAACCAGTGGAATTACAATAAATTTCCACCCTGTATATTGCGATTTAATCAATCGAATTGATGGAACCAATATGAGGGCAACAACGCATGGACGAATGCTTTTGAATATTCGTTCCACAATTTCATTGTCTTTGTATTCGGTGAAAAAAATTGCTATAAGTAAAATGGCAATAAAAGAGGGGAGTGCTGCTCCTATCGCAGCCACTAGGGCTCCTTTGGTTTTGCGTAATTTATAACCAACGTAGAGAGCTGTGTTTATGGCAAAAACTCCAGGTAACGTTTGAACCAAGGCTATCAAGTCCCAAAATTCTTCTTTTGGAATATATTGTTTTTTTGTGACAATAGCCCGTTCTACCATAGATAGCATAGCATATCCACCACCTAAGGTAAATGCTCCTATTTGAGAAAAAATCTTGAATAAGTCTATCAATCGAACCATGTAGCAAAAGTTGCCAAAAATCTTGAAATAGAAAAATCCATAGACTCAATTTTTCGTATTTCGTCTCAAATTCGTGGAGGATATTTTTATTTATTTTTTTTGATAATAAACGATTTAAAAATAAAAAAAGCTATATTTGTGGCGAGAGATTTTTTTTACCTTACACGCCTCTCGAGGAACGACCCCCCAAGTCGTTCCTCATTTTTTTAAGATAGTCCTTGTAACATAGGAACGAACGCACAACTTCCATGTTGTGTTTGTTCAAATTCAGTTTCACTTATTCGTGTAATTCTCAGCATCTCTTGTTTGTTGCCGGAATTTACTGGAGCTACAATAATTCCTCCAATTTTTACTTGGTGTAAAAGTTCTTTTGGTATGAAAGGCGCTGCTGCTGTGATAATGATACGGTCGAAAGGTGCAAATTTGGGCAATCCATCAAAACCATTGCCATAAAAGGTGAGTACTGAATAATGAAGCGCAGCAAGTAGTTTCCTCGTTTTTGTGAATAATTCCTGTTGGCGTTCAATGGAATAAACCGTAGCACCCATTGTGGCAAGTATTGCCGCCTGATACCCAGAACCAGTACCGATTTCAAGAACTTTCTCTTTGCCATTGATTGATAGCAGCTGTGATTGTAAAGCAACAGTATAAGGTTGTGAAATAGTTTGCCCCGATTCTATAGGAAATGCTTTGTCTATGTAGGCGTGCTTTTCTAATGCTTTGTCAAAGAAAAATAAATGACGAGGTACTTTTTGAATTGCGAGCAACACTTTTTCATCGCTGATGCCTTTGGCTTGCAATTCTAACACCAATTTTTTTCGTAATCCTTTGTGTACCAGTGTGTCTTCCATTATTGCATCATTGTGTGAATAACCCCTTCTTTAAGGGAATATGATGATTGAAAAATTTGTGGAATTGTATATTTCGAAACAACGAAGTCGGCAATGCAACCAGCTATAGGAAGTAGCGGTGCGCGTGGAATACACATTCCCTTCATTGATTCAATTTCGTCAATAGAGTGAGAGCAAAGAAATTGAACGATAGCTTTAAAATCGCTCATTGGAATTTCTTCAGCAACACTTTGTGGATTAGGTCTGTTTTGTTGTGCAAAATAGATAGAACGGAAAACGTCAAAAGCTCCGGCAGAACCTATGAGCAAGTCAATAGAATACTGAGGAACGATTTCTGTAAGGAGGGCAAATTTTTCGTTCAAATATTCCGTAATGTTGTCAAGAGTGGTTTGTGGTAATGGATGCGATAATCCAAATTTTGACACAATTCGTTGCATACCACATTCAAAGCTATGTTTCCACAAAATTTCGTTTTGGTGGCAGATGATACATTCATTACTTCCGCCTCCAATATCAAGAATGAGTGCTGTTTTTTCGCCCCACTCAAAGGCGAGATTGTTGCCCAAAAAGATATATTCAGCTTCTTGTTCTCCGGGAATGATAGTGATATGGAACCCCAATAGTTCTTCAACACGTTGGCTAAACACATTCGCATTGTTTGCATTGCGTAGAGTAGAAGTTCCAATGAGGGAGATTTTTTCGCAATTAAATGGTTCTATTCGCTCTTTAATGGTTCGTAGTGATTGTATACCACGTTCCATAGCATCCTCAGAAATATAGCCATAGGCAACACCATTTTCGCCTAAGCGTGGATATTCTTGAAATTCTAAAAGAGTTTTGAAATTATTTTCATACAATGAAGCGACACAACAATTAAAGGTGTTTGTCCCTAAATCAACAACAGCAACATTCATTGTATTTTATTTAAACGACTCGAATGTAGGATTTTTAAGTCGGTTACCTTTGCTATCCCAGAGCTTTTGGTCAATATTTCTATCGTTGCGATAAGTTATTTCTTTTGCAACTTGCCCATTTTGGTGCCAATAGTATGTTGTTCCTTCTTTTTTGTTGTTAGAGTATGTAGAAACACGTTTTTTTTCGCCAGTAGAATACCAGTATGCCCAAGTTCCTTCTTTTTTTCCATTATTATATTCACCAATCAAACCAATTTTTCCATTGGAATGTTTTGCGTATACTTTACCTGTATAGGGTTTTCCGTCGAGATATGAAAGTTCCATATCTTCTTGACCTACCGTTACCCATTGCTGTTTAAGTTGCGATAAATCAACGTTTTGAGCAAAAGCAACGTTTGTAAGTAAGCAAACTACCAATACAAGCAAATGTTTCTTCATGTCGTTTTTACATTTTAAAACTATTTGCAATAGTAAGAAATTTCTATCGATTTTGTACCATTCATTTTGTTTTTTTTCCACAATACCTTGAAAACATTTGTGTATTTTTGCAAAAAGATTTAACATGAGTACAACAGTATTATTTTGGATAGTTATTGCTATCATAGTTATTGATTATGTGGTAGAACGTGTGTTGGATTATCTTAATGGCACAATGCGTAGCGCGCAGATTCCCACAGAAGTTTCTGATATCTACGATGCTACAACGTATGATAAGCAACAACGATACGAATACGAAAAATCTAAAATCAGCTTTTGGAGTAGCACGGTTGGTTTTGTTTTAATTATGGCTTTGTTTGTTTCAGGGGCTTATGGTATTCTTGATGCATGGATTGGAAATACGTTTGGTGCTGGTCCTGTTATTTCCGGCTTGCTTTTCTTTGGTATACTATATTGGTGTTTCGACATTATAGAAACTCCATTTGAATGGTACAACACGTTTGTAATAGAAGAAAAATTTGGGTTTAACAAAATGACCCCTAAAATTTTTATATTAGATAAGCTGAAGTCATGGTTGGTTGGTGCAGTTTTAGGAAGTATTATCTTAGGAGGGTTGATTTTACTCATTTTGCAATTTGGCCATCAATTTTGGATTTTCGCATGGATTGCAATATCTCTATTTCTTGTGTTTTTCAATTTATTCTATTCGTCATTGATAGTTCCGTTGTTTAACAAACAAACGCCATTGGAAGATGGTGAATTGAAAGATGCAATTTTTGCATTTGGTAAAAAAGCAGGTTTTGAGTTAGACAATATATATGTGATAGATGGTTCAAAACGTTCAACGAAAGCAAATGCCTATTTCACCGGATTTGGTGCTAAAAAGCGCATTGTATTGTACGACACGCTCATGCAAGAATTGACAACACAAGAAATTGTAGCAGTATTGGCACATGAAATTGGTCACTATAAGAAAAAACATACTCTTGTAATGTTGGGAACGTCAATTCTACAAATGGGACTTATTTTGTTTTTGTTTGGCTTGTTTATTTCTGTTCCAGCATTTACCGAAGTTTTAGGAATTGAATATATGTCCGGATATGAAAAATGTTATGCTTCTTTTTATGTGTTTAGTATTTTATTTACCCCAATTTCATTCTTTATAGGATTGGGTGTATATGCTTTTTCACGCAAAAACGAGTATCAAGCCGATCATTTTTCTGGAGAAGAACATTCTTCAGAAGAACTTGAAAAAGCCTTGAAGAAGCTAACAAAATCAAGTCTTTCAAACCTTACTCCTCATCCTTGGTACGTTTTTTGTTATTATTCTCACCCAACACTTTATCAACGAATAAAAGCGTTGCGAACTATTAAAAAAGAATAATTATGGAAGGCGATCAAAATATTCAAACGATTTTTTCAGCGATGAACTCAATGGAAAATTCTAGTCGTTCTCAAAATGCAAAAAATAAGAAGAACGGCATACGAATTAATCCAACCGTGTTTCTTCGTATGGAAGAATTTGCAGTTAAACAAAAATGGAAGGAGGTGGTAGGTCCTATGTTTGCGAATGCAGCAACGTCTATTAGACTCAATAACAAAGTGTTGATGATTTCTGTAAATTCGGCGACAATTAGAAACGAACTTATCTTGAATAAATCAACAATTTGTGCGAGAATCAATAAAGAATTACATAAGAATTTAGTTTATGACATCGTTGTAAAGTAGTTTTTGTTATAAACATGTTAATATTTTCGAGGAACACTGTTCGAAATAAGAAAAAAAATAAGTAAATTTGGCTCACTAAAAATAGATTAGATGATGAAAAAAAATGTTAGCATATTAGTTGTACTTTTATTAGGGTTAAGTCTTAATGTATTGGCGCAAAATAATTGTTTAAATTTTCATAAACAGAGATGCCAAACTTTAGCCTCAAGTGGTTATGTCATGTCAAATGACTCACGAAGCGCAATGATGCGTAAAGGTCAAACATCAGAGTTTAGAATTACAATCTATCAAGGTAAAGATTACAGAATCTCTGTATGTACCGATGAATCAGCTCTTGGAAATACTATTCATATGCGTTTAGTTGATTATGATACAAATGAGGTTTTGTATGATAACAAAGATAAAAATTATGTAAAAGATTATGAATTTACAGTAATTTTAACTCGTACAATCAAAATAGTCATTGATATCCCAGAAGATCCAACACAAAAAGATTTGGGTGCAAACACAGGTTTGATTTCAAAATCAATTAATCAGGGGTGTGTAGGTGTTTTGATTGAAGAAATGAGTACACCAAAAACAGGTTTCTAAAATTCCTTTGGAATTTTTAAAATAAATGAAGGGCATTGTTTGTAATGACAATGCCCTTCATTATTTTTGTGCCGTAAAAACTACATATATGCAAAAGCAAGATATATTATCATTATCATTCGATGAGTTGTGTAACACACTGGCTGAATTAGGCGAAAAAAAGTTTAGAGCAACTCAGTTGTATCAATGGATTTGGCAAAAGCGAGTTCGCTCATTTGATCAAATGTCTAATCTTTCTCAGAAGCTACGCGAACAATTATCTGAAAAATTCTATTTCCAAACTATTAAAGCTGTTGATACAAAAAAAAGTTCTGATGGTTCTTATAAATTTCTGTTTTCGTTTTTTGATGGAGCAGTTGTAGAGGGTGTATTGATTCCAGCGAAGGATAGAATGACTGCTTGCATTTCTTCGCAGGTAGGTTGTGGCTTACAGTGTACTTTTTGTGCTACGGGTTCGCTAGGATTTACTCGTAATTTGTCAGTAGGAGAAATTACAGATCAGTTTTTTATTATGGACGCCACAGCTCGAGAGACTGAAAATGGAGGTGTTTCTAATATTGTATATATGGGCATGGGAGAACCGCTTATGAACTATGGCGCAGTTATGACTTCTATAGCTCGCTTGACTGAGGTAAACGGCGCAGCACTTGCACCATCAAGAATAACACTTTCAACAGCGGGAATAATCAAAAATATAAAACAGTTAGCTGATGATAATTTCCCTTGCCATTTGGCTATTTCGCTTCATGCTCCAAAAGACTTATTGCGAACGCAATTGATGCCGATAAACAAGTCTAATCCATTGGCAAAATTGAGCGATGTACTTGCGTATTATCATGAAAAAACAAAAAATCGTATAACGATAGAGTATATGTTGTTGCATGGAGTAAACGATTCTATACAAAATGCTCGTGATTTGGCAGAATTTACGAAACGTTTCCCTGTAAAAATCAATGTAATAGAATTTAATCCTCATGAACATGCAGAGTATAAAAAATCGGACAAACAAACATTTGAAGCGTTTGTTACTTTTTTGAAAGGATTGAATTTAATAGTAAACGTGCGCTATTCCAAAGGTAAAGATATTGCTGCAGCATGTGGACAACTTGCTGGAAAGCGTCGATAGAAATGCTTACGAGTAATCAGTATTCAACGTATTCGGTACGAGCCATAAAACTGCTTTATTTCTTGCTCTACGTAGGAATGGCGGCATGGTCTACGCAATTTTATGCTTTTTTAGAACGAGAGCGTTCACTTTCCGGTGTACAAATTGGCGCAATTGCAGCAGTACAACAAATAAACAATCTGATAATTCTTCCATTTTGGGGTATGATTTCCGACCGATATGGTAAACGGCGGGTATTTCTTATTCTACTTGCTGTTTCAGCGCTTTGTATCGAAGGTTTTTTGTATACCGGAGGCTTTATATATTATTTGTTGTTCATCGTAGTATTTACAACATTATACAATCCATTGGCAGCCTTGGTCGATTCGTTTGCGTTGGAAAGGACAAGTATTCCTTTTGTGCGTTCATCGTATGGAAATATGCGATTATGGGCTTCATTAGGCTGGGCAGTTTCCTCTATAGGAACGGGAATGCTTATTCGATATTCGGGATTCTCTTTTTCTATAATATTCCTTATTACTACGGTATTTTTTGTCGTTGCGTGGATTATAGCCTATTTTTCATTGAATAAAAAACATGAGTACAAAACATCAAAATCGCCATCGTTCAAAACCTTGCGAGAATTGCTCATGAGTGACCGACGTATTGTATTGTTCTTTCTTTTTGACATATTATATTTTAAATTTTCCGATTCTGAATAAGATAAATATCTATTATTCAGAAACATGCGTATCATATTTCCCCGATTTATCTGAAGAAGAATTGAATGCGAAAATAGGACTTATAGTTGGTATTGCATTTGCTGTACAATCAATATGTGAACTTCTTTTTATGTCCTTTGCCAATTTGTTCTTCAAGCGATATGGAACGAGAAACGTAATTCTTTTTACCATGTTTGTGGCTTTTGTGCGAATAATGTTGTATGGATTATCAACAAATCCATGGTTTTCTGTTGTGGTAGGGGCAACGCATGGCATTACTTTAGGATTGTTTTGGGTTGCTGCCGTTGGATATGTTCACACGTTAATACCTAAGAGCCAAAACTCTACTGGTCAAATGTTGTTTAATACTTTTTTGGCAATAGGTACTTGCATTGGTAATTTACTTACCGGATTCATGAAGGATACTATTAGCATACAAACCGGCATGATGGTTAATGCTACGATAATTCTTGGTATACTTTTGACAGGAATCTTTTTTACAAAACGCCAGACTCATTTGGTGTAATATCATCTTTCCCAAAATCAGCAAGAGTGTCTTCATTGTCAGTAATGACAAGCATTCTGTCGTTTTCTAGTAATGTGGTTTTTCCTGTAGGAACAAAAAAAACTGTATCTCGTTTTACCATGATAGCCAAGGTGTTTCCCGGTAAACCGATATTCATAAGCAAGCTTCCGTTTTGTAACATATCTTTGGTTATGGTAATTTCTGTTGCGACTGATTTAATTTCTTCTGGCAAGTCAATGTCAAAATGTTCGGGTTTTCGTAATTTTTTGGAAACACCTACAAGATGTAAAAGTTTTGCAACTTTTGTAAGGGATGTTCCTTGAACTATAAGAGAAACGAGTGTGCAAAAGAATACGATATTGAAAATTAGTTTACCATTCGGAATATCAGCATTAAGGCAGAGTATCGCAAAAATAATAGGTACAGCACCACGTAATCCAACCCACGAAACAAATGCTTTATCTCTTATGTGCATTCGTCTAAATGGTGCGAGGCAAATAAAAACACTTAACGGACGAGAGATAAAGATAAGTACAAAACTGATAAGTAGTCCGGGGATGATAATAGGAACAAGTTCGTGAGGATTAACTAACAGCCCCAAAATCAAGAACATGAGAAGCTGGAATAGCCAAGTTAGACCATCAAAGAATCTTATGGTAGAGTTTTTGTGGATTAATTTGCTATTCCCGATTACAAGACCACTAATGTATACTGCTAAATAGGGATTTCCTTTCAAAAAATAAGTGGTTGAAAAGATAAATAGACATGTAGTGAAGACCAGTATAGGATAGAGAGAATCGTTTTCAATATTGAGTTTGTTAATCAGGAACACAACCAATTTTCCAAGCATATATCCCATAATAAAACCAATTATGAGTTGCATTAAGACCATGAGTATGGCGTTAAGGAAGTTAGGTTCAGCGTTTGATTTAACTATACTAATAAGGGTGATAGTGAGCACATATGCCATAGGGTCGTTACTACCGCTTTCCAACTCAAGCATAGGGCGAAGATTGTTTTTGATTCGCATCTTTTTTGCTCTAAATATTGAGAATACCGAGGCAGAGTCTGTTGACGACATGGTAGAAGCCAATAGAAGTGATGTTACTATACTAACACCTGCCGATGCGTATGTTTTTCCCAGAATCCACCATATTGCTATTCCTGTAAACAGAGCAGTAAGAAGAACTCCGACCGTTGATAATATAATTCCTTGTGCTAAAACCGGTTTTATGTCGTTAATGTTGGTATCCATACCACCTGAGAATAAAATGACGCACAAAGCAATTGTTCCAACAGCTTGAGCCATTTGTATATTATCGAAAGCGATACCAAATCCATCGCTCCCAAAAAGCATTCCAACCGAAAGGAAAAGAAGTAATGATGGAACCCCAAACCTATATCCAGCTTTATCGGCAATAATACTGACGAAAAAAAGAATTGAAATAAGGAGTAGGATAAGTTCTAATTGCATCTATTACTATTTTTATGGTACAAAGGTAATAATTTCCGGCCTAATAAAAAAAAGACGATCTAGTTGAAAATCGTCTTTTGTGGGTATTTTGTCTATTTTTAGAAATTGGGTCGCAGTTCTGATTTGGAGTAGAATTTGTTTATGATTTCAACCGCTTCATCTGCTGTATCTACTACTTGAATTAAATCCATATCAGTAGGGCTTATGTTTTTCTCTTGTTCTAACATTACTGTCTTAATCCATTCCATTATTCCACTCCAATATGATTTACTTACTAATACAATAGGGAAGTGTTCTATTTTTCCGGTTTGAATCAATGTTACTGCTTCAAATAATTCGTCTAGCGTTCCAAATCCGCCTGGCATAACCACAAATCCTTGTGAATAACGCATAAACATTGTTTTTCTCGTAAAGAAATAGTCAAATGTAATTACTTTGTCGTGGTCAATATATTTGTTGGCACATTGCTCAAATGGCAGTGTTATGTTTATTCCCACAGATTTCCCTTTTGCTTGTTGAGCTCCAAGATTACCTGCTTCCATTATACCCGGACCACCACCGGTAATTATTCCATACCCATGTTTTGTGAGTTTGTAGGCAATTTCTGTTGTTAATTTGTAGTATTCGGAATTTGGTTTGGTACGTGCTGAACCAAAAATAGAAACACATGGACCTATTTTTGTTAATTTTTCAAATCCTTCTACAAACTCCGATATGTATTTGAAAATTTCCCAAGTGTTTTCAGCCTTTATATTTTCCCATTCTCTTTGGTTAGCAAATCCTTCGTTGCTGATTTCGTTTTCGTTCATAAAGTTTATTTTAAAATGTCAAAGATAATAGTTAGAGGTATTATTTCAAAATGTTTTTCAGAAACTGACCTGTGTAACTTTCTGAAATGGTTGAAATCTTTTCTGGAGTGCCGGTCGCTATTATTTTGCCACCATGTTCTCCGCCATCGGGACCAATGTCAATAATGTAATCAGCAACTTTGATTACGTCAAGATTGTGTTCTATAACAATGACTGTATTTCCTTTTTCTACTAATTTTTGTAGAACGCCAAGTAAAATGTGTATGTCGTGGAAATGCAGACCTGTTGTGGGTTCGTCCAAAATGTAGAGGGTGTTACCGGTGTCTTTCTTAGATAATTCGGTAGCTAATTTTACTCGTTGCGCTTCGCCACCGGAAAGGGTGTTTGAAGGTTGTCCTAATTTTAAGTAACCCAAACCTACCTCTTGCAAGGTTTTCAGTTTGTCATGTATTGATTTTATGTTTTCAAAGAATTCAACTCCTTGATTTATAGTTAAATCCAACACATCGCTGATAGATTTCCCTTTGAAATGAATTTCTTGCGTTTCTTTGTTGTAACGTTTTCCGTTGCATTTATTGCAGGTAACGTACACATTGGGTAAGAAATTCATTTCTATCACTTTCACTCCGGCGCCCTTGCAGGCTTCGCAACGCCCACCTTTTACGTTGAATGAAAATCTTCCTGTGCTGTATCCTCGCATTTTTGCTTCAGGCAATGCTTCAAACAATTTGCGTATATCATTAAAAATGTTGGTGTAGGTTACAGGGTTTGAACGAGGTGTTCGTCCTATCGGTGATTGATCAACTTCTATCACTTTGTTGATATTGTCAATACCTAAAATTTCCTTGTATGGAAGAGGTTCTTCTTTTGCACGAAAGAAATATTTGTTGAGAATAGGATGAAGCGTTTGGTTTATAAGGCTTGATTTTCCACTACCTGAAACGCCGGTTACACAAATAAATGTGCCAAGGGGAAAGGTTACCGATACATTTTTAAGGTTGTTTCCGGTTGCTCCAAAGAGAGATAAGGTTTTACCATTTCCTTTTCTTCGTTCTTTTGGTATCTCTATTTCCTTTTTTCCGGTTAAATAATCAATGGTGAGACTTGATTGTTTGAGAAATTCTTCTTGTGTACCTAAAGCAACAATTTCGCCACCTTTTCGTCCGGCTCCTGGTCCAAAATCGACTACATAATCGGCGGAACGAATCATATCTTCATCGTGTTCAACTACAATCACAGAATTTCCTGCATCGCGCAGTTTTTGAAGAGAATTAATTAACTTAATGTTATCTCGTTGATGCAGACCTATACTCGGTTCGTCAAGAATATACAATACGTTTACGAGTTTTGAACCTATTTGAGTTGCCAGTCTTATGCGTTGATTTTCACCTCCTGAAAGTGTTCTCGAACTTCTATTGAGTGTGAGATAGGGCAATCCAACATCTAGAAGAAATTCAATTCTCGTTTTTATTTCCTTAATAATTTCTTGTCCTATGTAAAACTGTTGTTTTGAGAGATTTTCAGGCAAAGAACAAACCCATTCGTACAGCTTTTCTATTGTAAGATCTGATATTTTTGCAATGTTTTTTCCGGTGATTCTAAAATATAACGATTCTTTTTTTAGTCTCTGTCCATGGCATTCAGGACAAACCGCTTTTGAAATGAAATAGTTTTCATTTTGTTTTGGATCGTCTTGAAACTCTAGTTGTTTTTCTATCAACGCTAAAATACCGTCAAACCCTATGAAATAATTCGCATCGACGTTGGTTGGAATTGTAATGAAAGAAAACATGTCTTGCGAACCGTAAATGATAGCATGTTGGCATTCTTCTGAAAGCTCGCTAAATGGAGTGGTAAGTTTATATCCATATTTCCCTAAAATAGCTTCCAATTTGCAGAATATCATGGTGTCCTTGTGTGCACCGAGAGGTTTTATAGCTCCTGCTTTTATAGACAGTTTTTCGTTGGGTATAATTTTTTCTATATCAACTTCGTCAACATACCCGAGTCCACTACAACGCGGACATGCACCTTGGGGCGAGTTAAAAGAAAATGAATGCGGAGCCGGTTCTTCATACGATAATCCTGTAGTGGGGCACATCAATTTCCTGCTATAGTATTGGATATGGTCGCTATCCATTTCGGCAATCATAATCACATTTTTACTCATTTTCATGGCTGTGTCTATCGATTGTCTAATGCGAGAATCTTCGCTATCGCTTATTTTGAATTTATCAATAACGAGTTCTATATTGTGAGATTTGTAACGGTCTAGTTTGAGTCCGAAAGAGAGTTCGGTAATTTCTCCATCAATACGAGCGTACAAAAATCCTTTACGACGGTATTGTTCAAAGAGTTCTTTGTAATGACCTTTTCTTCCTTTAATAATAGGAGCAAGGAGATATATCTTTTTTCCGTTGTATTTATCGTAGATTAATTCTATGATTTTTTCGGTAGTGTATTTTACCATTTTTTCTCCCGTTTCGTACGAAAACGCTTCTCCGATTTTGGAGTAGAGTAGGCGGAGAAAATCATAAATTTCAGTTATTGTTCCAACCGTTGAACGAGGATTTTTGTTGGTTGTCTTTTGTTCTATTGAGATAACAGGGCTCAATCCTGAAATCTTGTCAACGTTGGGACGTTCCATTGCTCCCAAAAATTGGCGAGCATATGCAGAAAATGTTTCTATATATCGTCGTTGTCCTTCGGCGTATATTGTGTCAAATGCTAATGAAGATTTCCCGCTGCCACTCAATCCGGTGATAACGGTAAGCGAGTCGCGAGGAATGGTCACATTTACATTTTTAAGATTGTGTTCGCGTGCGCCTTCTACTATCAGGTTATTGTTCTGTTGTATGTGTTTGTCTTGCATTATTTTAATTTCCTCTCGCAATCCTCTATGAGAATTATTTTGTATTCCACACCGTCTTTGTTTGGCAAAAATTTATCACGAAGCCATGGGTTTAACGTCTTGAGCATTTTGTAGTTAGAACCTTGACTGCGTGCAAATTCGGCTAAATTTGATATACTTGTATCAACAGTTACAATTTTTTGTTTGATTATAGGATATGGTTTTATGTTGTAATATCCATATTGTTCCGGAGATTCAATTATGAGTTTAAACGCTAAAATTCTATAAATATATCTACTTGTTTCGGAATTGGTGTATAAGTCATAGAACGAGGATATTTCTTGAAATCCAGCTTGTTTTGCTGTGCCATTGACTCCTAGGTTGTATGAAGCAGCAGCCATGGTCCAATTCCCAAATTTGTTGTAGGCAAATTGAAAATACTTACAAGCGGCTTCTGTAGCTTTTATCATGTCGTAACGTTCGTCAATTTCATCGGTAACGGTGAGTCCGTATTGTTTTGCGGTAGATTCAATAAATTGCCAAAAACCTGCAGCTCCCTTGGGAGAAATATTTACTCGTAATCCACTTTCGGCCACAGCCAAATATTTAAAGTCAGAAGGAATGCCGTTTGCCAATAGTATGCTATCAATGATAGGGAAATAGCGATGAACGTATTGCAGAATTTGCGTTGTTTGAGATTGATAGTATATGTTTACTAATAGTTCGCGTTCAAGACTTTCGGCTACATCAAAATATTCAAGAGGAACTCGTTCTCCAAATAGTGTAGCAGTTTTGGGTATGTATATTTGTTGAGAAACTATAAATGTGCTATCGGGAGGAGTATTTTTGTGCGTTTCATCTTTCGCTGTTGCTGCTGTTACAATAATGAAAGCCGAAATTACTCCTATAATGATAATAAAATAGGAAAAGAATTTTTTAAGCATTCTGTTTTTTAAATAAGAGATTGTTTTTATTTCGAATAATCAGGTTCATACAGTATGCCGTTATAAAAACGACGCATGCATATACAGTAAGCACAATTGCTATACTTTTTGAAAAATACGATTGATAGAAAATGATAATACATGTTGAAGCAAGCGTTCCTATAAGTGTTATCACATCAAGCAGAATAACCGTTTGTTTAATTGTAAATCCTTGGTATACTAAGCAATGTGTGGTATGAAATCTATCGCCGACAAATGGAGAACGTCCTGCTAAAAAACGGTTAAATGCAACGGTTGCTGTATCCGTAAGGGGAACGAGGAATACAAGTGCTACAAGTAAAATTTGTTCGTAGTTAAACCCAATGGCAGTACCTGCTGAATTCCATATGTATTTTATACTAAAATACACTAAGAATATACCCAATAGTTGGCTACCATTATCTCCCATGTACATTTTAGAGGGATACCAATTCCAACGCAAGAATACGCAAATCCCAGCAATTACCGATATAATGAGTATAAAATCTGAGGTATTTCCTTGGCTTAATGCAATAGCTGAAAATCCGGTAAGAATAATACCAGAAACTGATGCCGTTATGCCATCCATATTGTCAAGCATATTGATACTATTCATGATTCCAACAACCCAAAATATAGTAAGTCCTGCATTTAAAAATACATTTTCCGAAGTGGTAATGTGTGAGTCGGTTGCAATGAGTATAATAGCGCACAACAGTTGGAAAATAAGTTTAAAGACTGGTGAAAAATTTTTCAAGTCATCTACAAAGCCCATCCCAAATCCGATGATGCAACACACGGGCACAATCCAGTTTGGAGAATTATTTTCAAGGAAAATACTAACGATAAAACCTATAACAACACAAACTAAAAATATAATTCCGCCTATTATTGGTTTTGATTGTGAGGCAAATCTTTCACCTGTTTCATTTTTTTTGCGAAGCAGGTTTATAACATTGTGTTTTAGTAAATATGTATAACCAAAAAAAACTATTACGCACATGCTTGCGAAGTAGGCTATATAAAGTACAACATTAACTGTTGTGGTGATGTCTATGCTCATTGTGTTTCTTCCGTCTAAACCTATCTAAAAAGTTGCATTTTTTTGTATTTGTGTTTTCGTATGAATAATATCCATACCCAAATCCGTATCCATATCCATACCCACTATATCCATATCCGTTATTACTGTATCCATACCCGTATTTAGACGAAACAATGGAAACGCCATTTAATATTACAGACAAATTGTGAATTTTTGCTTGTTCGTGCAAATAATTTATATTGTTGATAAACATGCGTTTAGAATAATTTGCACGTGATACATAAATTGGCAAATCAGCACGTTGGAAACTAAAAATAGCATCACTCACAATACCAATAGGAGGTGTATCAATAATAATGATATCATATTCGGTTTTGAGTTCTTCAAGCAATTCGTCAAATCTCTTCGAATTAGCCAATTCTGTAGGGTTCGGTGGCTTTGGTCCAGATGGTATAATATCAAAGGTTTCAAAGTCAGTTTTAATAATGCAATCCTTGTATGAGTTTTTGCCAATAAGGATGGTACTCATTCCAATCTTGTTATGTGCATTGAACGACAAGTGAACTTTTGGTTTACGGAGGTCAAGGTCAAGTAGAATAACTTTTTTACCACTAAGCGCAAATACACCACCAAGATTTATGGCAATAAACGTTTTCCCTTCGCCGGAAATTGTTGAGGTTACAGCAATGATTTTATTCTTTTCTTTTGATGGTAGCAAAAATTCAAGGTTCGAGCGAAGAGTCCTAAATGATTCTGTAATGACCGAATCAGGTTTGTTTTCAACCACAAAGCGATGAATTTTGTCTGATGAATGTGTGATTGGAATAACTCCCGAAATTGGAGCGTTGGTGTATTTTGAAATGTCGTCAATTGATATGATAGAGTTAAACAGCATGTAGCTGATAATCGTTACCATGAAAATGAAGAAGAAACATCCAACTATACAAACAAACGTAACGTATGAATGGATAGGAGAAATGGGATTCGTAGGAATTGTAGATTTCTGTAATATTAAGTTGTTCGTGATATATCCGGCTTTTGAAATAAGATATTCTGCACGTTTTTCCACTAACTGATTATAGAATTTTTGATGAACATCATATATTCGTTTGAGTTTTGCCAACTCGGTTTCATTGAATGAAAAACTAGGTTTGCTTGATAACTCTTTGAGTGAATTAACTTCGTTTTGTAGTTTTTTATTCGTGATATCAATAATAGTTGCTAAATGTTTCTTTTGTTCTTCAATTTGTTGGTCTATAACTTTTATCTTATGATTGTTGGGAGTGAGCGTCATAAGTAGTTGTTCTTTTTGTTTTTGAAGTTGTTGAATTCCATTGAGGAAATTCAATATCATTGATTCAGATGAGGTGCCTGATAATGCAGAAATTGCGCCCATGATATCAAAATTTTCGCCAATCTGTATTTTCCTATTTACTCTATTGAGCGTTTGCATTTGCATCTGATATTTTTCAATATCTTGAGCATTGTTTAAAGATTCTGTGTTGCTTTCAAGAATGTTGCCGGTAATTTTGTTTTCTTTTTTGAATTGTTCTAGTTTTTGCTCAGAGTCAGTGAGTTGAGCGTATACAATTTCAAGTTGTTCGTTGATGAATTTCAATATTTTTTCAGCACGTTCTTGCTTTTTTTCTACGTTGTACGCAAGGAATTTCTCGGAAATAGTATTTACAATTTCTGATGCTTTTTGTGCATTTGTGCTGGTGTATTTTATTTGAATAGTGTTGGCTGCAGAACTCAAAATAAATACTTCAAGTTTTCCAAATTGTGTAGATAATGCTGTCGCTTCATCATAGTTGATAAAGTAAAATTTAGTGCTTCTATCCGAAAATGATTCTGGAGAAATAATGTTCACATATATTTTACATCCATTAATTTCTGTCCATTCGTTTTTATTGATATCTATAGAATAGGTTTTGTATTCGTCAATATTGTAACTAATGGTAACTTTGTTGGTCTCGGAGGAGTAATTAACATAAATTGGTTTGTTTTGAATAGGAGCTTGAACGTTTTCAAGTTCAACAAAGAATGGCGAACGTTTATATAATTCTGAAGAAACAAAATGACCTTCGCCAAAATAGTTGGTTTGTAAGTTTAGTTGTTGAAGTGTACGTTTTAAAAATTCAGAAGAACGAATTAATTCAATCAAATTGGTGAGTGACGATTGTCCATAGGTTGATTTAATATTGAGTAATTCTGTTTCTCGCTCTTCATTGTTGATTTGTAAAACTGAGCTAGTTTCGTATATAGGTATGGTGTATCGAATATATAGTTTAGCGCCAACAAATGTTATTACAATAGACATCAAATAAATCCAAATGTTCTTTTTTACAACAATCCACAGTTTGTTTATATCAAAAGAATCATTGAATGCTGGTATTTTCTTTGATTTTGCCATCGTTAGTTAAAAAGAGTAAGAATCATTGTGAAGAGAGCCATTAGAGTAATGTATGGTGAAATTTCTCTTGCGATTTTTGTTGCGTATCGAGGTTTGGAATCAACATACACAATGTCGTTTGCCTCAAGCATTATGTTGGCTTTTTTAAATTCTTGTAAATCCCTGAAGTTGAAGTTGAATACTTCGGGGTTTTTGTTGTTTCCGCGTAGTAATTTAATCTTATATGACTTGCTACTTTCTGTTAATCCTCCTGCTTCAGCAAACGCCTCAATGAGCGTAAGGCCACTTTCTGGTATTTCAATTTTTTGTCCTTTTGTTCCTTCGTCAAAGAACAAAATAACTTTACGATTGGTAATCGTAATTTTTACAAATGGAACTTGATAATATTTAGAGAGTTCTTTTTCGAGCAAAAATTCTGCAGAATCTTTGGTCATGCCGCCTAATTTAATTTCGCCCACTGTTGGTAGTTTTACAATGCTATCTTTACGAATCATGTAGGTAAGGGAAGAATTTTGGCTGCTCAAGCCTGATCCGCCTATACCTGATTCGGATTCAAGAAGTTGGTACCCATTATTGGTAGACATAATGATTTCCAACTCATCAAATGGTTGAAGAACCGTTATGCGTGGCGTTTCAGAGAATTCTGTATATTTGAAGTCATTGTCGGTTTGAAACATGACTGTCGGACGAAAGATTTTGCACGAAGTCAGTGCTAGACAAGTCATACAGACGAAAAAGAAGAAGACACGTTTCATTTTGGGTATTTTGACAACAAATATAATATTTTATTTGTTACCAATGTGCTTTTTGTACACTTTTTCTATATCGGAGCACAAGCGTTCGTAGCTATATTTCCCCCCTGAAAAATTGTGGCTATTTTCTCCCATTTTTTCTCGTAAATTTTTGTCAACAATGAGTGCGTGTAATTTCTCACTAAATTGTTCTAGAGAAAGGTCTGTAAGTAGTGCTGTTTCACCTTCTTTTACTATGTCTCTAATACCACCAACGTTGGTTGCAACAATGGGTTTGCCGGATGCTTGTGCTTCTATAATGCTTACGGGCGTGCCTTCGTTGAAAGAAGTAAGGGCAACAATGTCTAATCCGGCATATGCTACGTCAACGTTTTGTATCCACGAAGTAAAGGTTATGAGTTTGTTGAATTCACTGTCGTTGTTGGTGCTGAACGGAATGCTTTGCTTTGTGCAATATGTTTGTAATTCTTCGCGGAGTTCACCGTCTCCGATAATAAATGCGCGTATTTTTTGCCCAGTGCTTTGGTTGTTGCAAAGGGCTATAGCATCTATAAAGAGTTTATGATTTTTAACTTTTGCCAAGCGTCCTACAATTCCAATGGCAATCTCATTTTGAGCAATGTTGTATTTAGAGCGAAAGGCGGCTCGTTTCTCTATTGTGTCTTCAGAAAACCGATGAAGGTCAAATCCTAATGGCACGACTTCAATTTTTTCCGGAGGACAGATTTTATAGAGAGTTCCGAGTTCGTATTTTTGATCTTCGCTGATAGCAATTATTGCAGAGCTTCTTTTGGCTAAAAATCGTTCTATAGCAATAAATACGGATGTTTTAATTTTTCCAAAATAGGAGTGAAACACGTGTCCGTGAAACGTGTGAAAAATATAGGGAACGCCACAATAGATAGCAGCCATTCTTCCGAGCATTCCTGCTTTAGAAGCATGCGTGTGAACTATCTCTGGTTTCTCAGCACGTATGATTTTTATTAATTTTCGAAGTGCTTGAAAGTCTCTACAAAGATTGATTTCTCTCCGAATTTCGGGAATGATAGTATATGAGATGCCGAGATTGTTGAGAATATATTCAGAACTTCCTTCAGAAGCTTCTTTTAACCCGCCAATAAGTATGGTTTGGTATTCTTTTGAAATGTATTTCGTAAGATATGCTACGTTGTACGTTGGACCGCCAAGGTTGAAACGATTGAGTATACGAAGAATTTTTGTCATAGTATCGTTGAAATCTCGGCAAAAATATGTTTTTTGTTGAGAAAAAGATTGTTTTTGGTTTAGATTATCATGTATGCCCCAACTGCTTGGAGATTAAATTTATGTCGCAAATGATGATGGAAAGCTTTTTTAGCGATTCCATATCTGTGTGTTTTATGAGTTCTTCTTTTTTTAGCTCATAGCGCCGACGTATGTATTCCAAAATGGTTTCTTTGAGTGTGTTTACGAGTAATTCTTCTTCGTAAATTTTCTTTTCTCCGGCTGTGGATCCTGTTTTCTTCTCTTTCTCCCAATATTTTTGGTCGAGCAGGGTGGCATCGCTTAGAAAGTTTGCGATTTGTTCTGCATCAACAAAATCACGCAGGTAATCAACAATGGTGTCTTGTTTTTCTTCAAACTTTGAATAGTATTCATCGAAGATTTTTTTCTCCGAATCGTTTATGAATTCAAAGGTGATAGTTTCGTCTAAATTGCGATGTAATTCATTGAAGATGTAATCTTTAACCAATCCTTTGAATGTGGGATTCGTTTCCGGATATTTTTTCGTTGTAGGATTTTCTTGCAACCATTTTTGCTTTTCAATTTCGTAAATGACATTTGAGTTTTCTACGGAAATGACTTTAGAGCCGTTACGAACCAACAATTTTATAATATCACGTTCGTTTTCAAGAATTTTGTCTACCGGAGCGGAAGCCATTGTTGCTTGAGCTTTTTGAACTTGTTGTGTTTGGTATGGTTTGGGTTGCATACCCAAATTTCTTACAACTTGGTTCTTGATGGTCTGTTCGTCAATGTTGAGAATTTTGCTGCATTCTTGAATATACACCATACGATTTATTTCGTTAGGTATTTTCGTAATCGTAAGAGCAATCTCGTTTATGAATTGAGCTCGTTTTATAGGGTCGTTTTGAATTTCTTCAACAGCCAATTTTGTTCGGAACGTTAAAAAGTCGGTTTTGTTAGAATTTATGTATTCTGCGATCTCTTCCGAAGAGCGTTTTTTTGCAAAAGAATCTGGGTCGTCGCCATCTGGCAAAAGAAGAACTTTTACGTTCATGTCTTTTTCAAGAATCATGTCTATACCTCGCGTAGCTGCTTTGATTCCGGCTTTGTCGCCATCGTAAATAATTACAATATTGTGTGTGAATCGTTTTATGAGATTTATTTGTTCGTTGGTGAGTGATGTTCCTGATGAAGCAACCACATTGGTAATTCCTGCTTGGTGCAATGAAAGTACGTCGGTGTATCCTTCAACCAAAATACATTCATCTTTTTTCGTGATTTCCGTTTTGGCGTAGGAGATTCCGTAGAGAGTGAAACTCTTTTTGTACACCTCTGATTCTGGCGAATTTATATACTTCATACCGCCTTGAACGTGTTCATTTGCGGCTGTCATGACTCGTCCACCAAAACCAATAACAGAGGCGGTGAGCGACATGATGGGGAACATTATTCTGCCGTGAAATTTGTCGGACTTGTAGTTGTCGCCAACAGAAACGAGTCCAACTTTAGACATATATTCAAGTTTGTATCCTGCTTTTTCGGCGGTAGTGACGAAGGCGTCTTTTTTTTGTGGACTATAGCCTAAACGAAATTTTCGAATGGTTTCTTCGGTAAAACCTCGTTCCTTGAAATATGTAATTCCAATGGCTTTTCCTTCTTCGGTTTCCCATAATTGTTTTTCAAAAAAAGTTGTCGCAAATTCATTAACAATCATTAAACTTTCTCGTAAATCTTTTCGCTGTTTTTCTTCGTCGGTAAGTTCGGTTTCTACAATTTCTACGTGGTACTTGTTTCCCAAATATTTAATAGCTTCGTAGTACGAGCATTTTTCGTGTTCTTTGATGAATGTGATTGCATTTCCGGCTTTTCCACATCCAAAGCATTTGTAAATACCTTTTGCTGGAGAAACAGAGAATGAAGGCGTTTTTTCTTCGTGAAAAGGACAACAGCCTTTGTAACTAGAGCCGGCTTTACGAAGAGCAACAAAGTCGCCCACGACTTCTTCTATGTGGGTAAGACTTAAAATTTTCTCTATCGTATCTTGTGGAATCATATTTTTAAAAAATCCATGCAAAAATAGAGAATACTCTTGTATGAAACACGAAAATTTAGAGTTGAGATTGTAACAACCTAACTGTCAAAGCAAAATGTTATTAACAATTTGAAATATCCCGATTTTAGAAAAGAGTGAGTTGGAAATATGCTTCGTAAGCGGATTTTAACTCAGTCATAACCATCTTTCTCAGTTTGTCAGGCGTTTCTACTTTCAATTTTGTGCCAAAACGTAAAATTCGTTCTATCAAGTCTGAATTAACAATGACTTTTAGCTCAATTATCGCACCGTCTTGCCCCATATCATTGATAACTTGGGAACTGTGAATAGGATGTTGACGAAGACGTTCAACAATTTCCGTGTTTGCTTTAAGAGTTACGTTTGCCGGTTTTATAGAATCGCCAGGGTTTGTACCAACAAGATATTGAAAATAGTCTGCAAATGTGTATTTTTCGTTTTCAATGAAGTTAATGATTTGCGGAGAAATAGCCGCAATGTCGCATACGGGGACAACAATGAAATCGTTTGATGGATCTTCCAATCCGTACAAGTACCATTCGTTGTGATATTCTTTAAGGAAATATGGATGAATAACGGTGTGAGTTACAGTTTCGTCTTTTTTGAGAGAAAGTTCTATTACCGTTTTTTTTACCACAGCGTCAACTATTTGCTTAAGCCATGTAATACCTTTTGCAAGTCTTTTTGCAGATTCAAAAGCAGCTACATTTGAATTTGGTTTTGGATTAACGGTAATAATTGCTTCAACTTTCTCAATCAATTTGTTTATGTCGCCCAAGTGAGTGTACTGGCGATATTGTTTGAGAGTATTCGCAACCTCTGTAAGGTTATCAATATCGGGTTTGCTCAATTGCATATTGCGAATAGAAAACTCTTTGTCGGAATAAGAGTAGTTTCCGTCAACGCAAACAATAGGTGCATTATAACCAATAGGTTGTTTTTCTCGCATGAGAGCAATATCGTACTGAATAGAGCGACGGCTTACTTTCTCAACGTTAAATTCGTTGGTTAAATTGCGTGATACTTCAGCAATAAGATCGTCCAATGTCCATGTGCGAGTTGTGTCGCGAAGGCACTCATCAATAATCCTGAAACGGAAATTTTTTGACTTGTGAGCTGGCATAACAAAATCTTTTAGTTCAATAATATTGGAACAAATATAGGTGCAAAATAAATGCAATGCAAATAAAATGCAATGTTTTTTAATTTAAGGTGCAAATTTTAAGTTAAATGTTGTCGTATTCTTATGTATAAATAGGGTTAAACTATGTTTTTTCGAAAAATAATAGATGCAGATTTTGTTGCAAGTGAAATTTGTGTACTTTTGCAATCGTATTCGGGGTGTAGCGCAGTTGGTAGCGTGCTACGTTCGGGACGTAGAGGTCGCCCGTTCAAGTCGGGTCACCCCGACACGTAGGATAGCAATTGCTGCTATCCTTTTTTTATTTGTACGCTTTTTACCTATAATTAGAGATATGCAAAATAATTGCACCATTAATCTGTAATATGTAATTTCCATTGGGTAGATTCAAATCTATCGACGTTGTTTGTGGCTCTATTTGTTTGCATTTTTCTCCGATAAGATTAAATACTTCTACGCTGTAAATTGGGAATTTGTTGCTGTATAGTTTCCCTTCGTAAAACCAAATTTCATTTTGTACGATTGAAGAAATTGCCGTTGGTTCTTCATCGTCATTTTCTTCTATTGGACTATAGAAAAAAACACTTGTTTCGAAGTTTGAATTCTTTGAGAAAGTAACATATTCCGGAGTATAATCTCCAAGATATATGCGAGAGTTAATTTTTGGCAATAATTCCAATCCCATGACGGAACAAACAGAATTGTTTTCGTATGCCGTAATCGTTGCTTCTTCTGTCGTTTCTGTCCATTCGTTGTTCCAATGGAATGAAGTAATTGTTTGTAATCTTTCAATATCTTGTGGTTCTCCAATGTTTAGGTATTCCGTTTTTTCTTTTGTGTCAAGACTGATATTACAAATAAGAGATGTAAATCGATTGTTGTTTATGTCGTATGAGATAAATTCTTTTTCGTTTAAAGTCCATTGTAAGTCTTCGCCGCATGATTCACGAAACGTGGCGCAGACAAGATTTTTTTCGTTGTAAAAATAAGTTTCGCGCGTTCCCGATGTGATTGTTCCAAAATCAATGTCGTACCAAAGTGTTTCTTTTGTCGTGACTTTGCCTTGTTCAAATGTTGTCTGTTCTACGCTAAATAATCCGTTATATCCGTCTTCGTAAAAAATCCACACTGAATCAATGATTTGTCCGTTGCCTTCTTCGTCAAGAGTGGAGGTTTTGCGCTCTTGGAGGTTCCAATCTTCGTCTTCTCCGTACCGAATTTGTGTTAGTGTTTCATGTTCATTATATACATTCTTCAGTTCAAAGGCAAATGATATTACACCAGATTCGTAATTTTCTGCGAATCTTTTGGCGTTTGTTACTTGGCCTTTTTCATCGTAGGTGTATTCAACTGAGTCTTCTAAAAACCATTGGTCTTCCATGGTAAGTTCATCTTGGTATGACCAATATCGAGTATGGTTTGTTTGTAGTATGAGATTGTCTTGGTAGTACCAAGATTTTTGCATGGTATAATGTGTGTAGTCTTGGGTTAATGACGTTAAACACAGCGTGTCTCCTTTGTATTCAATATAATGATTGGTTAGTTGTGACCCGATGCCGTTATCTGGAATGGAAATATTTTGCAAATTGAATAGAGGAGAGGTTTGTATGCTATCAAGTTTGGTTGTTTTTTCAGTTAGACTTGTGCATTCGGTTGGAATTTCTGATTGAACTTCTCCGCCTGTAATTTCGTCTGCGTAATATGCAACGCAACCATGTGTAGAACTCCCCCTTGGTTAGAGCAAGACTGCTTAAATTTACTACAGTTTTAAGTGAAGTGCACGACTGAAATGCGTTCTCATCAATGATTATAAGAGAGTTTTGTAATGTGATTTTTCGTAGTGAATTTTTAGAAAGTTTCAAAGAAACGACAAAATTTATAGAATAACATATCATTGTTCGTCAGTTTGTGTGTTTTTTTTTTAAAAAAATCTTCAAACTTTTTCTCGCTAGATGTATGTTTTTACGCTTCTTGTTTGAAATTTCAACGAAAAGTTTATATGTTTGGCAAAATTTAAGACTAACTATGAGAGAGTTAAAATTGACACTAGTGTCGCTATTGATTTGTGCAACAGGTGTTTATGCTCAAAACAATGCAACCGAAAATGTTACTCTTCAGAATTTTGAAGGAGAAACTGTAGAGCAAGGTACTTGGATTAGTCAAGATGCCGAAGAAAAAAAATCCACTGCGTTTGATAATTGGGTATATGAAGGTTGGGGTGTAAACTTCAGCATAGGTCCTACATTATTTTTCGGCGATGTTGCTATGAGTCAAGCTAAAGATATGCGTGCCGCATTATCATTAGGTTTGCAAAAACAATTGAATCCATATTTATATTGGAGGTTCAATTGTATCTATGGTAACCTTGCTGGTTCAAAATCGGAATATAGCAATGGGGATCCTGCAAATTTGGAATTTTTGAATAAATATTCTGAGATAAACACAACATTAAAAGTTGATTTGTTAGGCGGTTCAGATGCAAAAGTTTCTCCGTATTTGTATGCTGGTGTTGGTTTAATGAAATTTAGAAGTCGTTTGACTGACTCAGAATCGGGAGCAACAAAAGCAGCATATGGATATAATGGTTCTGTTGTTACCAATCCAACTCGCGAAGTCGCTGTTCCTATTGGATTAGGTTTGGAATGGAAAGTAAGTAAAGCATTGTCGTTTACATTAGATGGTTCAATGACTTTTGTGAAATCTGATAAAGTTGATGCTTGTGTATCGGACAATAACGATGAATTATTGCAAGATATGTATAGCACAGTTTCGTTAGGTTTTGTATATAAATTTGGTACACGCGATTGCGATAAAGATGGTGTTGTAAACCATAAAGATGATTGTCCAAACACTCCAGCTGGTGTTGTTGTGAATGAAAAAGGTTGTCCACTTGATAGCGATAATGATGGTATTGCTGATTACATAGACAAATGTCCAAAAGAAGCTGGCTTAGCACAATTTGAAGGTTGCCCTGATACCGATGGCGATGGCGTAGCTGATAAAGATGATAAATGTCCAAAAGAAGCAGGTTTAGTAGAATTCAATGGTTGTCCTGATACTGATGGTGATGGTATTGCAGATCCAGATGATAAATGTCCAAAAGAAGCAGGTTTAGCACAATTCCAAGGCTGTCCTGATACCGATGGTGATGGCGTTGCAGATCCAGATGACGCATGTCCAAAACAAGCAGGAACAAAAGAATATGGTGGTTGTCCTGATACAGATAAAGATGGTATTCCTGATAATATAGACAAATGTCCTAAGGTTGCTGGAATTCAAAAAAATATGGGTTGCCCAGCAGTTAAGAAAGAGGTTTTGAAGATATTTGAAAGAGCATTAACTGGTATTCAATTTGAAACAGGTAAAGATGTGATTAAGAAACAATCGTTCCCAATCCTTAATCAAGTTGTTAAGGTAATGCAAGAAAATCCTGAATATAATCTTGAAATTAACGGACACACTGATAATGTAGGAGACTCTGCAAAGAATCAAATATTGTCAGACAAGCGTGCAGCTTCTGTTCGTAAATATTTGATAGATAAAGGTGTATCAGAATCAAGAATGGTATCTCACGGATATGGTCAAACAATGCCAGTAGCAGACAATAAAACTGCGGCCGGACGAGCTAAGAACCGTCGAGTAGAATTTAAGGTTGTGTTCCAACAAATTGAAATAATTGAAGTGCAATAAAAGTTAAATTAGAAATAGTAAATTAGTCAAAAACAAAAAAGTATAAACATTATGAAAAAATTGTTATTGAACTTGGCAGTATTAGCAACAGCACTAACGGGTGCAGTGAGTGCTTCAGCGCAAGAAACAGAAACTAAAAGTGCTTGTGAAACAAAAACACATGTAGGTTTGGAAATTAAATCATCAGAAATATGGAGAGGACTTCAATTAGGTTCAGGTCCAGCTTTTAAGCCGACATTCTCTATTCAGGCAGGTGGTTTCTCTATTGGTGCAGAAGGATTAATGTGTACCGGAGAAGATCTAGGATTTGAAAGCAATCTCTTCATGAAATATCGCTTCCCATTTGATTTGACTTTGGAAGTAACAGATTATTATAGAGGTGGAAACTGGATGGGTGTAAACTTTGATAATATTGCAAAAACTCACCAAATTGAACCAGCAATTCGTTATCAATATGACAAGTTGCAATTCTATGCAGCATTCATGTTCTCTGAAGACTATGAAATGGATTTCTATGGTGAAGTATCATATGACTTTGATTTGTTCAAATTGGCAATAGGTGGTGGAGATGGTATCTACACAACAAGTCCAGTATGGAACAATGGTGGTGATTTTGCAATGTGCAACATATCAGTTTCAAAAGCATATAACATTCAAGTTACTGACAAATTCGTGTTACCAATCGAAGGTGGTGTAGCTTTGAACCCAAGTATCGAACGTTTATATGCATTTGCTAGCATTAAATTGGGGAAATAATTTTCTCATTCTATCGCATAAAAAGACCCGTTGGTTTCTCCATCGGTTTTTTTTATGTTCAAAAATAGTCCAATATTTTTTTTATATTTGAGAAACATTAAAACAATAACAATATGGTAGGATTATTATTATCTTTATTAATTGGCGCATTAGCAGGTTTTCTTGGAAGTAAAATCTTTTCAGGCGCAGGCAAAGGTTTATTGTTGAATTTAATCATCGGAATAGTTGGAGGTTTTCTTGGCGGTTGGGTCTTCAGTATGCTTGGAATAGGAGGCGGAGGTGTTTTCTGGCAACTTATAAGTGCTACTGTAGGTGCTATTCTCCTTTTGTGGATATTATCACTAATCAAAAAGTAAGTAGACTACATTGTAATAAAAAAGGCATCATTTTGGAATGATGCCTTTTTTATTTGGGGTATTTCTCTTTATAGTTTAGAGTAGGGAATATTGAACGAGTCTCCTTGCGACATATCTCCGGTTTTCAATCCATTGTTGAACCAACGCATTCGTTGATCAGATGTTCCATGAGTAAATGAATCAGATTGAATGTCTTGGTATCCTGCACGCTTTTGTAAATAATCATCACCAATTTTACCTGCGGCATCAATGGCTTCTTGCATATCTCCGGGATCAAGAGAACCGAATGTTGCATTTTCTTTGTTGCCCCATACACCGGCAAAAAAATCTGCTTGCAACTCAAGACGTACACTCCAATTGTTTCTTTCTGTTTCTGTTCTAGCTTCAGACATTTTTTGATGTGTAGCTCCAAGAATTCCTAACTCATTTTGTACATGGTGCGCTACTTCGTGAGCTATAACATATGCATTGGTAAAATCACCGGTAGCACCCAATTGTTGTTTCATGGTAGCAAGAAAATCAAGGTCAATGTATATCTTACGGTCGGCGGAGCAGTAGAATGGACCAGAAGCCGCACTTCCTTGCCCACAACCTGTTTGTGTTGTACCTTTGTATATTACTAAGGTCGGGGGATTGTAGCGTTTCCCCATTTTCTTGAATTCTGCTGCCCAAATATCTTCAGTGCTTGCCAAGATTTGCTTACTAAAAAGTTTCAAAGAATCTTCAAGCGGAGTAGACTGATATTCGCCAGAAGTTGTTTCCGTAGTTCCTCCTTGTACCAAAGTGTTCACGCCTGATGAAAACGCTGAACCTAAATCACCTCCGGTAGAAAAGTAGGTAATAACACCAACAATCAGTGCACCTATTATACCACCGCCAACTTTTGTTGTAGAAACGCCTCTGCGATCATCGACATTGCTACTTTCTCTACGACCTGTTAATCTCATAATACACGTTTTTTATTGATTAAAATCCAAAACAAATATAATGGTATTGTTGAATTTCTTTTGAAGTAGTTTTATTTTCTTACATATATGGAGACAAAAAAAGCGAGCCAAATTTTGACTCGCTTTTTTATTGCTTATAGAACTATTATCCTAAATATGATTTGAGGATTTTGCTTCGAGCGGTTTGTTTTAAACGACGAACAGCTTTCTCTTTAATCTGACGAACACGTTCGCGCGTTAGACCTAATTCAGCGCCAATTTCTTCCAACGTAGAAGGATTCTTTTGTCCTATACCGAAATACATGCGAACAATGTTTGCTTCACGTTCGGTAAGCGTTGAAATAGCACGGTCAATTTCTTTACGCAATGATTCTTGCAAAAGAGTTTGATCGGGAGAGGGGGTGTCTTTGTTGTCCAATACATCGTAAAGTGTACCTTCTTCACTCTGTGAAAGCGGCGCATCCATAGAAATATGGCGACCAGAGTTTTTCATAGACTCTTTCACATCGTGCGCGCTACAATCCATTTCTGATGCAATTTCTTCAGCAGTTGGTTCACGTTCGTATTCTTGTTCCAATGAAGAAAACGTTTTGTTTATCTTATTGATGTTTCCAATTTTGTTTAATGGAAGGCGTACAATACGTGCTTGTTCAGCCAAAGCTTGCAAAATAGATTGACGAATCCACCACACTGCATACGAAATGAATTTGAATCCTCTTGTCTCATCAAAACGTTGAGCCGCTTTAATCAATCCTAAATTTCCTTCGTTGATAAGGTCAGGTAAACTCAATCCTTGATTTTGGTATTGTTTAGAAACAGAAACCACGAAACGCAAATTGGCTTTAATTAATTTGTCTAAAGCGCATTGGTCTCCTTCTTTAATTCTTTTTGCCAATTCAACCTCTTCTTCGGCTGAAATAAGGTCAACTTTTCCAATTTCGTGTAAATACTTGTCTAATGACGGTGTATCGCGGTTTGTAACCTGTTTGGTGATCTTTAATTGACGCATTTTTGTATGTTTAAATCTAAGCCTAGTATGGACTATAAATAAGTGTGCAAATATAGAAAAATAAAATTCAAAACAAAGGTTTGGATGGCTATTTTTGTCGGAAACAGCAAAAAAACTAGCTTTCAATAGTGTTCTTCTATTTAACACATTGGCGTTTAAAAGATCATTTGAGAACGCTTTAAATAGAGTTAACGTAAAGAAAATGAAAGACAAACGTAGTTTTTTTTTTTGTTTTTGCAATTAGTTCAATAATAATATTATTTTTGCCGAGTAATTTAATTAACATAATGTCTAACTAATTTTAAAACCAAAAAATGGTAAAAAAAGTAAAATCTGAAAACGAAGAATTGGAAAACGAAAACGTTGTAGTTGACGCTGATGTTGAAGTTCCTGCTCTAGAAGAAGTAGAAGAAACTACTGAAGAAGACAGCGCTTCTGATGATGAAATCAGTTCTATCGTTACAGCTGCAAAAGTGCGGCAAAATGTATTCGATTGGGATAAATACGAAGCTGAAAAAGACGGCTATTCTAAATCGGAAAAAGAAGCATTACAAAACAAGTACGAACAAACTTTGTCTACTAACAACGAAAATGAAGTAACTGAAGGTACTGTAGTTGCTATCTCAAAACGTGAAGTTGTTGTAAACATTGGATACAAATCTGAAGGTGTTGTTTCTTTCAACGAATTCCGCTACAATCCTGATTTAAAAGTAGGAGATAAAGTAGAAGTATACGTTGAAAGTCTTGAAGATAAATCAGGACAATTATTGCTTTCTCATAAAAAAGCAAGAGCAATGAAGTCATGGGATAGAGTTAATCAAGCTCTTGAAAACGGCGAAGTTGTTAAAGGTTTCGTTAAATGTAGAACTAAGGGCGGTATGATTGTAGATGTATTCGGTATCGAAGCATTCTTGCCAGGTTCTCAAATCGACGTGAAACCAATCCGCGATTACGATGTATTCGTAGGAAAAACTATGGAATTCAAAGTTGTTAAAATCAATAACGAATACAAAAACGTTGTTGTTTCTCACAAAGCTCTTATCGAAGCTGAACTTGAAATTCAAAAGAAAGAAATTATCTCTAAATTGGAGAAAGGACAAGTACTTGAAGGTATCGTTAAAAACATTACAAGCTACGGTGTGTTCATCGACCTTGGTGGTGTTGACGGTCTTATCCACATTACTGACCTTTCTTGGGGACGTATTACTCATCCAGAAGAAATCGTACAACTTGACCAAAAAATCAATGTTGTTATCCTTGACTTCGATGATGACAAAAAACGTATCGCTCTCGGCTTAAAACAATTGACTCCTCATCCATGGGATGCTTTAGATCCAAACTTGAAAGTTGGAGACAAAGTACACGGTAAAGTTGTAGTTATGGCTGATTACGGTGCTTTCGTAGAAATCGCATCTGGTATTGAAGGTTTAATCCACGTATCTGAAATGTCTTGGTCTCAACATTTACGTTCTGCTCAAGAATTTTTGAAAGTTGGAGATGAAATTGATGCAGTTGTTCTTACATTGGACCGTGAAGAAAGAAAAATGTCTCTTGGCATGAAACAACTTCACCCAGATCCATGGGAGAAAATTGATGAAAAATATGCAATCGGAAGCAAACACAAAGCTCTTGTTAAGAACTTCACTAACTTCGGTATTTTCGTAGAAATTGAAGAAGGTGTTGATGGTTTGATTCACATTTCTGACTTGTCATGGACTAAGAAAATTAAACATCCTCAAGAATTTACTCAACTTGGAGCTGAAATCGAAGTTGTAGTACTTGAAGTGGATAAAGACAATCGTCGTTTAAGTTTAGGTCACAAACAATTGGAAGAAAATCCATGGGATGTGTTCGAAACAATCTTCAACGTAGGTTCTGTACACGAAGGTACAATCGTTGAAATCAGCGACAGAAACGTAACTGTTGCTCTTCCTTACGGTGTAGAAGGTGTATCTGTTGTAAGTCACGTTGTGAAAGAAGACGGTACAACTGCAAAAGTTGATGAAAAATTGTCATTCAAGGTTACTGAATTCTCAAAAGATTCAAAGAAGATTTTTGTATCACATACAAGAACATTCGAAGATGACAAGAAAGTAGCTGAAGAAACAGAAAAACAAACAAAAACGAATTCTACTAAGAAAGCTATGAAGAAAGTTAGCGACAACTTAGAGAAAACAACTTTGGGTGATGTTTCTGATTTGGCAAAATTGAAATCAGAATTAACAAAAGCAGAAAAAGGAGATAAATAGTTCACTATTATTTCTTTAACATAAAAAAGAGCTTTGGATTTTTCCAAGGCTCTTTTTTTATAAACTCATAATTCATAACTCGTAACTAATTTATATCTTTGTAACAAAGAAAATTGCAATGAAGAAAGTCTTATTTATAGATCGTGATGGCACTATTTTAAAAGAGCCGATAGAAGATGAACAAATCGATTCTTTTGAAAAATTCGAGTTTTTACCACATACGATTTCTTCGTTACAAAAAATTGTAGAAAACACTGATTACGATTTGGTAATGGTTACAAACCAAGATGGGTTGGGAACAGAATCATTTCCCGAAGATACATTTTGGCCGGTACAAAACACAATGCTTTCTGTTTTGAAAAGTGAAGGTGTGGTGTTCTCCGACATGATTATAGATGAGACGTTTGAACACGAAAATAAGCCTACTCGTAAACCAGGAATCGCATTGCTTGGCAAATATCTCACCGCCGAATACGATATGGCTCATTCGTATGTAATTGGCGATAGAAATACCGATGCACAACTTGCCGAGAATTTAGGCTGCAAATCATTGCTTTTAAGAGGAAAACATTTAATTGAAAAGGATTTGCCCGCATCGTGCGAGATGGTGGCTGAAACGTGGCCAGAAATTGCTCAGCGATTGACATTCCCCTTGCGTTTTGCTCACGTAACTCGTAATACGAATGAAACGAAAATAGACATAGAGTTGCTTCTTGATGGACGAGGAAAGTCTGAAATATCAACAGGTTTGGGATTTTTTGATCATATGCTTGAGCAACTTGCTCGTCACTCCAATTGTGATTTGAAAATTCATGTCACAGGCGATTTGCACGTTGATGAACATCATACAATAGAAGATACCGGAATTGCACTTGGCGAGGCATTTTTGCAGGCTTTGGGCAAGAAAGAACGTATTGAACGCTATGGTTTCTTGTTGCCAATGGATGATTCGTTAGCTCAAGTTGCTATTGATTTCTCCGGTCGTCCATGGTTGATTTGGGACGTGGAATTTAAACGAGAAAAAGTAGGAGAGTTGCCAACAGAAATGTTGTATCACTTCTTTAAATCATTTTGTGATGCTGCAAAGTGTAACCTAAACATACAAATAGAAGGTGACAATGAACATCACAAAATAGAAGCAATATTCAAAGCGTGGGCAAAGTCTATCAAGATGGCTGTTTCGCGCAAATTGGATAATCAATTGCTTCCCTCTACAAAAGGATTGCTTTAATCAAATTTAAACGGCGTTTGTTGGTAAACGTAATAGTTTAACCAGTTACCAAACAAAAGATTTCCGTGACTTTTCCACAGATTTTTTGGCATTTGTGTAGGGTTGTTATTGGGGAAATAATTTTTTGGCATCTCTATATCCAAACCTTTTGCTTTGTCGCGAAGGTATTCGTCGCGCAAAGTAAGAGGGTCGTATTCGGAGTGTCCCGTAACAAATATGTTTTTTCCGTCTTGAGAAACTATCAAATACGGTCCGGCTTCTTCCGATTCGCTCACAATTTTCAAATCAGGGCATGCCAAAATATCTTCTCTACGATTGTATGTATTGCGTGAGTGAGGAGCGAGAAATTCATCATCAAAACCACGAACAATAGGTTCTTTATGGTCTAAAACATTGTGTTTGAAAATGCCAAACACTTTGTGGTCGAGATTGTATTTTTGTATGCCGTATAAATAGTACAAAGCAGCTTGTGCGCCCCAACAAATGTGAAGCGTAGAGGTAACGTTGGTTTTTGCCCATTCATAAATGTGCACCAATTCGTCCCAGTATTCAACGTCTTTAAAATCAAGGTGTTCAATAGGAGCGCCTGTTATAATAAGTCCGTCAAGCTTGCTTACTTCGTCTATCGATTTATAGAACGTGTTTAGGTGTTCCCAAGAGGTATGCGTTGAAATGTGCGTTTTGGTGAACAAAAGTACTATTTCCACCTGCAGTGGCGTGTTCGACAACATTCTCAACAAATGTGTCTCAGTTTTTTCCTTTTGTGGCATTAAATTTAAAATTCCAATGCGAATAGGGCGAATATCTTGAGTAGAGGCACGACTTGTTGTCATGAGAAATACATTCTCATTTTTCAGCGTTTCTGATGCTGGTAATGTGTCAGGAATATTTATAGGCATACCAAATTTATTTTCTGCAAAAATAGGGTTTGTCGCCGTTAAATCAAATTAATATTTAAAAATTTGTGTGCGAGCTTATTGCAAGAGAAAAATCCCTCCACCATCGTACAATTGTCCGCCATGCAGTTCTACTATGGCACAATGGTGTTTGGTAATAAATTCTCGAATGGCATTTCCCTCGGAATGCTGTGCCAGCGAGCCGTTTATGTAAATTGTGTCGCCGAATTTCCCCATACATCCACCAATAAAACCGTATTTGTAAGGAGGCAACTGTATGCCATTTGGCGAAACGTACAAACTTTCACAGTTGTGTTCGCGCAGACTTTTGTGAATGGCTTGGTCAGACGTGATAAAAGTGTCGGGCGCAATTTCTATGGTATTGCAGCGTGTGTATGCTTGAGGCACGTCTATACATGTTTTGTCTAAAGCAAGAATGGAGCAATCGGTGCATTCTTTTTTGTGAATGAGAAATTGCTTCGTAATCACACAATTGTATGGCGTGGAATCTTGCAAGGAACTTTCAACTTGTTGTTTCCCAAATTGATACGAAATGGTGGAGAGTTCGTCAACAATAATTTGCGGACAATTTGGGGCAAGAATGAGCGTTTCGCCTTGTGCCATAAAAATATCGGGGTGCCCGGCAATAGCATCGTAGGTAATGCCCTGCGTGATAAAAGGAACCACGTGAAACTGTTTTGCAAGTGTTTCAAAAGATTCCTCGGGACTGCGCGCATCAATAATGGTAATAGGTGTATTCATATCCTTGCAAAAGTTTGTCTGCCTTAATTTGCACCGACTTACAGTGTTTCTGTAATTCTTGTTTGTTGCTGCCGTTGTATCCAATCGCATTTGGAATTTCATCGGGATTTACGAAAATGCAGATATTCTCTTGTTTCCCATTTTTTTGTAAGAGCAATGAAAAAATCTCATGCCATATTTCGCTTAGTACCAATTCTTTAAACGATTGGTGGAATGGTCCTGCAAGCAAATATTTATTCGACGAAAAATCTTTATTGGGATGCAATCCCACTTTGAGCACCGTCACGTTGTGTTTTGCGAAAAATAAGTACAGGTCTTTGGTCCAGGCTACTGCAGTTTCGAGTGGTATCGCTTGGTATTTCCCTTCGGTGTATAATCGTGCAAGTGGGGTGTCGGAAACAACGAGTGTTGGGTAAATTCGTGTAGTTTTTGCGCCAAAAGCAACAATATCCTGCGCCGTTTGCATTGCTCGTTCGTAGTTGTCGCCGGGCAAGCCTATCATCATTTGCAGTCCCAGCGAAAAACCATATTCGTTGATTTTTTTTGCTGCATTTTCAATCGCCGTTCTCGCATGTCCACGGCCCGAAAGGTGAAGTACTTCGTCGTTGGTTGACTGTGTGCCTAGTTCTATGTCGGTTACGTGATAGCGTTTGAGCATGCTTAGAATTTCGTCGTCAATGTAGTCGGGACGGGTAGAAAGGCGTATGCCTGAAACTCTGCCAGATTCTATATATGGTTGTGCTACACGCAAATACGATTCTTGCATGTCGAGTGGCAATCCGGTGAAACTTCCTCCGAAAAATGCAATTTGCACATCGTAGTCCTCCGGAATTGTAGCAAGGTTTCGTTGAATTATCGCATCGGTTTCTTCTACCGTAGGAATATGGTCTTGCGAGCTAATGTGATTTTGGTTGCAAAAAATGCAACGATGCGGACACGCAAGTTGGGGAAGAAATATCGGGATATTTGCGTGTTTGCCGTTCATTATACTAAGGTTACAATCGTAATGCCGTCACCACCCATTTCTATTGGTGCGTCTTTGCACGATTCTACAAAGTCAATCGTTTCAAGGTATTCGCGAATGATTTTTCGTAAAATTCCATAGCCTTTGCCATGCAAAATTTCTACATGTTTGATTTGCAACATGTTGGCCGTTTCAACAAAATCTTTCACCAAATACATGGCTTCGTCACCTCGTTTGCCCCGAAGGTCAAGGTTATGGCTGAAATTCGTTCGTTTCTCCGAAATATTTTTGATAGGCGATGAAACAATAACGGTTTTGGTCTCAAATTTTGGTTTCGTTGTCGACTCAAGAGTATTCGTTTTTACGGTCATTTTAAGGTTGCCGAACAACACGGTCGCCTCTTTTTCGTTGAGCGCAATAACTTCTCCGGCAGTTGATTGGCCTTTGAGTTTTACAAAACTTCCTACCGAAATTGGCTGTTTCCCTTGAGGATTCGTCGGTTTTTTGGTCTCCTTGTTGTTGCTCAACGTTGAAACTTTCGCCTTTGTTTTGTCTGCAAATTGTTTGAACCCTTCTCGTGCTTGTTTGGTCGTTTCTTTGTTCGCTTGCGATTCTTTGATAACGCGCACGGTTTGTTCTATTTGCTTGTTTGCCGAATTGAGTATGGCACTGATTTCCTGCTCGGTTGTGGAGATAATTTCTTGGCGTTTCTCGTTTATTTTTTTGAGTTTTGCCGTGTAATCTTCCTGGAGCGATTTCAGTTGTTTATCGCGGAGATTCAGTTCTTCGCGTTTGTTGTGCACGTATTGTTTTTCCTCTTCTAGTTTCTTGAGATTTTTGTCAAAATCAATATGTTCCTGTTTGATTTTTGATTGCGCGTTAGTCAGCACGTGTTCTGGCAAACCGATGGTTTTTGCAATTTCAAAGGCAAACGAACTTCCGGCCGAACCCATACGCAATTTGTAGAGCGGACGCATATTTTCCATGTCAAAAAGCATGGCGCCATTTATCAGCCCCTCGAGCGACGATGCCGCATGTTTGAGGTTGCTGTAGTGCGTTGTGATTATGCCAAAAGAGAGTTTTGCGTTGAGTTTTTCAAGTACACTTTCGGCAATTGCGCCTCCCAATATCGGTTCCGTTCCGGTTCCAAATTCATCAATGGCAATGAGCGTTTTGCTATTGGTGTTTTCCATAAATATTTTCATGTTGAGCAAATGAGAAGAGTAGGTACTCAAATCATTTTCAAGTGATTGCTCATCGCCAATATCGATGAAAATATTGTTGAAAATTCCCATTTTGCTCATGCCTTCAGCCGGAATTGGCAGACCGCATTGAAACATATATTGCAGCAAAATAACCGTTTTCATGCACACCGATTTTCCGCCGGCATTTGGTCCTGAAATCACAATAATTCGTTGCGATTTGTTGAGCACAATATGGAGAGGAATGGTTTCTTTACCACTTTTCTTGAAGGCCAAGAGCAACAAGGGATGGCGAGCACGCACAAGTGAAATTTCTTGTTGGTCGGAAATGGTTGGCTTTTGCGCATCAGTTTCCAAGGTAAACAATGCTTTGGCACGGATTGCATCAATGTCGCCTAAAAAGTCGTAGGCGCATTCTATATCGGGCAAAAAAGGACGAATGCTAGATGTGGCAGCACGAAGAATGATGATGATTTCTTTCTGTTCTTCGAATTGCAAATTTGCAATGGCATTGTTTGTCTCAAAAGCCTCTGCAGGCTCTACATAAGAGGTTTTTCCTGTAGAAGATTCATCGTGAACAATACCTTGAATTTTTCGTTTGAAGGTACTATTCATGGGTAACACAAGGCGTCCGTCGCAGAGAGTAAGACCCGAATCTTGCTCAAGCCAGCCTTCGTGGCGTGCTACGGCAAGTTTTTGCGACATTATTTTGTTTATAATTCGATGCTTTTGTGCTATCTCTCTTCTGATATCAACCAATCGCGGAGAGGCGTTGTCTTTGAGGTTTCCGTTGGTATCAACTATTCGGTTGATGGTTTGCGTTATTTCTTTTGAAATCTCAATAGGCTGCGCAAGTTCTGCCAAATAGGGAAAACGCTCATTTTGTTTGTTGAAGAACAAAAGAATTTCTTGAATCTCGGTTAACGACGTGCGTAGAATGTGTAATTCGTTGGCTGAGAGATACGTACCTTCCGGGCGAATGCTGTTGAGTGTGTCATGAATTGACGAAAACGATGGCGTAGGAAAATTCTTTTCCTCGTTGAAAATCGTGGTCATTTCAATCACTTTGCTCAATTGCCTATTAATAGCTTCGGCATCAGAGGAAAAGGCGAGTGCTGCAATTTTTTCTGCTCCAAGAGTACATTTACACTTCTGCGAAAGCAGGTGGCGTATTTCCGAAAATCCTATTTTTTGTTCTATTGAATTGGGATAGAGCATCGTTGTTCTATTTGTCGGGCAATGTACTTTTTTAGAATGAACAATCAAGTAAGTTCATAGTTCTCTATTTTCTAATTTTCGTTTTCTTATTTTACTAGTACTTTTTGTGTTTCATTTTTCGTTCTCACAAAGTACACTCCTCGCGTGAGAAAACCATTTTGTGAAGTTACATTTTGATTGTTAATATTGAAAATCTGGAACTCAGTGCAATTGCAATAGATAGTCCTATCTATTGCAATTGCAAGAATTTGTGATTTACTAAGCGCATTGACATTTGATGGTTCCTCTACTTTAGGAATTGAGATAGTGGCTGGAACCAGTGCACAGGTGTTTCCAGACGAAATTTTCCAATTGTAGAAATACAGATACCATGGTTTCGCATCTATCCAAGTTTCGCTTGAGCCGAGAATAGACATAACTCCAGCAACGGTATAAGGAAATGTTATGTTTTCATCAGCTTCGTACGAATGGCGAAATGTTCCCGTAGAGTTTTTTGCACTCATGTAGTAAATACCAGGCTCCAATGTGGCGTTAAGGCTAAGTCGTTGGTCACCGGCTGCACATTCTCCGAATGATTTTGTGAATACTTTTGTGCTTTTGTTTTCGGCAAGAATATCAATAACTATGTTTTGTACATTCACTAAGAATATGCTGACAGAATCAATCGTCATTGTTCGGAACACCTCAAATTTCATGCTTTCAGCAGGTGTGCGGGTGTACGATTTACTTATGTCAATCTTCTTCATACCAATGTATCCCGAAAACTTATTGTGGTCGCCAACGTAGTAGGTGGTGGTTTGTGGAACAGCCGTGCTAAATGTTGTTCCGGAATGAATCAACGTTGTTCCCAAACTGTCTGTAAACCAGTCGTATTCAGTTTCAGCCGGATTGTTTATAGTGAGCGTAGCCGTTTTGTCGGTTTCTGCTTGCACATCGGGAATTTGCAACATGTTTGATGTTACGTTGATTTCGTCTGACGCGCTGGCGCAGCCTTTTGCAGAAACTAATACCTCGTATGTTCCCGCATCTTTAATCTTCAGTTCAGATTCGGTTTCTCCTTCTAAAATGCTTCCATTCCGTGACCATTCAAAATCTATTGCAGTTGTATCAAGTTTTGAATCAAGTGTTTGATATGAATATTCACACAGCGAAATGTCTTCTCCCAAATTTGGTTGCAACGTGCTGTATATCTGAACCGTATCTTTGCGAGAGCAGCCTAAACTATCGGCAATCACAACATACGTTCCAGGTTCTGTTACCGTGAGCGTTGAGTTTGTGCCGAGAATTGTTTTGTCTTTAACCCAAGTAAATGTAGTGCTATGGTTGCTAATGCCCGTATTGAGTGTAATAGACGACTTTCCGCACAACGATTTGTCTTTGCCAAGATTTGGTTGCGAACATTCTTGATATTTCACATCATTGAAATCGGTTGAAATTTTCATATCGTCAAACCAAATGTAGCACGTTTCGGTAGGACACCACGTTGCGTCGCTTCCGCCGTGAAATGTTGAAAGATATAATTTGTCAGCCTTCTCGCCATTTGTGGTGAATTGTCTGCCGGTAACGTGCAATACGTGAATACCGTTTACCCATGCTTCAACCTCACCGTCTTGGCTTGTTGGGGTAGAGTTTACTTTTACACGTTCGGTTAGGTGATACCATTTCCCTCGCTCAAAAATAACATCGGAACCGTCAGGCCAGGCTAAATAGAAATCAAGACCGTAAGTTTGCGTTTTGAGCATGTCGTATAAGTACAAACAAATTCTTCCATTTGCGCGCCACATAAAACGGCACGAAAAACCATTCGTTCCATTGCACGATTCTCCTCCGCTACAATCATCTCCTCCTGAAATGCCGGGAATTTTTCCTCCGAAACTAGAGGTTCCGTATGAAAAATTGTCGCTAAATTTTATCCAATACGACATATACATTTCTTGTGCAGGCTCAACGTACAATTGAATTTGCGCACCCGTTTGGTCAGGACCGAAACCTCCTGCCGGATAGGTAATTCTGAGTGATTGCGTTCCCGATACCGAAGTGCTATTGTCAACTATGGTGCGGTTTTGCAATCCTTGTTCCCACGAACCTGTTGTATATCCGTCATTTTGCCATTGCTCATATAAATACGGAATGTTCGCATTTACGTTGTTAAATGTAGAATGAACGTATTGTGAAAATGTAGATACACAGACGAGTTGTAATGCAATGCAGATGTGAAAAAATCGATTCATACGTGTGGCTTTTATATTTTTTCCAAAAGTACAACATTTTCTACATGTTGTGTATGAGGAAACATATCAACCGCATGAGATTTTAACATATTGTATGCGCCAGAAAGTAATTGTAAATCACGTGCTTGTGTAGCCGGGTTACAACTTACGTACACAATTCGTTGTGGCAA
>CAYFVM010000001.1:107401-129525 GCA_964346725.1 uncultured Bacteroidales bacterium
AATCACGTGCTTGTGTAGCCGGGTTACAACTTACGTACACAATTCGTTGTGGCAATGCGCGCAAAATGGTATCAACCACATCTTGGTGCATTCCGGCACGTGGAGGGTCAGTTATGATAACATCCGGTTTGCCGTGTTCGGCTATAAACGCATCGTTGAGAATGTCTTTCATATCGCCGGCGTAGAACAGCGTGTTGTTGATGTTGTTGATTTCTGAATTAACTTTTGCGTCATTTATTGCTTCTTCAACGTATTCGATACCAATAACTTTTTTGGCTTGTTTTGCCACAAAATTTGCAATCGTTCCTGTTCCGGTGTAAAGGTCATACACCAATTCGTTGCCCGTAAGTTGTGCAAAATCGCGGGCAATTTTGTAAAGTTCGTAGGCTTGCTCCGAATTTGTTTGGTAAAAAGATTTTGGACCAATTTTGAACTTCAAATTTTCCATTGTCTCAAAAATGTGATCGTTGCCGTAGAATGTCAATACTTCTTGGTCGCCAATGGTGTCGTTTGCTTTTTGATTGACGATGTACAACAATGATGAAATTTCCGGGAATTTCTCATGAAGTGCGGTGAGCAAGCTCGACATTTGTTCTTCGTTGTTTTCATAGAAAACCACAATCACCATACATTCTCCCATGCTGCTAATGCGAATAATAAGGTTGCGAAGCAAACCGGTGTGATTGCGAATGTCAAAAAAGCTAAGGCCGTGTTCTGTAGCAAATGAGCGAACAAAGTTACGAATCTCGTTGCTTGGACTCGATTGTAGTGAGCAATGGTCAATGTTTACCACTTTGTCAAACAAGTGAGGAACGTGGAAGCCAAGAGCGTTTGCATCGGTTATTTCGGTATTTTCTTGTACTTCTTGTGCAGTAATCCATCGTTTGTTCGAGAACGTGAATTCCAACTTGTTTCGGTAGTATTGTTGATTTTTTGAACCAAGAATTGGCAAAAATTCACCAACCGAAAGGTGACCAATGCGTTCCAATTGGTCTTTTGCTTGTTTCTCTTTGTAAAATAATTGTTTTTCGTACGGAAGAATTTGCCATTTGCAACCGCCGCACGTACCAAAATGTTTGCAAGATGCAGGAATTCGGTCGGGGCTAGGGGTAACGAGTTCAAGCACACGTCCTTCCATATATCGTTTGTGTTTACGGGTAAGTTGTATGTTTGTTACATCACCTGGAATTACTCCTTCCACAAATACGACCATATCATCTATTTTCGCTATGGCATTGCCTTCTGCGGCAACATCCGAAATCAACACATTTTCAAGTGTTGGTAACTTTTTTCTTCGACTCACAGTATTTCTAATTTTTTAGTGCAAATATTCATACATTTGTAAAAATAAACCTAAAAAGATGAACATAATTTCATACTTTGTTTTAGGAGCCGCTGTGGGAAGTCTATTGGCGGCAAAAAAAATCGGAAACAAAGCATTGATTTTTGGTGGTTTATGCGCCATACTTCCTTCCCTTGATCATTTAATAGCATTGCTATATAATGAGCCGGATTCTTTGTTTATCAACGGAGGCGTCAGTCATTCAATAGTTTTTTGTGTATTGGTGGCACCTGTAGTGGGTTGGTTGTTACATAAATTTGTTACCTCGGAATTATCTATTATACAGTGGTCAAAATTGGCATTTTTCACAATGATGTCGCATTGTGCCATAGATGTCTTGAAAATTCGTGGGTATGGTTTGTTAGAACCATTTGTTCATAAGCGTTTTGCGTTGTCAATTATTGCCGATAACGATATCCTTATCAATATTTCATTGTTGTTGGCGTTCATTTTTGCCATGATTCTTAAAGACAATAAACAAAAAGCAATGATTTCGTGGTTTGGAATGTTTTTACTTGTTGTACTAGTTTCGTTCACATTCTTAAATAAATTGTCGGTACAGTCGGAGTTTGAAGAACGACTCAACGAGCAAGGAGTGCGTTATTCGCGAGCAGAATTATTTCCTGTGTCTGGAGCTCTGTTTATGTGGAATTGCGTAGCGCAAGATCGCGATGGTTTTTGGATGTGCTATCAATCAAATTTGAGCAAAAACAATTTTGAATATTGTCTTTCTCTGCGCAACGATTACTATTTGTTTGAGCAAGAAGAAAATCCGAAGATAAAGCGATTGAAAGCATATACACGATATTTTTATGCAATAGAACCCAAAACGAAAAATTCGGTCTTGTTGCACGATTTGCGTTATGCTCGCAAAGGTCTTCGTAATCAGGATGCGTTTGCTCGCTCGTATCGAATTGAACAAATAGGAGATGACTGTGAGATAGAAGTCGTACGATAAATTAAATTATGAAACTTTTTTTTAGAAACATTTTTTACTTGGTATTGGTTCATTGTATTGCATTGATGCTATTAATGATATTCCGTACTGTTTTATTCTGTTTAAATACAGATCTTGTCGCTACTGAAACATCCAGATTGATTACACAAGCATTTCTCATGGGCTTACGGTTCGATGATGTTATGTCGTGCTATGTCATGATATTACCGGTATTCGTTGTTGGTATTACATCTTGCTTGCCATTTAATAAAACGCATTTAAATCAAGGCATCTATATATTTTTGTGTGTTTTTTATAGCCTGGTTTTCCTTGCATCAATAGGTGATATTCCGTATTTCCAACAATTCTTCAAACATATTAATTCTTCAATATGGAATTGGTTCGATGAGCCTTCTTTTGTCATCACTATGATAACAATGGAGAGCAGTTATGTTATGTATCTAATAGCATTTATTGTTTTTGATATCCTGTTTTGTTGGGGTATCAAGAAATTACAAAAGAGAATTGTGCTCAATGAAAATACCGCAAAGGAATTGGATTGGAAGTGTTTTGGTATTTCAACTGTATGTACGGTTCTTCTTGTTGGTCTATGTATAATAGGAATGCGCGGTCGTTTGGGACAAAAATCACCGATACGAATAGGAACCGCATATTTTTGCAGTAATCCTTTTTTGAATCAACTTGGCCTAAATCCTATGTACGTTTTGTTGCGTACATCATTGGAGATAAATAAAGAAAAACGCAATAAAATCAAAATTATGGATGAGCAGGAAGCGGTGCAAAATGCAAGAGCGTATTTTAATCTCTCTGCAACAGATACAACATATCTATCGCCAATAGCACGACAAATTGTGCCACACGACAAATTACAACAAAAGAAAAATGTCGTGGTTGTTATGATGGAGAGTATGGCATCACATTTTGTTGCTGATACCAATCTTACGCCATTCCTCAATAGTCTTATTAAGAAATCAATGTATTTCCCTAATACGTATTCCGCAGGAATTCATACTATGAATGGCGTGTTTGGAACCTTATTTTCATTTCCTGCGTTTATGAATCAACATCCGTTTAAAACCGGAGATATACAAACATTTGATTCTTGGCCGGTAATCATGAGCGAAAACGGATACAATACCTATTATTTTAGCACACACGATGAACAGTTTGACAATATCGGAGGATATTTGTCTGCCAATTATATCAATACGATAACCGCAGAAAAAGACTATCCGTACGATGAAATAAAGAGTAACCTTGGCGTTACCGATGATTTCATGTTTCGTTTTTCACTACCAATATTGGAACGAGCAGCTCAAAACGAATCTCCGTTTTTTGCATCATACCTTACGGCAACAAATCATGCTCCATATGTTATACCGGATTATTTCCACCCAAAGTCAGAATCAGAGCGCTATCAGGTAATAGAATTTTCAGATTATTCGTTACAGAAATTTTTCGAAGCAGCGAGCAAAGAACCTTGGTTCAAAAATACCTTGTTTGTGTTGTTAGGTGATCATGGGGCATCGAATAATGACTATGATGTTCCTTTGTCATACCATCAAATTCCTTTGATTATATACGATCCGAACAATGAAACGCCACAGGTATATAATACTATAGCAGGACAGATAGATGCGTTTCCGACGGTCATGGGCTTGTTACATTTACCGTATGTAAATAATACCTTTGGCGTAGATTTATTGAATCAAGGACGTAACATGATTTTCTTTTCATCAGATGACTCGTATTGTTGTGTTGATAGCACGTTCTATTATGTTCATAGAAATGAAGGCAAGGAAAGTCTTTATTTGTATAATAATCATGATACGGAAAGTGTCTTGGAGCAATATCCGGAAAAGGCTGCCGAAATGGGGAAATATGCACGGTCTATGATTCAGACATCACAGTATATGATTACTAATAAAATGGTTCGTGTTACTAATGACAACAAATAGTGTTTTGTTTGTCTGTTCTTGGTTAATAAAATGTTGAAGCAAAGCAAATAGCAACAAAGATGCAACCGAAGTGAATTTTGTATTTTTGGTGCTATTAGATAAATATATTTTGGCAAAGTGGTTGAAACGCCTTTAATGAAACAATATTATGAGGTTAAGGGAAAACATCCCGATGCCGTGTTGTTGTTTCGCGTAGGCGACTTTTACGAAACGTATAGCGACGATGCCATTAAGGCTTCAAAAATTCTCGGAATAACCTTGACAAAGCGTTCCAACGGTGGAGGAACGTCAACCGAAATGGCAGGTTTTCCGTATCATGCTCTTGATACTTATTTACCCAAACTTGTGCGAGCAGGGCAGCGTGTGGCTATCTGTGAGCAACTCGAAGATCCATCAAAGACCAAGAAGTTGGTAAAACGCGGCATTACCGAACTTGTTACGCCCGGTGTGTCACTGAGTGATAGCATTCTTGAAAATCGAGAAAATAACTTTTTGGCTGCGTTGCATTTTTCTCAATCAATTGTTGGCGTTTCGTTTTTGGATATTTCTACGGGAGAATTTCTTGTAGCACAAGGTTCCGTTGATTATGTAGATAAATTGCTAAACAGTTTTCAGCCAAAGGAAATCTTGTTCAACCGTTGCCAAGAGCAGTGGTACAAAGAAACTTTCCATCGTGACAATGAGTGCGTAAACAAACTCGATGATTGGATTTTTACCTCGCAAGCCGCAAACGATAAATTGTTGGCTCAGTTTGAAACCACTTCACTCAAAGGCTTTGGTATAGCCGATATGAACCAGGCGGTGATAGCTGCCGGAGCTATTCTCTACTATCTTGACATTACTGAACATAAACTTACAAGCCATATTCGCAATATTGCTCGCATAGACCAAGATAACTATGTGTGGCTCGATAAATTTACCATTCGTAATTTGGAATTATTTGGTTCCGAAAACGTTGGTGCAAAAACTCTCTTGTCTGTTTTGGATAACACCAAAACTCCCATGGGAGCGCGTTTGCTTCGTCGTTGGATAGCCTTGCCATTGCGACAAGTTTCCGACATTCATGCTCGTCTTGATGCGGTGCAATCTATGGTAGAGCAGCCCAATGCTGTAGACGAATTGTCGGTGATGCTCAAATCTATGTGCGACTTGGAGCGAATAGTAGCACGCGTGGCAACAAACAGAATCACTCCTCGTGAAGTTTTGCAGTTGCAAAAAACGCTGGAAGAAATTGTTCCTCTCAAAAATTTGTGCGCCAATATGGGAAACGAGGCTTTGCAAGTTTTTTCGCACCAATTGAATCCCTGTGAAGCGCTTTGTGAACGAATAAAGACTGAAATACAGCCTGAGGCAAACAATGCCATAAACAAGGGAAATATCATTTTGCCGGGCATAAACAAGGATCTCGATAATTTGCGCGAGATAGCATACAACGGCAAGGATTATTTGCTCAAAATGCAAGAACGTGAGGAAGAGCGCACAGGCATTCCTAAGATTAAGATTGCGTTCAACAACGTATTCGGCTACTACATAGAGGTGCGTAATACGCACAAAGAAAAAGTTCCCTCTGATTGGATTCGTAAACAGACGCTTGTTGGTGCTGAGCGATACATTACGCAAGAATTGAAGGAATATGAAGAGAAAATTCTTGGCGCAGAGTCGCGCATTGTTGAAATAGAACAAGAAATCTATATGGCTCTCATTCAAAATGTAGCCAAATACATAGAAACTATTCAACTTAATGCTGGAATTATAGCACAAATAGATTGCTTGCTGTCGTTCGCTATCGTTTCTGTGGCAAATAATTATATCCGCCCCGAAGTGAACGATTCTATGGCGTTAGATATAAAAAATGGCCGTCACCCTGTTATTGAAACAGAAATGGCGCCGGGCGAGAAATATATTGGCAACGATGTGTTTCTTGATAATGAAAAGCAACAGATTATCATAATAACCGGACCGAACATGGCCGGAAAATCTGCATTACTACGCCAAACGGCGTTGATAGTGTTGATGGCGCAAATGGGCTGTTTTGTCCCTGCCGATGCCGTTACAATGGGCGTGGTAGACAAGGTGTTTACTCGTGTGGGAGCTTCTGATAACATTTCGCAGGGTGAGTCAACGTTTATGGTTGAAATGAACGAAGCGGCAAATATTTTGAACAACATGAACGACCGAAGTCTTGTGTTGTTTGATGAATTAGGGCGCGGAACAAGCACCTATGACGGTATTTCCATTGCGTGGGCAATTGTGGAATATTTACATGAAGGTCAAAAGGCACACCCAAAAACATTGTTTGCCACACATTACCATGAATTGAACGAATTGGAAAAATCTTTCAATCGCATTAAAAATTTTAACGTTTCTGTGCGCGAACAAAATCAAAAAGTTATATTCTTGCGTAAATTAGTTCCGGGCGGAAGTGAGCATAGTTTTGGTATTCATGTGGCTAAAATGGCCGGTATGCCACAATCTATTGTGAATAGGGCTAATGAGATATTGAAAGAATTGGAAGGAGTAGGAGCAAACACCGAAGCTCTCGCTAAACCGGTTAACGAAATTGCACATTCTCGGGAAGGATTTCAGATGAGCATTTTTCAACTTGACGATCCGGTGTTGTCGCAAATTCGCGATGAGTTGTTGGAAATAGAAATTGACAATCTTACGCCTATTGAGGCTTTGAACAAATTGAATGACATAAAGAAACTACTGAAAAAGTAGGAATATAAAATTGTAGTATGAATTTGAGAGATTTTGAATGGCAGAAATATCTTGTCGCTTTTTGGGGTGGGATTAAAACGGTGTTGAAATGGTTTTTTGCTAAAGGAAAACCTTTATACGTGAAAGCATATCGATGGTTTCTTTTTCTCATCGTGCTCCTTTTTATGTACATAGTGGCGGTAGAAATTAATTTCTGTTATCTTTTTGGTTATTCTCCATCTATAAAAGAATTAAAGTATCCAAAACAAAACCTCGCATCGGAAGTTTATGCTGCTGATGGTACGTTGTTGGGACGATTTTTCTTTGAAAATAGAACACCAGTGGAATATGCTGATTTGTCGCCACTGCTTATCAATACACTTATAGCTACTGAAGATACTCGTTTCTACCAACATCGTGGAATCGATTTTAAAGCATTGTTGCCGGTAATCAAAGATATGCTCAAAGGTGAACCGCGCGGAGGTAGTACCATAACACAACAGTTGGTTAAAAACCTTTTCAAGACACGCAAACAAGATCATGGTTTGTTGGGTAAAATTCCGGGCGTGCGGATGATTGTGATAAAATCCAAAGAATGGATTTCTGCGGTGAGAATTGAGATGAATTTCAACAAACAAGAATTGCTTACATTGTATTTCAACACGGTTGATTTTGGTAGTAACTCATACGGCATACAAATAGCTTCAAAAACGTATTTCGACAAACTGCCGAAGGATTTGAATGCCAATGAATGTGCTACTCTTATAGGTATGCTTAAGGCTCCCACTGCATATAGTCCTGTGCTCAATCCAATGCGTTCGCTCAATCGACGCAACGTGGTTTTGGGCATTATGGAACGAGACAAATTGATTACCCGCCACGAACACGATTCGTTGGTATTGCAACCAATTCAATTGGAATACAAAGTTGAAACACCAAGTGAAGGTATTGCAAACTATTTCCGTCAGGCTATGTATGCATATTTGAAGCCATGGCTCAAAGAAAATGATTTGGATATTTATTCCGATGGGTTGAAAATATACACCACGCTTGATTACAAAATGCAACAGTATGCCGAGGAGGCAATGTCGCAAAACATGAAACGCGTGCAACGTCAGTTTGACTCTCATTGGGGAAGTAAAAACCCATGGATAGACGGGAACAAAAACGAATTGCCGAATTTTATAGACAATGTGGTTAAAAATTCTTGGTATTATAGTCGTCTTGAGGCTAAATATAAAGGCAATCAAGATTCTATCAATTATTATATTAATTTGAAACGTCCGCAGAAATTGTTTTCTTGGAAGGGCGACATTGACACGGTGTGCAGTTTTGTAGAGGCAACGAATTATTTGAAACGACTTTTGCATAGCGGTATGGTAGCAATGGACCCAGAAACCGGTGCAATCAAAGCATACGTTGGAGGTTTGGACTTCAATCATTTCAAATATGACAACGTACGTTCTATGCGTCAACCGGGATCTTCGTTCAAAATTTTCGTATATACCGCAGCTATGACAAAGGGATGGTCTCCGTGTGATAGTTTGGTAGATGCACCGTTGGCTATTCACTATACAGAAAAAGGAGAACAAAAAACATGGGTACCACGTAATGCCAATCGTGAATATGTAGGAGGAAATGTGGGCTTAAAATATGCATTTGCTCATTCGTTGAATACCATTAGTGTGCGTTTGACGCAAGATATAGGAGTGGAAAATATAATCCATATCGCACATGATATGGGAATCAAGTCTCCACTTGATACGGTTCCGTCTATTTGTCTCGGATCAAGTGATGTTACTCTATTAGAATTAACGAATGCCTATAGTCCATTGTTGAATGATGGCTATCGGGTAGAACCAATGTTTGTTACACGAATAGAAGACAAAGACGGTAAGCTGCTGAAAGAGTTTACTCCTGAGAAAGTAAAAGTCCTTGATTCAGTGACGGTTTTCTTGATGCAACAAATGTTTCTCGCTTCCTTAAGCGAGCCATATGGAACTACGCAAAATTTATTCTCATACAAATTGTTTAATCATGATACCGACTTTGGCGGAAAAACAGGAACGTCCTCGAATTATTCCGATGGTTGGTTTGTAGGAGTAATGCCACATATGGTTGTAGGAACGTGGGTAGGGGCGGAAGAACGTTGTGTACATTTTCGTACCTCATCGTTAGGAGAAGGTGGAAAAACAGCGTTACCAATGTTCGGCTTGTTTATGGAAAAAATCATGAGTGACAAGCAGTACTCTGACTATTGGGACGATAGATTCCCTCGCTATTTACGTGGTTTGAAAAACCGTCCGTATGGCTGTCATACGCCGTATATTCCAAAAGTAGATACTACAGCCGTTGATTCTATTGCTATTCAAACCGATGGTGTTGATGAAGAAGAGGTAGAGGTTGTAACTCCTATAATCGAAAACAAATAAGGCCTATGAAGAAATTCTTGTCATTTATATTGTTATTTTGGGGGCTTCTTGATGTTGCGTATTGTCAAGATGTCTACTACAAATTATACAAAAATTTAGACTGGGTAACATTGGAAAAGAAAATTATCTCGGCATTGCAAAAAGATCCAAAGAATGTGGTATACAACCATGTAGCAGGGATGATGTATGCAAATAAATCGTACCAGAATTATGATGACGACAAAGCATATACGTATTTGGTTACCGCTAAAAGTGAATATGGGAAAAGCACTCCGGCCGAGAGAGAAAAAGTGTCCCCATATGCAACTCCCAAGAAGATACAAAAAACCTTAGATACGGTTTGCTTGCGGTTGTACGAAAAAACAATTCATTCCAATTCCATAGCGGAGTGTAATGAGTTTGGAAAGAAATACAAACGTGCTGCCGATTCGTTGCAGGAAGCGGTTAAACTATACCGCAACTCATTGGCGTATGCACAAGCACAGCAGGAAAATACGGTAAGCTCGTATGACTCTTTTTTGACCTTGTATCCCGATGCGGCCGAAGTTCCTTTAGCCGAAAAACGTCGTGATAAGTTGGCGTATGATGCCACGATGCAGAAAAATTCGGTAGAAGCGTTTTTATCGTATATGAAAAAATACCCTAAAAGCGAATATGTGCCAGAGGTACGCCAAAAATATCTGGATAAGATTTTTTCTACAAAAGCAGATGGCGGAACGTATCAGGATTATGAACAATTCCTAAAAGCAAATCCCCAAGGCGAGTTGGCAAAAACGGCAATTCACAAAATGATGGAAATCGCAAGCAAGCAGTACGATTTACCATTGATGCAAAAAACCGTGGAATATAGCCGTGATATTGATTTTGAATATGCTCTTTATGAATTTTACAAAAAATATACGGATGATGGCGAAGCATATTCGTTGTATTCATTTGTTGATTTGTATCCACGCACATTTTTGGATACTTTGATAGCCAAAGATTTTAAAATAGCTGCCAAAGGTGACGCATTAGAATTGATTGAGCCATACGATTCTGCAAAATCGTATTATGTGTTTACGGAATACATTAAAATGGCTGCGCCCAAAGAAAAAGCCTTTGTGGTTTTGCAAAAATTGATTTCACAAGATGTAGCTTCCAAAAATTGGGCAAAGGCACTAAAAACAGTCAACACCTATCGTCCGTATTTTGGTACAAACAATAAAGAAATTAACGATTTAATTCGTGTGTTGTCCGCTCCAAGCGATAGAACTATTGTAGTGAATGAGTTTCCGGAGATAATCAATACCAAAGAGGGAGGAGAGTATTCTCCAATTATTACAGCAGACAATAAGTATTTGTTTTTCTGCGGAAAAAATCGTCCGAATTGCATAGGTGGTGAAGATATTTTTGTTTCTGAATGGGAAAATAACACTTGGGCAAAACCGGAAATTCTCAAAGAATTATCAACTCCTATGACAAATGAGGCCGTGATAAGTGTAAGTACCGATGGAACAAACATGTTGTATTTCAGAGAAGGGGTGATTTATTCGTCAACAAAAGGATATTACGGTTGGGAAACAGGTCAGAATGTGTCAGACCAAATTAACAATGCTCAATGGTCTGCTGACGCAATGATAACAAGCGATGGAAATGCTATCATTTTTGCTTCGGTGCGCGAAGAAGGATATAATTTATTTACTCGCCAGAATGCCACACTTGGTTTGTATCATGGTGCAGTTCACCATCAGTCAGATATTTATGTTTCGTTGAAGACAGATAAAGGTTGGAGTAAGCCTATCAATTTAGGACCTACTATCAATACAAAATACGTTGATCGCAGTCCATATTTGCACCACGACATGAAAACGCTGTACTTCAGTTCTGACGGACATGGAGGTTTAGGAAACCTTGATGTATATGTATCTGTGCGTTTGGCTGACTCATGTTGGGATTGCTGGAGCGAGCCGGTCAATTTGGGAAAGGAAATCAATAACTCAGAGGAAAACTGGGGCTATCGAATAGCGCCTAACGGCAAAGATTTTTACTACGCAGCACGCGAAACGGGAGCAAATCAAAACGACCTATATTCTATAACTATTCCTGAAAAATTCCGTCCCGAATCGGTAGTGAATGTACTGGGAAAAATTACCGACAACCAAGGGAAACCGGTGGAAACACAGATAGTATGGGAAGATTTGTCAACTGGCGATGTTATTGAAAAATCTCGCTCAAATCCAGTTGATGGGAACTATTTTGCAGTACTTCCAAACGGCAAAATGTATGGCTATTATGTTAATGACGAACGTTATTATCCGCAGTCACAAAATGTTGATTTAACCGATGGTAAATCGGCACAAACCGTGACAAAAGATATTGTAGTGACTTCGTACAAGGAAATGAAAGAATCGAAGGCGGCCGTTCGTTTGAACAACTTATTTTTCGACACCGACAAAAGTGATTTGTTGCCATATTCGATTCCTGAATTGCAGCGCGTGGCGCAAATTATCTCAGAAAATAATCTGAGTGTAGAAATTGCCGGTCATACCGATTATGTGGGTGAAGACAATTACAACATGGCACTTTCATTGCGCCGTGCCGAAGCAGTCAAGGCATTCCTTGTCAAAGAAGGTTGTAATGCTTCATTATTCAAGGTTGTGGGATATGGAGAAACAAAACCCGCAACCACCAACGATACCGAGCAGGGCCGAGCGTTAAACAGACGCGTGGAGATGAGGTTTTTGTAGATTTTTACAAATTAAATCAAGGCTATCTATCCCGACATTCAACCCCTTCGGGGTAATCACGTTATATGGATATTTCGTGGTATTCATGATTGTATCGTTGACCGTCATATGTTTGTTAATATAGAATTGCAAACAATGCTTTTTACAATCTTAAAGGCGGGGAATTGTGTGATGAGGGAAAAAAAACATGAAAATTGTGAATATATCAAAAATAAAAACATAGCTTTGTTTTTTAACATTTTTAATAAATGTTTACTTTTTCTCAAAACACTACAAATATATGTTCTTTAAAATTTGAAGAAGAGCAGGATTTGTGTGACACACCCAACAATCCCTATAAACAGGTATATAGTAATGCTAACGTAATGGATTCTATTTGTTCTCTCAATCGCGAATGCTTTGAGTTATATTATGCCATTATGTGTAAAGTCGAATTAAATTTCTTAATGTCTAACTAAAAAAAATAAAAATGAAAAAAGCATTTCAATTAGTAAGTAGATTACTGCTGTATAGTATGGTGGTAATTAGTTTAAGTGGTTGTGGTGATGATGATAAAAATGAAGACCCGCAACCAGGAACTGTTGAAAACAATGAAACTGATGATTCGCCATCATCTAATGTAACAATTGACGGATTTGTAGATTTAGGTCTTTCGGTACAGTGGGCTGAATGCAATATTGGAGCTGATAATCCTGAAGATTATGGGGATTATTATGCTTGGGGAGAAATTGCAACCAAGGAATCGTTTGATCAAGAAAATTCTCAATGGTATAATGTGAGTGAGGAAGATTTAAAGAGTGGCGGTGTAATTGACGAACAGGGAAATTTGACAGCTTCGTATGATGTTGCAACGCAAAAACTTGGTTCGGCATTTCGTATGCCAACAAAGGAAGAATTTCAGGAATTAAAAGATGATTGTACCTGGACGTGGACCAAACAGAATGATGTAAGTGGGTATAAGGTCGTTGGTACTAATGGTAACAGTATATTTTTCCCTGCAAGTGGCTATTATACTAATACTTATCTAGAAAATTCTATAGCTTACGGTTACTATTGAACTTCAACGGAGGAGGAGAGTGATGTTAGTTCCAAACAATTGATGTTCAATCAAAACCAGAAAACTGTCATTGTCTATTCTCGTTATTATGGTTTAAGTGTTCGTGCGGTTGCAAAATAACGGAGCAATCCCAAATACAGTAGCGATGCACAATGACGTATCGTTATGAGATGACAAAAAGATTTTAGAAAAAACCGGGGACATTCATAATGCCACCGGTTTTTTTATTTTATAGCGAAGCTTCAAATTCGTTTTTCGCATTCTGCGCAAGGAAGTGGAGGCGGTTGAATACGTTCACTTCACTTGTGTTTCCATCGAAATCAAGGAAGAGTAGACTCGTCTTTGGATAAAGAGTCTTGATTCGTTTCTCAATACCTTTCGAAATAATGTGGTTGGCAATACAACCGAAAGGCTGCAAACTTACCACATTGTTTACACCTTCTTGAGAAAAGCTTATAATCTCGGCAGGAATAAGCCAGCCTTCACCAAATTGATTTACAAGACTCAAGATATCTTTTGCATTTTCTGCTTCTTGCTCTATGCTGTGTTTAGGGCGATAGTACTTAAATTTAGACGCAATCTTTTCTACCTTTTCTGCGAAACGGTCGTAGCGTAAACGTAGGTAGTCTGCAAAAATCTTTGTTCCAAGACTTGTTGTACGTAAGTTATGTTTAGTATTTACTTTCAAGTTGATGAATTCTTGAGTAAAGAAGTCCATTAAATCGGGGAAGCGAGGCTCAATGCCTTGTGAAATAAGCCAATCGGCAACGTGCATATTTGCGTATGGATTGTATTTCAAATAAATCTCACCAACAATACCAACCTGCGGACGTGGGCAGTTATCTAACGCCATTTCGTTATAACTATCAACAGCGCGTTTAAGCAGTTTTAAGATGCCTAAATGATTGTTGTGGCGGGCAAGTTCAGCCGCGGTTTCCAAGTAGCTCTGGGTTAGTTTTTCAGTTCCACCAGCTTCTTTTTCACGAACAATGGTAGCGTAGTGCATTCTTGAAAGAATGTCGCCAAAGAGCGCACACGCAAGTATAAGTTTTACAACTTTTGCCCAAGCTAAATCGAATCCTGGTTGTTCATTGGTTTGCGAGCCTCCTGTGGCAAAAGAAACAACAGGTACATTGGTGATTCCGCAGTTCAAAATAGCTTTGCGAATAAGTGCGAGGTAGTTTGACGCACGGCATTGTCCGCCAGTTTGGGTCATAATCACCGCTGTGTTGTTCAAATCATATTCGCCTGATTTCAATGCTTTTAGTATATCGCCAATAACCAATGTAGCAGGGAAACAAATCTCGTTGTTGGTATATGCAAGCCCAATGTTTACTGATTCTTTATCAGACACAGGGAGGGTTACCATCTTGTATCCTAAACATTCAAATATTGCTGGAATTAGAGGAGAATGAAATTTGGTAAAAAACGGTGCTATAATCGTACGCTTTTTGTCAATATGGGTAAATGCAGGTGTTTTCTTGATAATTTTATCACCGGAACCGTCTTGTTTTTCACCTAAATTAATTGTTTCAATAAGCGAACGCAAGCGTAAACGCATAGATCCTGTGCTATTGATTTCATCAACACGGATAAATGTATATGATTTTTTTGCCTGTTCAAAGTATTCTTTTATTTCGTCAGAAAGGAAACTATCGGGACCGCAACCGAATGAGTTCATTTGTACAAAATGAACATCATACTCTTTATTGTTGATTACCCATTGTGCTGCACGCAAAATTCTATTAGGATAATTCCACTGTGCCACATGTAAATAATCAGTAAGCGAAATTCCTTTGATGTTTTCTATTACTTCCTCGGTAATTACACTTGCTCCTAGTTCTGAAAGAATTTGCGATGTTTTTTGGTGAACCAAATGGTCGGTATGATAAGGTCGAGCGGCAAGCATTACAATCGGGCGTCCTTCTTGTTTTGCGCGTTCCAATATGCGGAATCCTTTTTTCTTGTATTGTTCGCGGAAACGTTTTTGTTCGCGCAACGCTTCGTCAAACGCATTCTCAAAGGTTCTTGCTTTTACGCCGAATTGTTTGAGATACGCCCAGCAATTCTTTCTTAGCAATTTGTCGTCGCGGAACGAAATAATGGGTTTGTCTAACGGAATATTGTTACGTTTTTCTGCCGGAATTGCGCTGTCGAGCACTTCTCCATAACTAGAAACGATAGGACAGTTGTAACTATTCTTCGATTCTTTATATTCGTTTTCTTCATAAATAGCCAAGGGATAAAAAATGCGGTCAACGTTTTTCTCCACAAGGTTAAAAATGTGTCCGTGGGCAAGTTTTGCCGGGAAACAAATATTGTCGGCCATAATGGTGCCTTGTCCCATCTCAAAAATCTTCGTGGTTGATTCGTCAGAAAGAACGACATCAATGCCGGAGTGAGTAAACAGTGTGTTCCAAAATGGGAAATTGGCGTACATTCCTAAAATTCGGGGAATACCAATCTTGATATTTCGAGGCTCGTTGAGTGCGTCCATGTCGCGGTTAAACAACAAGTCGTATTTGAATTCGTAGAGATTTTCTCCACGTTCTTTCGTGTTTCCTTTTGACGTAAATACTTTCTCACATTTGTTACCCGAATAGTGAATAGCATCGTTTGAGAACGTGAATTTCGTTACGAAACAAGCGTTTGAGCAACCACGGCAATTGATTTGGCGTGTAGTGTACGAAAGAGCTTCTTTGCGGTTTTCGTAGCCAATGAAAATTGATGAGGTTGCTTTTAACTTATATTGCGTTTGTGCATAGTACGCAGCGCCCAAAGCTCCCATCAATTCAGGTTTGTTTGAACTGTAAATCGCTTTTCCCGTCAGTTTTTCCATAGCTCTGAAAATCGACGGATTCTTGAACGTACCACCTTGCACGAGAATTTTCTCGCCAAGCACATCCATGTTTTTGATTTGCAAAACCTTGAACAGTGCGTTTTTAATAACGGAGTAGGCAAGTCCTGCTGCAATTTCCGACATTTCTGCACCTTCGCGTAGCGCTTGTTTTACTTGCGAGTTCATAAACACGGTACAGCGTGATCCCAAGTCGCACGGATTTTGTCCGTAGCAAGCAAGTACGCCAAATGATTCGGCTGTGTGGTTGAGTGTTTGCGCAAAGTTTTGTACAAACGAACCGCAGCCTGACGAACAGGCTTCATTAATTTCAACATTTTGAATTTTCCCGTTTTTCAAGAAAATTGCTTTCATGTCTTGCCCACCAATGTCAAGAATGAACGACACTTCGGGTTCTATCTTTTTGGCAGCAGTTGTGTGCGCAATTGTTTCTACAATACCTTCGTCCATGTTGAAGGCAGCACGTATTAAGTCTTCACCGTAGCCGGTAACAGCCGAACGCAATACTTTGAGTGTCTTGCATTGTAACATGTTGCAACATGCTTCCAAACCCTTGGTAACCGCTAACATCGGGTTTCCTTTGTTGTTGTCGTAGTGCGAAGCTATAAGTTTGCCTTCTGCATTGAGAAGTACCACTTTTGTGGTAGTAGAACCGCTGTCTACACCAAGGAATACCTCTATTTCGTCTTGTTTAGGCGCTTCTTGAGCTTCAGGAATCGCAACAATTTTTCGGTTTTGTTTCCAAGTCTCAAAATCGTTTTCGTCCGAAAACAGAGACTCCAAACGGTTTTTTGTAACAATATTGTTACTGCTTGCTATTCTTTTGTAAATGTCGTCAATATCGTATTCTTCATTTGAAGCGGCAACCAAAGCACTTCCCATTGCCGGAAATAATTCACTGTTTTCAGGGCAATATGCTTGTTCTTCGGTGCAATTAATGAATTTCCGCATAATCTTTTGCAATGCAGGAATGTAGGTAAGCGGACCTCCAATAAAGAGTACGTTTGGTTTAATATCAATACCACGAGAAAGCGCATTGATTACCTGCAATGCAACAGCATAGAAGGCCGAAGCAGCAATGTCGGTAATAGGCACTTTGCGACTAATGAGGTTTTGTACGTCAGTTTTGGCAAACACACCGCAACGAGACGCTATAGTGTAGGTCTGTGTTGATTGTTCGGCTAGTTTGTTAAGTTCTTGCGTTTCAACGTTGAGCAGCGTGGCTATTTGGTCAATGAAAGCACCTGTACCACCGGCACAGCTTCCGTTCATACGAATGTCAGGCGATTTGCCGTCTTCGAAGAAAATGATTTTGGCATCTTCACCACCAATGTCAATCAAGGTGTGAACGTTGGCGTAGTGTTTTTGAATAACTTCTGATGCGGCAATAACTTCTTGTACAAATGGTAGGTTTTGTTGCTCTGCAATACCCATAGCAGCACTACCTGTGAGACATATTTTCACTGATTTTTCCTGGCCAAATTTTTCTTTGATTTGGTCAAGTATCTGAAGTATGCTTTCTTTTATTCTGGTATTATGTCGTTGATAGGAGGAGTAAACAATTTTTCCTCCTAGTGTTGCTACAGCTTTCGCCGTAGTAGAACCGATATCAATTCCTAAATGTAGTTTCACGTCTTTTATATTTGTAGCAAAAGTAATTATTCGTTTTGATAAAAAAAATCGCTTTGGTATTTTTCCCAATACCTTTACTCTATTAAAACAAAAAAGGGACAATTATGGAATCGTCCCTTTGTACTCTATGCGTAAATTTATTTCACGAATTTAGAAAGTAAGCGCAAGTATTGTGTTTGGTATCCGCCACTTACTTCGCTGATTGACCATGCATTGATAGGCCATCCGTTGTTAATGTCCATGTAGGATTTTTGTGCCGGTTGGTTTGTCAAAGGTCGTATGTCAACTTCAAAACAGCGGGCGTTGTTGTATTCGTTTCCGCAGTTTTTCGGGCAACATTGATCCCACGCGTATTCCAAGTTAGGGCCACCGCATACAAATCCGGGAGCCGGTCCGTATTTAGAAACACCTGCTTCGTCCCATTTTTCGCTGCCGTTTTCAAACCAGCAATGGTAAATTTGACGTACACTATTTTCGGCTCCGTATGCTGCCATGTTAGTCAAATAGCATTTATTGAGCGGGTTTACGCCGTGTAAGTAGTGAATGTAGCGTTCGGCGTACTCAATGGCTTCGTTTTTAATTTCCGGCATAATGTTGTATTGTGCCAAATTGTAATAAATGCAACCTTGTTTTGCCTTAGTTCCATTGCTTCCCCATACGTAATCTTTTTGGAATGCCAAATAGGGGTCGTCGTCGGCTTCTATGGCGAATAAGTTAAAGATAGTGTCGGTTGCTTGCGCATATACGGATTTGATTTTGTTCACAATTTCAGGTTTTGCATCTTTCATTGTGGTGTAGTAAAGCAACATGTCTTGGTTTGCTTCGCCAAATGGGAACACCAACACCCAATTAACCATGCGGGCAATTTGGTAGTTATTTTCAAAGAACACTTTGTATTTGTTGTGACCGGTTGCATCGTACAAACGCAATGCAGCGTTTAGTTTCTTTTCGGCGCGGGTAAGGTCGTCAACTTCTTGCTGACCTGCTGCCAAACCTAGTGTGCCGTGTTCTGCACTATTGTTGTAGAACAATACATTTGGATTGTCATCGGCCCAGTTCCAAGCTGCTATGGCTGCTTTTAGAAGTTTGTCGGAGAATTGTTTGTCTATGTCTTTAAACATTTTTGCACCGTATGCGTATGCTGCTGCTGCCGAAAGGGCAGAAGAAGTGCTTGGTCCGCCCCAATAACTTGGTGCTGTGCACGCAGAAGGAGGAGTAGCTTCTTTGGAACTTACCACTGCTACCACGCTACCATTTTCAAACTGTAAGCGGAGCAAGTGTTCAAGTCCAAAACGAACTTCATCCAGCAAGTCAGAAATGCCGTTGCCCGATTCCGGTATGTTGAAATCATCGGTCCAAATTGAGGGGTTTTCTTCGTATGTAAGAAGAAGGTACATAATGTAGTCGGCTGTCCAGTTGGTGTATCTGTTAAAGTCACCGGCATCGTACCAGCCGCCGTGTACGTCTTTTTCTGTTGTTGAATCATCTTTATGAAGAAAATTGCGGCAGTTTTTGTCTTGAAGAGGGCCAACGTGGCTTGCTTTGTCTACCCAACCTTCGCCTGCAAATTGTGCTGTTTTTTCATAACCTGCACGTTGGTAGTAGAAATAGCGGAACGCACTGCGTAGTGCTGCTTTGTACACGGTGTCGGCAATGGCGAATTCAAAAGATTTTTCTTTCGTTTTAAGGTCTTTTACATAGTATGAACCCGGTTGTTGTACTTCGCTGAGGTCAAAACGCCACACTTTGTCGCCACAGGTAGAGTCAACGGCACCATCGCGCCAAATGGTAGGCGTGCCTTTGAATACTACTTTGTTTGTTTTGGCATCAACAACTGCATATTTTTTGCTTGGAGTGAAAGACTCGTTGGCATCGAAACCAATTTGCGGGCTGCGAACGATTGCGATTTTTTTCGCTTCGGGCAAATAGCCGAATTGGTCAACCACTATGTGTTTACTTTGATTTTGAGAGAAAACGCACCAAGGAATGATAGCTAACAGTACAGTGAAGAGTTTTTTCATTTGAATTTTTATTTTTTGAGTTTATGCAAAAGTAAAAAATATAATTAGAATCTCCATTAGTATAGGAAATTGTTTGCAGTACGGATTTTTGCTTTATAGTCCTCTTGTAAAAACAATCCTAAAACAGTCTTTGTAACTCTTATCTCTAGGCTATTGCCATTTTCGTTACGATAGTTTGAGATAAGAAAACTGTATATTTTTTTATTATTATTTACGGAAAAGTGTATATTTGGGAAAGATATTTGTAAGAAAAGTGTAAAATTATGTTTGCAAGAAAGATAGAACGTGTTATAAATCAGCATTTCAACTCAAAGTCTGATACAATTTTGGTAATAGAGGGTGCTCGTCAAGTTGGAAAGAGCTTTATTATTCGTCAGGTGGGGCAGAAAATGTTCAAGCATTATGTGGAAATTAATTTGGCGGATGATTTTGAAGGGAAGAAAATCTTTTCTGATATACATGATACGGAAACCTTTTATATGCAAGTGAGTATTCTTGCAAAAGGGCAACTTGGTGGAAAAGATGACACTTTGATTTTTCTTGATGAAATTCAAATATATCCGCATTTGCTCACAATGCTTAAGTTTTTGCGACAAGATAATCGCTATACTTATATTGCGAGCGGTTCCTTATTGGGCGTTGCGTTGCACCAGTCCACTTCAATCCCGATAGGAAGTATTATTCGTAAGCAAATGTTTCCAATGGATTTTGAGGAGTTTCTGTGCGCCAATGGTGTTTCAGCGGATATAATTCAAGTATTGCGTGATACGTTCGAGAGACGTGAAAGTCTTGACGAGTCTATGCACAAAACAATTCTTGGCTTTTTCGGTAAATATTTACTGTCAGGAGGGTTGCCGGATGCGGTGAAAACATTTGTTGAAACTCAAAACATAGTACAAATGCGTTCCATTCAAACCGAGATTCATTCTATGTACGGAATTGATGCGTCAAAATATGAAAAAGAAAAGAAGCTGAAAATTCGAAAAATTTATGATTTGGTGCCATCGTTCATGGAAAATAAAAAGAAACGTGTGGTGCTTAAAGAAATTGAGCAAAAAGCTCAGGCACGTTTTTCTTATTATCAGGACGAGTTTGAGTATTTGGTAGCGAGCGGTATTACGTTAGAAGTCAGAGCAATTTCTAATCCAAAGTTTCCTCTTGTTGAATCTACGGTCAAAAATCTTTTAAAACTCTATTTGAACGACGCAGGCTTGCTTTCTAATATTTTGTTTAATCAAAATATTGGGGCAATATTACATACCGAAAATAGTATAAACCTTGGCTCCTTGTATGAATGCGTGGTTGCAACCGAATTAAAGGCACACGGGCATATGCTCTATTATTATGACAACAAGACAAATGGCGAGGTTGATTATTTAATTGATGACTTTGAGCATTTGAGCGTGCTTCCTATCGAGGTGAAATCGGGGAAAAATTACAATATTCATAGCGCATTGTCTCGTTTTGTGAGCGTACCTGACTATCATATAAAACAGGGGATTGTTTTTTCAAACGAACGTGAAATCAAAACGGAAGGGAAAATATTGTATTTGCCAATTTACCATGTCATGTTTTTATAGAAAATTGGATCCTATGTATTTCATACTGTCAACTCCATAGCATTTGCTTGGAGTGAATGATTGTTTTGCTTCGAAAGCAATTAGTAGGCTGTGCACAAATCCGTGTGGCAAAAATATTGTACTCCACTCTTCTGCACGTTCTCCATAATTTCTATCTTTACAAATTATTTTAAAAGAAATTTTATGAAAAGCATTCTAACATTTATATTATTTATAGCCACTACAACTCTTTATGCGCAGGAGTTTGTTGATTTGGGACTTTCGGTACAATGGGCAACGTGCGACCTTGGGGGATTTGAAGATAGTCAGAGGGTGTTTTATGAATATGGAGATACGATATCAATACAGAACAGAAGCAAACAAGGGTAAAGAGAAGATTTTAAGTTTAGTAAAGTTGTTCTTGACGAATACAATGAATTGTCTCCACAAAATGATAGGGCAACGTATCTGTTGGGAAAGGATTATCATATACCAACATATTCGGAAGTCAAGGAATTGATAGAATACTGCACGTGTGAACGGATAGAACAGGATGGGGAGATTCTGTTTAAAGTTACGGGCCCTAATGGTAATTCTATTTTTTTTAACAAGAACGCGGAATATATGACTTCAACCGTATTTGATAATTGTGGCAGGCATAATAGTTTTAAAATATCTCCGCAAATCTCGAAAGAAAAGAACGATACAACATTTGGATTGTACGTATATAATACAGATGGTTGTATTACTGAACAGTTACGTCCTGTCTTGGGGCAAAAGACTTCAACGAATATGGAATTTGTGGATTTGGGATTGTCTGTTTTATGGGCGAACAAATCCGTGTGGCAATGCAACAAAAAAGGGATTGACCTTTCGACCAAT
>CAYFVM010000001.1:129625-190805 GCA_964346725.1 uncultured Bacteroidales bacterium
GGCGAACAAATCCGTGTGGCAATGCAACAAAAAAGGGATTGACCTTTCGACCAATCCCTTTTGGGTTATTCTCGTAGCGAGAATTATTTAGTTTGTTCCAATAACAATGTTTTTGTTGTTTGGTCGCATACAGCAGAAGGGCCGAAGTATTGAATTGGTCCCGGGTAGATGTATGAAGTTGTTTTTGCCCATTCGTCACGTTTTGAAGCGAAGAATTTGAAAGGAGCGCCATCAAGTCTAACAAGAGCTTTTTGGATAACCGGTTTCATTTTTGCATTACGACGTTCCATGTTCATCATAGCTGTGATAGGAATACCACCTGCAATCCATTGGTCTGCTAGTTTTGTAGTATTACGAACCGATGACATATAGCCAGTTTTTCCAGCAGCAATAAGAACAGATGCTGTGAAACCTAATGAGTAGCAGTAGTCAGCGTCGAAGTTTGAAGGAGCGGCACAACGACCTTCGTAACCGAAGAAGTGGTGTTGTGTAGAGAATTTACCTACATATTTACCTTCTTTTTTCCAAGCTGCCAATTTCTTGCCAACCATTTCAGTCAAAAGTTGTTCTGTTTCAATCAATGAAACTTGTACGTTTCCGTGTGGGTCACGTTCCAATGCCAATTGTTTAGAAACTGCTGTTGGCAAGCTTTCGAAGATTGCTGCATTTTCTTTTGAAAGGTGGTCAATAATGAATTTGATTTTATCATCAGCACCAATTTGGTCGAATTCTGCTTGGTTTGCAGCAAGCATATCGTTAAGTTCTACAATAAGTTTTTTGATTGCAGGAACGAATTCAATCAAACCTTCAGGAACCAATACAGTACCAAAGTTTTCGCCGTTAGCAGCACGATTTGCAACTATTTGTGCAATGTATGTAACGATGTCGTCTAATGATTGATTTTTTGTTTCAACTTCTTCACCTACGATAGTAACGTTTGGTTGTGTTTGAAGTGCACATTCCAATGTAACGTGGCTGGCAGAACGTCCCATCAATTTGATGAAGTGCCAGTATTTTTTTGCTGAGTTAGCATCGCGTTCAATGTTACCAATCACTTCAGAATATACCTTAGTAGCAGTATCGAAACCAAATGAAGTTTCAATCATGTCGTTTTTAAGGTCACCGTCGATAGTTTTTGGACAACCGATTACTTGGATGCCTGCTTTTTTCTGTAAGTAGTATTCAGCCAACACGCATGCGTTTGTGTTAGAGTCGTCACCACCAATGATTACAACAGCTTTGATACCTAATTTGTTGCAGATTTCAATTCCTTTGTCGAATTGTTCTGTTTCTTCAAGTTTTGTACGACCTGAACCAATAATATCAAAACCACCGGTATTGCGATATTCATCAATAATAGTAGAGGTTAATTCAATATATTTGTGGTCAACCAATCCGCTAGGACCGCCCAAGAAACCATACAATTTGCTGTCTTTGTTGATTCTTTTAATACCGTCGAACAAACCTGAGATTACGTTGTGTCCGCCAGGAGCTTGACCGCCTGAAAGGATAACGCCTACGTTGAATGCTTTCACGTTTTCGAGTTGTGAACCTTCTTCAAACGTTACGATAGGCATTCCGTACGTGTTAGGAAATAATTCCTTGATTTCTGCTTGGTTAGCAACTGATTGTGTTGCGTTACCATCTACAACTTTCACATTGCCTTTGAGTGATTTAGGCAATTTAGGAGCATACGCTGCTCTTTCTTTTTGTAATGCGCTAATAGCCATATAATTATTTTTAAATGATACAAAAATTTGACGGTTGCGAATATAAAAAATTTCGTTGAAAACGAGCGGCTTTTGTTGGGTTTATTATTTGAAATGTATGGCAACGCATTCCAATGTAAGTATAAAATATGGTATGCCTATATGTGTATTCCATAGAAAAATGTACCTTTGAATTCTAAAAAAATATCTATGCGATTCCTTCAAAAATCATTTATAGTATGTTTCTTAAGTGCTGTAGTGCTTTCTATGGTATGTAGCTCGTGTGGAAAAGATTCGTATGTAGAACCGCTCGACACGGTTCGTGGCATGTGGGGTTCTGCAATGTTGTATAACGAACAAGGCGTGCTCGAAGCTGACCATTCGGGTATTACCATCAACGTTCGTTGTGTAGACACTACCGCTACCAGCGTGTGGGATACTTCATACGTTATCACTACTGATTCTAAAGGAAATTGGGAATTATACAAACCCAAAGGTGGTTGGTATTTCATGGAATTTACCAAACCCGGATATTGCAAAAACACGGTCTACGCTTTTGATTATGACACTTCGTCGGCTGATACGCTCGAAACTATCTATTTGGCAAAACCAACCGAGGGAAGCATAGAACTTGATTCGCTTTCGGTTGCCAATGGTGTGTTGTCAATGTATCGCACGTTATATTTTACAGCCGATTATGCTTCATACAGTTTGGCTACATGGTATTTCTTCGGGCCGTCGCCTGAGGTTTCTTCCGAAAATTATTCCTATATGTATGTGTCGGGCAGTGCGTCATCAAATGGCGAACAAAAGCAGTCGGGAGTGGTGTATAAACCTCTTGATAAGCTGCTCGAAAGTGGTTTAGCCGAAGGCTCTACCGTATATGTGCGTGCATATTGCGACAACGCCCGTGCCGTAGCCTACCGCGTTGCCGACTCTACGTGGGTGTTCCCCAATTTGCTTGAAGCGTCAAATGCCTTATCGTTCGTCATACCCGAATCTGAATGAAAAAACTCCTTGCGTGCATATTGTCATTGCTGTGGTGCTTGAGTGCATTGGCTACGCACAATAGAGCAGGGGAGATTACCTACCGTCATGTGTCGGGCTATATTTATGAAATTACAATCATAACCTATACCTATACGCCCAGCGAGGCAAACAAGTCGCGAGGCGAACTGCCTATTGTATGGGGCGATGGCACATCGGGCACTATACCGCGTTTGTCTGAAGAATTTTTGCCTGACAATTTTACCAAAAATACCTACAAAACTACGCACACATTTCCCGGTCCGGGTTCGTTTGTCATTAGCATGATAGATCCAAACCGCAACGAAGGGGTGGTAAATATAGTGGAGTCGGTAAATGTGCCGTTTGCCATTTCCACCACCTTGCGTATCGATGCTATTCTTGGAGGAAATACCACGCCGGTGCTTACCAATCCGCCGGTTGACAATGCTGCCATTGGCGTTACATATATTCACAATCCCGCAGCCTACGATGCCGATGGCGATAGTCTTGCATACCGACTCACTATGTGTTCGGGCGAAAACGGTGACTTTATTTCGGGCTACACATTGCCTATGGCAAGCAAAAGCCTTAGCGTAAATCCTCGCACAGGCGATTTGGTGTGGGATGCGCCCATAGTGCTTGGGAGCTACAATGTGGCTATAATTATAGAAGAATGGCGCAAAGGCACCAAAATAGGCGAGATAGTGCGCGACATGCAGATAGAGGTGTACGATGCACAAAACAAGGTGCCGAAAATTCAACCGCTTACCGACGTGTGCGTGCGTGTGGGCGATACCGTGCGCTTTCGCGTGACTGCCATAGATGCCGACAGCAACAATGTGACGCTTACTGCTTCGGGTGGTCCATTTGAGGTAGCTACCAAGGCAAACTTTACGCAGATTTCTGCCGAAGATGGAACTACTGTGTCGGAATTTGTATGGGTACCAACCTGCTACGAAGTTCGTGAGCAGACATACTCGGTGCTTTTCAAAGCTGTAGATGACGACAAAATTGCCTTAGCCGACATGAAGAGTGTGAGCATTAAAGTAATAGGGCATCCGCCGGTAAAACTCACGGCAAGTCCGCAGTCGGTGTCGGTATCGTTGGCTTGGCAAGATTCGTTGTGTTCGCCTCAAATAGTGGCATACGACATATACCGTTCTCGCAAGGCAGTGAACTACACGCCTGAGTATTGCGAGGTGGGGTTGCCCGATTCGTTGGCAGGCGTGTATGAAAAAGTTGGCACCGTGGCCGCTTCTAAAAAAACGTATTTCGACAACAACAACGGCATAGGATTAACTCCCGGTTTCACGTATTGTTATCGTTTCTGTTCGGTATTTGCCGGAAATTATTCCAGCTATATTTCACAAGAAATATGCGCGCAGTTGGTTCCCGCCTCGCCGGTGCTTACCAACGTGAGTGTAGAGAAAACCGACTCCACGCAGGGGCAAATCTATGTGGCATGGTCTATTCCCCGTGAATTTGATTCCATTACGTTTCCAAAACCGTATCAGTATTGGCTCTACCGTTCATCGGGGATGTACGGCGAGCAGTTGCAAAAAATAGCCGAAATAGATGGCCTTACCGATACCTCGTTTGTTGATGCAGGTTTGTGTACCACCGATTCTTCGTATTCATATAAAATTGAATTTTATTCATTGGCAACGGGCGAGCCCATTCTCATTGGCACGCCTCCGGTGTCGTCCTCTCCATATTTGACGTATGAGGCATACAATCACAAAGTGCGCTTGCAACTCAATGCCAACGTGGGCTGGGAAAACGATACGGTGTTTGTCTATCGCCAGTCGGCTGACGGACTTTCGTTTGATTCGTTGGGAGTATTTCGCAACGGCGAAATTTGGGATACCGGCCTTGAAAATTTGAAACCGTACTGCTATTACGCCACCACAAGCGGATATTTCGATTATTATTTATTGCCCAAACGTGTCTACAACAATTCGCAGATCTTGTGCGCCATTCCTGCCGATACGGTGCCTCCGGCTGCTATGCCGTTTCGGGTAGAACAAAATTGCGAAACCTATACTCGCACACTTTCGTGGTCGGTTGACGCTACCGATGAGATTAAGCAGATACACGTGTTTTTCAAAGATTGCCTCAATCCTGATTGGCGCATAGTGGCATCATTGCCGGCCTCGGCGGTTTCGTACGTGCATTCGTTTGCCGACTCGGCGAGCAACATGGCCGGTTGCTATTATATTGCTGCCGAAGATTCGGCGGGAAACTTTGGCGCATACGAGTACGATTCTTGTTTGTACAACTGTCCGCAATATGTGTTGCCAAACGTGTTTACGCCCAACGGTGATGGCGAGAACGAACTATATCATCCGGTGGTGAATAAATTTGTGCAACGGGTGAATATGAAAATGTACGATTCGTGGGGACAATTGGTGTTTGAAAGCGAAGAACCCGAATTGAATTGGGACGGAACAATAAAATCAACCGGCAAACCTGCCACCGATGGCGTTTTTTACTATGTGTGCGAAGTGTTTGAATACTGGTCGGATTGTGAGATTCACACCCGAGAATTGGCTGGCTTTGTCCATAAATTCAGTAACGAAGGAAAGAAGTAGGTTGGGAGAGAGTTGTGAGTTATGAATTATAGGTTATGAGTTAGGGGTTATGTCGTTCCATATGGAGATTCCTCAGTAGATACGCACCATGGTGCGTATCTACATACCATTCGTAAATGAACGTTTTCTTTCCATACGGGGATTCCTCAGTCGCTATCGCTTTTTCGGAATGACGACACCCTGCAATGTGTTTCTACTACGAGACAGTTTAAAAAGTATATAAACGCCTTGCAAAAAAAATGTACTTTTGAAAAAAATATAACACAATGGAGATATTATTTGACTCTGCTGTCTCGGCAGAAAAATATAAGACACGAATCTTTTTAGTGAGTTCCTTGGAAGATGCTGCCAAATGCAATCTTTCTGTTTTTGAACAAAAATTAGTAGCAGCCAAAACTGCTCAATTTTCTTCCGAATATCTATGGGTAGAAACCGTTGACCGTACCACGTTTTTGGTGGTGGTTAAAAATCTTGAAGACCCCGAATATGGTGACCAGTTGCGCAAGCTCGGTTGCGATGTGTACAATGTTGCCAAAAGTGGCAAACAACCCGAAGTGGTTATACGCAACGTGTCGGCTTTGGCATTCAACGCATATTGTTTTCTCGAAGGATTTTCGCTCAGTCAATATAGTTTTGGAAAATATTCCGAACGCTTAGTGCCTAAAATGTTCGATCGCGTAGTGTGTTGCGGTCAAGATTGTGGCAATGTACACGAATTGAATACTATATTGAAAGGAGTGTTTGTCGCCAAAGATTTGATAAACGAACCCAACAACGTTTGTACTGCCGAATATTTTGCCCAACAAGCCACGGAGCTATTCAAAGGCACAGCGGCAGAAGTGTTTGTTCGTGACAAACAATGGATAGAAAACGAACGCATGGGCGGATTGTTGGCAGTGAATCGCGGAAGTACCTTGCCACCACAATTCGTGCACATAGTGTGGAATCCCAAGCACGCCGACTCGCAACCAATCGTGTTGGTAGGCAAGGGCATTGTGTTCGATTCGGGAGGTTTGAGTTTAAAGCCAAACCAATATATGGAAACCATGAAGTCGGACATGAGTGGAGCTGCCACCGTTTTGGCAGTGATGAAAATTATTGCCGACACACAATTTCCCCTTCATGTAGAGGCCTTGATGCCACTTACCGACAACCGTCCGGGTGGAAATGCCATGGCCTTGGGCGACATTATTACCATGCGAAACGGTACCACCGTTGAGATACTCAATGCCGATGCTGAAGGACGCCTTATATTGGCTGATGCTCTTAGTTACGCAGGCTCGCGCAATCCAAAACTGACCATAGATGTAGCAACCCTTACCGGTGCGGCAAATGTGGCGGTAGGCGAACATGCTGCCGTGTATTTCAGTACCGCAAAACCACAAGAATCGTCTTTGCTTGAAAAAACATCGCTCCAAGTGTGGGAGCCAGTGGTGCATTTCCCTTTATGGAACTACTACGACGAAATGATACAATCAACCATGGCAGATATCAAAAACACTGGAGGTTCGTATGCAGGCGCAGTTTCTGCCGCTAAATTCCTTCAAAAATTCGTGTCGTATCCGTGGTTTCATATAGACATAGCAGGCTCGGCATATTTCCGTACCAAATGCTCGTACAAAGGAGTAGGAGCAACCGGTTTCGGCGTACGATTGCTTTACACGTTTTTGAAAAATATGGCATAACAATTCACTCGGGTATTCCCCGGTAAAACTCAACTTTTGCCACACATCCATGCTTCAAAAAAGTAGTGAATGTGTGGCAATGGTGTTTTTATTACAAAATTGTGCGTATTTTACATTGTAAGTGACATAATTGCAAATGCAAACAATGAAAAAATTCTACAAAAAAACTATCTTTGCACACATTGATAATAATGTACAATATGAGACACTTAAAAATAGGAATAACACAAGGCGACATGAATGGTGTCTGCTACGAAGTAATAATGAAGGTTTTGTCAGATTCAAAGGTGTACGATGGAAAAACGTTTGTCGTATATGGTTCACCCAAAGCTGCAGCATACCATAGAAAATCGCTTGATTTACCAAACTTCAATTTCAACTTAGTAACCTCGGCAGAAGAGGCTGCTCCAAAACGTCCAAACATAATAGACTGCGTATCCGAAGATGTTCATGTAGAACCGGGAATGCCTACCGCAGAATCGGCAAAGGCAGCGTTTCAAGCATTGAAAACCGCAGCCGACGACCTTAAAAACGGCAAAATTGATATTCTTATCACAATGCCTATCGACAAAGAATCCATAGCAAAGGCAGGAATAGAATTTCAAAATCATACGGAATATTTGGCAAAAACATTTGGCACCACACAACACACCGAATTATTTGTGAACGATGCCATAAATGTATGCTATGTTTCTCCTGCAAAAAATATCGCAAAAGTTGCAAGCTCAATCACACACGATGCGATACTTCAAAAAATCGTTGCCCTCAACGATTCTATGCGAGTAGATTTTGGCATATCAAAACCAAAAATCGCCGTGTTGGCTCTCAATTCCGAGATAAGTGACGAAGAAAAAAATATCATTGTCAAAGCAGTAGATGATGCTAAGACGAATGGCTTTGTTGCTGTTGGTCCTTATTTGGCAGAATCGTTTTTTGCTACGGCTGAGTACAAGAATTTTGATGGCGTGGTAGGCATGTATCGCGACCAAGTTGCAATACCGTTCAAGGCATTGACCTATGATGATTCACTTTCGTTTTCGTTGGGCTTACCTAAAATATGCGTATCGCCGGTAATGTCGGTCGATTATGCGTTGGTAGATAAGAATAGTGCCAACGAAGCACCACTTTCTCATGCTATATTCTCATCATGCGACTTATTGTATCGTCGTGAGCAATATGCAGAATTAACCAAAAACCAACTTAAGTAGAGTATGTTAGACACACTTACAGGGAATGTGCAAAAAGTAACCCCCACGTATGCGGTAGTAACCACAGTTGGTTTGGGGTTTTATGTAAATATTTCGGTAAACACGTGCCAGAAACTTAAAGAGCAAACCACGGTTACGCTCTTGCTTCACGAGATTATTCGCGAAGATACGTTTGACCTTTATGGTTTTGTTGAAGAAAACGAACGTACCATGTTTCGATTGCTGCTTTCAGTGTCGGGCATTGGTGCAAACACCGCTAGAGTAATACTTTCTAAATTAACTCCCGGCGAATTGGCGGGAGCTATACAAGCCGGCGATGTTGCCACTATACAAAGCATTAAAGGCATTGGTGGCAAAACTGCACAACGCTTGTTGCTTGAATTGAAAGATAAAGTAGGCTTTGCCGACGCCGATTCAAAAATAGTAGTGGGTCAAGGCAATACTCTGAAAAATGAATCGTTATATGCTTTGGTTATGCTTGGTTATCCGAAAAATGCTGCAGAAAAAGTAGTCGATGCTATTATGCAAGAATCGGTACAACGAACTGTAGAAGATATTGTAAAACTCGCACTTAAACGCTTGTAGTCCGATTAGTATTTGGTAGATTGAAGTCCGTTGCTCAAATATATTTAATCTGTGTGTTGGCACTATTGAGCGTTGCTCTAGCATCTGCTATGGGTGTATCACGAGCAATCGTTTTTGCCGAAGTAAGCCGTCCGCAAGATACCTCAAAACTCCAATCTCCTTTACCACGAGAGACAGGCAACACGTTTAATGATGCCAATAATAATTCCAACGGTATCCGTTTGGAAGAATCTCCAAATACCGGCTACAAAGTAGACTACAATCCTGAAACTGACGAATACGAAGCTGCAAAAATGGTGGGCGACAATGCCGTTACTCCTACGTATTCATTGCCTTCATCTGATTATTTTAAGATGTCGGGGAAACAACGTTCACGTGATTATTGGCGTACGCGCGCACAAGAAACGCGCACGGGAAGCACCTCGTCATACGAGCCCAGCTTTGACTTCTTGGGTGAAAATTCTGCACTTGCCGACCTTATCGATATAAAACCACAAGGTGCTGCCGAATTGAATTTCGGACTCAAGTTTACCAACAACCACAATCCTCGTCTCTCAAAAAAACAACAACGCCAACTCCAGTTTGATTTCGACAATAAAATTCAGATGAGCGTAACCGGTTCCATCGGTGACCGTGTGTCTATGACCATCAAGTACGATACCGAGTCGCAGTTTGAGTTTGAGCAAGAAATTAAACTCAAATACGAAGGCGATGAAGATGAGATAATCAAAAACATAGAAGTCGGAAACGTTACGTTCCCTCTTTCGAGTTCACTCATCTCGGGAAGTTCCAGTTTGTTCGGTGTCAAAACCGATTTGCAATTTGGAAAATTGTTTTTGAGTGGCGTATTTTCTCGCCAACAAGGCGAAATGTCGTCAATTACCGTGCAGGGTGGGGCGCAAACCGAAGATTTTGAGATTCACTCGGACGAATACGATAACAACAAACACTATTTCCTTTCACATTTCTTTCGCGATCACTATGAAGAGTCGTTGAAGAATTTACCAGAAATCAATAGTGGCGTTGAAATTCGTAAAGTTGAGGTGTGGGTAACGCAAACATCGAGTGGTAAAGAAGACGCACGAAACGTGTTAGCATTAACTGAATTAGGTGACGAATACACAACCGGCATTGGCGGCGAAAAAGAATACGGCGTGTCTGATAATGGCAAATTGTATAAGAAGGTTAAAAATATATCAGGAATTAGAAGTATCAATACCATCTCTACGGCGCTTGGTACTTCGTATGAGCAAGGTCCCGATTATGAAAAAATAGAACAAGCCGTATTATTGAAACCAACAGAATACGATGTCAATACCAAGTTAGGTTACATTTCGTTGCGTTCGCCAGTAAGTGCCTCAAAAGTGCTCGCTGTAGCCTATGAATACGAATACAAAGGAAAGGTATATCAAGTAGGTGAATTTTCGAGCGATGGAGTAGAGGCTCCCGATGTGCTTATTGTGAAATTGTTGAAAGGCACCGAAGCAAACCCAGCGTATTCTAACTGGGATTTGATGATGAAAAACGTGTACGCATTGGGGAGTTATCAAATCAGCAACGAAGATTTTGTACTAGATGTTTTGTATCAAGACGACCGGACTGGTTCGCCTATTCCGTATTTATCAGAAGGTAATTTACAAGGCAAAAGTTTATTGTCGGTATTGCAAATGGATAAATTGTCATCTGACTTGCAACCATATTCCGATGGATTGTTTGACTTTGTGGAAGGAGTAACCGTGAAATCCTCACGTGGACTTATCTATTTCCCGGTTTTGGAACCATTCGGTTCTTCGTTGACCGAACAAATTAGTGACGAAGCATTAGCCTCAAAATACGTGTATCAAGAATTGTACGATTCTACACTCAGCGTGGCGCGTCAGGTGGCAGAGAAGAACAAGTTCCTCATCAAAGGTTCCTATAAATCGAGCGTTTCATCTGAAATTTCATTGAATACTACGCAAGTGAAGTCGGTGAAAGTTATGTGCGGCGGTCTTACGTTGATTGAAGGTTCAGACTACACTGTTGATTATTCATCGGGAACGCTTACCATTATCAATCAAGGTATTTTAGAATCAGGATCAACTATCAACATTACCTACGAAAACGATCCCTTGTTTAGCACCACAACCAAAACATATATGGGAGTTCGTGCGGAATACCGTTACAGCGACAATATAACCTTTGGTGGTACCTTAATTCATTTGTCGGAAGTACCATCGGTGCGCAAGGTTGGTTTTGATGATTATCCTATTTGCAATAGTATTTGGGGTGTTGATGCAAAATATTCAACCGAATCAATGTTTTTAACCAAAATAGTTGACAAAATTCCGTTGATTGACACCAAGGAAATGTCGTACATAGAGGCTTCTGCTGAGTTTGCCGAACTTTTACCCGGACAGTCAAAATTCATTTCCGATGCTATTTCCATTGATGATTTTGAAAATTCAGAAGGAAGAATTTATTTGCGTGAGCCTACATCGTGGCGCATAGCAAGTACTCCGCAAGGACAAAAGTCACTATTCCCTGAAGCTTCGTTGATTAATGATGTCGCATTTAATTACAATAAAGCATTGATTTCGTGGTACAATATCAACACATCATTCTACGAACGCAGTTCACCTGTGAGCAAAGCCATACAAGCAGAGCAATTCTCGCGTACGGTGTATCAATCAAATTTGTTCCCAAATCGTGACTTGTCAACATACGAAGACGTGCCAATGACTTTGTTGAACATTGCCTACTATCCGTATGAACGTGGACAAAACAACTATGATACCAAAGGACGTAATGGTATTTCGTCCGGTTTGGCTCCCGATGGAAAATTGAATAACCCGACTTCTCGTTGGGGTGGTATCATGCAATCACTTACTACAACAGACTTTGAAGCCAACAATGTGGAATACATTGAATTTTGGATGATGGATCCGTTTATTACTGATGAACAACATTTGCATGAGGGTGGTGATTTCTACATAAATATTGGTCGTCTTTCGGAAGATGTGTTACGCGATGGTCGCAAAGCGGCAGAAAACGGTATGGTTACAGACAAAACTCGTTTTGACGAAACCGTTTGGGGACGCGTTCCTAACTATTCAGTTGTTGAAAACGGTTTCAGTAGCGATATTGATCGTGAAATTCAAGATGTTGGTCTTGATGGATTGTCAGATATGGCCGAGCAACAATTTTTTGCGCAATATTTGTCGGAAGTTAAAGAAATTGTTACCCCTGAAGTGTACGAAACATTCCGTAATGACCCTTCAAACGATAACTTTTCGTCATATTTGGATAATAGAGGTGAGGAACGTGACATTGTGTGGCGTTATAGATATTTTAACGGAACCGATGGCAATTCTCCTTCTGAAACTACGCAAGGTCTCTCTTCATATAGACCAGATGTTGAAGACTTGAATCAAGACAATACGTTGCAAGAATCAGAGGCATACTATCAATATTATATAAGTTTGCGCCCCGAAGATATGGTTGTGGGTAAAAACTATATTGAAGACGTAATAACTGAGGTAGTCAACAACGACAACTACCAAACACAAGCCAATTGGTATCAGTTCAAAATTCCTATCAATAGCGAAGACAAAGAACGAATAGGAAACATTTCCGATTTCCGCGACATATCCTCTATGCGTATGTTCCTTCGTAATTTCAATGATTCTATCATTTTGAGAATTGCTGAATTAACCTTGGTATATAGCAATTGGCGTGTGTTTGAAAAACCACTTTTTGAATCAGGCGAGTACGATTTGTTTTCCGATTCAAAAGTGGATATTTCTTCCGTAAATATTGAAGAAAATAGTACTCGTGCTCCAGTCAATTATGTGTTGCCTCCGAATGTGAATCGTGTGATAGACCCAACAAGTACTACCTTGGAAGAATTGAACGAATCGGCGCTCTCAATGAAAGTGGTTGATTTGGAAGATGGAAATTCAAAAGCAATATACAAGCAAGTAAACAAAGATTTCCGCCAATTTGGAACGTTGGAAATGTTTGTACATGCTGAAGCGTTAATTGACGAAGAAAATTCACTTGATGATGACGATTTATATGCATTTATCCGTTTGGGCTCTGATTATGTAGACAATTATTACGAATACGAAATTCCTTTGAAAATTACACCACATATTACTGGTGATGGTTCGTTGTACAATAATAACAGTACAAACGATCGTCTGATAGTTTGGCCTGAGAGTAATAAGATATCGCTTCCATTTGAAGTTCTTACGAATTTGAAAATGGAACGCAACAAAATGATAAATGAAGGAACCATTCCTGAACTGGAAACATATCATGTCTATACCATTTCGTATGGCGACAATAGAGTGAGTGTAAAAGGAAATCCAAATGTTGGTAATGTGCGAACAATCATGATAGGTGTGCGCAACCGTAAGAAGAAAACTTCAAATCCCGCAGACGATGGGCTAAAGAAATCCGGTATTGTGTGGTTCAACGAACTTCGTTTAACCGACATGAACGATCAGAGTGGTTGGGCTACCATTGGTTCGCTGCGAACAAGTCTTGCCGATTTGGCAACAATTTCGTTGGCAGGCAAGGTGAGCAAGCCAGGTTTTGGTAGCGTAGACCAAAAAGTGTTTGAACGCAGTACCGAAAACCTTTATCAATATGACGTGGCATCGAGTGTGGCCTTGCATAAATTCTTCCCTGAATCGTGGAAGCTTGTGATACCATTCTATGTTGATTTGTCTGAAACATACATTCGTCCACAATACGACCCAACAAACCCCGACATTACGTTGGAGAGATCATTGTCAAATTTAATGACACGCCACGAACGCGATTCATTGCTTGACATTACGCAAGAGTTTACGCAGAATTTTAGCTATAATTTTACAAACGTAAAAATAGCTAGAGTGCCTAAAAAACAGCACCCGTTCAATATCTCGAACTTTTCGGGTACCTTTGCCTACAATCGATTTCTTGCTCACGATGTTGATTACCAACTCAATTACAAACATGAATATCGAGTGGTGTTTAACTATGCGTATAATATGCGCCCAAAGAATTATCAACCGTTTAAATCAAATCGCATAGGCTTGATTAAGAATTTTAACTTCTATTTGTTGCCGGCAAGCGTTTCATTTAAAAGCGAGTGGGATAGAATTTACAAAGAACAGCAACGGAGAAATCTTTCGGCATATACATTTGAATTGCCGAAAACAGCCAGCAAGCAATTCTATTGGTATAGAACCTATAGTGTTAATTATCCAATATCAAAGGGCTTAAAATTTTCCTATAATGCCACAAACGAGTCTCGTTTGAACGAGCCGGATGGCGTTATAGATAAGACCGATGAAGAAATTTGGCGCGACTATAAACGCAAGGTATGGAATAGTGCAAAAACATTTGGTGAAAATATGGAGTTTCAACAAAAATGGAACTTGTCATGGCAAGTGCCTATCAATATGATTTCTGCTCTTAATTGGACTACGTTGAACTACAAATATTCCGGTACATACGATTGGCAACAGGGAACAGAAACTGCCGATGAGAGTCTTGACTATGGAAACATTATTACAAATTCCGGTACCCATACTATAGATGGAACAATCAACTTTACCAGTTTGTATAACAAGTCAAAATACCTTTCGGGAGTACAAAAACGAATGAAGGCGACTTCTTCTAAATCAAAAAATACCAAGAAGAAAGAAACGGTAAAATACACTAAAACAAACTTTAAGACAAATTCGGAGAATACAGCTGTTATCAATCATAAATTGGGAACAACCGATGTGCGCGTAACTGTTTTGGACGAAGACGGTGTACTAGTTACAACACAACTCAAAGTGATTTCGCCAAAGAAAGTAGAAGTTACCTGTGAACGTATAGTAGAACGTGGGAAATTGACTATCACAGGGAAAAAGGAGGTAGAACAAACACCATTAAAGGAAGCAACCGACAAGGTTGTAAACACGTTGATGATGTTCAAAAATGCATCAATAACCTATACGCGGAGCGAGGGAAGTCTTGTCCCAGGCTACAAATTCGATTCTCAAATGTTTGGTTTGTATAAGCCTTTTACTGCTTCCTCAAAACCAGGTTGGGGCTATGTTATGGGATTAGTTCCCAACGATTTGGAATCGCATCTCACTACTGAAGATTGGTTGGTTGATAACGATAATATCAGCGATAAATTACAACACGTGTATTCGGATAAATTGCGATTGCAGTCATCACTAGAGCCGGTTAAAAATATGAGAATAACCTTGTCTGCTGAACGCAATTATTCGAAAGATTATACGAAATATTTGTGGGGCGATGCGCAAGAAAACGAGCAAAATCGTTTGACTTCTGGAAACTTCAGCTTGTCATGCAATACAATGGCTTCAACCTTCAATTCAGATAAGGCTTACGATCGTTTCAAGAAAAATCGTTTGACAATAGCACATCGTTTGGCAAACGAAAAATTAGGTCCGAACTATGAAACTAACGTTGATAATGGTTTCCCTGCCTTGTATAACGAATTGTCTCAAGATGTATTGATACCTGCTTTCTTCTCTGCATACACAGGCCAATCGGTTAATAAGGTGGATGTGAATAATTACTTTATTCCAATGTTTTCAAGCTTCAACACATTCTTACGCTCGTTGAATTGGAGATTTACCTATAATGGATTGTCTAAGTTACCATTCTTTAAAAAATATTTTAAGTCGGTTAACATTAATCATGCATACACATCAAACTACAACATGGGGTCTTACGAAACATTCTCCTCGTCAAATATGTATGAAGATGATTTCTACATAGATCCGGTTGATGGTTCGCTCTACGTTTCGCCTGAATACGATGTTTCAACCGTAAGCATATCGGAGCGATTGAATCCGTTGATTGGTTTTGATTCAAAATTGAAAAATAATTTGACCGCAAAAGTTGAATTGCGTAGAAATAGAACGGTAACATTGTCATTTACCAATACCGAAATTTCCGAAGTATCTAATTTGGAATACGTGGTAGGAGCGGGATATGTGTTTGATAATTTCAAATTAAACATTAACACAGCAGGCAAAACGCATCAGTTTGAAAACGATTTGACCGTTCGACTTGATTTTTCTATACGTGATAATCAAACAATTCGTCGTAATATTGCAGAAGATATTACAAGAAAAATATCTGGAACAAAATCGTATGCGTTGAAAACCTATGCTGAGTACATGTTGAGCGAGAGAATTACATTCCGACTTTATTTGGAATACACAATGAATCAACCATTGACCAATGGATATAGAACGTCAACAACGAGTGGTGGTATCAATATGCGATTCTCGTTAATGTAATGAAAATGAATAACGTGAATAGAAAACGAATTATACTTATTTTGGCTTGTCTGGGTGCCTTTTGCGCGGTGAGCAATGCCCAGGAAACTCCGAAAGATTCTACCAAACCGGTACAAAAAGAAATATATCAGTGGTCGTACAATGCCACTCATACTAAACGTTTTAGAGAAAATATAGATACTTTACAAACCTTTTTTTATTTACACGAACCAAACGGAAGCATTGCCGATTATTTCGTAGACGTGGCCGGCTATGCCTCTCCTACGTTTTCGATACTCTATCAACCACGAGCAAATGAACCATTTTCTATGCGTGCATACAAACGTTCTCTTGTGACTGTTCATGACATTCCAGAATACACCGTGCAACGTCCGTATTCGCAACTTTTTTATTCAGGAGGTTTCAATAGCGAACAGTCTGGCCGTTTTCTCCACACGCAAAACATTAATAAATATTGCAATGTTGGTTTCAATTTGAATTTCTATCGCAATTTGGGTGAATACGAAAATCAAGGAATAGTAGGCCAGCACGTTGCTCCGTGGATTACCTATTACGGACCGCGATTTTCAACAACATTCAAGTATGCCTTCAATAATATTCGTCGTGGCGAAAATGGTGGTATTGCCGCCGATTCGTTATTGTATAACGAAAATTTATTGCGAATGAAATTCCCGAAAGCTGAGTCATCGTTGCGTTTTCAAGATGCTCAGTTTGTGCAAAAATGGAATCTTGGTCGTAAGCCCAAAGAAGATAGTGCTTCGTTAGAAATACCTCAGTATAAGAACGCTATAGGCTATCGTCTTGATTATTATACCGTCAAACGCATTTATTCCGACATTACTCCCGATACGAGTTTTTATACGAATGTCTTGTACGATTCAACAACAACGGCAGACACATCTATCTATAAAAATATGTCGAATGCCTTGTTTTTTGAGTGCAATAGAAAAATAAATTCAATGCAGGTTGTTGCAAATTTTGCGCTAGGAATGGAGTATCTGTCGCTAATGTATCACGATTACAATTATTCTATCCCAGAGTATTTTGAGAATAGTCAATTTTATGAAGGAACGTTTTATGTTTCGTTGCCATGGAAAATCTCAGCTTCTCATAATCATCGATATTACTTTGCCGGTGATGCTCAAAATGATTTCAAAACATCAACTGAATTACAGAAAGACTTCATACTTGGAGAACAAACAATTTCTGTCAAAGCTGGTCATGAATATGCTCACGAAGGCTCACATTGGTCGTATTTGAACTATGAGACAAATAACTATGCGTGGCATAATGATTTTGCGGCAGAGAATAAAAACGACGTGTATGCATTCTTTTCGTCATCGTTTGGCAATATGTCGGCAGAAATACATTATTATACGTTGAAGAATTATGTAGCATTTGATAACACGGGCACGTTGAACCAAACCACAAAGGCAGGAAATGCACTAACCGTAAATCTAAAGAAAACAACCAATTTTAAATATATGGTGATGCAAAATGGTGTGGTATATCAAGACGTAGCAATTGCAAATCAAGAGTATCCGAATTGGGCTACATATAACTCGGTTGCATTTCGTTGGGCTTTGTACAAAAAATTGCTTCATTTTACTATTGGAGGCGAGTTGTTGTATTATCCGTCATACAACGTTCCTGTTTATGATGGCGCCATTGGTGATTTTATTCCTCAAACGCAATATAAATATGGAGGATTCCCTTTTGTGAATGCTTTTGCTACGGTACGTTACAAACCGGTAAAAGTATTTGTGAAGTACTCAGGATTGTATGCCTTGATTAAAGGAGAGAACTATCCGATAGCAAGCTATCCTCAAAGCAACGGAACTATTTCGTTCGGCCTTTCGTGGTTGTTTTATAACTAATAGAATAGGGCTTCACCAGAATTTATTAACAATCAAAAAGATTTTGTGCAAATAGGTATTGCCATTTCTAAAAAAATGTATATTTGCAATACTGTTACGCTTTATTATTTAAATGAATGGCGGCGAGAAGAACCAAAAACTTTTCCCGCCTTTTTTTATTTCCCAGATTTTGGTTCAGTAGGTTTTGGGGTAGTAGTTTTCGAGGAAAGAAGACCTAATTTCTTCTTCCGCTCGTATTCCGCTTTCTTTCTGAGGTATTCCTCGTATTTGTTTTCTAAATAATTGTCTGCCATTATTATTTAGTCAATAAAGGATCTTCGCTGTCAAAGCCTGAACATCCAGTTGCTTCACAAGATTGTTCGGTGCGAATAATGGTGAAAGCACCGTTCATTGTGGTGATAGGTTCGTTTTTGCTTGCATCAGGATAAATGCAAAGTCTGAAGTCATATTTCCCCGTTAAGTGCTTGCCTTTCACTGGTATACTTGTTGAATCAATATAATAACCGTTGAAAACTCTCATTTGATTGTTGTAGTCTTCAATTTTTACAACTTCTTGTCCGTTTTTGAGAACGACGAACGTGTTGTATGGGAATTGTTCAATACCAATAATGTGAAGTACGTTATTCTTGGTGTCGTTGTATTTCGTATCTGGATTTACAACACAAGGGCAAAGTTCCGGAGTTTCTTTGCGTTCGGCTTCGGTACATACCGTTTTTAAATTTTTGTAAACAAAAGCCGGTTCCATGTATGTTTCCGTAATCGTTGAGTACACCATAGAATCGCATTCAGAAAGATTTGCCGGAGTAAATACGTTTGGTACCGTGATAGTTGATTCTCCGTCAGACCATGTAGTAGCTTTGTTTGAACAAGTTACACAATCTTCGTCGCGATTGCAAGCAGAAATTAATCCTGCACAAAGCAATCCTAAAACAAGAGCTTTTTTCATAGTGTATTGATAGTTAGGATTATTTCTTGTAAAAGTGTAATGCTGTTGTCCACATCTTTTTTGTGAACAGATTCAATTACTTGGTGTAAATGACGAGTAGGGATAGAAAGAGCACCTGCAATAGCGCCACCGGCAACCATTTTTTGCAACATACTGGTGTCGGTTCCGCCGCCTTGCATGATTTCTGCTTGATACGGAATTTGTTTTTTAGTAGCAACGTCTTTCATAAGAGAAACCAACGAGGTGTTGCAAATAACCGAAGAGTCCATGATTTTTATGCCCGGACCTGCTCCAAGTTTCGTTATCTGTTCTTGCGGACAACTTCCCGGAACGTCGTATGCTATGGTTGTATCAAGCGCAATGGCAACGTCGGGTTGTATTTTTAAGGCAGCAACTTGTGCGCCACGCAAACCTACTTCTTCTTGTACGGTGAACGTAAAATAGGTATTGAATGGCAACGTTTCCTTTTTTAGATTCTTAATAACTTCAATTAAGATATATACGGCAATTCTGTTGTCAAGCGATTTCCCGTTGACGCAGTCGCCCATTTCAATACATTCACGTTCGCGCGAAATAGGAGTGCCAATTTCTACAATCTTTTCCACTTCAGATTTTTCCATTCCCAAATCAATGAAGAAATCTTTTACGGTTACTTTTTTATCGCGTTCTTCAGGAGTCATTACGTGAATTGGTTTTGCTCCCATTACGCCCACAACGTCTTTTTTGCCGTGAACAATTACGCGTTGTGCGGTAAGAGTTTTTGGGTCAAATCCGCCAAGAGTGGTGAATTTCAAAAATCCGTTATCATCAATGTGTGTTACAATAAAACCTATTTCGTCCATGTGGGCGGCAATCATAAGCGATTTTTCGCTTGCGCCTTTGCGAAAAGCAACAAGGTTCCCCATATTGTCGGTAGAAACTGAATCAACGTAGGGCGTAATTTCTTTAATAACAGCAGTACGGATTTTGTCTTCAAACCCAGAAGGACCGGCAATTTCGCTTAGTTTTTTTATAAGTTCAAAGTTCATTGTGTTATGCGTTTAAAATATGTTTTAATTCTGTTTGAGCGAATTGTTTTTCGGCAAACGCTTTGCCTATAGTCAACGTCTTGATTTTCTTTGAAGGAGCTTCAAACATTACGTTGAGCATAATTGCTTCGCAAATAGAACGAAGACCACGTGCGCCAAGTTTAAATTCAACTGCTTTGTCTACAATATAATCAAATGTGTCGTCGGTAAATTTGAGTGTAATACCATCAATTTTGAACAATTCAATGTATTGTTTTATGAGAGAATTTTTCGGTTCGATCAAAATTCTTCTAAGAACATCACGGTCAAGCGGATTGAGGTGGGTAAGTACGGGCAAACGTCCTATGATTTCAGGAATCAAGCCAAAGGAGCGTAGATCTTGCGGCGCAATATATTGCAAGAAATTGTTTTTGTCAATTGTCTTGTTTTTTTCTTTCATTCCGTAGCCAACCGTGTGTGTATTGAGACGACGAGCAATTATTTTTTGAATGCCTTCAAATGCACCGCCACAAATAAATAGAATATTTTTTGTGTTTACCGGAATCATTTTTTGGTCGGGATGTTTTCTGCCTCCTTGTGGTGGCACATTCACGATAGCACCTTCCAAAAGTTTCAACAAGCCTTGTTGAACACCTTCGCCCGAAACATCACGTGTGATAGATGGATTGTCGCCTTTACGCGCTATTTTGTCAATTTCGTCAATAAATACAATACCTTGTTCTGCTTTTGCTACATCGTAGTCAGTAGCTTGAAGCAGGCGAACGAGCAAACTTTCAATATCTTCACCAACATATCCGGCTTCGGTTAATACCGTAGCATCAACTATAGCAAATGGTACTTCAAGAAATTTAGCAATAGTTTTTGCCAACAACGTCTTACCTGTACCGGTTTCTCCAACCATTATGATGTTTGATTTTTCTATATCAATATCATCGTTGTTGCTTGGATGTGAAATGCGTTTGTAATGATTATATACAGCAACGGCTAAAGATTTTTTTGCTTCATCTTGACCAATTACATATTCATCAAGGTGTTTTTTTATGTCAATTGGTTTTATGTTGCTAAAGTCTTTTATGGCTGCGGTTGATGCATTACTGGAAGAAGGATTGATTTGGTCAAGAACATTTTTTGCTTGACTTATGCAATCGCTACAAATGAACCCGGTTAATCCTTTTAGTAATACAGGAACTTCGCTTTCGTCGCGTCCGCAGAAAGAGCACTTGTCTTTTTTCATGTTGATTTTTTATTTGTGCAAAAATAGTGTTTACTATTTAATATTCGTTTTTTTAGCCCAATGATTTTTTACCGAAACATGATAGTAAAGAATGGCCAAAAAAGGAATTTTATTTTGGTCTCCAACAAGTCCGTAGGCACGGTGAGGAGGAATAAGTATATTGGCACTATCGCCTTTGTGCATGAGCAAAACAACTTCTTCGAGTCCAGCCTCAACACCACCTTGTCCAACTTTGAATTCTTTCAATCCTAACGAATCAGAAGAATAGCATGGTGTTCCATCGAGTAACGAGCTTGAGTATGCAATTTGAATTACATCGCCGGTTTTTATTGGAGTAGTGTCGTTACTTGGCATTATTTGATACCACACACCGCTTCCGGTTGGCTTCATATCAAGCTTATTCTTTTGTATGAATTGTTTTATTGTATCTTGTTTCAGTTTTACAATCTCTTTGTTTACTTCAATGTTTTTTTCTTCAAATCGCTGAATATCTTGTGCTGTAATAGGGTGTCTTTTTTGATTGTTACATGCAACCAAAACTCCTAAAATGAGCAGTATGAAACCTATTTTTGATTTCATTTCGTAATGTATATTTTTTTTGTAGTTGTGGCAATCATATCGTTTTCATCTGTTGCTTGAATTACGATATTTTGTGTCTTAATTCTCCCGTTGAATGCCATATTCCAAGAGATAGAAATGGAATCGGTTGCTGAAAATGTTGTGTCAAAAAACTCAGTTTTGTTTACAAATAATTGTGCTCGTGTAACCTTATATTCATTGCCAATCGCGGTAATTTCCAAGGGTAAAATAGTTTCACAGGTAATGGTATCGGGAATAGATGAGTAGTTGTTGAAGTATATATACGGTCCGTCTTTAATTTCCTTCGAACATGAAGCGAAATACAAGAAAGTAAACCCAAAGGCTATGAGAATACCGAGTCTTTTCATTATTCTTGAAGTTTTTTGATGCACAAAGCAAGGCTATCTTTCCAATAGGGAACTGCAACATTGTATGTGTCTTTTATTTTCTTTTTGTTTAAGACACTATAGAATGGGCGTTTAGCCGGACTTGGGAAATCTTTTGTATCTATTGGATGAACCGAGCAATCAATGTGAGCAAGCGTATGAATTTCTTTTGTAAAATCGTACCAACTGCAAACTCCTTCGTTTGAAAAGTGGTAAATACCGGGAACAAACGATTTTGTTTTATTTTCAACGTGAGAAATAATGGTAAGAATTGCTTTTGCTAAGTCTGTTGCATTGGTTGGAGAGCCTATTTGGTCGAACACAACGTTAAGTTCATCGCGTTCTGTACCAAGTTTTAGCATTGTTTTTACAAAGTTGTTCCCAAATATAGAGTAGAGCCATGCGGTACGTATTATGATATATTCGTCGCAATTCTTTTGTATCAGTTGTTCTCCTTCTAATTTCGTTCTTCCATACGCTGTTTGTGGGCAAACTTTGTCTGACTCTACGTATGGTTGATGGTGGGTTCCTTCAAACACATAGTCGGTAGAAACATGAATAAATTTGCAGTGAAACGTATTGCATATTTTTGCGATGTTTTCTGGAGCGAGCGCATTTATTTTTTGTGCTAGCTGTTCTTCTTCTTCCGCTTTGTTTACGTTGGTGTATGCAGCACAATTTATTACATAATCAAAGTTGTTTTTGCGAAAGAGACTTTCAATTGCATTGATGTCGGTGATGTCAAGTTCCGCAACATCAGTAAATGTGAATTGAAATTCAGATTGTTTTGCTTGTTCGCGAATCTCGTTACCGAGTTGTCCATTACTTCCTGTTACAAGTATTTTTATCATGTTTAAAGTGTAAAAGGAGTTTTAAATTCGGAAAATGTAGTGTATTTCAAGTCTTTTTCTGATACAACCGCTTCATCAAGAGGAATGCCCCAATCAATATCTAGCGTCGTGTCATTGAACATTATGCCACATTCAGCTTCGGGATGATAATATTCGGTACATTTGTATTGTACTATTGCAGTTTCGCTCAATACTGAAAAACCATGAGCAAAGCCTTCCGAAATAAGAAGTTGTTTGTAATTGTCATCACTTAATTCAACACTTACATGTTGTCCGTAGGTAGGTGAATTTTTTCTCACATCAACTGCTACATCAATGATTTTTCCTGCCAAAACGCGAACTAATTTGGTTTGAGTATATGGTGGATTTTGAAAATGTAGTCCTCGAATGACCCCATAGGTTGATTTCGATTGATTGTCTTGAACAAAAGTGTATGTTATGCCAAAATTTTGGAGCGCTTGTTTATTATAACTTTCAAAAAAATATCCACGCTGATCTTTGAATATTTTTGGTTCAATAACGAAAACACCAGTAATGTTTGTTTTTGTAACTTCCATTATTCTAAGATTTTTTGATTAGCAATTTTTATAAGATATTGTCCGTATTCGTTCTTTTTGAGCGGTTCGGCAAGAGTCAGTAATTGTTCTTTAGTAATATAATTTTTGGAAAATGCTATTTCCTCAAGACACGCAACCATAAGTCCTTGACGGTTTTCAATGGCAGAAACGTAGTTCGATGCTTCCAACAAACTATCGTGCGTACCAGTGTCAAGCCAAGCAATTCCACGTCCTAATAGTTGAACGTCAAGAGTATGTTCTTGTAGGTATAAGGTATTCAAATCGGTAATTTCTAATTCTCCGCGGGGAGATGGTTTTAATGATTTGGCTTTTGCAACAACCGTATTGTCATAGAAATAGAGACCGGTAACTGCATAATGCGATTTTGGTTGTTTCGGTTTCTCTTCAAGAGATATGGCTTTTTTGTTTTCGTCAAATTCTACTACACCATAGCGTACTGGGTCGTTAACAAAATACCCGAACACTGTAGCACCTTTCTTCGTTTGCGATGCTTGTTCGAGAAGGTTGCTGAAATTGTGTCCAAAGAAAATATTGTCGCCTAAAATGAGGCAACATGAGTCGTTTCCTATAAAATCTTCACCAATAAGAAATGCTTGAGCCAATCCATCTGGTGAAGGTTGAATGGCATATTGTAAATTAATTCCCCATTGACTACCATCGCCTAAAAGATGCTTGAATGAAGCTTGGTCGTCGGGCGTTGTAATGATAAGAATATCATGAATATTGGCAAGCATAAGTACCGACAATGGGTAGTATATCATAGGCTTATTGTATATCGGAACAATTTGTTTCGATATGCCTTTGGTTATCGGATATAATCGAGTGCCTGAGCCTCCTGCCAAAATGATTCCTTTCATCTTTTTTATAAAATAACATTATATATAAAAAGTTCGTATGTATTCCAACATACGAACTTTTATCGTTGTTAAAATATATTATTCTGGTAGAACTGCAGTTTTTGGTTGTTTACCTTTTGTAATGTTGATTAATTCAACTTCGAAAATCAATGTTGAATATGGTTGAATAGCTTGGTTGCCACCTTCTCCGTATGCTAAGTCATAAGGAATGTAAAGTTTTGCTTTAGTTCCTTGTTTTAGAAGTGGGAATGCTTCAATCCAACCTTGAATAAGGTATCCTGGTGCTAATTGGAATTTTGCTGGATTACTATCTACTGTGCTGTCAAATACAGTTCCGTCTATCAGTGTTCCTTTGTATTTTACAGTTACAGAGTCATAGATAGAAGGTTTTGGTCCATTTCCTTCTTGTATAATTTCATATTGAAGTCCGCTTGCTGTAGTCACAACTTCTTTTCTCTCTTTATTCTTGTTTAAGAATGTTTCACCTGCTTCAATATTTGGTTTGAATTTAGCAAGATATTTTTCTTCTAGCTTTTGACCATAGCGTTGCATAAGTTGCATATATGTTTCTTGGTCAAGTTCAAGAGGAAATCCTTGTTCATCAGGATTGAATGACTTAAATCCTTCGTTGAACGCTTCTGTGTTTAAAGAATCGATGCCTTTTTGAGCCCACATTCCGGCACTTTGAACTCCGAGGATGTAACTTGCACTATCTTCTAGTGTTTCTAACTTAACTTCTTTTTTGCTGTTGCAAGCGAATAAACTTGCTGAGATGCACACAATACCTGCTGTTTTAATAAGAGAATTCATTTTTATAAATATTTGTTTATTGATTAGTTTGTTGACCAGTTTGTTCTAATTCCACAAGACGATTAAATTCATTCAATCTTTGTGCGTTGAGTCGTATTTTATTTACTACAACGTCAAATATAAGCGTTTCGTATGGTTTCACTTTGTCTTTTCTGTAGACAATAGAGCCATATGCATGTTCGTATGACGTGAAAATTCGTACACTTCCTCCTGTTTTAATTTGGGGTAAAACTTCTTGGAAAGCAGGAATAGCAGAACCTAAATATATTTTTGTCATTTCCGAATAGTCTTGGCTATTGTATAACAATTCGTTATTTGTGGTATACACTTTAAAAGAGATAAATATAGTATCAGTAACAAGAGGAGAGAGTTTGCCCCATCCCTGATCTATAACTTTATACTGTAAGCCATTTTTAAGTTCTATAACAGTGCGATCTTTTTTGTTTTGGTTTAAAAACGCATCACCAACTTTCTTGTTAGGAAGGTTTTCTTGTTCGTATTGTTTTTGGTTTTCTTCCAATTGTTTGTTCATTTTCTCATTAAGAATTCGTGAGATTTCTTCTTCGGTCAATTGAAGATTGTCATTTGATTCAAAATAATCTATGATTCCTTGCATAAAATATTTAAAATCAACAGATTCAATGTTGTTGTCTTTCAAATTTTGAGGAATTTTCTTTGCAAAAGCTACTCCTAATCCGTATGAAGTCGAATCTTGGCGTGTAACAACTAAGGTTTCGTCTTTATCTGGCGAACAAGCTGTTGATGTCAAAATCAGCAAAGTAATTATGAAAAAGAGAGCACGATATGTGTGAGAAAAGTTCACTTTTATTGTATTTCTGCAAATATACGTTTTTTACAAGAAACGCTTGATTTAAAAGATTATTTTTTGTTATCCAATTACAAATAGTGGGTCTCCTTCCATTACTGCTTGCCCCTCTTTTACAAGCATGGATTGAAGTGTGCCAGATGTTTCTGCTATAACATTATTTACCATTTTCATGGAATCCATCGTAAGCACAACATCGCCAGCTTTGAGTACCGATCCTTCGGATATTAAGATTTGAACAATAGTTCCTGGAAGTGGCGATGTAGTTGCAGAATCTTTAGCCATCGCTTTTGACTTTGGTTGTGCATGTGAATTGCTGCAATTCTTTAGTTCTATGCATGTATCACCTGCAGGAAGGTTTTGACCAATAGCAACATTCATTTTTCCGATAACGCCATCTTTATCAGCTGTGATGTTGCAGATTTTTCCATTTGATTCCATCGTGAATAGCACGTCATCTTTTTTTACAAATTGACCGCTGTTTACATACACTTTGAGAACGGAAAGTGGTTGCCCCTCGGTGCTTTCTACGTTGCAAATAGGTTTTGATTCTACAACAGAATGTGTAGTAGGAGCAGGCGTTGGTGCGGGTTTTACTACAGCTGGTTGTGGACGCTCAATTTTTATAGTAAGATTTTTCCCATTTACAGCAACTTCGGCCACATTGTTTTTGACCTTGCTAATCGTTACTTCGTAGGGTTTGTCTTGTATGGTAAATGAAAATTTGTTCATGGGTTACTTGTTTAATTGGTTGATGCCAAATACTTTAGAATTCCACTCGGACGAATATTGGTGTGTTATTGTTAAAACGTTCTCTTCGCAGCCTCCTTTGTAGTATAGATTTAGAGCGGTGGTAATAGCCAACAATTCTTCTTCGGTAGCCTCGCCGTTTAGAATTTGCAATGTCATGTTTTTTTTGTTTTTTTCTTCCATGGCACGTTCCTCTTACAAAGGCATATTAGAGTGTTTTTTCATCGGATTAGTTAAGCGTTTTGTTTGAAGCATTTCAAAAGCACGAATAATTCTAAAACGAGTATCGTGAGGCAGAATCACATCGTCAATATAGCCACGAGTGGCTGCTTGATGTGGACTTGCAAATTTTTCTTCATATTCGGCAATTTTATCTACTTTAAATTTTTTGCGTTCTTCGTCGTTTTCAATTGCTTTCATGGCTCTACCTTGAAGAATTTCAATAGCTCCGGCAGCTCCCATTACGGCAATTTCTGCGTTTGGCCATGCATAGTTCATGTCGCCACGCAATTGCTTGCAACTCATTACGATATGTGCACCACCGTATGATTTTCGTACAGAAATGGTAACTTTAGGAACGGTAGCTTCTCCGTATGCAAAAAGCAATTTAGCACCATGGTCTATAATTCCGGCATATTCCTGACCTGTTCCGCAAAGGAATCCAGGTACGTCTACCAACGAAAGAATTTGAATATTGAAAGCATCGCAAAAACGAATAAATCGGGCAGCTTTCCGTGAAGCATTGCAATCAAGTACTCCCGCCATGTGATTCGGTTGGTTTGCTATAATTCCGGTAGAACGACCATTAAAGTGAGCAAACCCGCAAATAATGTTTTTTGCAAAGTCTTTTTGTATTTCAAAAAACTCTTTATCGTCAACAATTGTGTTGATGATATCTCGCATGTCATATGGTTTGTTCGGGTCGTCAGGAAGAATCGTGTCTAAATTATCATCAACTCGGTTGCACGCATCGTTCGTTTCCCGAAGAGGCGCATTCTCCATATTGTTTTGGGGAATAAAAGACAACAATTGACGCACGGTTTCTAGTCCTTCTTCTTCGGTAGCGGCCGTAAGGTGGCATACTCCCGATTTGGTAGAATGTACGTGAGCGCCACCAAGTTGTTGGTCGGTAACGTCTTCGCCGGTCACTGTTTTTACAACTTTCGGTCCTGTAATGTACATACAACTGTTTTGCTCTGTCATTACAATGAAATCGGTGAGAGCAGGAGAGTATACCGCACCTCCGGCACACAATCCGTATATAAGTGAAATTTGAGGTATCATTCCTGATGCAAGTATATTGCGCTCGAAAATTTCTCCGAAACCAGCTAAAGCGCAAGCGCCTTCTTGGATGCGGGCTCCACCTGAATCGTTAATGCCAATAACTGGAGCTCCCAACTTCATAGCCATGTCCATCACTTTGCAAATTTTTTGTGACATGGTTTCTGAAAGAGTTCCTGCTATTACCGTAAAATCCTGTGCGTAAATAAATACAAGTCTTCCGTTGATTGTTCCGCTTCCTACAACAACACCATCGCCGTAGAAAACTTTTTTTTTCATATCAAAATCCGTACAACGATGAGTAACGAACATATCTACTTCTTCGAAACTGCCTTTGTCAAGCAACATTTCTACTCGTTCGTGAGCTGTATATTTCCCTTTGCTATGTTGATTGTCTATTGCTTTTTGCCCTCCGGCGTTATATGCTTCCTCTCGCATTGCGAGGTAATTTTCTGTCTTTTCCTGATTGTTCATACTTGCATATTTGTTTAATTTGAAATCCAAATAGTAAGTGTATTTGTATCTTTGAGCAAAAATAGGAATTTTACTTAATTTCATGATTATTTTTAATCGATTTTGTAGCTTTCTTTAAAAATATGTAAGATGGCTCGGTAATTTTAAGGGAAAAAATGTATTTTTGCTGAAGTACTTATTAATTAACTCATATTGGTATGGATATATTTGAAAGAATAAAAGAATCAACAGGTGGTCCTATAGGACAATATAGGGAAAAGGTTGAAGGCTATTATTCCTTTCCGAAATTGGAAGGCGAACTTGGTCCTCATATGAAATTTCAAGGCAATGATGTATTGTGTTGGAGTTTGAACAACTATTTAGGATTAGCAAATCACCCTGAAGTTAGAAGAGTTGATGGAGAAGCAGCACAACGTTGGGGTATGGCATATCCAATGGGAAGCCGTATGTTGACCGGAAATACTTCTTTACATGAAAAATTGGAACGTGAATTAGCAGATTTCGAAAAGAAAGAAGCTGCATTCTTGTTCAACTTTGGATATCAAGGTATTGTTTCAACTATTGATTCTCTCATGACTCGTCATGATGTGATTGTTTATGACGCTGAGTGTCATGCTTGTTTGATGGATGGGAAACGTTTACATACGGGAAAAGCATTCTCATATAAACATAACGATATCGTTAGTTGTGAGCAAAAATTGAAAGTCGCTACAAAATTAGCTGAAGAACAAGGTGGTGGCGTTTTACTTATTACCGAAGGTGTATATGGTATGACCGGAGCACTTGGTATTTTGGATCAAATCGTTGCTCTTAAAAAGAAATACAACTTCAGATTTATGATTGACGATGCTCATGGTTTTGGCGTTATGGGTCATAACGGACGCGGTACGTCTGAGTATTTCGATGTAATGGATGGCGTTGATATTTATATTGGTGCATATGCAAAATCAATGGCTACTATCGGTGGTTTCATAGCTACTGAAAAAGTTGTAATTGATTTCTTGCGTTACAACATGCGTTCTCAAATTTATGCGAAAGCATTGCCAATGCCGGTAGTTGAAGGTTGTTTGAAACGTTTGGAAATTATTCGCAGTGCCGAAGGTGATGAACTTCGTAAAAAATTGTGGGTTGTAACTCGTCGTTTGCAACAAGGATTGAGAGACCTTGGTTTCGAAATCGGTCCTTCTGAAGCATGCGTTACTCCAATTCACATTATGGGTGGACCTATCGAAGCTGTTAATATGGCTTACGATTTACGTGAAAACTACAAGATATTCTGCTCAATTGTAGTATATCCTGTAATTCCTCCGGGAATGATTATTTTCCGTATCATTTCAACTGCTGTTCACACTATTGAAGATGTTGATTACACATTGAATGCTTTCAAAGAAATTAGACAGAAATTGCAAGATGGTGTGTACGATACCAAAGAAATGAAAGACGTTACTGTAAAATAATGTTTATAGTGTTATAAAGGAAAAGGAAATCCTTGCGGTTTCCTTTTTTTATTCCTTTTTATGAAAGAATTGAGTCTTTATATTGTTTGTTTGTTGTGTGCTGCAATGTGTTTTGCACAATCCCCTGTGGACTATAGAGACAACAATTACTTGTCGTGTGACAGTGCTTCGGCAAAGTATATATTTGAAACAGGTCCAGATGATATAAACGGTGGTTGGGTTCAGAATATTTACACGCCAGAAATGCGCTTACTTAGTAAAACGAGCTATAAAGATTCCACATTAGATATCATAGAGGGATGCCGTATGGTGTATCATTATAATGGCGTTGTTAAAAGTCGTGCGTGCTATGTTGATGGAGTTATAGATGGAGAGGTACTATGCATGTATTCTAATGGAACAACACGAAGAAAGGATCTCTATCAGTATGGAAATATGGTAGAAGGAGCGTGCTTTGCATCAAATGGGATGAAAATTACGTATTTTGATTTTGAGAAACCTGCACGCTATGTTGGTGGTATACCTGCATTATATACGGCTATTTCTGCCAATTCACAGTTAATAAAAATTCCAGAATCAGAGAAAATCACTGGAAATGTGAAAGCTATCTTATACATCAATGCTGAAGGTTCTATTGTTGATGTGCGTATTGTTCAAGGTTTGCATCCTTTGTATGATGCAGAAGTAGTGCGAATATGTAAGCATTTAGGGAAATTTGATCCAGCAGAACTTGACGGAGAGCCCATTAATTCAACATTTCCAATACTTATTTCTTTTTAGGCTTTCTCCACGGAGTTATGTTTTCGTTTCGAGTAATGCCGTTGTCCAATTTTTTATACAATTCATTTGTTGGTACTTTTTTGTACACTTTTACATAATCAACAAACATAGTATCGGCGAAAGTAGGTGTGGTTTGTGGGCTATGTCCTCGGTCTATAGCCATATTTAAAATAATTCTCACGGAGTCTGTTATGCCGTGGCCGCCAACTTTATACACTTTCTTGCCATCAACATACCAAATCATTTTTTTTGCTGTCCAATACACTCCGTAGTTATGCCAATCTGCATAGGTGAATTTGTGTATCTTTTTTTTCTTGAAATAAATGTTATGGTCGGGATATTCTTTGTGCAGATTCATCGTAATGACATTCTTCGGCAAATATCCTAACATTTCAAATATGTCAATTTCTCCGGCATTGATTGGTTTTGTACTATGTTGAAATGTCCAGAATGCGGGCCAATAGCCGCTTTTGTATGGCATTTTTATACGTGCTTCTATGTAGCCGAATTGTGTGGCATAGTCTTTTTTAGTTTCTATCCAACCTGATGTGTATGGGTGCATTCCTTGTTTGCAACTGCCGCATACTCCTGATATCGGTTGTGGTGGTTGTTGTGGACAAATTGCCGAATCAGATGTGACTATGAGATTCAGACTACCGTTGGTTACCGATACGTTTTGCTTTAAATACAGTTGTGGCTCTCCGTAATGATCGCTATAGTCAGCTATATTCCACATGGAGTGGTTGAGACTGTCAAATGTGTCTTCCCATGCAAGTGCCCATACTTTCTTTGTGTCAGTTTGCGCCGAAATATTGAGGGCAATAAACAAACTTGTCAATACAAGTGTCAGGTGTTTCATAGTCAGTTATTTGATAATAAAAAAGGGAATCTTCTTAGAGAGGATTCCCTTTGGGTATAGAATAACGTAGATTATTTAATTTCCCACGTATCGTTGGTCATAAGCAATTCTTCGAAGTTGTGATATTTCTTTTTGCTTGAAACTTCTTCGATTTGTGCATCAACAGCATCATTGTATGTTGGAGCTTCTACATCGCGAATTACACCAAGGGCAATAGGGAAGTCAGGTCCTTCCATAAGTGCTAATTTGAATTGTATTGTATTGTCTTCGCTATGTGCATCATGAACAAGAATATCTTTTTCAGTAATACCATTTTCTCCGATTTTTACCACTTTTAATCCAAAACCTTGTTGCATTAAACCGAATTCACGATTTTCACCGAAAATCATTGGTTCGCCATGTTTTAAATAGATAGCATTTTTTGCTCTATCTTCTGGTTTGTGCACGCTTGCATATGCTCCATCGTTAAAAATGACACAGTTTTGCAAAATTTCGCAAACAGAAGATCCTTTATGTGCGTGTGCTGCTTTTAAAACCTCAATAGTTCCGACAGCATCAGTTGCAACCGCTCTTGCAAAGAAATGTCCTCTTGCTCCAAAACAAAGTTCTGCAGGGCGGAATGGATCTTCTACCGTTCCGTATGGAGATGATTTGCTGACAAATCCACGAGGAGATGTAGGAGAATATTGTCCTTTGGTTAAACCGTAGATTCTATTGTTTAAAAGAATCATGTTGATGTCGATGTTACGACGGTTTGCATGAATAAAGTGGTTTCCACCAATAGCTAAACCATCACCATCACCAGAGATTTGCCAAACAGAAAGTTTTGGATTTGTAACTTTACATCCGGTAGCAATCGCAGCAGCACGGCCGTGAATGGTATTCATGCCATATGTCGCCATATAGTGTGGTAAACGGCTAGAGCAACCAATACCTGATATTACAGATGTATCTTCTGGTGCAACACCTATTTCTGCCATGGCTTTTTGAAGTGAAGCCAAAAAGAAGTGGTCTCCACAACCCGGACACCAACGTGGTTGCCCTTTCTTAAAATCTTTTGCTGTATATTCCATGATAATTTTCTCCTTTTTTATTTGTTATAAATGTTGTTGAACGCATCAACCAATTCGTTTACTACAAATGGTTGTCCTTTTACTTCGTTGAATTGATATGGAACGAAGTTGTCAACTTTCATACGTAACCAACCTGCAAATTGACCAAGGTTTTGTTCTGCAACAACAACTTTCTTGTATTTCTTTAGAACAGCTTCGGTGTTCTTTGGAAGTGGGTTAATGTATTTGAAATGAGCCAATGCTACTTTTTTGCCAGCAGCTTTCATTTCATTCATTGCTGCATGAAGGTGTCCGTATGTTCCACCAAAACCAACAATTAGTAATTCGGCAGTATCAACATCTCCTATAACTTCAACGTCAGGAACTTCAATTTTATTGATTTTTTCTTGACGAAGATTAGTCATAAGGTTGTGGTTATCAGGATTGGTAGAAATAGCACCGGTTTTGTTGTCTTTTTCAAGACCACCCAAAATGTGAGCAAATCCTTCTGTTCCAGGAATAGCCCAATAGCGAGAACCTTCTGCGTTTCTTTGATATGGAGTCCAAGTGCCTTTCATATCTGATGTAACGAATGGAGGTTTAATTTCAGGGAATTCAGCCATTTTTGGCAATTTCCATGCTGAAGAACCATTTGCTACATATGCATCTGTCATAAGAACGACAGGAGTCATGTGTTCCAAGGCAATTTTTGCAGCCATGTAAGCAGCGTCAAAACAATCTATTGGTGATGTAGCAGCAACTACTGGCATAGGTGATTCACCATTTCTTCCGAATAATACTTGCAACAAGTCGGTTTGCTCTGACTTTGTTGGAAGTCCGGTAGCCGGTCCACCACGTTGTACGTCAATTACAACAAGAGGTAATTCCATGATTACTGCAAGGTTCATTACTTCTGATTTCAAGCAAATACCAGGACCTGAAGTAGAAGTACAAGCTAAAGCACCTGCGAAAGAAGCTCCAACGGCCGAAGCACAACCTGCAATTTCGTCTTCGCATTGAACTGTTTTTACACCCAATGATTTGTGTTTTGCCAATTCGTGCAAAATGTCGGTAGCTGGAGTAATAGGGTATGAGCCGAGATATAGTTGTAATCCTGCTTTTTCTGCAGCAGCAATAAGACCATATGCGGTAGCTTTGTTACCCGTAATGTCCATGTAGCGACCATTCATTTTATTTTTAGTCTCAATTCTGTAGACATTTGCAACAGAACTATGCGTATTGTGACCAAAATCGTATCCTGCTTGAAGCACTTTTATGTTAGCATCAGCAATTTCTGGTTTTTTTGCAAATTTTTCTTGTAAGTAATTGATAGCAATGTCTAAATTACGGTCAAACAACCAACAAACTAAACCAAGGGCAAACATATTTCTACATTTGAGCATTGATTTAAAATCCATACCGCTATCTTTCAAAGTATCTTTTACCATTGTTGTCAAAGGACACGCAATTACTTGATCTAGGTCGATTCCCATTTCACCAAGATAATCTTCAGTAGCAAATTCAGCTTTCTTTAAATCGCTTTCTTGGTAACTATCAGTGTCAATAATAATAGCAGCACCTTTTTTTGCATATTTATATTGCGTTTTAAGTGCAGCAGCATTCATTGCTACAAGTACATCGCACTTGTCTCCCGGAGTATATACTTTGTCTGCTCCAATGTGAACTTGGAAGCCAGATACTCCTGTTAAAGAACCCTGCGGAGCACGAATGTCAGCCGGATAATCAGGAAACGTACTAATACTATTTCCGACAGTAGCAGAAACGGTAGAGAAAATGTTTCCAGCTAACTGCATTCCGTCACCGGAATCACCCGAAAAACGTACGATAATGTCGTTTACTTCGGTTATCTTTTTTGAATCACTCATTATAGGAAAAAATTTTGTTAGTCATGCAAAAGTAAAAGTTTTTTCATTAATGCAATTCCAAACGAGAGCAAATACAAAAAATTACGATTTACCACAATTTTTACTACGTGTTTTGCGTATAAAAACAGTTTAATGATTAGTGTTTAACGCTATTTTGTGGGTTCGAATAAAATTAGCAAGGTGTATATTTTACACATTTTCACACAATACAAATGTGTAAAAATACCTCGTCAAAAACTTGACTTTGCTTTTTCATTGTTGTAGTTTTATAATGCTTTTAATGTATTGTGCTATGTTGGAATATAGTTATAAAATATTATCCAAAGTCAGTTTTGACAAAGACTTGTTCCGCAAGGAATTAAAGAAATGTTTGAGCTATTTAGCACAAAAAGACGCTCAGAAATTGCAAGCTTGGGTCAATGCAAATTATAAATCTATGCTTGTCCCTTCAAAGTAATGTTACATTACTATCGGTTATTTAAACCGTTTAAGTTCGTACGGAGTAAATGTCCATTGGGGAAACACAATGGACATTTCTGTTTCTTTGACAATATACCACGGCGATGACGTTGCATCGTTCAAATTCTTTACTATTTCTATTTCTTGTGCTGGCATAAAACTTTGTGCACAAATAAAGGCTTTCTGTTTCGTTTTTTGATTAATTGCCACATCCACAACTATTATTGCATGTCCTGGATTTCCTCCACGAATAAACACATCACCGGGTTCTATTTGACTATACGGTACAGAAATTATTTCCTTTGCTAAGGAAGCTGTTCCCGCATACATAAAAATTTTGTCAAGATATTTGCGGAAAGTGATATATGAATAGTCTCGTACAGCTTTCTTTTCCCAAGTCGTTTTATTTCCTTGAATTTTTATCCTGTATCCTTCTGCCCATTTTACATAGTCAATTTGCATACCGTTGGTGAAGTTGAAATGAATATCGGAATATCGTTTTTGTTTCCATAAATATTCTGCTCGCAAACGAATGATAGCATCGGCACATTGTTGAAGGTCGGTGTTGCCAATTTCCATATCTACAACGGCAAACGCGCCGGTTTGGTCTGGTTTTAAACTATTGTCGTATAAATGCACTTTTGCTCCTTGTGGTTTGAGCGGCAGCGAGCGTAGATATTGTGTAAAAGAATTTTTTTCGCAGGTTTCTCGTGCAAAACCGGTTGGGGGCAAAATGCGTGTTTCTACCGTAGCTACTTCTGTGTCTTGACCTGATTGTTGGGCGTTTGCAGAAAAACCAAGAAACGTTATAATTCCCAATATGATGAATAATTTATTTTTCATGTAAAAAGTATTTAAAATACAAATGTATGAAAGTTTTTTGGTTTCTTCAAGAATGATGCCGAATACGAAAAACGCACTGCGTGTAACGTATTTTTTGTATGTTTGCTATGTGTGTAAGAAATCTTAATTATGAAAAAACTTTTTCTCTTTCTATGTCTTCTTGTTGCTCATGGGGTGAGTGCACAAGAGGCATTACAGACTCCATCTATTAGAACAATGTTTCCAGGCGATTATCCCGATCCGAGTCTGTTGGTTGACGGCAATGACTACTACATTGTGCATTCATCGTTTGAATATTATCCAGGATTAACTATTTGGCATTCCAACGATTTAAAACATTGGTCGCCAGTGCAAAGTCCGCTGCAAACGTACGTTGGTTCGGTGTGGGCTCCCGATTTTGTAAAGCAAAATGGTAAATATTATATCTATTTTCCTGCCGGTACGTCAAATTATGTGATTTGGGCAGATTCTGTCAACGGAAAGTGGTCAGAACCGATTGATTTACAGATAGGTGGCATAGACCCCGGATATGTGGTTGATGCAAAAGGAAATCGCTATTTATATTTCAGCAATGGCGGATATACGAAACTTACAAAAGACGGGCTCCATACCGAAGGAAATTACATTCATGTGTATGATGGTTGGGAAATCCCTCGTGAATGGTCCATTGAGTGTTTTTGCATGGAAGGTCCTAAGTTGACGAAGCATGGCGAATATTATTATCTGACAGTAGCAGAAGGCGGAACTGCCGGACCGGCAACGGGGCACATGGTTGTTTCTGCTCGTTCAAAATCACCTCTTGGACCATGGGAGAATTCTCCATTCAATCCCTTGCTTCGTGCTAAAACACCTAACGAACAATGGTGTTCTACGGGACATGCAACCATTTTTGAAGACAATAATCACAATTGGTGGATGATGTTTCATGCGTACGAAAACGGCTATTACAATATGGGACGACAAACATTGATAGCTCCTATAGAATGGACGTCTGATGGTTGGTGGAAAGTTCCCGAAAATGCAAAGTTTGTTCCGCAAGAACCCGACTGTGCGTTTAATTTGAGCGATAATTTTGAAGGGAACACACTTCGTCCGCATTGGCGCTTTTGGAAAGAATTTGAAGAATCACGCTATACGGTGGCAAACAATTCTCTCACGCTTAAAGGAAAAGGAACTGACGTGGTTTCTAGTTGTCCCTTGCTTTGTATGCCTCAAAATCACTCATATTCGGTACAAGTTGAGATGGAAATTACGGGAGATGCCGTTGGTGGTTTGATGTTGTATTATAGCCCGAAAATATATTCAGGCGTTATGGCCGATTCTACGAATGTGTTGGCAAACCTTCGCGGGTGGCAATTTCCTACGGAAAATAACGTGCATAAAAATCATGTGTTTATAAAGTTGGAGAACAACAAACATGTGGTGGATATGTATTATAGTCTCGACGGAAATAGTTGGACTAAATTGGCAAATTCGTTTGATGTAGAGGCGTATCATCACAATGTGTTGGGTGAATTTCTTGCATTACGAATTGGCTTGGTTTCGATTGGTAAAGGAACCGTGACGTTTAAAAATTTCGTGTATAAACCGTTATAAGATTTATGGGTTATGAGTTATGAATTAGAATTTAGAAATAAAGTTGTAAAGACGCAAAATTTTGCGTCTCTGCGGTACATCGTTTTCGCAGGAAAAAATCAAGGCAAGCAACAAGTATTATAAGGGTTTAAATGAGGGCAATCCCATTTCGTCAAACAGGTTTTGTGCTGACCCAACGGCTGTGGAATATGAAGGCCGTTTGTACGTGTATGGTACTAGTGACCATCAGCAATATGAGGGGGTAGGCGTGAACGGGAAAAACACCTACGATAAAATTAAATCTATTGAAATGTTTTCTACCGACGATATGGTAAATTGGACGTATCACGGAGTTATCAATGTGAAGGAGGTTGCTCCTTGGATTATCAATTCCTGGGCTCCATCTATTGTTTCTCGAAAGGAAGCAGATGGGTTGACGCATTTCTATTTATATTTCTCAAACAATGGAACTGGTGTTGGTGTCATTACCGCCACCTCTCCAACTGGTCCGTGGAGCGATCCTCTTGGTACTCCTCTTATTATGGCAGGCATGCCTAAAGTAGAAGGCGTTCCCAATCCATTTGACCCGGGAGTTTGCATAGATGATAAAGGTGTAGGATATCTTGGATTTGGAGGAGGTGTTGCAAAAAACGGTACTAATGCAATGCCTCGAACTGCTAGAATTGCACGTTTGGGAGCGGATATGGTGTCGCTTGATACCGTTGTTGAAATTAAAGCTCCATATTTTTTTGAAGCAAGTGAGTTAAATTTCGTAAATGGCACATTTATATATACTTACAATAATAACTGGGTGCCTAGCGAAGAGTGGGATTTTAGTGTTGCACCACATCCGTCGCAGTGTAGTATGTCATACATGACAACAACCACCCCATTGGAGACAGATAGTTGGAAATATCGCGGACATTATTTGCAAAATCCGGGAGATTTAGGCTTGTTTTATAGCAACAATCACACGCATTTTCAGAAATATAACGGCACCTATTACTTGTTTTATCATACCATGCTTTTGCATGGTGCAATGATGCCACAGGGGAGTGAGTTGGCATTCCGCAGTCTTTGTGTGAACGAAATGAAAATAGACGAAACCACGCAAAAAATTTCTATGGTGCAAGCCGACAAACAAGGAGTAAAACCGATTACAACACATAGCGTCTCTGAACAATATTGGGGGGCAACTATGTTTACCTCTGCAGAAATGGCTTTTGAGCCTGATAGTTCAATGGGGGTGAGAGATGCGTTGCGTGTACTTTCAAGTAGTATATATGGAGGCCCTAAAAATCTTGAACAATTTCATCCCTACATGGTTTCGAAAAGTATGGAAGCGGGAGCATGGCAAAGTATTAAAAACGTAGATGTTCAATCAGGAACTTTACACATCAAAGCTAATGGTAAGGGAACGATTAATATTTGCTTGGATAGTCCGAAGGCAAAACCGGTGGCAACAGTTACGTTGGATTCAGCATGTACAACATTTGATATGTTGAGTGGTGAATGTGGTAAATCTGTAGAAATAAAAGTAAAGAAACCGGGAGTTCATACCGTGTATTTCGTGTTTTCAGAACCAAATATGCGTTTGCATTCGTAGTGTTGGAGCGTAACAGATAAATGATTTATAGAGGTGTGAAAGTTATTGTGCTTTGTGCAGATAATTTGCAAATTGCTAAATAACAAATAGATAGATATAAAGTTATGATATACACAATAGGGGAAACTGTAATAGATTTAATCTTTAAAATCATGCAACCGCAAGCAGCAAAAGTTGGTGGTTCGGCATTAAATACGTCGGTGAGTTTGGGACGCTTGGGCAATGATGTTTCCTATATTTCTGAGGTTGGTGGCGATGATTTGGGCGATTGGTGTATTGATTTCTTGAAAAAAAATCATGTTGGTACGCAGTATATCATTCAGCACAAAGACAAAAAGTCGTCGCTGGCGCTTGCGTTTTTGAACGAACACAATGATGCGCATTATAGTTTTTACAAAGAATTTACCGACGTAATGCCATCGGTTTCTATCCCCATTTCTTCTACCGATATTCTCTTACTTTCATCATCTTTTACGCTAAATGCACGTGTCCGCTCGTGCTTGACTGGTGTGTTGCAACAAGCGTGCAAACAAAATGCACTTACAATGTATGACCCTAATATGCGAAGGGCGCTTTCTAAGGATTCTGCTGAATATTCGTTACTCAAAGAAAATTTCTCTTTTGCCGATTTTGTTCGATTATCCGACGAAGATGCGCAAGCAATTTTTGGAACAAATGACGCTTCGCAAGTATATCAAGAATTACAAAAATTCAACGTGCAAGTGCTTGTATACACTCAAAATAGCAAAGATGTTATTGTGAAAACTCCACTATTTACCAAGTCGTATTCGGTCCCTTTGGTTACCGTTGTTAGTACGATTGGGGCGGGAGATGCTTTTAATGCAGGGTTTTTGCATTGTTTAAAAAAACAGGGTGTTACATGTTCAACTGTAAAAACACTTCCAGAATCATTTTATGATGAAGCAATTCCTTTTGCCATTGCATGCTCCGGTGAAGTATGTGGCTTGATGGATAATTATATAAAGTCACGAAGTTCAAATCAATAAGCATTTTTTGAAAAATTTGCTGCGTTTGCAATCTTATATATCTACGTTTTTAAACGTAGACGGAAATTTACGTTTTTTTACTATAGGATACATTCACAATAAGTTACTCCTTTGTATGACAATAATTATATCAATCTTTGGAGGTCTACAATATGGATTATGTTACTGAATTAGAAAAAGACTTGCGGTTCAAAGAAGCTATGCATTCTTGCTTAAATTGTGGAATATGTAGTGCTATTTGTCCAGCTGCTGAGTTTTACAATTATGATCCACGTATCATAGTAACTACGGTGCAACGGAGAAATAATGCCGAGATAGAACAGCTACTCAAATCAAATACTATTTGGTATTGTGGACAATGCATGTCGTGCAAAACACGTTGTCCTCGCGGAAACACTGCCGGTATGATAATTCAAGCATTGCGTATGCTTTCTCAACGATGCGGTTTTTTCACCGAAAGTGAAAAAGGTCGTCAACAATATGCATTGAAGAAAACCATAGGCGAAAATGTTTTGAAGTATGGCTACTGCGTACATACGTTGTTGGTAAAACCCGAATTGCATCCCGAACAAGGCGTAATATGGGAATGGGCGTACAGAAATCGCGAAGCCTTGTATGACAGACTAGGAGCAAATCTCTACAAAGAAGGTCCTGGAGCTATGCGCAAAATCAACCAAAAGAATCTCGATGAACTTGCCGAAATTTTCAAAGTTACCGGCGGAGAAGAAATGTATGAATTAATCGAAAACGATTCGAAGAAAAAAGCCGAAGAAATGCACATGAGCATCGACGATGCCAACAATGAATATTTAATGCACGTGCTGACATACAATAGTAATCAACATCAAGACTAAGAGATATGAATATAGAAGGTAAAAAACAAATTTGGAGTTCGTATCAAAAAGAGATAGCTGACAATGATTATTACTACGCACGTAGTTGTATTCGTCAGAATTTTTTCCCTGCTTCTGAAGCAACTTTTTTGCGCATTTTGCGTGAAGAATTGGGCAAAAATATCTTTGACGACCCCAACCATACAACGTGTACCGGTATTGGATATCATTCCGACATAGTGCCTTTCGACACAATTCAAACCGTTGTGGCTCGTCATTTTTCATTGATGACAGAAGCCGGTCTTGAAAATATTGCAATTTCATGTGTTACGTCGTTTGGTATTTATACTGAAATTCTTGATTTGTGGCAACATTTTCCAGAACAGTTGGAAAAAATTCGTGAGTATTTGTACAAAGCTACAAAACGCGAATTTAATGTGCCTAAAAATATAGCTCACGCCAGCGATGTGATTTACAAATTTCGTAACGAAATAGCTGAAAAAGCAAAATACAAATTAGTAAATGCAAAAACCGGAGAACCATTAAATGTAGTCGAACACATTGGTTGTCACTATTCAAAAATGTTTCCAACCAAAGGTGTTGGTGGAGCAGAATTTCCGCAAGTTTTGAGTGGTATGATAGAATCGTGGGGCGGTAATGTGGTTGATTATCCTGAACGTCGCCACTGTTGCGGTTTTGGCTTTAGACAATATTTGGTACAAGCCAATCGTGGATATTCCGTTTCAAATACCAAGAAAAAATTAGAATCAATGAAACCATACAAACCGGATTTTATCGTTACAAACTGTCCGGGTTGTTCTATGTTTATGGATAAATGGCAATACGCAATTGCTGAAATGGAAGGCACTACGTACGATCAAGAAGGACGCGGAATACCAGTGTTGACATACGAAGAAATGGCAGGTTTGGTACTTGGCTATAATCCTTGGGATTTGGGTTTGCAAATGCACCAAGTTCAATGTGAATCAGTATTAGACAAATTGGGAGTAGAGTACGACCCCAAAGCAAAATATTTAGATAAAAATGGCAATCAAATGCCACTTCCCGAAAAACCACTTAATTTATTGCAATAACAATGATAGACGTATTGATAATAGGCGGCGGAATTGCAGGTATAGAAACAGCATGTTCTCTGCAAGATTTAGGCTTTGAAACAGTTATAGTTGAAAAAGAAAAAAACATTGGTGGTCATTTGAACGATTGGGATACGTTGTTCCCAACGCATCGTTCCGCATCCGAAGTTTTGGCGCACTATACTGATGAAACCCGCAAACGTGCTCTTACTATTTATTTAAACACGTATGTAATTTCAATAAAACGGCAAGATGACGGCATTTTCGAGATTCTCACATCTCGTGATGTGATTTTCCATAGCAAAACTGTGGTGCTTGCTTCCGGCTATAATTTGTTTAACGCCACACGTAAGGAAGAGTACGGTTACAAAATCTACGATAATGTAATAACTTCTGCCGATTTGGAAATTCAATTGAAGCAATTGAATGGAGAATATAGAACACCTACAGGTAAAGTGCCTCGAAAAATCGCATTCATTCACTGTGTAGGTTCTCGCGACGAAAAGTCGGGCAATCATTATTGTTCAAAATTATGTTGTGTGACAGCCGTAAAACAGGCTATACACATGAAAAAACTTTGCCCTGAATCTGAAATATTTTGCTGCTATATGGATTTGCGTATGTATGGACCTGGTTTCGAGGAAATGTATCGCGAAGCACAGGAAAAATATTATGTGCAATTTATTCGTGGCCGTTTGTCTGAAGTTGGCGAAAAATCAGATGGATCGTTGCAGTTGAAGGTTGAAGATACCTTGGCGGCTCGTCCAAGTCGTTTGGAAGCAGATTTACTTGTGTTGATGGTTGGTATGGAATCTGCAAAAAGCACCGAATTGTTCGCACAATCGTGTGGGTTGCAATGTGCGCCAAGCCGTTTTGTGCAACCGCGTGATATTCACATTGCGTCAAACCTTACCAATGTTGACGGTTTGTTTACCGCAGGAACAAGCATGGCTCCTATGTCGGTTTACGATACGGTTAATCATGCAAAAGCTGCTGCGTTTGCTGTACGTGATTATTTAAACAATAAAAAATAATGAGAGATTTTGGTTACACTACCACAAAATCAAGAACGATTGACTATGACAAAATAGACACTCGTTTGATTTCGTATGTACTTGAAAACGAACCGACATTTAATGCGTGTATGTCATGTGGTTCATGTACCGCTATTTGTAGTGCCGGAAATTTAACTCCATTTAACATACGAAAATTGAGTTTACAAATTCGTCTTGGCGATTATTCCAATGCACACGAGGAACTTGATAAATGTATGTTGTGTGGAAAATGTTTGCTAGAATGTCCGCGAGGCATCAATACACGCAATGTTATTATGTTAATGAAGAAAGGGTTGACGTTGTTCAACATTAAAGACAAAGAATAATGGAAGACTATTTCGTATTGCCGTTCACGCTTGGAGCTATAACCTTATTTACAATTTTACTTGTAAAATATGGATTATGGATTGCAAAACTGTCGCATCGAGATAAATTGAGAATTGTGCAAAGTTTTCTCACTCGACGCACGTTTGCCGCTATCAAAGATAGTATTATGGAAGGATTGCTACACCGTAGCGTATTTAAACGCAATGTGTTGTTGGGCTATATGCACATGAGTTTGGCTTTTGGTTGGTTTTTATTAATAGTTGTGGGTCATATTGAAATTGTGGTGCGTTATGGATCATTTGTTGCGCCACCTTGGGAAATCATATTCTTCCCATATTTTCATCATGAAACATTTCCTGGAGAACCTTTCATGACCAACTTGATGGACTTCTTGCTTTTGTTCGTTTTATCAGGCGTTTTACTTGCTTATTTTAAACGATTAAACAGTAAAATTTTTGGCATCAAGAAAACAACAAAACTCAAACCCGGCGATCGATTTGCCTTGATATCATTGTGGGCAATTTTCCCATTACGTTTGTTTGCCGAAGGTGCAACAGCAGCTTTGTATGGCAATGGTGGATTTTTGACAAATGTCGTCGGATATTTTTTTACTTGGATAAACGTAACACCAACAATGGAAAGTGCGCTTTGGTGGGCGTATTCTGTTTCTTTGGGCGTATTTTTCGTCTGTATGCCATTCTCTCGATATATGCACATTTTCACCGAGATTCTGTTCATCTTCTTACGACACTATGGTATTAAATTAAAAAAAGAGTTCAATTCGTATTCAAGAATTCAAGTATATTCATGCTCTCGTTGTGGTGTTTGTATCGATGTATGTCAAATGCACGTTGCCAATATTTCCAACAACCAATCGGTGTATATCTTGAAAAATATTCGCGACCAAAATTTAACAGATCGTAAGCTGTATAACTGTTTGCTCTGTGGACGTTGTGAAAACGTGTGTCCGGTTGGAATTAACCTAAACGATTTACGTATATCTCAACGAATTAAAGCTACCAAAGAGTTTAACTCAAATTATGAATTCTTAAATACTTTGCCAGTTGAAATGGGAAAGGTGAATACCAAGTCGGAAGTGATTTTCTTTGCCGGTTGTATGACGCATATGACCCCTGGAATTAAAAAATCAATTTTGACAGTATTAGATAAAGCAGGAGTCAATTATCAATTTATGGATAAAGACAAAGGTGCATGTTGTGGACGACCATTAATGTTGGCCGGACAGTATCAGGCTGCGAAAAAGTTGATAGCATACAATCGTGAAAAAATTCTAGAATCTGGAGCTCCTATACTGTTGGTTTCATGCCCAATCTGTTACAAGGTATTCCGTGACGATTATGAATTAGGACAAATTACCATTAAGCACCATTCTGAATATTTCCTAGAATTGGTAGAACAAGGTAAAATTTCGTTGAAAAAGTCGAACCAGAAAATTGTGTACCATGACCCATGCGAATTGGGTAGAGGTTGCGGTGTGTACGAACCTCCTAGAGATTTGTTGCGCATGGCAGGCTCTTTGCAATCAACTCGACAAGAAAAAGTGAAGTCTTTGTGTTGTAGTGGTTCCTTAGGCGATTTGAGCCTTTCTATGGAAGACAGGAATGTGATAAAAGCTGAAACTCTCAAAGTGTTATTGCAACAGAATACCGACATTTTGGCTACAGCTTGTCCGTTGTGTAAAAAGACTTTTGTGAAAGGTGTTGATATTCAGGTAAAAGATATTGCAGAAATCGTGGCAGATGCGTTAGTCTAAGGCTCGTAGCTATATATTCTATTTTCTGCTTTTTTACTTTGACGTGTATTCTCAAAAGTTATTAACTCTGTTAGTATCTTTTTTACAACTTAATAGAAAGAATACAGAAAATCCATTCTTGATTTAAAGATTATTTTGCAAATTTGTCGCACAAAAAATTAAATATACAAATGAAGAAACATAATTTCAATGCAGGACCATCCATATTGCCACGCGAAGTTATAGAAGAAACAGCAAAGGCTGTTCTTGACTTCCAGAATGATGGACTTTCAATTTTAGAGATTAGCCATAGAGCTAAGAACTTTCAACCCGTTGTTGAAGAGGCTGTCTCGTTGTTTAAAGAATTATTGGATATTCCTGAAGGATACTCCGTGATTTTCTTAGGCGGTGGAGCGAGCTTGGAATTTTGTATGATTCCATTTAACTTTTTGGAGAAAAAAGCTGCGTATTTGAACACAGGTGTGTGGGCAAAGAAAGCTATGAAAGAAGCTAAATTATTTGGAGAAGTTGTAGAAGTAGCGTCATCTGCTGATGCAAACTACACATTCATTCCCAAAAATTATACAATCCCAACTGATGCAGATTATTTCCACATCACAACAAACAATACAATCTATGGAACAGAAATCCTAAAAGATATGGATTCTCCAGTGCCTATGATTGCTGATATGTCATCAGATATTTTCTCTCGTCCATTGGATGTTTCTAAATATGGTGTAATCTATGGTGGTGCTCAAAAGAACTTGGCTCCTGCCGGTGTTACATTCGTTGTGATTAAAGACGAATTGTTAGGCAAAGTTTCTCGTCAAATCCCAACTATGCTTGACTATCGTACACATATCAAAGGAAATTCATTATTCAATACTCCTCCTGTATTACCTATCTATTCTGCATTACTTAACTTGCGTTTAATAAAAGCTCAAGGTGGTGTAAAAGCTATAGAACAACGTAATATAGCAAAAGCAAACTTGTTGTACGATGCAATCGATTCTAGCAAAGTGTTCGTAGGAACAGCAAAAGAAGAAGATCGTTCAAGAATGAATATTTGTTTCGTAATGAAAGAAGAATACAAAGAAAAAGAAGCTGATTTCATGACACTTGCTCAAGCAAGAGGAATGGTTGGAGTAAAAGGTCACCGTTCAGTTGGTGGTTTCCGCGCTTCATGCTACAATGCCCTTCCTATAGAAAGCGTGCAAGCCTTGGTCGACACAATTAAGGAATTTGAAAGGACAATTTAATTTTTGTATAACAAAAACGGAGAAATGTAAAATTTTCTCCGTTTTAATTTTATAACCATGCCAAAAGTACTCGTTGCTACAGAAAAACCTTTTGCAAAAGTTGCAATTGAAGGTATTAAAGAAATCTTTGAAAAAGCACAATTCTCATGTGAGTTGTTGGAATCATATACAGAGAAATCTGCATTGTTGAACGCAGTTGCAGATGCTGACGCTGTTATTATTAGAAGTGATAAAATCGATCAAGAAGTATTTGATGCTGCAAAAAATTTAAAAATCGTTGTTCGTGCCGGTGCCGGTTACGACAATGTTGATTTAGCTGCTGCTACTGCAAAAAATGTAGTAGTAATGAATACTCCTGGACAAAACGCTAACGCTGTTGCTGAATTAGTATTCGGTATGTTGGTATACGGCGTTCGTAACTTCTTCAACGGCAAATCTGGTTCAGAATTATTAGGCAAAAAACTTGGTATCCTAGCATTCGGAAACGTTGGTCGTAACGTTGCTCGTATTGCAAAAGGATTTGGAATGGAAGTATTCGCATACGATGCTTTCTGTCCTGCTTCTGTTATTGAAGCTGCTGGAGTTAAAGCCGTAGCAAACCAAAACGAATTATTCAAAACATGTGATGTTGTTTCTTTGCACATTCCTGCTACTCCAGAAACTATCAACAGTATCAACTACGACATGGTTAACCAAATGAAGAAAGGTGGTATTTTAATCAATACTGCTCGTAAAGAGGTTATCGATGAATCTGGATTGATTAAGTTAATGAACGAACGTGCTGATATTAAATACATCACAGACATTATGCCTGCAGCAAACGATGAATTTTCTAAATTAGAAGGACGTTATTTCACAACTCCTAAGAAAATGGGCGCTCAAACATCTGAAGCAAACATCAATGCAGGTTTAGCTGCTGCTCGTCAAATAGTTTCTTTCATAACTACAGGTGACAAAAAATTTCAAGTAAATAAATAGTTTATTAACCATAAGTAGTTGGCTATTGAGAGAGAAATCCCACAATAGCCAATTCTTTTATAAAAAGTTAGCGATATGCCAGTAGTAAAACCATTTAGAGGTTTCCGTCCTCGTACCGAAGAACTTGCAAAGAAAATAGCATCTCGTCCGTATGATGTGTTAAATTCAGAGGAAGCAAAGATAGAAGCCGGAGATAATGAATATTCTTTTTATCATGTAATTAAACCGGAAATAGATTTACCCACCGACATTGATTTGCACTCTCAAGTAGTGTACGACAAGGCTAAGGAAAGTCTAAATAAAATGATAGCTGACAATGTTTTGATACAAGATGGAAAGCCATGCTATTACATATACGCTCAAACCATGAACGGACGTACTCAATACGGTATTGTTGGTGGTGCGTGTGTTGCTGATTATGAAAAAAATATCATAAAAAAACACGAACTTACTCGTCCTGACAAAGAAGAAGATCGTAGAAATCATGTGCGAAATACTAATTTCAATGCTGAACCGGTATTCTTCGCATTCAAAAACAACCTTGAGTTGGATATGATTATTCACGACGCTATTTTGATTGACCCGGTATACAATTTCGTGTCTGAAGATGGCGTAGGTCACCACGTATGGGTGATTGAAAACGATGCAAAAATCAAACGTATTGAATATCTTTTTGCAAACGAAGTTGATTGTTTGTACGTAGCCGATGGACACCACCGTACAGCAGCTGCTGCCGGAGTTGGTGCAGAACGTCGTGCTGCAAACGCAAATCATACAGGAAACGAAGAATATAATTATTTCTTGGCGGTAAACTTCCCTGCAAATCAGTTGTCAATCATTGACTACAACCGTGTGTTGAAAGATTTGAACGGCATGAGCGTAGATGAATTGCTTGCTAAATTGTCAAAAAGTTTTGATGTTGAGAAAAAAGGCGCAAATATATACAAACCAAATACGTTACACAATTTCTCATTGTACGTTGCAGGCGAGTGGTATTCTTTGACTGCAAAACAAGGTACATTCTACGATTCAGACCCAATTGGTGTACTCGATGTAACTATCTTGACAGAACAAGTGCTTTCTCCATTATTCGACATTCAAGACTTGCGCAGAAGCAATCGTATTGATTTCGTAGGAGGAATTCGTGGTCTTGGAGAATTGAAAAAACGTGTTGATAGTGGCGAAATGGCTGCTGCCTTTGCGTTATATCCTGTTTCTATGGAACAATTGATGGCAATTGCAGACAGCGGCGAAATTATGCCTCCAAAATCAACATGGTTCGAACCAAAATTACGTAGTGGATTAATTTTACACAGCTTAGTGTAGATTCTTCTAGTATATAAATAACAAAGCCTCCTTGGTGAATTCCTTGGAGGCTTTTTGTTTGCAATTATTTCATATTGCATTTCCAAAAAAATGTATATTTGTAGTACTATGATACAGGAAAATCTACAACGAATAGTAGCCACAATTCCCAGCGGCGTTACACTTTTGGCGGTGTCAAAGACAAAGTCTGAAAGTGACATAATGGAAGCGTACAATTTTGGTATTCGTGACTTTGGCGAAAACAAGGCTCAAGAAATGACCCAAAAATACCAAGCACTTCCAAAAGATATTCGTTGGCACATGATAGGTCATTTGCAAACCAACAAAGTAAAGTACATAGTTCCGTATGTATCGCTTATTCATAGTGTGGATTCCTATAAATTACTTGAGGATATCAATAAAGAAGCAGGAAAACACCAACGAGAAATTCGTTGTCTACTACAGTTTCATATAGCTTCGGAAGATACCAAATTTGGATTTCTGCAAACAGAAGCAGAAGCCATACTTAATTCCGATGCCTATAAATCCCTTAAAAATATAAAAATTAGTGGTGTCATGGGCATGGCAACCAATACGGACGATGTCAATAAAATTCGTCAAGAATTTCGTCAACTAAAAGCTATTTTTTGTGAGCTGCAAACGAAATATTTCTCTAATGATGCCAATTTCAACATCATATCAATGGGAATGTCTGAGGATTATCAGATAGCCATTGAGGAGGGAAGTACTATAGTACGAATAGGAAGTTCAATTTTTGGAGCAAGAGACTATTCTAATATATGAATAGTCTCGCTGAGTAAGGCTACTTTTCCCGATTTTTCTGCAATTACCGCATTGCGTAGCTGTTGTTTTAATAGGTTTCTTTTCTCTTCTGACAAATGGGGTGTACACACTTCTATAGCCGTAAAAGCTTCTATTGCTGTTTCATAGTTGTCGTGCAGTAAACTATCTATAAGAACATCTATATGCTCCGAAAAATTAAGATTCGTTTGCCACAATACAGAAATTAAGCGATTCTTCATAGTTGTAAACCGAGTATCACGCAATGCATCTATTAAAAGAGGTATCGCATTTTGGTCTTTCGTGTCAGTAAGGCAGTCAAATATGTCATTTTGTATTGTAATACTAGAAGTTCTACCCAACAAATCGAAGAGAAGTGGGATCATTTCACATGTTCCGTTTTCGTGAATATACGATATTGTATCATGTACTAAACTTTCATTATCAGATTCAAATACCGTTTGTATTTCTTTGATGATTGATTTTTCGTCTATTATCATTTCTTTGTTTTTTAATTTTAGGGCGTGAAATTGTTTGCAAATAAAAAAAATATATTATTTTTACACAAACATTAAATGTGGCATTTAAAAAAAAACGTATGCAAAGTAACACAAGACTATTTCGAGTATTAATCGTTTTGGGACTAATATTTGGCATCGCGAGTTGTAGCAATTCCGATAAATCAAAATCTTCTTCAGATGCAGATTCGCTGAATGATGAGCAAAAACTGAAAGAGAAAGTGGTTAACGATGTTAAGAAAGTAATGTATTCTTTACCTTCTCCTGTTGAAACATCATTACTATTGAAAAAGGCGGGAGCTCATTATGATGAGTCGTTATTAAATCCAACAACAAACTTCAATAAATATAATACCGACAAACAAAAAGCTTTGAATCTTGGTGTTTATGGTGCTGATTTAAGTTACGCAAGTATTTTCGAACAAGATCAAACCATTATGCAATACATGCAAGTTTCTAAGAAAATGGCTATCGGATTGGATTTGTTGCAAGCTATCGATCAATCAATCATTGATAGATTGGAAGCAAATCATGACAATCGCGACTCTGTTATTCGTATTATTTCTGAAACATTCCTCAATTCAAACTCTACATTAAAAGAAGATGATCGTCCTGAAATCGCAGCTATGATTTTGGCAGGTGGTTGGGTTGAAGGTTTGTATTTAGCAACTCAATTAACCAATGATGTTGTAAAAGATAAAGATTTGATTGAAAGAATTGTTGAACAAAAGCTTTCATTTGGCGAGATGGAAAAACTTTTGGGCCAATATGTTGAAAATCCTGATATCGCTGATGTTGTAAAAAAATTGCAACCAATTTCTAAAGCATTTAATTCTATTGAAATAGTGAAATCGTCAATACAAGTTGTTGACAATGAATCTACAAGTCAATCTGTATTGAAATCAACACAGAAAATTAATATAACTCAAGCGCAGTACAACAACTTAAAAGCTGAAGCTGCAAAATTGAGAAACTCTTTTGTCCAATAATTTAAAGAATAGCAATAGTATGAAAAACGTTTATAAAATTTTAGTATTGGTAGTATCGTTCGTATTGTTAGGAACTTTATCTTACGGACAATGTAGAACATTCGCTAAGAGTGAATGCAAACCAAGTTTGGAACCATATGTTCATGATGGAATCTTCAATGCCACTGAATTAGGCGAAGGAGAATCTGCAGAACTATATAAGACTTTCTATTCAAATCAAAACTATCGTATCGCAATCTGCGGCGATCAACAACTTCCGAGAATTAAATTCTCTATCATGGATGCCGACAGAAATGTTTTGTTCACAAACGCAAAACATTCATACAAACGTGTGTGGGATTTCAAAATGGAGTCAAGTCAACAATTGATTATCTCTATAGAGGTTGAAACCAATGATGAAAATGTGAGTGATGAAACTGCTCGTGGTTGCGTTGCTGTTCTCGTTGGATTCTCTGCTGAATAAATAAGTACTTTAATCTAATATAAGCAAAGCTGTCAATTTTATTTTTGACAGCTTTCTTTTTGTCAATGGCTATCCTACAAGTTGAAAATATAACAAAATACTTCGGCGAATATCTATTGTTTGATAATTTGTCGTTTGTAATTAATCGAGGTGAACGTATCGCTTTGGTTGCGAAAAATGGAATGGGCAAAACTACGCTCATTAAGATTATAATGGGACAAGACGAACCTGAATCTGGGCGAGTTATGATAGAACCCGGGGTATCGGTTGGGTATCTTGATCAGGATACAAAATTGGAGACATCGGCAACGGTGTTCGATGAAATTTATTCGGCAAATGAAGACGTATTGAGCGCCATAGCAAAGTATACCGAGGCATTAGCCGCTGGCGATGAAAAACGCATACAAGTAGCATCAGATATCATGGATGCCACCGAGGCGTGGAACTATGAGGCGCGAGTGAAACTCATTCTTACCAAACTAGAATTGCCTTCAGCTCAAAAAATATCAGAACTTTCGGGTGGGCAACAAAAACGTGTGGCGCTTGCCAAAATCCTTATTCTTGCTCCCGATTTATTAATCCTTGACGAACCTACCAACCATTTGGATATAGCAATAATTGAATGGCTTGAAGAGTATTTAAAAACCATTAAAAGCACGTTGCTTTTGGTTACCCACGATAGATATTTCCTCGACAATGTCTGTGATATCATATTGGAGTTGTCCAACAAAACCACATACCGTTACAAAGGCAATTATTCCTACTATTTAGAGAAAAAACAAGAACGTATGCAGGTAGAAGGCGCCGAGGTGCAAAAAGCCAGAAACCTTATGCGTAAAGAGTTGGACTGGATTCGCCGTCAGCCGCAGGCTCGTGGAACGAAGGCGAAATATCGTGTAGATGCCTTCGAAGGCTTGAAAGAAAAGGCACAAACCAAGATAGAAGGCGATAGCGACATTATTATCAATGTGGCAAGCCAATACCTCGGGAACAAAGTGGTTGATTTAAAAAGCATCTGCAAATCATATGGCGATAAACAGGTGTTGTCAAAGGTTTTCTATTCTTTCCAGCGTGGCGAACGTGTGGGAATTATTGGAGAAAACGGCTGTGGAAAGTCTACTTTGCTCAATATAATAACGCAGGAATTACAACCCGATGCCGGTACTGTTGATTGGGGCGATACGCTTTCTATTGGCTACTACAAACAAAACGGTTTGTTGGGCTGCGACGGCAAGCGCGTGATTGATGTCATAACAGATATTTCCGACAAAATTGAGTTGGAAAAAAGTCATACTATTAGTGCTGCACAATATTTGGAGCTATGGAATTTTCCTCGTTCTATGCAGTATTTGTATGTCTCAAAATTGAGTGGAGGTGAGAAAAAACGACTCTATTTGATGACGGTTTTGATGCAGAAGCCAAATTTCTTGCTTCTTGATGAACCAACCAACGATTTGGATTTGTTTACCATTCAGTTGCTCGAAGAGTATTTGTTGCACTTCAAAGGCTGCGTGTTGGTCGTTTCTCACGATAGATTCTTTATAGACAAGGTTGCTGAGCATTTATTGCTTTTCAAACCAAATGGCGAGGTTTCTGAATTTCCCGGAAATTACACCGTGTATCGCGAGTATCTTGAAAAACAAACGCAACCAAAAGAGGTAAAAGAACCGCTAAAAAAAGCTGCGCAAACCGTTGAAGCAAACAAGAAAAAAGGTTTAAGCTACAAAGAACAGCAATTATTTACGAAAACTGAACAAGAAATTAAAGATTTAGAACAGGAAAAAAAAGATTTAGAGTTATCTTTGGAATCTGGTATACTAGGACAAGAAGATTTAGTTCAAAAATCACAACGTATAGGCGAAGTTTTGGCTTTGCTCAATGAAAAGGAAATGATATGGCTTGAATTAAGTGAAAAAATCTAAAAATATACGATATGAGTAAGAAAAACTATGACTGGCAATATGCCATCGTTGGCGGTGTTCCCCGCGTTGACATTAAAACTGGTGCTGATATCGCACATTTGGGCGAGTTAGACCAAAAGATGTGGACTGTATTGAGTTGTCCTGTTAAAGATCTTGAAATTGACACCAAGACCTTGCAAATGATGGACAAAGACAATGACGGCAAAATTCGTGTAAATGAAGTTGTTGAAGCAGCCGAATGGGCTACAACCGTACTCAAAGACCCGGATTTGTTGTTGAAACAAGAAGGAACGCTTCCCTTGGCTGCTATCAATCAAGATAGTCCCGAAGGAAAGAAAATCTATAACTCTGCAAAAGAAATATTGAAGAATCTTGGTCTTACCAAAGATTCAATTTCTATTGAAGATACTGCCGACAGCCTTGCTATTTTTGCTAAAACCAGATTCAATGGCGATGGCGTTATCACGGTTAATTCTACCGACGACGAATCTCTCAAAGCCATCATAGACGCTTGTATCAAAACTATTGGTTCAAGTCCCGACAGAAGTGGCGATGTAGGTGTTACAGCTGAGCAACTTGAGGCTTTCTATACTGCTTGTGCAGACTATACTACATGGCTTGCAAGTGCCGATGCCGACAAAGCTGCTACTTTTCCATACGGCGACAATACTGCTGCTGCTTTGGCAGCCTTCAAGACATTGCAAGACAAAATCAACGATTACTTCATGCGTTGCAAACTTGCCGCATTTGACGAAGATTCTACGGCAGCATTAGATGTTTCTGTGGCTCGTTTTGAAGCTATTAGCGACAAAAATCTTGCAACTTGCAACGATGAAATTTCTTCATATCCGCTTGCACGCGTGAGCAAAAAGAAAGAATTACCTCTTGTTGAAGGTATTAATCCTGCGTGGGAAGGGGCGTTTGCCGAACTAAAACGATTGGTTTTTGATGTTGATTTTCCAAAACAGAAAACGCTTTCTGAAGAAGATTGGCTTACCGTTGTGGCTAAATTTAAACCTTACGAAACTTGGCTTTCTCAAAAGAAAGGTGAAGTAGTAGAATCGCTTGGCGCTGATGTGTTGAACACTATAGTTGCCAAAAATCAAAAAGATGCATTACTCTCGTTGGTAGCTGAAGATAAAGCATTGGAGGCTGAAGCTCAAGAAATTGAGGCAGTTGACAAGATGTTGCACCTTTGCCGCGATTTGTTCCGTTTGATTAAGAACTATGTAACGTTTACCGACTTTTATTCTCGCGACAAAGATAATATGGCAATTTTCCAAGCCGGTACTCTCTTTGTTGACCAACGCAGTTGCGACCTTTGTCTTCGTGTAACCGATATGGCAAAACACAATACCATGGCTACATACAGCGGTATGTATTTGTTGTACTGCGATTGCTATTCAAAACAGAAAAACGAAACCATGACTATCGTTGCCGTAATGACCGATGGTGATGTAGATGATTTATTGGTAGGGAAAAATGCCATTTTCTATGACCGAAACGGTTTGGATTGGGATGCTAAGATTGTTAAGATAATTGACAACCCAATTAGTATTCGTCAGGCATTCTGGGCTCCGTACAAGAAATTTGCAAACTGGGTTACCGGTTTAATTAATAAATCTGCTGCGGAAAAAGACTCTAAGTCTTTCGATTCTATTACAAAAAATGTTACCGAAAAGATAGAGACACCTGCTGTTCCCGACAAACCGGCTGATCCAGCAAAAGCGCAACCGTTCGATATTGCAAAATTTGCCGGTATTTTCGCTGCCATAGGTATGGCTTTAGGCTTTATTGGTTCGTTCGTGGTGAGCGTTGTTTCGGGCTTTGCAAAACTTTCGTGGTGGCAAGTTATTTTGGCATTTGTTGCCATTATGTTGCTCATTTCCGGTCCGTCTATGATTATGGCTTGGTTAAAGTTGCGCAAACGCAATCTTGCTCCGTTGTTAGATTCTAACGGATGGGCTTTGAATGCTCGTGCGTACGTAAACATTACATTTGGTGCTACGCTTACTAAAATGGCTGCGTTCCCAACGGTTGTGTTGCAAGACCCTTATGCCGACAAGGGAATGCCAGCGTGGAAGAAAATTCTTATCACCGTGGTATTCTTAGTAATAGTTCTTGGAGTTCTCTATTTGTTAGACGTATTCGCATTCTTGGGATTCCCTTTCCATGACGCACCTGCAGCAGTTGCCGACACCTTGCAAAACGCAATTGACACGTTGACTGCACCTATTGATTCAACTGCAATAGGGAAATAACATATGGCTTCGCACAGTACACAACAGAAACAGCAACGGGTTATTCCTTTGTTGTTTCTTGTTTTATGCAATATCGCACTTATTTCGTACGTGGTTTCGTGCGTATCGTCGCGGAGGCTTGGGGCAAGCAAAACAACGCCCTACAATATTGCTGTGCCATTTTTCCCTGATTCTATGAATATTCCCGCCGACAATCCTATGACGGTCGAAGGAGTGGAGTTGGGGCGCTATTTGTTTTACGACGGACGAATGTCGGGTAGAACGGATAAAGATAGTCTTATGTCGTGTGCTACCTGCCACAGACAGAGCCATTCGTTTGAATGTGGTATTGATCACCCCAAATATAAAGGAGGACGAACCTTTGGACTTACTGGAATTCCCACACCTCATGCAATGATGCCTCTTATAAATTTAGCATGGACAAATGAGGGCTATATGTGGAACGGTATGATACACACTTCCAACAAACGATTGGGTGGGCGCTACGGGGTGCCTGAAACGAAGGAGTTTCATTATAAAAACATTGAATCGTTGGTGTGGATGACCATTGTGGCTCCGCATGAATGCAATGGCTCTATAGAACGCACGGTGGCTGCTTTGCAGCAAGTTCCCATGTATCTGCCCATGTTCAAACGTGCATTTGGTTCTGAAGAAATTACTATTGACAGAATATCAAAAGCCGTAGCACAATTTGTTCGTTCGCTGGTTTCGTTCAATTCCAAGTTCGACCAATTTATGCGTGGCGAAATCAAACTTAGCGATGCAGAAATGCGCGGCTTCTTCTTGTTTACCACCGAAAAAGCCGACTGCTTTCATTGTCATGGTTCGCCCGCCTTGCCTTTGTGGACCACCAATTTGTTTATGAATAATGCCAAAGATATTGACTTCACCGACCGTGGCGACCGCTATGCCGTTACCGGCGATACGCTTGATCGTGGGAAATATCGTGTGCCTACGTTGCGCAATATTGAATATACCGCCCCCTATATGCACGATGGCCGTTTTAGTACGTTAGACGAAGTGTTGGAGTTTTACAACACAAAACTGAAACGTTCGCCATATGTAGATCCTCTCATGATAAACGTCAACCATGGTGGCATGTTTTTGTCAAAAGAAGAATTGTCCGATTTGAAAGCCTTTTTGCTTACCCTGTCCGATACAAGTTTCTTACACAATCCCCAATATTCCAATCCATTGCCAGATAATGAGTTTTTTCGTTGAATTGACGACACTCATTTTTTTTGATTTGGAATAAAGGGACATTTTTAGTATACTTGTCATATATCAAACAAAGCAGATTTCTTTTTTTATGAAAAAAATCTTTCGTCTCATTCTACTGATTTTACTATTGTTCAGTGGAATTACATCAACATATGCCACTAAATTAGTAGACGTAAAAGTTGTTGACAAAGATCACATAATGCTCTATTTTTTAGATGGAGAGGTTACGTATCCCGAAAATATATCACAATTGGGAAGCCGAGCATATACCAATTCTACCAACGAAAACGATAACGCGTTAGTAACCTACGGCACCGCGTTAAATACCACAAATGCAGCAAACGTAAGCAATTGGTCTATTAAATCAAGCGATGATGCAAATTTTGGTACTGCCGGAAAAACTCCTTCAAAGGTGTATAGAAAATCAAAACTTTCGGGCGTTTCGCAAGAATCGTGGAATACTGGCATTAGTGATTATAATTACGATTGGTCATATGAGCATACCATATTCCTAAAACTGCCATTTTCAATGGTGCAAGGTAAAACCTATACTATACAACTCAATACCAACATAAATTCTGATGTAAATACAAAAACGTTTACCTACGATATTTATAATTCAAAATCTGAAGCAATTAAAGTAAACATTGCTGGGTATGTATCATCTCCAAGCATAAAATCTGCCGATGTATATATGTGGATGGGCGATGGTGGAGCTCGCGATTACACGAGTTTTCAAGGCAATACCGTCTCTATTTACAATGTAAAAACAGGAGTAAGCACTTCGGTTGGAACGTTAGCGTTTTGGAAAGCGGCGGCATCGGAATTTACCGACGGGCATCAAATGATACGCAGTGCCGTGTGGAAAGCTGATTTTACGGGATTTAATACTCCAGGCACTTACCGACTTGTTGTTGCGGGCATTGGCTGTAGCGAAGATTTTACTATAGCTCCCGATGCGTATCTCGAACCGTTTAAAATAAGCACATTAGGATTTTTCTATATGCGCATAGGCGAAGACGATAATGGTACAGGTCCTGTTCCTCGTCGTCCGTTGTGGATACCAAATAATAGTCCCGCTAATTGCGAAGTTATTATTACTACAATGCAACCGTACCATGACAATTGGAGCACCTTTTGCAGTGGCGATAAATGGGATTGTAAAGACGAGTGGGCTGACTATTCCACTGGACGCAAAAACCCCAACGCCTACGGTGGACACTCCGATGCCTTAGACTGGGACAGACACTTGGGGCACGTTCCCATTATTTACGATATGTTGTTGCCCTATTTCTTAACAAATGGTGCAATTAGCGAAGATAACATAGGAATACCCGAAAGTGGTAACGGCATTCCCGATGTGCTCGACGAAGCTCGTAACGAAGTAGACTTCTGGCTACGGCTCCGCGATGGTAAAGGCTATAGCCATGGTATTAACAATCCTAATGGAACAAACAAATTCTATCAGGCTGGAAATACTGCGGTGGCTGCATGGGCAAATGCAGCAAATGCGGCAATGCTTGCCAATTGTTTCCAAATAGCGGGAAAAACTGAACTGGCCAACCGTTATCGCGATAGCGCAGAAAATGCCTATAATTATGCCAATGGGCTTCCCGACCAAATGCTTGCCAATAGAGTTGATAAATTCACGGGACGAGATTTTAAAGCAACCGCAGCGGCATTCTTATACAATGTTACCGGAAATACGGCCTACGAAACTATGCTCAATAGTTTAAGTTCTTGCACTACTACTACGTCGGTAATTCACAATAGCAACCTTAACCAATTGTATGCTGTTGCTGCATATTTATGTACCAAACAGCCTCGCAACTATCCAACGCTTTACAGCAACATGAAAGCGTCGCTTATAAACGAAGCAAAAAATGTTGAGGCAAATTATTCAACAACTCGTCCGTCGCGACGAGCAAGCGACAACAACCAAGGATGGTTTGTTACCGAAATGGTTATTCAGCGTACCATTATTGCACATGCGGTGTGCGAACCAGGTGCCGACAAAACCTTGTTTGAAAATGCATTATTCTTAGAAGCCGATTGGTCGCTCGGACGAAATCCGCTCAATATGATAATTATGACCACTGCAACAACCGCGCTTGCTTCCAAAAAATCGGTGCCAAATGCTTACACCAGCGGATGGGCTGATGGAACACCTGGCGTGCACCCTGGTCATACTCCTTACATGAACATTAACGATTGGGGAGGGAATATGGCTATGGGAAATCCTTCGTGGATGACAAACAAAAACTATCCAGCTGCCACCAATTGGCCCTATGGCGAAATGTATTACAACATTCGCTATTTCTATGCGGCTAACGAATTTACCCCACAACAAACCATGCGTGGCAAGCAAGCTTTGTATGGCTATTTGCATGGCATTAGCCCCGCAGTTACTCAAGGGTGTGCAATTCCAAACCTTACTGGAGCGAGTTCTATTTGTGGAGCATCATCTACCGTTTTGCAATCGGGATTGACGGCCGCAAATAAATCGTTTACCTGGTATAAAGATGGAACGGTAATTTCTGGTCAAACAGCGCCAACGCTCACCATTACGCAAGCAGGCACATATCGCGTAGCGGTTGATAGCAACAATTGTGTAAAAACGAGCGATAAAATTGTGAACGGTACTCTTGTATTGGATTTGGGCGAGGACAAAAGTCTTTGTACCGAAACCGAATATACACTCGACGCACAAAACACGAACGTGCCAAACGTGAGCTACGTATGGAACACCGGAGCTACCACACGCACTATTTCGGTTGAAAAAGCTGGCACCTATTCGGTAACGGTGAGTGCTCAAAATTGTGCAAATGCACACGATGCTGTTACCATAGCTTCAAACTTATTGAATACTACTGGCGACACGCTTTGTAGCCCTGGACAAGTAAACCTCTCGGTTAACGGAACGTCTACCTATGCATGGTATGATGTGCCAACGCAAGGAACCGTGTTGACTACTCAAAAAAACTATAGTCCTACCATTTCCGAAAGCACTACATACTATGTGCAAGAAACTGCTGGATTTAAGGGTGGACTTGGTCAAGCAACGCAGGGGGCTGGCGAAAAATGGAATATGGGTGATAGCTATGACGCTACCGACAAATACAACAACATAACCGTATTGCAAAGCCTTACCTTAGAAAGCATAGCCGTATATGTGGTTGCAAATGGTGCCGACGTTACTATTAACATTAAACAAGATGGTGTTATAGCATACACGAAAACCTTAACAGGATTAGCTGCTGGTAAACAGACGCTGCCACTTAATTTCTTTTTAACTCCTGGCACGTACACTATAGATTGCGCTGGAACCAATGGTAATCTCTATTTTGAGGCTTCGGGTGGAAATTTCCCCTATTCGTACCCCAATTATATTTCGTTTACCTTTAACGAAAGTTGGCAAAGCGAATGGTATGGATTCTTTTACGATTGGAAAATATTTGTAGGCTCGGCATGTGCTCGCACACCAGTAAAAGCAATTGTTGACGCAACAAGCAGCAAATGTGCTCCAACGTACACGCAAACCATTTCGCTCAACGCTGGGTGGAATTTGATTTCGTACAATGTAATTCCTGCCGATTCTTCTATTGCTGCCTTGTTTAGTGGCAAAGATGTTGAGATAATAAAAAATAACGAAGCCTTTTGGTTCAAAAACAATGCGGGACAACTGCAATCGCTTACCAAGTTATTGCCAGGCAATGCCTATTATGTTAAAATGAATACCGCTGCTACCTTGCAAATTACCGGAGCGCCAATTACCACAAGTTATGCGTCGTTGCCAGCAGGATGGAGTTTAATCGGCTATCCTTCGTTGGGTAGTGTGCCTTTTGCCGATATGCCTATAGCTGATTATTTTAATGCAACAAACACCATTAGTATTAAAAGTTTAGACGGAATTTGGGAACCAAACGGCAGTGCAAATACCATAACGCATTTTGAACCAGGTAAAGGCTATCTTATAAACAAAAAATAGACGGTAACGCTCCCGCGCGAACCTTTAGCGTCTTTCTCATAGGTAGCTATCTTTTTCAAAGCGTTACAATTTGTAACGGTGTAACCCGTGGCACTGTCTTGGGGCAAAACTTATTTTTCTTTTGTCATCAACATTAGCAGTAAGGTTTATTTGTACTCGTGCGGGGGAAAAGCGAAAGCTCTTTTGCAAACTTTGGATTGCGGGGGGCTTTGTGCGGTTTGCAAATGTGCTTGAGCTTGTGGGGGGATTGCTTCCATCACCTCATCTTTCTGTCAATTTACACGCCCTTTGTCAGTTTCCTAAAATCCTTCGGTAATATCCAAAG
>CAYFVM010000002.1:0-66165 GCA_964346725.1 uncultured Bacteroidales bacterium
GTCCAGGTCACGCTGACTACGTGAAGAACATGGTTACTGGTGCTGCTCAAATGGATGGTGCAATTCTTGTAGTTGCAGCAACTGACGGACCTATGCCACAAACAAAAGAACACGTTCTTTTGGCAAAACAAGTAAATGTACCAAGAATCACTGTTTTCCTTAACAAATGTGACATGGTTGACGATCCAGAAATGTTCGACCTTGTTGAAATGGAAATTCGTGAATTGTTGTCAAAATACGATTTTGATGGTGACAATACACCAATCATCAGAGGTTCTGCTCTTGGTGCATTGAACGGTGAAGCACAGTGGGAAGATAAAATTATGGAATTGATGGAAGCTGTAGATACTTGGATTCCTCTTCCAGAACGTCTTGTTGACAAACCATTCTTGATGCCAGTCGAAGACGTGTTCTCAATTACTGGTCGTGGTACTGTTGCTACTGGTCGTGTTGAAAGAGGTATTGTACACGTTGGTGATGACTTAACACTTGTTGGTTTCGATGCTAATTTGAAAACAACTTGTACTGGTGTTGAAATGTTCCGTAAACTTCTTGATGAAGGTCAAGCTGGTGATAACGTAGGTTTGTTACTTCGTGGTATTGAAAAAGACCAAATCAAACGTGGTATGGTTATCTGTAAACCAGATTCAATCACACCTCACAAGAAATTCCAAGCGAAGGTTTATGTTTTGACAAAAGAAGAAGGTGGTCGTCATACTCCATTCCATGACAAATATCGTCCTCAATTCTATATCAGAACAACAGACGTTACTGGAGAAATCGCTTTACCACAAGGTGTAGAAATGGTAATGCCAGGTGATCACGTAGAAATGACTGTTAATCTTCTTTCACACGTTGCTCTTAACGAAGGTTTGAGTTTTGCAATTCGTGAAGGTGGTAGAACAGTAGGTGCTGGTCAAGTAACAAAAATTTTAGATTAATACAGAATCATGGGATTGGCTTAATGCCAATCCTTTTTAGGGGTATAGCTCAGTTGGTAGAGTAGTGGTCTCCAAAACCATTGGTCGAGGGTTCGAGCCCTTCTGCCCCTGCAAATAAAGGATTACTATGGGACTAAAAACATACGTAAAAGAATCATACAATGAATTGGTCAATAAGACTTCTTGGCCAGCTTGGTCCGAATTGCAATCAAGTGCAATTGTGGTACTAGTGTCAATGTTCATTATTTCACTTATCGTTTTGGTAATGGACTTGGCTTTTTCGTTTATTATGAGAGATGGTATCTATAACTTACTTGGGTAAACAAACATCGCGCAATGGCAGAGATAGAAAAGAAATGGTACGTCGTTAAGGCGATGAGTGGAAAGGAAAAGAAAGTCCAAGAAAGGATTATGTATGAAATATCACGTAATCATTTAGAAGATTATGTTTCGCAAGTACTTATCCCAACAGAGAAAGTAGTGCAAGCGAAAAATGGTAAAAAAATAAGTAAAGAAAGAAATTACCTTCCAGGTTATGTTCTAATAGAAGCAATGTTAGAAGCTAATGTGGATGGTACCAAAATTAATATTGCGGGAACCATAAACAACATAGACGGAGTTATAGGATTCTTAACGGCTGAACGTCATGGTGGTACACCAATGCCTTTACGATTAAATGAAGTAAATCGTATTTTAGGGAAAGTTGATGAACTTGCCGAATGTGAAGAAGAAACCTCCGTGCCGTTTGTTGTTGGAGAAGTTGTTAAAGTTACCGATGGACCTTTTAACGGGTTTTCTGGAATCATTGAGAAAATCAATGAAGAAAAGAAAAAAATTTCTGTTGAAGTTAAGGTTTTCGGTAGAAAAACACTTCTTGAACTAGGATTTATGCAAGTGGAAAAGGAATCTTAATAAATAAATAATAAAGCATTATGGCAAAAGAAGTAGCAGGTCTAATCAAATTACAGATTAAAGGTGGTGCTGCAAATCCATCTCCCCCAGTAGGTCCAGCTCTTGGAGCAAAGGGTGTGAATATAATGGAATTCTGCAAGCAGTTTAACGCAAGAACACAGGATCAAGCAGGAAAAGTTGTTCCTGTAATTATTACTGTGTACTCTGACAAATCATTTACTTTCATTCTTAAAACCTCTCCTGTAGTAGTACAGTTGTTGGAAGTAGCAAAAGTAAAAAGTGGGTCAGCAGAACCAAATAGAAAAAAAGTTGCGAGTGTAACTTGGGATCAAGTAAAAGCTATCGCTGAATCAAAAATGCGTGATTTAAATTGTTTCACAATTCAATCAGGTATGGAAATGGTTGCAGGTACAGCACGTAGCATGGGTATAACAATTGAAGGTGAAAAACCGACACTCTAAAACATTGAAACGATGAAGCTTACGAAAAATAGAAAAGTTGCTCTAAGTAAAGTAGAAGCAGGCAAAGCGTATGCCATTGACGATGCAGCAAAATTAGTAAAAGAAATTACTACCACAAAATTCGATGCATCTGTAGATATGGATATTCGTTTGGGTGTAGATCCTAAGAAAGCAAATCAAATGGTACGTGGTGTTGTTACACTTCCTAATGGAACAGGTAAAAATGTTCGCGTATTGGTTCTTTGTACACCTGATAAAGAAAAAGAAGCAAAAGAAGCTGGAGCAGACTATTATGGTCTTGATGAATATGTTGAAAAAATCAAAAACGGTTGGACTGACGTAGACGTTATTATCACCATGCCTACAATTATGGCGAAAATAGGTGCTCTTGGTAGAGTTCTTGGACCACGCGGTTTGATGCCAAATCCTAAAAGTGGAACAGTTACCATGGATATCGCAAAAGCTGTGATAGAGGTAAAAGCTGGTAAAATTGACTTTAAGGTTGATAAATTTGGTATTATCCACGCATCTATCGGAAAAGTATCATTTGCTCCTGAAGCCATTGTTGGCAATGCAAAAGAATTTGTTAACATGGTAAACAAATTAAAACCAGTGTCTGCAAAGGGAACTTATGTAAAAAGCATCTATATTTCTTCTACAATGAGTCCAGGCATTCAAGTAGATACAAAATCATTAATGTAAAACGAGGATTGTTATGGATATAGCACAAAAAAGAGATATAGTTGAAAGTATCGTTGCCAAAATTAATGAAAACGGTCACTTTTACATTGCTGACATTGAAGCATTAAATGCTCAAGATACATCAGCACTTCGTGGAAAATGTTTTGAAAATAACATTGAAATAATTGTAGTAAAAAATACTCTATTAAGAAAAGCTTTAGAACAAGTAGAAGGCGACTTCGAAGAACTTTATGGCGTTTTAAAGGGAACAACTTCTGTTTTATTCTGTAAGACAGCAAATGTTCCTGCAAAAATGATAAAAGAACTTCGTAACTCAGGAAAAGAAAAACCTGTACTTAAAGGCGCTTTTGCAGAACAATGTATCTATATTGGCGATGATCAATTAGACGCATTAGCAACTATCAAATCTAAGGCAGAACTTATTGGAGACATTATTGCTCTTCTTCAATCACCTATGCAACAAGTTATTTCTTCTTTGGAATCAGGGAAAAATACTATTGCAGGAGTTGTAAAAACATTATCAGAAAAAGAATAAATAAATAATAAGTAGTAACATTTTTAATTAAACACATTATGGCAGATTTAAAAGCATTAGCAGAAGAACTAGTAAATCTTAGCGTAAAAGACGTAAAAGAATTAGCTGACATTCTTAAAAACGAATATGGTATTGAACCAGCTGCAGCAGCAGTAGCAGTAGCAGCTTCAGCAGCAGGTGCAGCAGCAAGTGCAGCTGAAGAAAAAACTGAATTCGATGTAATCTTGAAATCAGCAGGTGCAGCTAAATTACAAGTTGTAAAAGTTGTAAAAGAACTTACTGGTCTAGGATTGAAAGAAGCTAAAGATATTTGCGACCAAGCTCCAAAAGCAGTGAAAGAAAAAGTTTCTAAAGAAGAAGCTGAAAAAATCAAATCAGAATTAGAAGCAGCGGGAGCAGAAGTTGAACTTAAGTAGGATTAAATAATCTTATAATTTCATAGGTTTTAGCCACATTTGTGGCTAAAACCTTTTCTCATACAATTAAGTTCAATATTTCAACTTTTCGCAATGAAGACAAAGGAAAGAGTTAACTTCTCATCAATTAAAAATAAATTAGACTATCCTGATTTCCTAGAAATTCAGTTGAAGTCTTTTAACGAGTTCTTTAAAGTAGATTCAACTCAAGAAGAACGTAAAAACGAAGGTTTAAGTGAAGTTTTCAATGAAAATTTCCCAATCGCTGATACCCGTAATAATTTCATACTAGAATTTCTTGACTATCAATTAGATCCGCCAAGATATTCAATAGAAGAATGTTTGGAAAGAGGATTAACCTTTAGCATTCCTCTGAAAGCGAAGTTAAAGTTATATTGTACAGATCCTGAACACGAGGATTTCGAAACAGTTGTACAAGATGTATATCTTGGAACAATTCCATTTATGACTCCACGAGGAACGTTTGTTATAAATGGTGCAGAACGTGTTGTTGTTTCTCAACTACATCGTTCTCCGGGCGTATTCTTTGGCCAAAGCATCCACTCTAACGGAACAAAATTGTATTCTGCCAGAATCATACCTTTTAAAGGTTCTTGGATAGAATTCGCCACAGATATAAACGGTGTAATGTACGCATACATTGACCGTAAAAAGAAATTACCAGTAACCACTTTACTCCGTGCTATAGGTTTTGAATGTGATAAAGACATTCTTGAAATTTTTGACCTTGCCGAAGAAATAAAAGTATCAAAGACCGGCTTGAAAAAAGTTGAAGGTCGTAAATTAGCTGCGAGAGTTCTAAAATCATGGATTGAAGATTTCGTAGATGAAGATACCGGTGAAGTTGTTTCAATAGAAAGAAATGAAATCATTGTCGAACGTGAAGTTATCATAACGAAAGAACATATCGATATGATTCTTGAGTCTGGTCAAAAAACTATCTTGTTGCACAAGGAAGACCAAAACTCATCTGATTTCGACATTATTTATAATACATTACAAAAAGACCCTTGTAACTCAGAGAAAGAGGCAATTTTTTATATTTATCGCCAATTGCGTAACGCTGAACCACCAGATGAAGCTACCGCACGCGATATTATTGATAAATTATTCTTCTCTGACAAGCGTTATGATTTGGGTGAAGTTGGTCGTTATAGAATCAACGCCAAATTGTATAGCAATTTAGGTCCTAACGAAGAAAAAGAAACTACGCGAGTTTTGACGAAGAAAGATATTATTGAAATTATCAAATATCTTATCCAACTTATAAACTCAAAAGCTGATGTTGACGATATTGACCACTTAAGTAACCGTCGTGTTAGAACAGTGGGCGAACAATTGCGCAACCAGTTTGGCGTTGGTTTGGCTCGTATGTCAAGAACCATTCGTGAAAGAATGAACGTTCGTGACAACGAAGTATTCACACCAATAGAATTGATTAACTCAAAGACACTTTCTTCTGTTATCAATTCATTCTTTGGAACTAACCAATTGTCTCAGTTTATGCAACAAACCAACCCGCTTGATGAAATGACCCACAAACGAAGACTTTCTGCACTTGGTCCTGGCGGTTTGTCAAGAGAAAGAGCAGGTTTCGAGGTACGTGACGTTCACTATACTCATTATGGTCGTCTTTGTCCTATCGAAACTCCTGAAGGTCCGAACATTGGTCTTATTTCTTCATTGTGCGTGTTTGCAAAGGTAAACGATCTTGGATTTATAGAAACTCCATATAGAAAGGTAGCAAATGGTAAAGTTGATCTTTCAGAAAGTGGTGTCGTTTATTTGAGCGCAGAAGAAGAAGAAGAGAAAACTATTGCACAAGCAGATACTCCATTGAAAGCCAACGGAGAATTTGATGCCAATAGAATTAAAGCTCGTAAAGAAGCTGATTTCCCTATCACGGGTCCAGAAGATATTACTTTGATAGATGTGGCACCAAATCAGATTACATCAATTGCTGCGTCTTTAATTCCTTTCTTGGAGCATGATGATGCTAACCGTGCGTTGATGGGATCTAACATGATGCGTCAGTCTGTGCCTCTATTAAAGGCAGATGCGCCTATTGTTGGTACCGGAATAGAACGTCAGGTTATTCATGATTCTCGTGTTCAAGTAATGGCAGAAGGCAACGGAGTTATTGAATATGTTGATGCTCGCGAAATTCGTGTTCGTTATGATAGAACAGAAGAAGAAACTTTCGTAAGTTTTGACGATAACTTGACTGTGTATCCTATTATCAAATTCAGAAAAACTAACCAAAACACTTGTATTAATCTTCGTCCAATAGTGGAAAAAGGTGAAAGAGTAGTTAAGGGACAGTGTTTAACTGAAGGATATTCTACTCAAAACGGAGAATTAGCAATAGGACGAAATTTAAAAGTTGCGTTCATGCCTTGGAAGGGTTACAACTTCGAGGATGCTATTGTGATTTCTGAACGTGTTGTTCGTGAAGATACAATGACATCTATTCACATTGATGAACACATATTGGAAGTACGTGATACAAAACGTGGAAGTGAAGAGTTTACATCTGATATTCCAAATGTGAGCGAGGATGCTATTAAAAACTTGGACGAACATGGACTTATTCGTATTGGAGCAACAGTAAAACCAGGCGATATTTTAATTGGTAAGATTACTCCAAAAGGAGAATCAGATCCTTCACCTGAAGAAAAATTGTTGCGTGCTATATTTGGTGATAAAGCCGGAGATGTTAAAGATGCATCATTGAAAGCTCGTCCATCATTATATGGTACAGTAATTGACAAAAAATTATTCACAAGAACGGTTAAGGATAGAAAAACAAAAGCAAACGAAAAACCAATTCTTGAAGGTTACAAAGCTGAATACGAGGCAAACTACAAGAAAATAAAAGACATCCTAGTTCAAAAACTTTTCAAACTTGTTGAAGGTAAAACATCACAAGGAGTGAAAGATTACGCAGGAAATGTCCTTATTTCAAAAGGTTCTAAGTTTACTCAAAAATCACTTAACGAAATTGAAGATTTTACATCGGTTATCACTGAAAAATGGACAACTGATACTTCAAAGAATGATTTGATTTCAAGTTTGCTTCACAATTTCTGCAAGAAACAGAAAGAAATCGAGGGAGAATATAAACGTAAAGAATACGCTATTTCCGTTGGAGACGAACTCCCTGCTGGAATCATGCAGTTGGCTAAAGTTTACATTGCGCAAAAACGTAAATTGAAAGTCGGTGATAAGATGGCAGGTCGTCACGGTAACAAAGGTATCGTTTCTCGTATCGTAAGAGATGAGGATATGCCTTTCTTGGAAGACGGAACTATTGTAGATATCGTATTGAACCCTCTTGGTGTGCCTTCTCGTATGAACATAGGACAGATTTATGAAACTGTTCTAGGTTGGGCCGGAAAAGAATTAGGTTTGAATTTTGCAACCCCAATCTTTGATGGTGCATCACTTGAAGACATTACTGAATACACTCGCAAAGCAGGAGTTCCTGATTATGGTAAAACATATTTGTACGATGGTGGAACAGGAGAACGTTTTGACCAACCGGCAACTGTAGGTGTAATCTATATGCTGAAATTGGGACACTTAATTGATGATAAGATGCATGCTCGTTCAATCGGACCATACTCATTGATTACGCAACAACCACTTGGAGGTAAAGCTCAATTTGGAGGTCAACGTTTCGGAGAAATGGAGGTTTGGGCAATCGAAGCATTCGGTGCATCAAATGTGTTGCAAGAAATTTTAACGATAAAATCTGATGATGTGATGGGCCGTGCTAAAGCATACGAAGCAATCGTAAAAGGTGAGCCTCTTCCGACACCAGGATTACCGGAATCTTTCAACGTATTGTTGCATGAATTACGAGGATTGAGTCTCAATATAGATTTTGAATAAGCAATTGCATTAATAAATTTTAAAGTTCATAGGATATGGCTTTTAGAAAAGACACAAAAATTAAAAATAACTTTTCAAAAATTAGCATAAGTTTGGCGTCACCAGAAGATATTTTGGATCGTTCAAGCGGCGAAGTTTTGAAACCGGAAACTATCAATTACAGAACATATAAACCAGAACGCGACGGTTTGTTTTGTGAAAGAATTTTCGGTCCGGTAAAAGACTATGAATGTCACTGCGGTAAATACAAACGTATTCGTTACAAAGGAATTATCTGTGATAGATGTGGTGTTGAAGTAACAGAAAAGAAAGTTCGTCGTGAAAGAAGCGGACATATTAATTTGATTGTTCCTGTTGCTCACATTTGGTACTTCCGTTCTTTACCTAACAAAATCGGATATCTTCTAGGCTTACCAACAAAGAAACTTGATTCAATAATTTACTACGAACGTTATATTGTTGTTCAAGCAGGTATTAAGAAAGCCGATGGTATTTATGATATGGATCTTCTTACTGAAGAAGAATATTTGAATATTACCGAAACATTACCAAAAGAAAATGAAGCATTAGATAATAGCGATCCAAACAAATTTATCGCTATGATGGGTGCTGAAGCGTTAGAAGAATTGCTTAAACGAATCAATCTTGATGAATTGTCATATTCATTGCGTGACCAAGCAAGCAAAGAAACTTCTCAACAAAGAAAGAACGAAGCTCTTAAACGTTTGCAAGTAATAGAAGCTTTCCGTGAATCAGTTGGAAAGAACAAACCAGAATGGATGATTTTGAAATGTATTCCGGTTATTCCACCGGAACTTCGTCCACTTGTTCCACTTGATGGCGGTCGTTTTGCTACATCAGATTTGAATGACTTGTATCGTCGTGTTATTATTAGAAATAACCGTTTGAAACGTTTGATTGAAATCAAAGCTCCTGAAGTAATTCTACGTAACGAAAAACGTATGTTGCAAGAAGCCGTTGATTCTTTATTCGACAACTCACGAAAAACAAATGCAGCAAAAACTGAAGCAAACCGTTCACTTAAATCATTAAGCGATAGTTTGAAAGGTAAACAAGGTCGTTTCCGTCAGAATTTGTTGGGTAAACGTGTTGACTATTCAGCTCGTTCAGTAATTGTCGTAGGACCTACATTGAAATTGCACGAATGTGGTATTCCTAAAGACATGGCTGCTGAACTTTATAAACCGTTCATTATTAAAAAGTTAATAGAACGAGGTATCGTAAAAACTGTAAAATCTGCAAAGAAAATTGTAGATAGAAAAGATGCAGTTATTTGGGATATTTTGGAAAATGTATTGAAAGGACATCCAGTATTACTAAACCGTGCTCCGACATTGCACCGCTTGGGTATTCAAGCATTCCAACCTAAAATGATTGAAGGAAAAGCTATTCAACTTCACCCACTCGCATGTACGGCATTCAACGCCGATTTCGATGGTGACCAGATGGCTGTCCATCTTCCATTGGGAAATGCTGCTATACTTGAAGCACAAATCCTTATGTTGTCATCACACAACATTTTGAACCCAGCGAATGGAGCTCCTATCAAGGTGCCTTCTCAAGATATGGTGCTTGGTTTGTACTATATAACTAAAGAATTAGCTGGCGCAAAAGGTGAAGGTACTGTATTCTATTCTTCAGAAGAAGCTCTTATTGCTTATAATGAGAAAAAAGCAGAACTTCATGCTAAAGTTAAAGTAATGTTCACCGACATGAATGGTAAAAAATCATTGATTGATACCACTGTTGGTAGAATTATTTTCAACGAAATAGTACCAGAAGAAGTTGGTTATATCAATAAATTGTTGACCAAAAAATCATTGCGTGACATTATTACCGATGTATTGAAAGTTGCAGGAACTCCAAAAACTTCAGATTTCTTGGATGATATCAAGAATCTAGGTTACAGCATGGCGTTCAAAGGTGGATTGTCATTTAATTTGGCTGATGTTATAATTCCTCCAGAAAAGGTTGAATTAGTAAATGCTGGCTACAAGCAAGTAGAAGACGTAATGAATAACTATAATATGGGTTTCATTACAAACAACGAACGCTACAATCAAATTATTGATATTTGGACACATACCAATGCAAACTTAACTAACATTGTGATGAAACAATTGAGCGAAGACCGTGGTGGTTTCAACTCAGTATACATGATGTTGGATTCTGGAGCTCGTGGTTCTAAAGAGCAGATTCGTCAGTTAAGTGGTATGCGTGGTTTGATGGCGAAACCTCAGAAATCAGGCGCTGTGGGAAATGAAATTATTGAAAACCCAATCTTGTCAAACTTCAAGGAAGGTTTGTCAGTCTTGGAATACTTCATTTCTACTCACGGTGCTCGTAAGGGTTTGGCCGATACCGCTTTGAAAACTGCCGATGCTGGTTATTTGACAAGACGTTTGGTTGACGTTTCTCACGATGTTATCATTACTCAAGAAGATTGTGGAACATTGCGTGGCTTGATTGCTACTGCTGTTAAGAATAATGATGAAGTTGTAGAATCATTATATGATAGAATTTTAGGTAGAACTTGTGTTCACGATGTATATCATCCACAAACTGGAGAATTGATTGTGAAAGCTGGAGATGAAATAACAGAATCAGTTGCTCAAGCAATTGAAGATTCTCCAATTGAACAAGTAGAAATTCGTTCGGTATTAACTTGTGAATCACGCAAGGGTGTTTGTGCAAAATGTTACGGTCGTAACCTTGCAACAGCTCGTATGGTTCAAAAGGGTGAAGTTGTTGGTGTTATTGCAGCACAGTCAATCGGTGAACCAGGTACTCAGTTGACTCTTCGTACATTCCACGTCGGTGGTACAGCATCAAATATCGCAGCTGATTCTTCTCTTGTTTCAAAATACGATGGTATTGTTGAAATAGAAGAATTAAGAATGGTAGAGGGTGAAGATGAAACTGGAGCAAAAGTTGATATTGTAATCGGTCGTCTTGCTGAATTAAAAATCGTTGATAAGAATACAAGAAGTGTTTTGACAACTCAAAACATTCAATATGGTTCTAAATTGATGGTTAAAAACCACACAGAAGTAACAAAAGGTACGCTTATCTGTTCATGGGATCCATACAATGCGTCAATTATTTCAGAATCAGCAGGTAAGATTGCTTTCGAAAATGTAACTAAAGATGTAACCTATAAAGCTGAATCCGATGAACAAACCGGTTTCGAAGAAAAGGTTATTATAGAATCAAAGGATAGAACTAAGAACCCAATCATTAAGATTGTAGACAAGAGTGGTGAAACACTTCACACATACAACTTGCCAGTTGGAGCTCACATTACTGTGAATGAAGGTGACAAGGTTAAAATTGGTCAAATCCTTGTGAAAATCCCACGTGCTATTGGTAAATCTGGTGATATTACCGGTGGTCTTCCTCGTCTTACTGAATTGTTTGAGGCTCGAAACCCATCAAATCCTGCAGTAGTTTCAGAAATTGATGGAGAGGTAGCTTTCGGTAAAATTAAGAGAGGTAACCGTGAAATTATCGTAACGGCAAAAACAGGTGAAGAAAAGAAGTATCTTATTCCTCTTTCAAAACAAATCCTTGTTCAAGAAAACGATTACGTAAAAGCTGGAACAAGTTTGTCTGATGGTTCTATCACTCCTTCTGATATTCTTGCTATTATGGGTCCAACGAGAGTACAAGAGTATATCGTAAACGAAGTACAATCCGTTTACCGTCTACAAGGTGTGAAGATTAACGACAAACATTTCGAGGTTATCGTTCGTCAAATGATGAGAAAAGTTCAAATTGAAGATCAAGGCGATAGCAAATTCTTGGAAGGTGAAATCGTTGACCGTTGGGAATTTATGGACGAAAACGATAGAATTTACGAAAAGAAAGTCGTTACCAATGCCGGTGATTCTGAAGATTTGAAACCGGGACAAATCATTACTGTTCGTCAGTTGCGCGATGTAAATTCACAATTGAAACGTAAAGATTTGAATTTGGTTGAAGTTCGTGATGCGCATCCTGCTACTGCTAGTCAGATTTTGCAAGGTATTACAAGAGCATCTTTGCAAACTCACAGCTGGATTTCAGCATCTTCATTCCAGGAAACAACTAAGGTTCTTAACGAAGCTGCCATCAATGCAAAAGTTGATGATTTGGAAGGCTTGAAAGAGAACGTTATCATTGGTCATAAGATTCCAGCCGGAACAGGTTTGAAGAAATATGAAGAAATGATAGTTGGGTCTAAAGAAGACTATGCAAAACTAAGAGACAAAGAATAGATTTTTTGTTCTAAATAGTAAAAGAAGACAAGGAGTTTAATTTCCTTGTCTTCTTTTTTTATATATTTCACAACTAAAAAGAAAAATATGGAAAATAAAGAACAACAACAAATTAGTATAGATTTACCATCAGAAGTGGCTGACGGTATATATTCAAATTTAGCTATCATTTCTCATTCAAATGCAGAGTTTATACTTGACTTTGTACGAATGATGCCGGGAGTGCCAAAGGCAAAAGTTATGTCAAGAATTATTTTGACACCGGAGCATGCAAAAAAATTATTGATGGCATTGCAAGACAATGTTCAAAAATATGAACAACACAATGGCCAAATAAAAGAAACCAAAAACTTCCCGTTGCCAAACCTTGGTTCAGGTTCTGCACAAGCATAGTAGCATGGAAAAACAAGATTTTATATATGGCCCTCATGCGGTGCTTGAAGCATTGCAAGAAGGGAAAACTATAGACCAAATATTCATAAAGAAACAATCTGATAACGAACAAATCAGAGAAGTTATTTATTTGGCTCGAAAACGAAATGTTACCGTTAAAAGTGTGCCAATTGAAAAATTGAATAGAATAACTCGAAAAGCACACCAAGGAATAGTCGCTTTTGTTTCTCCAATTGAATTTCAAGATATCGAGCGCATTGTTCCTTCTTTGTATGAAGAAGGTAAAGTGCCTTTTTTGGTTATTTTAGACGAAATATGTGATGTGAGAAATTTTGGTGCAATTACCAGAACGTGCGAATGTATGGGCGTTGACGCTATTATTATTCCACAAAAAGGTGCAGCCCAAATAGGTGCCGATGCGGTGAAAACGTCGGCTGGTGCTTTGTTCAAAATTCCAATTTGTAAGGTGTCGTCTCTAAAAAATACGATTACTTTCTTGCAAGAGTCCGGCATACAAGTAATTTGTGCCGCAGAGAAATTTTCAGAAAACTGCTATGATGTTGACATGACGCAACCCATAGCGCTTGTGTTTGGTGCAGAGGAAGATGGAATTGAAGCTTCCATTATAGAAAAAGCCGATGCTTGCATAAAAATTCCAATGAAGGGAGAAATTTCTTCATTAAACGTTTCTGCCGCTACCGCTATGTGCGTGTATGAGGTTTGTAGACAAAGAAAATAAGAGCTTAACGCAGTTCGATGATTAGGGTTTATTCCAATCAACAAAAGAACATTTTCCCATCTTAGATTCTTATAAATTTTTATATTTGTTCCATAATTGTTAGGGGTGCCATGAGAGTGGCTGAGATTATACCCTGTGAACTTGATTTGTATAATTACAACGAAAGGAAACAATCTCTCAGGCTGTTTAGCCAAACGTGTGTATCCCCTTTCGCTTAAAAGGAAAAAAAATGAAAGTGTATGATGAGTATGCGAAGGAGTATGATGCATGGTTTCTTGAAAATCAAAATCTGTTACAATCCGAAGTGAAATTGGTTGCGCATTTTATGCGCAATCCCGGTAAGGCCTTGTCTATTGGCTGTGGCAGTGGTCTGTTTGAAATGATTCTTGAAAAAGAATATGAAATTAGCATAAAAAATGGCCTTGAACCTTCGTCTAGTATGGCTGAAATAGCTCGCAAAAGAGGTATGAATGTAACGATTGGCTCTGCCGAAGAATTTGTTTTGGGTAGCGACCAATACGATACCTTGCTATACAATGGTTGCCCAAGTTATATTTCTGACCTTCAGCCTTCTTTCGAAAATGCGTACAAGGCATTACATAAAGGCGGAAAAATAGTTGTGATAGACGTCCCGAAGGAGAGTGGATATGCAACTCTGTATAATTTGGCAATGACATTAGGCACGTGGGACCATCCGCTGTTGAAAGATGTACAACCTCCGCATCCGTATCCCATTGAATTTGTGAAATCGGCAAATTGGCGTACCACGGGCGAAAAAGTTGAACTAATGAAACTCGTTGGTTTTAAAAATTTCCAATTCGCTCAAACACTTACTGCTGATCCGTGTTATTCCAATGATGCCGTGGAAGAACCGTCAGAAGGCTATTCTCGTGGCTCGTATGTGGCTATTTGTGCCGAGAAATAATATGATTTAATGCTAGAAACTTTTATACAATGGACAAACAAACTATTATAACTGATTTACAAGCAATTCGTGCGCAATCACCACTTATTCACAATATTACGAATTATGTGGTAATGAATAACACCGCAAATGCCCTGCTTGCTATAGGCGCGTCGCCCGTAATGGCGCATGCAACTGAAGAAATGGAAGAAATGACATCTATTGCATCTGCCTTGGTTTTAAATATTGGGACTCTCAGTCATTATTGGGTTGATGCAATGCTCGTAGCCGGTCATACTGCTAAGAAACTCGATATCCCTATTGTTCTCGATCCTGTTGGTGCCGGGGCTACAAATTATCGTACCGAAACCTGTAATCTTATTTTAGAAGCCTGCACACCCGATATTATCAGAGGGAACGGCTCCGAAATTATGGCATTAGTCAATAGTGAGATAAAAACCAAGGGCGTTGATAGTAGTGCGTCTTCGTCGTCGGCATTGGATGCTGCAAAATATTTGGCAAAAAAATATTCGTGCGTTGTTTCGGTGAGTGGCGCGGTTGACTACACTACCGATGGCACAAATGTTATAGAATGTCACAATGGTGTACCGTTGATGGCAAAGGTTACCGGACTTGGGTGTACAAGTTCTAGTTTGGTTGCTGCCTTTGCTACTGTCGATAAAAATTATCTTGACGCGACTGCCGCTGCCATGGCTATTATGGGAATTGCAGGAGAAATGGCCGCAGAGAAATCAATTGGAACGGGTTCTATGCAAGTGAATTTTCTTGATGCATTGACTATCATTTCTGAAAACGATATAAATCAACGATTACGATGAGTAGAACACAATTTGACCCCAAACTTTATTTAGTTACCGACCGTCCGCTTTGCTTGGGACGGGAGTTGGAATGGGTTGTAGAAGAAGCCGTAAAAGGTGGCGTTACACTTGTTCAACTGCGCGAAAAGGACACAGACACGCGTCAGTTTATTGAGTTGGCTATTCGTTTGAAAAAAACGTTGGCGGCATATCATGTTCCATTGTTAATTAACGACCGCATAGATGTTGCATTGGCTGCCGATGCCGATGGCGTTCATATAGGGCAAAGTGATATGCCATACGAGATGGCTCGTCGTTTGCTCGGCAATGAAAAAATTATTGGAATTTCACTTGAAAATGATGCCGATGCTGCAAATGCGTTAGATGTAGACTATGTGGCAGTTTCTCCGGTGTATCTTACAAATACAAAAACGGACACAAGTGCGGCGCTCGGTTTAGATGGCGTGCGGCGAATTTCTGCGCTCTCAAATCATCCGGTTGTTGGAATTGGTGGCATGAATCAATCAACGGTAAAAGATGTGATAGCGTCAGGCGCAGATGGTGTGGCTGTGGTTTCGGCAATTTGTTCGGCCGAAAGTCCTTTGTTGGCATCACAACAACTTCTAGAACAAATACACAAAGGGCAATTTAAAAAAGAATAAATGGAAAAATGGAGCGAAAAGGCTTGGAAACATTCGTTGCCAACCTATACTAAAATATTAGAAATGCCATATATCAAGGAACTTATGGCCGGAACGTTGCCCCAGCAATGTTTTAAGTTTTACATTCAGCAAGATGCGTTGTATTTGAAAGACTACGGCATGGCATTGAGCAAGATTGCAGAATTATTGCCAAATCCCGCGCACAAAAAACTCTTTACGTTTTTTGCCGAAGGTGCTGTGCTTTGTGAGCAACAATTGCATGAAAGTTTTATTAAAAAATTGCAAATAGAACCACAAACGCAGAAATCAAAAGCATGTCAGAGTTATACCAACTTCTTGAATGACTGCACACGCCGAGGCGATTTGGAGCTATCGTTGGCCGCAGTTTTGCCGTGTTTTTGGGTGTATAATGAGGTTGGTAAATATATCGTTGCCAATCAAAGTAAGAGTGGTAACAATCCGTACCAAGATTGGATTGACACCTATTCGTGTGATGAATTCGACAACGAAGTTCGTCAGTGTATAGACGTTTGTGATGAATATGCCTCGGCTTCGCCTGAAAAACAGGGCGCAATGACCGAAGCATATAATATTGCAACTCATGCCGAGTTTGAATTTTGGGATAGCGCATATAGATTGGATTTATAACAACAAGGTAGATATGAATTTAAAAGAAATAGGAGAATTTGGTTTTATAGAGCGCTTTCGCCCACAGTTTGATGACATTGTATGCGAATCAGCTCTTGGCATAGGAGATGATTGTGCCGTAATTGCGGTAAATAGTGAAACCGATTGGCTGGTCACTACTGATATGTTGGTTGAGTATATTCATTTTTTGCGTAACGATATTTCACCATACGAACTTGGGTACAAATCTGCAGCCGTGAACATTAGCGATGTGGCGGCTATGGGAGGAAAACCATTTTGTTCGTTTTTGTCAGTCGCTATTCCTATGGATTGCTCCGTAGAATATCTCGATGAATTTATGCGCGGGTATCATGCCATTTGTAAAAAATACAACGTGGCTTTGCTTGGCGGTGACACCACCAAATCGGTGAAACATTTTACTATTAATGTTGGAATAATTGGAAGCATTGCGCACGGAAAAGCAAAATTGCGTTCGTCGGCCCATGTCGGTGATTTGATTTGCACCACCGGTTTGCTTGGCGACTCTGCCGGAGGTTTACGATTGATTCTTGACAGCAAAAGAGACGCTTCGCAACCCGAAAAAAAATATTTGTTGGAACGACATTGTGTTCCTGAACCTCGAGTGAACGAAGGAATGTTTCTTGCCAAGTTCTCTGGGGTACATGCTATGATGGATATTTCAGACGGCATTGCTTCGGATTTGCGTCACATTTTGGAGCAAACAAAAAACATTGATGCGGAGGTTGATTTGGAAACAATACCAATGTCGGCGCAGCTTGTTACCGTTGCTCAAGAAGAAGGATGGAATGCGGTGGAATTGGCCACGAGTGGTGGCGAAGATTATGAATTATTGTTCACCCTTGCTGAATCAGATTTTGCTGAAATAAAACGGGAATACGAACAGAAATTTAAAACGCCGCTGTATTGCATTGGAAAAATTGCCGAAAAACAAGACGCGAATTCTTCTGTAGGAACTATCAGATGGCGCGAAAATGGCACAGAGGTGGCGTTTATGAAAGATGGATTTAATCATTTTGCATCATAAAATTTAAAAATCAAGATAATGAAAACATATAAACGAGTGTTGACAATTGCCGGAAGCGATTCGGGCGGAGGAGCAGGAATTCAGGCTGATATCAAGACAATTTCTGCTTGTGGATGTTTTGCCACATCGGCAATTACGGCCGTTACGGTACAAAATACCGTGGGCGTGTGTGCTGTGCAGGATATGCCGGTAGCCATTGTGCGAGGTCAAATTGATGCCGTTTTGAGGGATATTGGGACAGATGCGGTAAAAATTGGTATGCTCAGTTCAACGGAAATTATTATGGGAATAAAAGAGGAATTGCTCTCTCACAAACTTACCAATGTTGTGCTCGATCCCGTGATGGTCTCAACTTCGGGGCATAAATTGTTACAAGACGACGCCATTGAAACTCTTAAAAACGAGTTGTTGCCTTGCGCACGAGTTATTACGCCAAATATTCCGGAAGCAGAAATTTTACTTGGTCATAAAATTGAAATGCAGAATCAATTACCTGAATACGCACGTGAGTTGGCAAAAACGTATGGTACTTCGGTGTTGCTAAAGGCTGGACATTTAACTGAAAATGAGCTTGTTGATGTTTTTTATAACGCAGAAACCAACGAAACTGTGTTTTTGAAATCGCCACGACAATACACCAAAAACACGCACGGAACCGGATGCACCCTGTCAAGCGCGTTTGCTTCTTTTTTAGCCAAAGGCTATTCGCTTAACGAAGCGGCCGTGAATGCGAAAGAGTATCTCTCTCAGGCCATTATAGCAGGTGCCGAATACGAAATTGGTCGCGGTCATGGACCGGTTTGTCACTTTTGGCAATGGTGGGGAAAGTAACCCCAAATAAGTAAAGTTGAGATGTTTTTTTTGATTTAAATAAGTTGTACTCAAAAGAGAAACAAATTACTCAGAATCGGGAAAAAATTTCTATCTTTCGCCGGCAAAAAATGAATGTATAAATTTTAAACATAAACTATGAAATACGGCTATTTCGATGACGCGAACAGAGAGTACGTCATCACAAATCCCAAAACTCCTTATCCTTGGATTAACTATTTAGGAAACGAAGATTTCTTTTCTTTGGTTTCTAACACAGGAGGAGGTTACACGTTTTACAAAGACGCAAAATTCCGTCGTTTAACTCGTTATCGTTACAACAACGTACCAACAGATAATGGCGGTAAATATTTCTATATCAAAGACGGCGACACTGTTTGGAATCCAGGATGGAAACCGGTGAAAACTCAACTTGATAGCTACGAGTGCCACCATGGTATGAGTTATACTCGCATCAAAGGTTCCAAAAATGGCGTAAGTGCTGATGTTCTTCAATTTGTGCCACTTGGATTTTGGGGCGAACTTTTGAAAGTAACATTAACCAACGACTCAAAAGAGACAAAGAAATTGAAATTGTTCTCTTTCATTGAATGGTGTTTGTGGAATGCTTCTGACGATATGGAAAATTTCCAACGTAACTTTTCAACCGGTGAAGTGGAGATTGAAGGTTCTGTAATTTATCACAAAACAGAATTCAAAGAACGTCGTAATCACTATGCTTTCTATTCAGTAAATACTCCAATTCAAGGATATGACACTGACCGCGAATCATTCGTAGGTCTATACAATGGTTTCGATTGTCCTGACGCTGTAATGGAAGGAAAACCAAGAAATACGGTAGCTCACGGATGGTCTCCTATCGCTTCTCATTATATTGAAGTAGAATTGGCTCCAGGTGCAAGCAAAGATTTCATCTTCATGCTTGGTTACGTTGAAGTTACTCCAGAAGAAAAATGGGAAAGCAAGTTGGTTATCAATAAGAAACCAGCTAAAGCAATGATTGCGAAATATGATACAGCCGAAAAAGTAAAAGCTGCTTTTGACGAACTTCGTTCATATTGGGACAATCTTTTGGGCAAAATTACTATTAAGTCTAACGACAACCGCTTAGACAGAATGGTAAACATCTGGAATCAATATCAATGTATGATTACTTTCAACATGAGCCGTTCTGCATCGTTCTTCGAATCAGGAATTGGCCGTGGTATGGGCTTCCGTGATAGCAACCAAGATTTGATTGGTTTCGTACATCAAATCCCTGCTCGTGCTCGTGAAAGAATCCTCGATATTGCTGCAACTCAGTTTGAAGATGGTTCTTGCTATCACCAATATCAACCACTTACCAAAAAAGGTAACTCGGCAATTGGTGGCGACTTCAACGATGACCCACTTTGGTTGATTTTGTCAACAACAGAATACATCAAAGAAACAGGAGATTATACAATCCTTGATGAGCAAGTTCCTTTTGACAACGATGAATCAAAAGCAAAATCTCATTTCGATCACTTGAAAGTTTCTTTCTATCACGTTGTGAACAACTTAGGCCCACACAAATTACCGTTGATTGGCCGTGCCGATTGGAACGATTGCTTGAATTTGAACTGTTTCTCTAACGATCCAAACGAATCATTCCAAACTACAGGAAACAAAAAAGGAAGAACTGCTGAATCACTTATGATTGCTGGCTTGTTCGTTCTTTACGGAAAAGAATTTGTAAAACTTTGCGATAAAATCGGAAAACACGACGAAGCTGTTGCCGCTCAAAAACATGTTGATGACATGATTGAAGCAGTGAAGAAAGATGGTTGGGATGGCGATTGGTATTTGCGTGCATACGATTACTTTGGTCGTAAAGTTGGTTCAAAAGAAAATGAAGAGTCAAAAATCTTCATTGAATCACAAGGATGGTGTACTATGGCTGAAATCGGAAAAGAAGACGGCATGGTTAAAAAGGCTTTGGATTCAGTAAAAGAACGTCTTGATTGCGAATACGGTATTGTGTTGAACAATCCTGCATTTACAAAATACTACATTGAATACGGTGAAATTTCAACATATCCAGCTGGATATAAAGAAAATGCCGGAATATTCTGCCATAACAATCCTTGGATTATGATTGGTGAAACAATGATTGGTCGCGGAGATAGAGCGTATGAATACTATACGAAGATAGCTCCAAGTTTCTTGGAAGAAATTTCTGACTTACACAAAGTTGAACCTTATGTATATTGCCAAATGATTGCCGGTAAAGATGCATATCGTCCGGGAGAAGGTAAAAACTCATGGTTGTCTGGTACTGCAGCTTGGAACTTCTATGCAATTATCCAATACATTTTAGGTTTGAAACCGGATTATGATGGAATTACTATCAATCCATGTATTCCAACAAAATGGGATGGATTCTCTATGCAACGTAAATTCCGTGATGCAACATACAATATCACAGTTAAAAACCCAGCACATGTAAGCAAAGGTGTGAAATCTATAACGATAGATGGAAAACCAGTAAATGGCATTGTTATACCATTGCAAGCTGCTGGAACAACTCATGATGTTGAAGTGATAATGGGATAATTCTAATCCCGTAAACAATAAAAAATCCGATGAGAGTTTTCTTATCGGATTTTTTTGTAATTTAACCAAGCATGAATTCAAGTAAAAGGAGAAAAATATTGTTTTTATCTGCTTGGTATCCAAATAGATATGATGCAATGTCTGGTTTGTTTGTTAGAAAACATGCCGATTGTGTCTCACGATTTGCCGAAGTCATTGTACTCTATCCTTGCCCAACTCAAAACAACGATGAAACGGGAATTGTAGAACGGAGATACAATAACGTGCGAGAGATTTATGTGTATTATCATCACGCTCATAATAAAATAGAGAAAGCCGTTGCGTATTTTGCTGCATTTTTTCGTGGTTTTCGCTTTGTGGAAAATCACTATGGTCGTCCTGATATTTGTCATGTGAATATTTTGACACGAGCTGGCGTTTGTGCTCTTGTTTTGCAGATGTTATATGGAATTCCCTACGTCATTACTGAACACTGGACGCGTTATTTGCCCGAAAATAATTCATATCATGGCCTTCTACGAAAACTCTGTACAAAGTTTGTGGTAGTAAAGGCAAAATCAATTTCAACAGTTTCAGAGATGTTGGAAAAGGCGATGAAATTACATGGGTTGAGAAACAATTACGTTCATTTGAATAATGTGGTAGATGACTTCTTTTTTAATGACCAACTAAAAAAGCCTTCTCAAAAAAAACAGATATTGCTCGTGTCTTGTTTTAATGAACCTGCAAAAAATGTCTGCGGAATCGTGCGAACTATTAAACGTCTTTCGCAAAGGAGAAAAGATTTCGTTTTGACTATTGTTGGCGATGGAAAAGATTTTTTGCAAGTAAAAGAATATGCCGCTTCATTGAATTTAACGTCAGATGAGGTTCAATTTGTAGGAGAAAAGACACCTGAGGTAGTTAGCACATATTTTCATCAATGCGATTTTTCAATTCTTTTTTCAAATTATGAAACGGCATCAATAGTAATTATGGAAAGTTTGGCTTCGGGAAGACCTATCGTAACAACGAATGTGGGAATAGTGCCCGAAGTTATAACAAAAGAAAACGGAATTATTGTTCCTCCACAAGATGAAGATGCCTTTTTTCAAGCTATTTCGCGTATGCTTGATACATACTCAAGCTATTCGTCAGAGGTAGTTAGAGATAGCGCAAAACCATATTCGTATGATGAGGTAGCGAAGCAATTACAGAACTTGTATTCGTTCGCAAAATCAAGCCCAATATCGTTTCCGAAACGAAAGAATTAACCCAAGGGAAACTATTGCAGCAAGAATTTCGGCAACATTTACCGAAAGCCAAATGCCATCAATGCCAAGAATTGCAGGCAAGATAAACACCGCTCCCATTTCAAAAATAAGTGTTCGTGTGAACGCAGCAACTGCCGAAACTATTCCGTTGTTCAGGGCCGTAAATAACGCAGACGTAAACATATTCATTCCACACAAAATGAAGCTGAGCATGTATATGCGATAGGCTCGTACAGTGAAATGATAGAGAACTTCATCGTATCCAACGAAAAAACGAACAACGCCACTACATATTATTTGAGCAAGTAGCGTGAGCGCAATTCCTGAAACGAGCATATGTGTAAAACTTTTTTTGAACAGGCTTTGTAGTTCAGACCTGTTTTTTGCTCCATAATTAAAGGATATAACTGGCGATATGGCAATGTTGTATCCGATAAGAAACGCTGCATAAATAAAGCCGAGATACATTAAGATTCCGTATGCAGCTACACCGTTTTCTCCCACGTGTTTCATGAGTTGCATGTTGTAGCAAACGCTCACGATTGAGAGAGCAATATTTCCGACAAATTCGGACAATCCATTGGTACATGTTTTTATAATTGCATGGTAATCAATAGAAAATCGTATGAGTTGTAACGAACTTTTGTTTCGTTTTGACAAAAAGTAGTATAAGGGAAATATTCCTCCAATAAATTGAGCAATCATAGTTGCGGTAGCTGCTCCGGCAAGTCCCCATTTGAAAACCACAATAAAGAGTGCATCAAGGACTATATTGATGCATCCGCAAATGATGGTTATTTTTGTACCAAGTTGAGGTCGCTCAGCTGCCATGTAAAACGATTGGAATGCCATTTGGAGCATAAATGCGACCATTGAAAGGAGCAATATGCGCGCATAAATAACGCAGTCTTTCAACATTTCTCCTTCTTCGGCACCAAGTGCAAGTGCAATCTTGGGAATAAATATAAAAAGTAGCGTGCTGCTGACTATTCCAACCACAATGGTGACCGCAATGAGCAACGAGAATATTTCATTTGCATGATGCATATTGCCTTCGCCTTTGATTTTAGCCACGAGTGCGTTGCCTCCTGTTCCAATCATAATACCGAGTGCGCTAACAATCATCATAATCGGATACACTAAATTGAGTGCGGCAAAAGCTGTAGTGCCAACAAAATTTGAGACAAAAATTCCATCAACAATGCTGTACACCGAAATGGCCAACATCATGAGGATAGATGGGATAGTGGTTTTTAAAATCCGACTATAGTTATAGTGTCCAGATAGTTCTATTTTCATATATAGGTTGCATTATAAAACTGTTCGAGCAGCCGCAATGTCTTTCTTTATTGCTTCTTGCAATGCTTTGCGAGAAAGAAATTGTTGCTCGTCGCGAAGGCGAGAAACAAAACGAATACGTACGTACTCTTCATATAAATCTCCTTGAAAATCAAGTAGATGTGTCTCTATTGTAAGAGGTAATTCCTTTTGTATTGTAGGATTTGTGCCAATGTTTACTACCGAAGCGTATTCTTTGCCGTTTACTACCGTGTAGCAAGCATATACGCCAACAGCGGGAATCATTTTTTGCGAGAAGTTCAATTGCAAATTTGCCGTAGGAAATCCAAGCGTTCTGCCTATTTGAACTCCTGCAATGATGGTTCCGTCAATAAAATAGTTGTATGTTAAATACGAATTTGCAGTCTTGATGTCTCCTAACGATAACGCATTTCGAACTTTTGTTGAGCTAATTGCTTTTGATCCAATGGAATAAGCTTCAATCTGTTCTAGCTCAAAATGTAGCTTTTGTGCAAATTGCTGCATGAGTTCAAATGTACCGGAACAATTCTTCCCGTATTTATGGTCGTAGCCAATGATTACTTTTCGTGCGCCAATTCCTTCGTGAATTATCTGTGTTATGTAGTCCTCTGGGCTCAAATTTGCAAATTCGTTGGAGAAAGGTAATACCAGACAAGCATCTAAGCCGGTTTGCTCCAAAAGTTCTAGTTTTTCTTCTAAACTCGTAAGCATTTTGAATCCTTCTGCTTTGTCGAAAAATACTCGAGGATGTGGCCAAAATGTCAACAGAACCGATTCTCCTTGGTATGCGTTTTTCTCCGACTCCAAATGCGCAAGAATTTCGCGATGTCCTGCATGAACACCATCAAACATTCCTATGGTAAGAATAGGATTGTGTGCCGAAAATTCTTGTATGGAATGATAGATTTTCATTTGCCACAAAGATACACTTTTCCCTTTTTTTAGAAATAGTGCGAAAGACAATACTCATTTTTAATGGTATTATTTCTTTGTGTAGGACTGCCTTCCTGATTGGTACACTTCGTTTTCCATCGTCTTCATGGTAAAGTCAACGTAGAAGTTTCCTTCAAAATTGTATTTTCCTGTACCGGAAATGAGATATTTGTTCCCTAAAAAGTCTATCCACTCTGTGTCATCAGGAATTGTGACGGCCATACTTTCATCTTGTGTAAAAACGAATGGCACATATTGGCCGGCGAGTGGGAAATCCCAGAAATTGTTGTTCTTTATTGTGGTTTCGTTTTGCTTTGTTAATTCTACATCGTAGGTGGAGTTTGTAGACGATTCAAAGCAAGAATATGTTCCGGTAAAATAGTCTATAAATGCTTGTTGCGAAAAGGCAACCGAGCATGTTGCGTAATTTTTTGAAACCGTAATATCCGATGACGAAATAGTCAAATTAATAGAGTAGGCTGTGCCTTTGGTGATTTTTGCAGTATTGATAGTAAGGTAAATGCTATCTAATGCGTTGCTTTTCAATGATTTACTTGTACTTATGGAATACACATCGTTGGGAAGGGATGTCTGTGCTGAAATGTTGATTGTAGCTGTAGAATTTCCGCCAAAAACTTGAATAGGAACGGCTATGTCGTATTCGTCGGAAGCGATAAACGAGATAGTTTCGGTATAATTTGTTTGCGCAAATTCAACGGTGGGTTGTTCTATGCTTGCGTCAAGATATTCGTTTTTGTTGCACGACGCCAAAGAACAAACGCAAAGCAGATATATGAGAAGTCGTTTCATTAGTATCCTTGATTTGGTGTTAGATTACTGTTGGCGTTCAATTCGGCCGTAGGAATTGGGAACGCAAATAAATAACTTGGGTTTGGAACGGAGCAAATCGTTGAATTGCAATCAGTTCTCTCTATCCCAAATGAAAATACCGAGCGTTTTAATTGGAAAAATCGTTTGCCTTCAAAGGCAAATTCTTTCCGGTATTCTTCATGAACTTTCAAATACAAATCCGTGGCAGAAAGGTTGTCCAAAACGCACGACGCATCTACACGTTTTGTTAATTGTTCCATAATGGCAAGCGCCTTTTCGTAATACTCTGTTTGCGTAGCCAAATCAGTAGCTTCCATCATTTTTACTAAATAACAGTCCGCCAGTATGAAATAAATTTCAGACAAACGAAGAACCGGCACGTTGTCTATGCCTAAACCCTCACGTCCGGGATATTTCATGAAAAATTTTTCAGAGCGTTTTTTGATGAAAGCTGTCCGAATGTCGGAATTGGAATAGAAGGTGAGCAAATCTTCCGAAGGAACTATGCCTCCGTATCCGTCAGGCGAAAGCATGTGCCCAATGCTGTTAGTTCCTTGATTGTCTGTGGCCGACATGGCAATGGAGAAAATGCTCTCCGTTGACGATTCTTGCGACCAACTTGCCATGTAATTGTCGGCAGTGAGTAATGAATATTGGTTTGTGGCAATCAGTTTTTCGGCTGTTTCTATTGCTTTAGTTCTTTGATTATCAGAAATGTAGGCGAGTGTTAGCAAAGCTTCAACACTATATTTGTTGAATCGAAATGGGGTAACGTCGGCATTCTCCAACAATGTTTCTGCTTGGCGCAAATCGTTGATAATTTGCGCATACACAGTTCTTACTGGTGTACGTGATGGATAAGGAATAGTATCGTTGGCAATAGGAATACCTTCCGTTGAAAACGAAGACTTGTTTGCAAACATGCGAAGTAAGTCAAAATAGGCTAAACTTCGTATGGCAAGCGCTTCTCCATATATGGTCTCGTTTAAATCATTACGGCTGCTGTCTCGGCACGCTTTGATAATGTTGTCGGCGTTGTTAATTATCTTGTATGCAATAGACCAAAATGCCTTTAAATCTTCATCATCGGCGGTTACGCTGAAGTTGTAAAACGATGAAAAATTGCCAGTGTTTTGTGTCGAAAGTTTTGCGTTGTCGGCATAAACGTCGCCAATCAAAATAAAATTTCGTCCGTAGTAATTGTAATTCTGGAAATCGCTATAGCAACCAATAAGAGCAGAATTTACGCCTTGTGCAGTGGAAAACAATTTTGCTTGTGGTGCGTAGTTTGTCGGTTCTTTGTCAAGAAAATCATCAGCGCAAGCTGTAAAGAGTATCGTGGAGAATAGAGCGAGTAATACTTTTTTCATAAATTTCTTTAAAAGACTTTCAAAGATATAAATAAAGCAATCATTTTCGATAGAAATCGGTTGTAACTTTTTGAAGCAGAGCTTTTCCTTGTTGCAACGTTGTATCTTGTAAATTGTCAGTTTTCTTTATAATGGCGGCGTTTTCGTTGTCCCAAGAAAACGATTGATTGCCACGTAAAAAGCCCATTCCGTTGTTGTACGCATAAAATGCAAAAGGTTGGTCGCCTCGCAAAATATCTTTGCTGAATGAGAATTGCGCAGAAGGCAGGTCAAGTTGATTACAGAGCATCATTGGTAAATCACACTGGGCAACCAATTCGGATATTACGGTATCGGTTGCAACCACGCCACCCGTCCAAATGAGAGGAATGTGAAATTTATCTTGACAGGAAACGATTTGCGGATTTTTGGTTATGCGAGAACCATGGTCTGAAACGAAAATAACGAGCGTGTTGTCCCACCAAGGCTCTAAACGCGCACGACGCATAAAGTCGCCTATACAACTATCGCTATAGTGTATGGAGTTTAGAAGTTTTGAATATTCGTCGGGGCCCGAAAATTCGCTTTCCATCGGCACGTTGAATGGTTCGTGGCTGCTGAGTGTGTAGCAAACGGTGAAAAATGGTTGTTTTTCTGTGTGCAAATCGGAAAACATGCGTGAAAGAACCACATGGTCGAGCGCACCCCATTTTGTTACTTTGGCTTCAAGTCCGAAATCATCAATCGTTACGCAGTGTTCTATGCCGCCGTAGCGGAAATATGAGTTCATGTTACCGAAACGAATGTCGCCACCGTGATAGAGTGAGAGTGAATAATCCAAGGAATCAAAAAGAAGGCTGAGGTAGGGAAGTTTTTCCGCTTTCTCGTTAAATTTCATGATTGCAGCGGTTGGGTGCGCCGGGTAACCACTCAAAATTGAGGCTATGCCCATTTCACTTTTGGTGCCGTTTGCGTAGCAATTTGAAAATAAAATGCCCGACTTTGCAATTGAGTCTAGGTTTGGCGTAACGCCTTTTTGCCCACCCAATACACTAATTTGCGAAGCAGTAAAACTCTCCAAAATAAAAATAACAATGTTCGGACGTTTGTTGGTAATCAGTTGCGTTGGCTTTTGTTGTTTTGAATACAAAAGTTTGTCACAAATGCTGTTACATTCTGATTCTTCCATGAATACATTTGCCTCATCTTTTTTACTTGAAAACACTGAAGATAAAAAGTGCCATTGGTCATTGATTGCTCCATGATTAGCAAATGTTTTTTTGCTGAAATATACCGTGCCGGTGCGCAATGCGGCAACACTTAATCCTCCTCGAATGGGAATAATCATTATGCCCATTATGAGTATAAAAATCAAGAGTGACGGATAGTTTGTTCGTTCAAATTTGTAGCAGAGAGTTGCTATCCATTTTTTATAGAAAATATAAAAACCGACAATAATTGCTATCACTACGAATACAAGTAACGCTATATGCCACAGCGGAGTAGATGCCATAGCTTCTTTGGGCGTAGCCAAGTATTCCAAAACGGACGAGTCCATCCTGTATCCCCAGTTGCGGTAGAGTTCGGCATCGCACACGGTAATAATGGCCCCAGGGATGAGCAATAATAATGTCAATGTGGTGAGTGCAATTTTGATTTTCCCATTGTCTTTTACGAAAATGGAGATACATAGAATTACCGAAGTTAGTACGACAATATACCCAATCATGGAGGCATCGTGCGAGAAACCTGAAATGAATGTCTGAAAAATTGTGCCCCAATCAAGTCCAGCCGTGAGTGTGTGGTTGTATACTAAAAACAGCATTCTGCTGAATTCAAAAAACAGGAGCCAGAACAAGGCGTAGAACAGAAGGAGTTGTAATCGAGATTTCATTGTATTAGAAACATTGGTCTTACAAAAGTATTAAAACCATAGAATTTTGCAATTGCAAGAGGGGTCAATACGGATCTACATTTATGGAAAAACTAGTGGTTTTATATTCCTCACGATTTACAATTGCTTGCATACAATCGCTTACTTGTTTGCGTATGTTGGCAAAATTAAATTGGCGAGGGATTTTTAGTAAAATATCTTGTGCATATAAAAGTTGAATTCTGGGAATGGGAGGGAATTCCGGTCCAAGTATAACTATATCTTTTATTTTGCGTAAATCAGAGGCGAGTTGCTTCGCTGCCGAAATAGCCGTGTCTTTGTCGCGATTTTTGATGGTAACTTTTATGAGTCGAGTAAAGGGTGGGTACCAGAAATTTTTGCGCTCAAGCATCTGTGTATTAAGCATTGACTGGTAGTTGTTCTCTTTTACAAATTGGATAATTGGGTGTTCTGCTTGGAATGTTTGAATATAGACGTCACCTTGCTTCTCGCTTCGGCCGGCGCGGCCTGCAACCTGCACCATTAACTGAAACGCACGTTCGTCTGCTCTAAAATCGGGAAGGCGAAGCATACTATCGGCACTGAGAATTCCAACAAGTCCAACGTTTTCAAAATCAAGACCTTTGGTTATCATTTGTGTGCCAATCAATATGTCTATATCATGATTTTCAAAACGAGAAATTAAGTCGGTGTACGCATTTTTGCCGCGAGTGGTGTCTAAGTCCATTCGTGCTATACGAACATTAGGAAACATTTCGTGAAGAGTGTCTTCAATTTTTTCCGTACCAAAACCAACCAAGTGCATGTCTCTGTTGTGACATTCGGGGCATTCCGAGCTAAATTGAATGGTATATCCGCAGTGGTGACATTTAAGAGAATTTGAAAATTTATGGTAGGTAAGACTTACATCACAGTTTCGGCACTGAGGAACGTAGCCACAATCGGGACATTCAAGGTATGGCGAAAATCCTCGACGGTTTTGGAACAAAATAATTTGTCGTTTTTCTGCCAAATTTTTCTCAATCGCTTCAAGCAATGTTTTGCTGAAAATGTCACGCATGCGTTGTTGCTTGTGCTCTGTGCGAAGGTCAACAATGTGCATCAATGGTAATGGCGCTTTGGTGTGCCGAGTTTTCATTTCTACCAAAGCCAATTTTTTTTGTAATACGTTGTAATACGTTTCTACGCTTGGCGTTGCTGTGCCTAAAAGCAGGTTCGCTTTAAAATTCGATGCAAGTATGTACGCCATATCGCGTGCATTGTATCGAGGTGCCGGGTCATATTGCTTAAATGACGATTCATGTTCTTCGTCAATGATTATAAGTCCTAAGTTGTTGAATGGCAAAAAGATAGAAGAGCGAACGCCTAAAATTACACGATACGAATTTTCGTTGTTTTGTAAAATGTTGTTCCAAACTTCCACGCGTTCGTTGTCGGAAAATTTAGAATGGTAGATGCCCACTTTGTCGCCAAAAACATCGCGCAAGCGGTTTATAATTTGCGATGTGAGTGCAATTTCTGGTAACAAATACAATACTTGCTTTCCACTGTCTATGATTTCTTGTATCAAGTGAATATACACTTCGGTTTTTCCACTTGATGTTACTCCGTGAAGCAAACAAAACTTATTCTGAGAAAATGCCTCGTGAATTCCTTGCAATGCCGTTTGTTGTTGGTCGCTTAACTGTGCAAGACCTTTAATTTCTTTATTTGTCTTAGCAAAACGCGAAACTTCTTTGTTCTCAATAACGATGATATTTTTCTTTGCAAGTTCCGCCAAAATAGCAGACGACGTTTGTGTGAGCGCGTTTTGTCTAGCTACGGAAAACGATTCCTCATCTTTGTGAAGAATTGTTTCGTTGAGCAACCACAAGAAAAAACTTTGTTGCTTTGCGGCGCGAGCAATTTGGGCAAACGATTGGTCTATAAACGACTTGTCTTGTACATTACCTGCAAGTCGTATGTATGCTTCTAACTTTGGCTTGTATTGGTTCGAAATATTTTCGCTAATAACGATAGCGTTGAGTTTTACGAGTTTTTGTACCTGAATTGTTACCGATTTTTTATTAAGTGTTTTTGCTAAATCGAGTAGCGAAAGACTTTCGTTTCTCTCAACTGCATAATACACTTGTCGGTCTGCTTCGTTAAGCGTCATGCAGTCAAAGTCGGGATTGGCAGAGACTATGGCTTCACTTTCTAGTTTGAGACCTGAGGGAAGAGCCGCTTTCATAATCTCTCCTCGTGTGCACATATAATAGTTAGATATCCAGTTCCACAACTGTAATTGTTTTTTGGTAACAATTGGCGCCTCATCCAGTACCGATTCTACTGACTTTATTACAGCTACATTGGGTTTATTGTGGTGAATATCATACACAATGGCGGTGTACATTTTGCGTTGTCCAAGCTGCACAATTACACGGCTACCTATAGCGATAGAATCTTTGAGAGATTCTGGTACTTGATACGTGTAAAGTGGAACAGCTAGTGGCAAAAGTACGTCTATAAACGTTGCCGTATGTCTATCTTTATTTTCCAATGAGTTTATTGAAAAAAGATTTTTTCTTTGTTTTGCCGTAGTTGGTACTCAATGATTCATCCATTGTACCTACTTGTAGTATGGTGCAAATTTTTGACCAATCAATTTCTCCGCCAAATTCCACGTTCTTATCGTCAATATATATATCAGCGTCAATTTTTCGACTGACTTGAGATTCGTCGAATTCTTCTTCGGGATAGTTTTTGTTTATAGCATAAAATTCTACACCGTTTTCACGACAAAATTCAACCGCTTCGTTGAGCATATTGCCGCTTCGATATGTCCATAAAATAAGTTTGTCTCCGCGTTTTTGGAGTTCGCGTAAAGTTTCAAAGGCGAACAATTTTTTCTCTCCTATCTCAGGATATTTATGTTCTACCAATGTCCCGTCAAAATCTATAGCTATCTTCATTTTAGTTCGCCTTTTCAGATAAAAATTTAATTCTTACAAGTCGGACTTCTTCTTCGGAATAGGTTCCATCGTTTGTCCATTCGTCTATTGCATCTTGCACTTGCTCCGATTCTGAAGTAGAGAAATAGTCGTAAAGTTCGTCTATTGCATCTTCTTCAATTACTTCATTAATGTAATAGTCAATATTGATTTTCATACCAGAATTGACGATGCTTTCAATTTCAATGAGTAGTTCATTTAAATTAATTCCAAGAGCTTCGGCTATGGTGTCGAGTGATAGTTTTTTGTCTATGTTGGTAATAATTTGGACTTTGTTTCCCGATTTATTTACCACAGATTTAACCACCATGTCTTGAGGACGTTCTATCTCGTTTTCCTCAACATAGCGCGCAATCACGTCTACAAATGGTTGACCGTATTTTTTTGCTTTTCCTTCGCCAACGCCCGAAATGTTTTTCAATTCTTGTAATGTAATAGGATACTGAATAGCCATTTCGTTTATGGATGCTTCTTGAAAGACAACATACGGAGGAACATTGTTCTTTTTTGCTACGCTTTTGCGCAAATCCATGAGTATAGAAACTAATGTAGTGTCAAAAGCATCATCGCTTTGAACCGTTTCTGTATCGGTTTCCGTTTGCTCATAGTCATGGTCTTCGGTAATTGTAAATGAGTGCGGTTTGTGGAAAAATGCTTTTCCTTCGTCTGTAATTTTCAATAAACCGTAATTCTCTATCTCTTTGTCCAATAAACGACCCATGAGCATATGGCGGATAATGGCGTTCCAGTATTTTGGATCGTGGTCATCGCCCCAACCAAATTCGTCAAGTTCGTTGTGTTTGTATGTTTTAATTTCTGAGGAATTATTCCCCATCAGAATTTCAACAATGTGTCCTTGTTTGAAACGTTGTTTAACCGTTTTAATCGTTTTAAGAACTTTAATCACCTCGTTCATAACCTCAATTTGCGGTTTTGGATGCAAGCAGTTGTCGCAATTACCACAATTTTCGGTCATTTCTTCACCAAAATAATTCAAGAGCACTCGTACGCGGCACAAACTGGATTCGGCATATGAAGACGTTTCGAGCAATAATTGTTTTCCAATTTCTTGTTCAGCAACCGGTTTGCCTTCCATGAATTTTTCAAGACGAAGAATGTCTTTGTAGCTATAGAATGCGATACATTTTCCTTCGCCACCATCGCGACCGGCACGACCTGTTTCTTGGTAATATCCTTCCAATGATTTTGGAATGTTGTAGTGTATCACAAAGCGAACGTCGGGTTTGTCTATTCCCATACCAAAAGCTATGGTCGCAACAATTACATCAACTTCCTCCATCAAGAACATATCTTGATTTTTCGAACGCGTGTGCGCATCAAGTCCGGCGTGGTATGGAAGAGCTTTTATCCCATTCACAACTAGTGTGTTGGCAAGTTCTTCAACTTTTTTTCTACTCAAACAATATATGATACCCGATTTACCGGTATTATCTCGTATAAATTTAATTATTTGCTTCGTTGCATCAACTTGCGGACGAATTTCGTAGTACAGATTCTTTCTGCGGAATGATGATTTGAAGACTTTTGCATCCAACATTCCCAAGTTTTTCTGAATATCGTGTTGCACCTTTGGCGTTGCTGTAGCGGTAAGTGCAATGATTGGCGCACGACCAATTGCTTCAACTATTGGTTTGATTCGTCGGTATTCCGGGCGGAAATCGTGTCCCCACTCTGAAATACAGTGTGCTTCATCAATTGCAAAGAACGAAATCGTAATGCTTTTGAAAAACTCAACGTTGTCTTCTTTTGTGAGTGACTCGGGAGCAACGTATAGTAATTTTGTGATACCAGTTCGTACATCTTCTTTTACGCGAAGAATTTCTGCTCTGCTAAGTGAAGAATTTAAAAAGTGCGCAATTCTATTGTCAGTGCTGAAGCCACGCATGGCATCAACTTGATTTTTCATTAATGCAATAAGAGGCGAAATAACAATAGCCGTCCCATCAAGAAGCATTGCTGGAAGTTGGTAACACAATGATTTGCCACCGCCCGTAGGCATCAACACAAACGTGTCATTGTTGTCCATCAAACTTTCAATAACTTCTTTTTGGTTCCCTTTAAAAGAATCAAATCCAAATTTTTCTTTTAAACAATGTAGTAATTCTATTTCGCTAATTTTCGCCATGCTCTGCCCTCGTTATCAAATTGAAATATAATCTGTTATTTTTAAAACAACCAACGAGATTATTAGATAAATTTGCCTAGTGAAAATAGTATAATTATTTATATCTACCAAAAAAAAAATGAATATCGTGAACGACAACCAGGCAATTATAGAAAGTGCAAAACGAATTATACGCGAAGAGTCTCAGTCTATCAGTAATTTAACGAATTATTTAGATGATAATTTTGCCATTGTGGTGAAAAATATTCTTGCTTCGAAAGGAAGACTTGTCGTTACCGGAATTGGAAAAAGTGCACTTATCGCAACTAAAATCGTTGCAACTATGAATTCTACTGGTACTCCCGCATTATTTATGCACGCCGCTGAGGCAATTCACGGCGATTTGGGAATGATTCAAAAAGAAGATATGGTTTTGTGTATTTCTAAAAGTGGAAATACTCCTGAAATTAAAGTGCTTGTGCCACTTTTGAAACGTGGCGGAAATAAATTGATAGCAATGGTTTCGGAACGTTCATCATATCTAGGCGAACATGCCGATTATATGTTGTATGCTCACGTTGACCATGAGGCTGATATAAACAATATGGCTCCCACCAATAGTACAACTGCCCAGTTGGTTATGGGCGATACGTTGGCTATGTGTTTGTTGGAACAACGGAAATTTACACCGCAAGATTTTGCGAAATATCACCCTGGTGGCGCATTGGGAAAACGTATGTATATGCGTGTTGACGACATTTTTGTGGAAGAAAATGCTCCACGCGTTTCACCTACACAGTCAATTTCCGAGACAATCATTGAAATTTCTTCAAAACGTTTGGGAGCTACCGCCGTTGTAGATGAAAACAATCAATTAATTGGGATTATTACCGATGGTGATATTCGAAGAATGTTGGAAAAAAATACCAACATAAACGAAGCCAAAGCGCAAGACATTATGTCCAAAAATCCTAAAACAATTAGTCGTAATGAGTTGGCGGTAAGGGCGTTTGAACAAATGGAGAAAAACAGCATAACGCAATTGATTGTTACTGATGGCAAAACCTATCTTGGCATGATTCACTTGCACGATTTGTTGCGCGAAGGAATCGTATAGTTCCGCTCCGAATAGTAGAGAGTTACACCTTAATATAATAGTGCTTTTTACGAAAGAAAGCCGTATTTTTGCCCTCGTTGAAAGGAAAGTTTTGTATGATACAACGAAATGAAATAGAGATAATGGCGCCGGTGGGTTCGTACGAATCACTTGCCGCTGCAATTCAAGCTGGCGCAAATTCAGTGTATTTTGGTATTGAAATGTTGAACATGCGTGCGCGCTCTTCAAACAACTTTACCACCCAAGATTTGATAAAGATTGTAGATACATGCAACGAACATGGCATTAAATCATATTTGACCGTCAACACTATTATTTATGACAAGGATATGGAAACCTTGCATAAGGTGATGCAAGCAGCCAAAGATTTCCATGTTTCGGCTATAATCGCTTCTGATATCGCTGCTATTCAATGTGCACGTGAATATGGCGTTGAGGTTCATCTTTCAACACAATTGAATGTTTCAAATACGCAAGTAGTTAAGTTTTTTGCACAATATGCTGATGTTGTGGTGCTTGCACGCGAATTAAATTTGATGCAGGTACGTGAAATATACGATGCAATACAAGCAGAAAATATTTGCGGACCTTCGGGACAACAAGTAAAACTTGAAATGTTTTGCCATGGTGCGCTCTGTCAGGCAATTTCGGGGAAATGTTATTTGAGTCTTCACGAGCGGAATTATTCTGCCAACAAAGGTGCATGCTTGCAAACGTGCAGAAAGGCATATATTGTGACTGAAAAAGAAACGGGCAACGAACTTGAAATTGACAACGAGTACATTATGTCGCCCAAAGATTTGTGTACTATTGGTTTTCTTGATGAACTAATTGAGGCCGGCGTGCGAGTGCTCAAAATTGAAGGCCGTGCGCGCAGTGCAGAATACGTTAAAACCGTTGTGACTTGTTACAACGAGGCAATCAACGAAATAGTGCAAGGAACCTATACCGACAATAAAGATGCAAAAGTAGCAGCCTGGAAGGAACGTCTTTCTCGCGTATTCAATCGCGGTTTTTGGAATGGCTATTATCTTGGCCAGCGTTTGGGCGAATGGAGCACGCACTATGGAAGTAGCGCTACAAAGATTAAAGTTGCCTTGGGCAAATGCACAAATTATTTCTCAAACCTCAATGTAGCAGAATTCCTCATGCAGTCAGATGAGTTGAACGAAGGTGATGAGGTTATGATAATTGGACCTACAACCGGTGTGGTAGAAATGAAAGCACACGATATGTATGTGAATTTGCAAAAAGTAGAAAAAACCGTCAAAGGTGAATTGTTTTCAATAAAAACAGAAGAAAAAGTGCGTCGTGGCGACAAACTTTTCAAAGTAATTGTAAATAACTTTCAATGAAGATAAAGCAGAAAGTTGCAGTTTTTTTATCGTCTGAAACTACTAAAAACTCAGCTACGTTGCTTTCTGCCGGAGTAATGGTGCAAGTTATTGCATTGTTGATTTATCCGATTATTACTCGTTTATATGCTCCTGAAGATTTTGGCCTTGTAAGTTTGTTTTTGAGTATCACGGGAATACTTTCGCTCTTTGCTACGGCGGAATTTCAATATTCTATTGTACTCCCGAAATCCGAATCAAAAGCTGTGGCCTGCTTTTCTTTTGGTTTTTTTATAATGCTTGGCGTGGTTGCGTTGCTCGTGTGCACGCTGCCGTTTTCGGAACAAATAGCCGATATTTTTAATGCACCAAATTTGGCCGAATGGTATTGGGCAGTTCCGGTTTTTGTGCTTCTTTCAGGTTCATGGACCTTGCTCAACTATTGGTACACGCGTCACAAACAATTTCGTTCCGTTGGAAACTATCAAATGACACAAAGTGTTACCAATGCCATATCAAAATGTGCGTTTGGCTATGCCGGATTGCTCAGCGGCGGACTAATTTTGTCTGCTATTATTGCTCCGTTTATTGCACTTTGTGTGAGCATAGTTACCACGTATAAAGATGGTTTACACACCTTATTCTCTGTGCGAAAAGAAGACTGCAAAATAGTTGCAAAAGAGTATGCGAATTTTCCAAAATATTCGTTACCACGGGCTTTGGTCAATAGCATTAGTCGAGGATTGCCTATATTGCTACTTACTCCGTATTTTGGATTGTCTGAAATTGGATATTTGGGCATGGCGCTTACGTTGGCATTTAGTCCTATTACCATTATTAGCAATTCGTTGTATCAAGTTTTTTATCAAAAAACAGCCGAACAAGTGCAACGACGTGAAAGTGTTCGTGCTTTTTTATGGAAATTCATGAAAACAATATTGTCGTTCATCGTTCCCGGTTTTGTATTACTGTATATAATTTTGCCCGATTTTACCGAATTATTGTTAGGTGAAGGCTGGCATGTTCCCGGAGAATATATCCGCATTATGCTTGTGTGGATTGGTTTGACGGCAATAGTTTCACCTTTGTCATATATTCCCGACGTGTTTCAAAAACAAAAAATCGGACTTGCGTTTGAAGTTATACTTGTGTCGGCTCGTGTAATTGGATTGGTAATTGGTATTTGGGCACAAAATTTCACTATGGCAATTATGTGCTACAGTATAGGAAGTGCAATTGTAATTTTTACACAATTACTATGGTTCCGGTCGATGGTAACGCAATATGAGAAAGGATTGCAAGAATAAATTACCCACATTTCTCATCTGTATTCCCAGAACAAAAACATACTTTTCCTATCGTTTCTTTGGCTTTATTTCAAAGAAGAATCTGCCGTTTTTTAAAAAAGAATATTTTATTGGGATTTTCTTTATAAAAACGTAATTTTACCAAAAGAATTTTTTAGAATCGATATATGAAAGAATCTCTATTACTGGGAGCAGAAGCTATAGCTCTCGGCGCGATTGACGCAGGAATTTCAGGTGTGTACGCATATCCTGGTACTCCGTCAACCGAAATTACCGAATTTATCCAAAAATCCAAGGAAGCACAAGAAAAACATATTCGTTCAAAATGGGCATGTAATGAAAAAACAGCATACGAAAGTGCATTAGGAATGTCATATGCCGGCAAGCGAGCTCTTGTTTGTATGAAGCACGTTGGTCTTAACGCCTGTGCCGATGCGTTTATGAACTCTGCTATTTCCGGAGTAAATGGCGGTTTGGTGTTGGTTGTGGCTGATGATCCCTCACAGCACTCTTCACAAAACGAGCAAGATAGTCGTGTGTATGGCAAATTTGCATTGCTTCCGCTTGTAGAACCTTCTACACAACAAGAAGCATACGATTGTGTACACTATGCTTTTGAGATGTCGGAAAAAATGCGTTTGCCGTTTATTCTTCGTGTTACAACGCGTTTGTCACACTCTCGTTCTATAATTTCTAAAAGAAAATATCACGAACAGAATGCGTTCAATCCACAATTGCAACGCGAACGTTGGATAACACTTCCAGCGTATGCACGACGTCAGTACAATGCGTTGGTTGCTCAACAAGATGAATTGACTGCGCTTTCAGAAAATTCACCTTTTATGAAAGTCATAGAAGGCACATCAAAGAAGGCTGTGATTGCGTTTGGTTTAGCATACAACTACGTGATGGAAGTTCGTGAAACGAATTACCTTGACGTTTCGGTGTTGAAAATCTCTCAATATCCGTTGCCTCGTAAGCAAATTGCTGAATTCCTTACAAAATATGACGATATACTTGTAGCCGAAGAGGGATATCCGGTAGTAGAAGAATATTTACGTGGTTTCCTTGACAATAGTAAACTTCGTGGAAAACTTGATGGTGCGCTTAATAGAACCGGAGAATTGAATCCGGAATTTATGGCAGCCGCAATGGGCGTGGCTCCGGCAAAAACTGCCGAAGTTTTATCATTGATGGTAAACCGTCCGCCTGCACTCTGCAAAGGTTGCGGCCATCGCGATACATACGAAGCTTTGAATGCGGCATTTGTTGGATACAAAGAACATCATGTGTTTGGTGACATTGGTTGCTACACGCTTGGCGCGCTTAAACCATACGAAGCCATCACTGCTTGTATCGATATGGGTGCTTCAATCACAATGGCGAAAGGTGCTGCCGATGCCGGACTTCATCCTGCAGTAGCGATTATCGGTGACTCTACCTTTACTCATTCAGGTATGACCGGACTTCTTGATGCGGTGAATGAAAACACAAAAATGACCATCATCATTTCCGATAACTCAACTACCGCAATGACCGGAGGTCAGGATTCTGCCGGAACAAACAAACTACACCTTATCTGCAAAGGTCTTGGCGTAGACGAAAATCACATTCGTGTGATGGTTCCTCTCAAATCAAATCTTGAGAAGAATATCGAACTTATGAAAGAAGAATTTGAATACGATGGCGTTTCCGTAATTCTTGCACAAAGAGAATGCGTTCAAACAGCAATTAAAAACAAAAAGAAACTCAACAAATGATTAAGAATATAATTTTGTCGGGAGTGGGCGGTCAAGGAATTTTGACTATCGCCTCTATTATTGACCTTGCGGCAATGCACTCCAATCTTAACGTAAAACAAGCCGAAGTTCACGGAATGAGCCAACGTGGTGGCGATGTGCAATCAAATTTGCGCATTTCCGATCAGGAAATTTATTCTGACCTTATACCAAAAGGCGAAGCCGACATTGTGTTGGCTATGGAACCGCTTGAAGCATTGCGTTACGTGCCGTTTCTTAAAAAAGACGGAATCATTATTACTTCATCGGGATGTATGAAAAATATTCCTAATTATCCTGACGAAGCAAAAGTGTTAGAAGCCATTAAAAACAGTGGTTTCAAGTACGTGATTATTGATTCCGAAGAAATAGCAAAGAATTTGAGCGAACGCGTTTCAAATGTGGTGATAGCCGGTGCCGTTGCTCCAATTATTGGCATCGATGCAAAAGTGATGGAACAAAGCGTGAAAGAATTGTTTGCTTCTAAAGGTGAAGAAATAGTTGCAATGAATGTGAAAGCATTTGAAACAGGTTTAGAATACAGTAAAAATCTCTAATATGATTTGGAACAAGACAATAGAGTGTATGGACCGCAAGTCAATGCGGAAACTACAAGGTGAACGATTGAGACGAGTTGTTGAGCAGGTGTATCACAATTGTGCTCCATATCGTGAAAGAATGCAGCAAGCAGGCGTTTTGCCGTCAGACATTCAAACGATAGATGATATCGTAAAACTTCCTTTTACATCGAAAAAGGATTTGCGTGATTATTATCCATGGGGTTTGTTGTCGGTTCCACTTTCTGAGATTGTAAAAATTCATGCTTCTTCGGGAACTACCGGAAAACCTATCGTTATGGGATATACTCGTAAAGATATTGATAACTGGTCTGAAGCCGGTGCTCGTTGTTATTCGGCTTATGGTTTGGGCAAAGACGATATTATTCAGATTTCATACGGTTACGGTTTGTTTACCGGTGGTTTGGGAGCGCACGATGCTTCTTTGAAACTTGGTGCTACTACCATTCCTATTTCTGCCGGAAATACCGAGAAGCAATTGCTTCTTATGCACGATTTGGGCACAACCGCATTGGCTTGTACGCCTTCGTATGCCTTGTATTTGGCTGAATCGTTGGAAAAATCGGGAATTCCTCGCAATGAAATTCAATTGAAGGTGGGAATTTTCGGTGCAGAACCATGGACAGAAGAAATGCGTAAAGAAATTGAATATCGTCTTGGAATAAAGGCATACGATATCTATGGATTGACAGAAATTTCCGGTCCTGGTGTTGGTTTCGAATGCGAATGCCAAAACGGAACGCACTTGAACGAAGATTTGTTTTTCCCTGAAATTATTAACCCTGAAACAGGCGAACAGGTTGCCGATGGCGAAGAAGGTGAACTTGTATTTACTACTTTGACCAAAGAAGGTATGCCGCTTATTCGTTTCCGCACACGCGACTTAACGCGTTTAACTCGTGGCACGTGCGAATGTGGAAGAACGTTGGTGAAAATGGGAAAAATACTCGGAAGAACCGACGATATGTTGATTATTCGTGGTGTGAACGTGTTCCCATCGCAGGTAGAATCTGTTTTGTGTACGTTGCAAGAGGTTGAACCGCATTTCTTCATCACTGTTGACCGTATAAATAATACCGATACCTTCGACATTGACGTTGAGGTGAAAGAACAATACTATTCTGACGTGATGAGCGATATGGAGAAATTGAGAAAGAAAATCGCTCATGCTATCCAAAACGTGGTGGGAATTCAACCAAACATTAAACCGGTTGCTCCAAATACCATCGAACGTAGTCAGGGTAAGGCAAAACGCGTGAATGACAAACGAAAATTCAAATAAGATAATCGAACACTAAAAACATACAACAATGGTAGTGAAACAACTTTCGGTATTCCTTGAAAATAAAGTAAATAGCCTCAACAAAATGTTGCAGGTTCTCACTGATAATGGAATCAATATGTCTGCATTTTGTATAGCCGATTCAGTTGACTATGGAATCATACGTTTTTGCGTTGGTCGTCCTGAATTGGCATGTAAGATTTTGCGCGAGCACGATTACAATGTTCGTTTGACTGACGTGGTTTGTATTGAAGTTCCTCACGAATCGGGAGGCTTGCAAAAGGCAATTAGAATTTTTTCTGAAAACGATATCAATATTGATTATATGTACGCCTTTGCCGACAATGGTTCAGCAAAAGTGGTAATTCGTAGCAATTCTACCGATCGTCTTATAGAAATTGCCAAAGCGCACAATATCGTATTAGTTACAATTTAATTCGTTGTACTCCATGCTCAATCAGAAACTACTCCAACAGCAGCAGCAGAAACTCTCGCCACAGCAGATTCAAGTAATTAAAATGCTTGAAATTCCTACTATGGAACTTGATACCCGTATCAAGGACGAGATAGAAGCCAATCCTGCGTTGGAAGTTGAAGGAGAATCAAATTCTGATGAGCAAGAGAAAAACGAAACGGACGATTCGCAAAATCAAGATAATGATTTGAACGACGACGATTCTGACGTTAAGGAAACCGACAAAAACAACGAGTTCGATATAGACGACTATTTCAACGAGGACGAATATTCCAACTATAAATATTCGGCTAACAATTCTTCGCCCGACCAAGACAACAAAGAGATTCCGTTTTCAGGCGGAAATTCGTTCCAAGAGAATCTTAAAGCTCAATTGGAATTGCTCGATTTGACGGACGACGACATGGCGCTTGCCGATTTTATCATTGGCAACATTGACGAAGATGGCTATTTGCGTCGCGACCTTGAGAGCATTGTTGACGATATTTTGTTGCTACAAAATGTGACAACAACGAAAACCGATTTGCAACGCATTTTGAAAGCTATTCAAACACTCGACCCTGCGGGAATCGGTGCAACTTCGCTCAAGGAGTGCTTGGTTTTGCAAATAGAAAGAAAAGAGAAAACGCCCGAAACGCTCACCGCAAAAGCGATTTTGGAAAAATACTACGAAGAATTTACCAAAAAGCATTACGATAAAATTCTGCAAGGACTCGAAATCGAGGAGGAGGATTTGAAGGACGCCATTGACATTATCATAAAACTAAATCCGAAACCCGGAAATGGTACCGCCGATGCGTATGCCAAAACGTTCAATCAAAGTATTTTCCCTGACTTCAATTTGGATAACCAAAACGGTGAATTGATTTTGACGCTGAACTCGCACAATGTGCCAAGTTTGCGCGTGAGCAGTACGTATGCGAGTATGTTGCAAACATACAAGGCCACACAAAACAGTAGCAAAGGTCAGAAGGAAGCGTTTGAGTTTATCAAACAAAAAATAGATTCTGCAAAATGGTTTATTGATGCGCTCAAACAACGCAACAACACCTTGTTGTCGACCATGCAGGTTATACTTGATTTTCAACGCGAATTCTTCATTACAGGTGATGAGGCAAAACTCAAACCAATGATTTTGAAAGATATTGCAGAACGTACTGGCCTTGATATTTCTACCGTTTCGCGTGTTGCAAACAGCAAACATATTCAAACGCAATACGGAATTTATTCACTCAAATATTTCTTCTCAGAAGGTCTCACAAACGATTCGGGCGAAGAAGTTTCGTCGCGCGAAATCAAAGCAATTTTGCAAGAGGCAATCTCCGAAGAAGACAAACGAAAACCATATACCGATGAGCAGCTTACTGATGTTCTAAAAACCAAAGGCTACAACATTGCTCGTCGAACGGTTGCAAAATATCGCGAACAATTAGGCTTGCCTGTAGGCCGTTTGCGCAAAATGTTGTAACATGGAAAAAGTGTTAAGGACCCTTGCTTGGATAATTTCTGTGATTTTTCATCCTATTGGCATAGTGGTGATAGGGTGCACAGTTATCAATTTTGCTCTTTTTGCAGGTGTTGTTGGTCTTGAAAAAACTATCTCTAGCCTTGTTTTTTTGCGAACCATAAAACCTATTATAGGACTATATTATCTTTTGCCATTGCTGTTTTGCGTGATATATGCAATGTTTTTTATGCGCAAAGGAGATCTAGACAACAAACGTCATAGGCTCATGTTGCTATCATTCATTCTTTTGACCTATGTAGTGAGTCTTTTTAATACATCAATATCGACATTTTACCTACCATATCTCATGGGCTGTACGTTTGTGATATTGGTGGCTACAATTATCACATTCTTTTGGCGAATAAGTCTTCATACCATAGGCATGGGCGGTTTACTTGGTTTTTTCACCGAAATGATGATAACTCAGGCTTTTGATAAATCAATAATGATACCGGTGTTTATGCTTACTGTGATAATTGCCGGTTTGGTTGGTTCTGCTCGTTTGTATTTGGAAGCGCACACACCAGCACAAATATACGCAGGATATGCTGTTGGATTTGTAGGCACAGCCGGCGGTATGTTTGTTAATACTCTTTTGGCGTAAAGAAGTCCCAGCGAAGCAAGAAATACAAAGCTAAATTGTGATATCGCTGTTCTATTGGAATAAGAGAATATGAGCATCGTGCGGCAAAGTCAAGTTGCTTGCCTAAATCTACAGAAACGCCTGCACAGGCTTGCAAATCAAGCCGGGAGAAATCATTCGTTTTATTGCTTACACCTTCAAAATCAAAACGTTCGTACACCTTTGCCGAAAGCATTGCACCCGCATCTAATTTCACTATTTCGGGAAACGAAGCCAAAAACGTGTGCGGTTTTATTTGTAACAAATAGGTTGCGTCAACGTAGCCTAATGCTATTTTGTAGTTCTTTACAGAATCGGCGGCACCTTTTTGTGCAAAACCCAATTCAAAGCTATGATTAGCAAACGAGCCAGGATAGGTTACAAACATTCCCGCAGCAGGGCCAATGGTGTGAAACCCTGCACGTTCGTCACCATCTATCTGACTTGTAGAAAATCCCGCATAGAGACCTCCCGAAAAATTCTGCGCCTGCAATTGCGACGCAAGCGCCAATAAAAATATTGTCACAACCAGTAGAGACGCACCATGGTGCGTCTTTATACAAGCGTTATGTTTTGGGAGGGGGAAATTCATATCTTATTTTTGATTCGCTTCGTATTTGTCCATTGCTTCCGCCATTAATTCACGACCTTTTTGGGAAATTTCTTTAGCTCGTGAATAGTCCAATAGTGTGGAGTAGGAATCGAAATTCATTTTTGCCAAAACATCCGGCTTGGCAATTTCTGTCTGCAATCTTGCAATAGTGTGGTTCATAAGGCTATACGAGCGAGTTAGGATAGAGTAGTAGTTGTCGTCAATAATGTCGGCAGACACTGCAGCTCCTTTATCGCACTTAACCAGCGATTTCCGTTTCGAACTCGTTTCTCGTTTTAACTTAATCAGTTCCTCACTATGGCTCCCTATGATTTTTACTTTTTCTATAACCGAAAGTGTCTTGTCTCGTGCTACAGTGCTGATAGCTTCAAGCGATGACTGTTCTTTGCAGTTTACATAAGCTTCGAATTTTTTCAGTTTCGACAAAAAACTCTTAATGGCTTCACTGTCAATACTGTTTATGTCAAATCCAACCAACAAATCGTGGCCGTTGCGTGGTACAATATCGTAGGGCATGGTATTAACCACGCCACCATCAATCAACGTGTGAATACCATTTTTTTGCGGACGAAAGAGTGAAGGAATAGAGATTGATGAACGAATAGCATCGTAGAGATTGCCTTTGCGAAACACAACTGCTTCGCCTGAATACAGGTCTGTCGCTACAGCTGCGTATGGAATATTTAATTTTTCAATATCAACATCGGGAACAATCTCTTTGATAGTATTGATGATTTTGTCGCCACGAACTAAATAGCTTTTGCTTAGGGTAAAGTCTATAAGGCTCATTACTTTGCGTTCGTCTAATTGGAACAACCATTCTTTGAACAAAGGCAGTCCTCCGGCGGCGTAGATGCCTCCAACCAAAGAACCGATGGAACATCCTGCAATAGAAGTGATGTTGTATCCACGTGCCAGCAATTCCTCTATAGCTCCAATGTATGCAAACCCTCGAGGTCCGCCACTTGACAGAACTAAAGCTACATCTTTTGTCCTTGTTTTTTTTTTCACTAGCATTCGTTTAGAATGAACGTTTAAAGTTCGGAAAAATTATCAAGATTGCAAAGTCGTAGTTCATATTCTATAATGATATAGAATATGCAAAAAAGATAAGAATTAAACCTCTCGTACGTGCGAAAGTTGTACCTTTGAATTTGTAAATAACCAATGCATGCAACAGCAGAGTTATCTAAATGAAAACCGATAAAACTATGAAAAGAATAATCCAAACATTGATGTTGTTTTTACTACTATCATCGTGTTGCAGAGAAGATTCAATAGAAGTAGCTCGATACGAGCTGGGAGCTCAGGAATTGGCATTATTGCCTTATTCAAATGGCCAAAAAGTTAGCTTTGTTCATTCAAATGGCTATGCTTTTGATTTTAATGTGATTGAGGATAGAATTGAATGGGAACAACACCATGCTTTTTGTGAATGGAATTGTTGTGGGAATGAGTATTATTCATATCAAATGAAAACGACAATTCTAGAATCTACATATCCAAAGTTTCATATAGAATTTTCATTGGGCGGCGCAAGATTTCGTGAATACATACCCCAAACCCTAAATATCGAAATCAATAACAGACATTTTATTCAGTTTCCGTATGATACTTTGTCCAATTTTATTTGTGATTCAATAACCCAAACAATTTATTATGACTCTATTTCTCTAAATAATCAAATGTATTATAAGGTTTTTATGAGAAAATTCGAAAGCAATGTAAGCGATTCATCTCTATTAGAACCGATGTCTGTTTATTTCAATAATTTAGGATTGATTCAACTTGAAATGTCAAATCATGAAACATATACAATTAACAAATAAGCTGATTCTTATTTCTGCTCTTTCACTACTATTAAATAGTTGCGGAGACATTAAAGGTGTTTTCAATATCAGTAGCGACGCAAGAAAATACCAGATAGACACCACCATTACAACCCTAAAGTTTGTTGACAATTATGGCATATCAGAAGAATTCTTTATGGATCAAGATGTCTGGTATAAAACACATCATTACTATAGCGAATGGGGAAGTGATGGCGATGCATGGGGTGAAAGCTATGGGGCTGCATATAGTTCAACAGTAAACGGATTCTTTTTCATGTTTGGGTTAAGAGCAACTGTTGAAAATACAGAACTTGAAATAGAATGGAACCAAAAAGATAGGCTTGTGTATAATTTCCGCACTAAGACGGTTGAATATGGTGTTGATGCAAAGATTAATTTCTACGACACTTTAACAGTCAGAGGAATACAATATAAAGACATAATTGAAGTTGATTACACAGAAAAAATAAACGAAATAGACAAGGATACACCGGTAAAAACATACATTTCTGGCAATAAAGGGTTAATTAGATTTGAAAGAAAAGACAACGTAATATTAGAACGAATAGAATAAGCACATACGTAAAATTTAGAAACCATTATAAAAACGATACAAGCATGAAAAACAAAATTTTAGGATTTTTTTTAGTTTCAATTTCATTATCTGCATTCGGACAAAGCAGTGATAAATTACCAAGATTTTTTGCTGACCCCATTATTGCAGATAGTTCATCTACTATGATGATTCCCACCAGTTATAATACCGATTTGTTGACTTCAAGTAAAATAGCCCTATCGAATAATTATTACGCAAACATTATTTTCTACGATTTTAAGGCAGATACATCCAAGAAACTATTCAAGGATGATACATTTATTCAAGCATTCCCTAATCATTACAACCGATACTACTACAATGAAAGAACTACCAAACATGAAAATATAAGCAGTAAGTGGATTTTTTATTTTGTAAAACCAAACGATTACGATAAAAGTGGCAAAGTTGATGATGATGACCCATCTATTCTCTATGTTTCTGACAAATATGGAAATGGATTACAGGCAATCACACCGGCTAACGAAAACGCGGTTTCTATTGACATTTTTGATACGCAGGGTTTTGTACTAATAAAAATGCAACGTGATTTAGACAATGACAAAAATTTCAAATACAACGATAAAGATTTCTATTACATTCGACTTGATTTAAATACATTGGCATAGGGGAATAAAATAGAGATTCAAAATTAATGTCCTCAAAGAAATCGAAAGAAATGAAAAAGCGTATTATTCTAGTATTATAAAAGATGGAAAACATTGGTGGTTCCCATGCTAAACAGCAAGCGCCGGAATTCCCCCAATAAATACACGAAAATTCCCCTCTCATTTCTCCCAAAATTGTATATTTGAAAAACGCATTACTAACGAATTAAAACTTCAACCTATGGACTGTAAATCAGAATCAAAACAAATTATTCTTGCCCTTTCAATAGTAATAGGGCTTTCGCTGTTAGGCTTTTTCATTTTCAAAGGACTTAAAACATTTAGCGACAAAGACCGAATAGTTACCGTAAAAGGATTAGCTGAAATGAATATGACCGCAACGTCGGCCACGGTTACCTTACATTTTTCATTTTCGGGCGACACCTTGCAAGACATCATTGCCAAAACTGAAAGCAAGAAAAATGCAATCGTTACCTATATGACCAACAATGGCTACGACGCCAAAGACATTACCATAAAACAGATTGGCGTAAACGACCGACAAAAATATTACGAACCCCAATGGGTAGACGACAAACAAGTGCAGGTAAAAATAGATAGATATACCATTTCACAAAGTATCACCTTTGAGTCAAAAGACGTGAAAAGCATAGAGGACAAAGTTGCTCAATTGGAGTTGGAATTGGTGAGCAACGATTTAACCTGCACTATCAGTACCGACTATTCTTTCCCGGAACTAAATTCCATTAAACCTCAGTTGATAGCTGAAAGTACAAAAAATGCACGTGTTGCAGGAGAACAGTTTGCCAATGATTCGCAAGCAAAATTGGGCAAAATCAAGACCGCTTCACAAGGACAGATTACAATTGCAGGACGCTATTATTACGAAGAAGAATCAAGCGAGGCACCCAACGAACCCTATCTTCAAAAAGCAAGAGTTGTGAGTACCATTGTGTTTTTCTTGGAATAATAAAACTCACTCAACCCCCTCAAAGGTACAACCACCCGGTTGTACCTTTTTTTATGAAATAAAGCCCTCATATCTACGAAAGTCGTATATTTGAGTTCGCAATACATCGTTGGCGGTAAAGCTACAAAGCTATACCATAGACGTTACCACATATAAAAAAATATAAAAAATTTGTAAATAAGTAACTTATAAGTTACATTTGTAAAGATATTTCTATATGAATGAAAGAATAAGAACGGTAGTCGCATATAAAGATTATTTTAAAGAATTCTTATTGTCACAACCAGAAAAAGTTCAAAACAAAATATTTAAAATAATTGAGATAGTAGAGTGTCAACAGCGAATCCCTGAAAAATATATAAAACAAATAGAAGGAGAAAAAGGATTATATGAAACAAGAATTTCGTTGGGTTCAAATATTTGGAGAGTCTTTTGTTTTTTTGATGAAGGTAAATTAGTAATACTTTTAAATGGATTTCAAAAGAAAACGCAGAAGACGCCAAAAAGTGAGATTAAAAAGGCAGTGTTATTAATGGAGCAATATTTTATTGATAAAAAAGAAAAACTATGAAAGAGGTAAATACGTGGTCTGATATAAAGAATGAAGTGTACGGACCAAAAGGAACAGAAAGAAGAGATGAGCTTGAAAGAGATTTCAAGTCATTTCAAATTGGTATGCAAATAAGAGAAGCAAGAGAGAAAAAAAATATAACTCAAAACCAATTAGGAGAAATCATATCTAAAAAAAGAACATACATTTCTCGAATTGAAAACGATGCAAGTAATATCACGCTAAAAACGTTGTATGATATAGTTGAAAAAGGTCTGGGCGGAAAAATTAAAATACAAATTGAGGTATAAATAAAATAGACCAGAGGTAACGTGAGCCGTTGTCACCCCCCCCCCCTCAAAAGCTACAACCACCCGGTTGTAGCTTTTTTTGTCTATAATATACCGAAATGAGAATCTCGTATCTATGGATTATGTAGATTGGATAATTCCAAATAAAACATTGTGTAACCTATTGTAAAACTGATATGAGTATGAAAACAAGCATTATTATATGCAGTTACAATGAAGAAAAGACTATTTCTGATGTCGTTATTTCATGTTGTGTGCATAACCCCAATTCCGAAGTAATAGTTGTAGATGATGTCTCTTTAGACAATACCGAGAGGGTATTAACCGAATTATCAAAGAAATATGTTTTTACGTATGAGAAATTAAAACAGAATCAAGGGAAAAGTTGGGCAATGGTTCATGGTGTTGAAGTTTCGACAGGTGATATAATTCTTTTTTTTGATGCCGACGTTTCAAATATCAAAAAGGAACACTTTTATGTTTTATTGACTCCACTGTATGAAGATGAAGCCGATATTGTACTAGGCCAACCATCTGATACTCTCATTAATTATCAAATAAATCCATTTAAAACATTAACGGGGCAGAGGGCCTTGTTCAAAAAAGACATACTCCCGATTTTAAGCGAAATAAAAAACATAAGATTTGGAGTTGAAACATACATTAACCTCTATTACCAAGCACTCGGGAAAAGAATTAAATATGTGCTTCTCCAAGATTTAAAGCATCCAACCAAATATCAAAAGACCACACCAATTGAGGCGACGAAAGAATTTATTAAAGAAGGGCAAGAAATAGCCATAACATTAGCTAAAAACAACCAGCTGATTTTACAAAGGATAGAACTTCAATTTAATAGAACAAATGCCATTACCATGAAAAAAAATTAATGAAATTCAAGAGGAAATAAACAAAAGCCTGCAAGATTTGAAAAACAAGATTGATGAATTTACCGGAGAATAACAACGCACCACAATGCCCGGTGTGGTACATACAGAAAAGTGTTCACAAGTATTTATAATAGAAGGAAAAGAGAACTTGTCCCAAACCAAAAATAAAATTATACCTTTGTAAAGGACAAAACGCATATGATAACAAAGGCAAAACCATTCATTAAATGGGTTGGCGGTAAAACCCAACTAATTGAAAGCATTCAAAAGGTGTTGCCTGTCGATTTTGCTGAGATTAAAAATGTTACCTATGTGGAGCCGTTTGTTGGTGGGGGAGCTGTTTTATTTTGGATTTTGCAACAATATCCAAATATTACAAAAGCCGTTATTAACGACATAAACCCCGATTTAACAACCGCCTATAAAACCATCAAAGAAAAACCATCTGAACTTTGTAAATACTTACAAGCTATTCAAGATGAATATATCCCGTTGGGCGAAGAACAGCGAAAAGCATACTATCTAAACAAGCGAGAAAAATTCAACACTAAATCACTTGAACCTATCGAAAATACCGCATTGTTTATCTTTCTAAACCGTACGTGTTTCAATGGCTTATATCGTGTAAACAGTAAAGGACTTTTTAATGTCCCCTTTGGACGATACGCGAATCCTAAAATATGCGATGAGCAAACAATTTTTGCCGACAGCGAACTACTGCAAAAAGTAGAAATACTAACAGGTGATTTTGAACATACCTTACACTATGCTACTTCCAATAGCTTCTTTTATTTCGATCCGCCGTACAAACCATTAAGCGAAACATCAAGTTTCAATTCGTATGCAAAAGAAGATTTCAATGATGTAGAGCAAATTCGATTAGCCAATTTTTGTAAAAAAATTGATATGCTTGGGCATACATTTATTTTAAGTAACTCTGATGTGAAAGGTAAAAATCCAACCGATGAATTCTTTGATACGTTATACGAGCCGTTCAACATCAAAAGGGTGCTTGCCACACGAATGATTAATGCAAATGCTGAAAAGCGAGGAAAACTAACCGAATTATTAATCACCAACCAATCATCAGAGCAATTAGTATATTTCAGAGCAATTTGAAACCTTTCTTTCGCAATTAAGTGAAACGAATGCAACCCTTGATTACTTTACCGATTTTGGAAAGATTACTTCTAACGTAAAGAAAATCTCAATAAAACTTAATCAGCTCAACTATTTAATAGGTAAAGAAGATTTAAAATCAGCGGTTCAAGAACTATTTGAAGAAAACGCAAAAGTTTTTGAAGTGTTAGATATTTTGATTGCTGTGAGAAAAAATAAATGTGCAAAAACATTCAATAAAGAAGGTGAAATAGTTTTGCTCAACTCTTATTTCGAATCACCGGATAAGATTTATGAGTTTATAGAAGGTACAGGGCTCGGCCAAACTGTTTCGAAACAAAAACATTACAAATCAATCTTGTAGATTATGTTTTTGGCGTTGAGGTAGGATTAGATACAAATGCAAGAAAAAACAGAGGCGGCGAAAATATGTCAAAGGCTGTTTCTCTACTCTTTGATAGTGCTCAAATCTTCTACAAAAAAGAGGTGAACTGTACAGAATTTCGCGAGATTACAAGTTTGGGTGTAGATTTAAAAAGATTTGATTTTGCAATAAAAACAAACGTTAAAACCTACCTCATAGAAACCAATTTTTACAATGGTAGAGGCTCTAAACTTAATGAAGTAGCAAGAGCATATTCCGATCTTGCTCCCAAAATAAATCAATATCCAAATTTTGAATTTGTTTGGATTACTGATGGTCAAGGCTGGCTGTCTGCAAAAAATAAATTGGAAGAAGCATTCTCAATAATTCCGAGTGTATATAATCTTTCAACTCTTGAATTGTTTATTCAAAAAATAAAAAAAGAAACAATAGTATCATTCTAAAATATTATATAATGGCATTTCTTCAACCATATCAACTAAAACAAGTTACGGATAGACTGACTCAAGATGCTTCTACTCTTGGACGGCTCTATAGTTCAAAAAAGAAAAATTATATGGAGTTAAGCATAGACCATAATTTGGTCGATGTTTATATTAAAGATGGGTGGGAAGTATTCACAACATTGAAAACAAAAACAAAAATAAAAAAACGAAAATCTGTAGCTAAAGAGTTTGAAGATAATATATGGTGTCAATTATACGAAATAGGGTACAGAAATTTGAATTTTGATGAAAATCTTCATTTGCCTTATGGTAAAGAAGATTATGAAAAAAAACAAATTGATGTGGTTGCTATAGATGGCGAAACTGCTATCCTCGTTGAATGTAAATCAGCAATTAATCCATCCTCTGCGCCTTCTTATAAAACTGAATTTGAAGGGTTATCTTTAAAACTTGATGGTTTCAAAAAAACAATAAATCAATTATATGGTTCAGAAATTAAAATCAAATACATATTTGCAACAAAGAATATTCTGCTAAGTGACAAAAGCGAAGATTACAAAAGGTTAATGGACACCAATTCATTTCATTACGATGACAATGCTTTTAAGTATGTTGAAAATCTTATATTGAATTATAAATATGCCGTTAAATATCAATTCCTTGGTTTAATATTTAAAAATCAACTTATTAATAATACTAAAATTGAAATACCTGCAATAGAAGGAGATATGGGGAATAAAAAATATTATATGTTTTCCATTGAACCATCTCTTTTATTAAAAATTGGATATATCCTACATAAAACTAAGACAAATGCAGAATTGCCAAATTATCAAAGATTACTTGTTCCTTCAAGACTTGTATCAATAACTCAATATATTGATAAAGGAGGGTGTTTCCCAAATTCCTTAATTGTAAACTTTAACGAATCTAAGCACGAAGTTAACTTTGAAAGTGTTGCAAGAAAAGACGGGACTTCTTCAAGATATGGGACTTTAAAAATACCAAATGCTTATGCATTAGCATACATAATAGATGGTCAACATCGATTGTATGGTTACGCGGGCTCAAAATACCTTAATACAAATACAGTGCCTGTAGTAGCTTTTAAAAATTTATCACCAGAAGAACAACTTCATATTTTTGTTGATATTAATGAAAATCAAAAAGCTGTAAAACCAAGTTTAAGAACAATGTTGAAAGAAGACCTTTTATGGAGTTCTACTAGAGTCGATAGTAGAATGTCAGCTCTTCGTTCTGCAATTATTCGAGAATTATCAGAGAATTTGACTAGCCCTTTATATGCAAAAATTGAAATCGGTGCAGATCCAGCTCCTTTAAGTGCCGATTTTTTTGATAGAGGTATTTTGGCCTCTGGATTATTACCAAAAGCAAAAGGTAATACTTATATAGAAGATTCATTAGAAGGCTCGATATACAATACGAACAATCTAGATCATTCTAATGAAATGCAAAAAACAAAAAAGGAAATTGTTGAGCTTGTTTCTTTATGTTACTCATTGGTAATAAATAACTATTCTGAATATTTACAACAGGGAAAAATACTTCATTAATTCTAATCGAGGAACTTATGCCTTTTTGTGTACAATTGGCAGTATAAACTGTTTTTTTAACCCAAAATGGTATTATAACAAAATCAACACCGTCAATTGAAAGATTTAATCATATTAAAAAATACTTAGTAGCTTTATTTGATAATATGAAAGTTCTAAAAGAGGAAGAGGGAGATAAAGTCCTAAAAATACAAGGAGAAGGAGCAGGAAAAAGTTGGGTGTGTTTCTTCCAAGAACTTATTAATAAAACATATAGTGAATTTAATCCAATTGAATTAATAGAATGGAAAGAAAAAAACAATGAAGATATTCAAACTAAAGGAAGAAAATATGCGACAGAGATTGAAAAGAAAATAAAACAATTAGTATTAGAAGGGATCAAAGAAATATATGGTGATAATTGGGATTTAGAAATAAGTGCTATTAAAAGAAAATGTATTGAACTAGCAGAAGCTGAAATTGAAAAACAAGATATCGAAACAAAAGAACGTATTGATATACCGTGGATCGATATGTTTACAATCATGGATTATAAAAAAATTATAACTGATAATTGGACAAAGCAGCCAACAAACAAAACAGACTTTATAACCTTTGAGAAATTATTCTCAATAAACATCGGTGAAGAATTTAATAGTAAAAGTGATAAAGTTAGATGGTTGTCAAAATTCAATTCATATAGAAATTTAATCGCTCACGAAGGGACAAAGGAAAAGGCAATCACACGTAAAGAAGTAGAATTTTTAGAAAATATTCATAACCATTTTTATAAGTAATTGAAAAGTTATTTCAAATCCGCAGATAAAGCCTTCACCTTATTGCAAGGCGATAGTATTGAACTTTTAAATCAGTTTGATTTTAAGTTTGATATGATTTTTGCTGACCCACCATATTTCTTGTCAAACGGTGGCATTTCTGTGCAAAGTGGCAAGATGGTTAGCGTAAACAAAGGAGATTGGGACAAGTCGCAAGGATTTGAAAAGGATAACGAATTTAATTATAACTGGCTAAAAGCCTGTAAAGACCATTTAACCGACAACGGCACTATATGGGTAAGCGGAACATTTCATAATATATTCTCTGTTGCGCAAATGCTTACCGAACTCGATTATAAAATACTTAATTGCATTACCTGGGCAAAAACAAACCCTCCGCCAAATCTTTCGTGTCGCTATTTTACTCATTCTACTGAGTTTATCATTTGGGCACGCAAGAGCAAAAAAGCCTCGCACTATTACAATTATGAGTTAATGAAGTCCATTAATGGCGGTACTCAAATGAAAGATGTTTGGCATTTGCCTGCCATAGCTCCTTGGGAAAAATCGTGTGGAAAACACCCTACCCAAAAACCTTTGGCATTGCTCACACGTATTATAATTGCATCTACTCAAAAAAATGCGTGGATTCTTGACCCATTCACCGGTAGCTCTACTACCGGTATTGCCGCAAATCTTGCTAATAGAAAATTTCTTGGTATCGACAAAGAAGAAGCATTTCTGAACATATCAAAAAATAGAAAACTCGAAATTGAGAATCCTCAAATAGTTGCTGAGTATAGAAAAAAACTTCGCGGTTTCGAAACCAATACGCAATTGCAATTATTTTTAGCAGAAGAACCCGAAGTTGAATATCAAAGAACGCTCAAGTTCTAAAACAGACCTACTAACTCACCCTACGCCCCATGAGAATCTGGTCTATCCATCCAAAATATCTTGATGCCAAAGGCCTTGTGGCACTTTGGAGAGAAACACTCCTTGCTAAACACGTGTTAGAGGGAAAAACCAAAGGATATATCCACCATCCGCAACTTACTCGGTTTTGCACCGCGCCAAACCCCTTGGCTGCTATCAACCAATATCTGTCGGTGGTTTATCAAGAGGCAGTTGCGAGAGGCTATCACTTCGATGCCTCCAAAATAGAGCCGACCAGTGCGCCCACACACATTACCGTCACTCAAGGGCAGGTGGACTACGAATTCCATCATCTTCTTAGAAAACTACAAGTCAGAGACCCTCAACTGTATCAAACAGTAGCAGACGTGCGTCAATGTCAAGCGCACCCGCTATTTCAAGTAGTAGAAGGGGGAGTAGAAGCGTGGGAGAAGCAATAACGCTCGCATTTCCCCACTTGTTCTCATTCGTTGTGCCGTTTGGCAATTAGGCACAGCCATTTTCCTTCTTTCCCCTTCATAGTGTCACCAATTGAGGTACAAATTTTTTGTTCCAAAGCATTGGCATGTTCGCTGCAAATTATTTTCACTCTTAACAATCCACAATTCTTACTCTATACATTGTGCCACCGCATGAACGCTTGTTTTCAGGGCATTCCGGGTGTTGGTATCTCGAAAGTTATCAACAAAGTGGCAGAAAGTGGTAAAAAATGTAAGAAAGTGGAAAAAATGTGTTTACTTTTACCTACGAATTATTGTGTTAAAAACCGATGGTGAATTTTGTAGGTGAACATACAGGTAAAATAGATGTGAAAGGGCGTGTGCCGCTACCTTCTCAGCTCAAACGACAAATGGGTGGGTCTGAAGAATTGGTGCGTTTTGTGCTCAAAAAGAGCATTTACAAGCCATGTCTTGAACTCCATCCTATGGAATCATGGCAAACAATGATGGCGCAGTTGTCTAAAAAATTGAATCCGATTTTCAACAAAAAGCACAATGCGTTTCTTACTGAGTTTAGCAAAGGCACAATAGAGCTGACGCTCGATTCTATGAATCGTTTGCTCGTTCCTAAAAATCTAATGGATTTTGCAGGCTTGTCAAAAGATGTGGTTTTCCTTGGTGTTGAAGGAATTGTTGAGGTGTGGGATAAATCTCGTTACGAAGCAAGCAAAATGCCACAAGATGATTTCGAACAATTGGCAGGCGAAATTTTTGGTGACGATTTTAATTTGTATGAGTAAAAATATATGACGTATCATGTTCCTGTCCTCTTGCATGAATCGGTAGAGGGTTTGAATATTAATTCGAAAGGAGTTTATATTGACGCCACATTTGGTGGCGGGGGACATTCAACCGCAATACTCAAACAATTAAATGGCGGACATTTGTTCGGTTTCGACCAAGATGACGATGCTCGCAAAAACGCATTACAATCCGAACAATTTACGTTTGTGTACCACAATTTTGCATACGTAAAAAATTTCATGCAATACTATGGTATACTGCAAGTTGACGGAATTTTGGCTGACTTGGGCGTTTCATCGCATCACTTTGACGATGCAGAACGTGGTTTTTCGTTCCGCTTTGATGGTCCGCTCGATATGCGCATGGATCGCTCGGTGAAAAAGTCGGCTGCGAATGTGGTAAATGAATATGACGAACTTTCGTTGACCGCAGTGTTTAAGAATTACGGCGAAATAGTGAATGCTCGTCGTTTGGCACAAGAAATTATAGCTCGTCGCAAAGAAGCGCCAATAGTAACCACCGGCGACCTAAAGCAAATAGGAACCAAGTTTTGCAATCCGCAAACCGAGAGCAAATACTTGTCGCAGATATTTCAGGCATTGCGCATAGAGGTAAACCACGAAATGCAAGCGCTGAAAGATTTTTTGGAAGGTGGTTTGCAAATCTTGCGTCCCGGTGGACGATTTGTGGTTATTACCTATCATTCGTTGGAAGACAGAATGGTGAAGAATTTTTTTAAGTCGGGAAATATAAACGGCGATGTGGAACAAGACTTCTTCGGAAACGTAAAAACACCATTTACACTCATTTCCAAGAAAGTAATAGTTCCCGGCGCTGAAGAATTAGAAAGAAACAATAGAGCACGTAGTGCAAAATTGAGAATAGTTGAAAAAAATGGCTAGTCAAGACAAGAACACGAAATTGAATTTCAAAGACATCCTTAACGGAGAGATTTTGAAGGCTGAGTTCCTCAAAAATCATCTTCCCGTGATTGGTGTCATTTTGTTCTTGGTGGTTGTGTACATTGCCAATGGATACCACGTGTATTACATTGAGCAACAGAACAAACGATTAGATAAAGAAATAAAAGAGGTGCGTGCCGAATACGTTTCAACGCAAAAGGTGCTCATCAACAAAATGAAGTATATCAATATTCAATATCAAATTGAACAACGCAATTTGGGATTGAAAGAATTACGTGAACCCGCTTATACAATATCGTCATATGAAAACGGAAACTGAAATATTGAAAAATATTCGCTGGCGCTTTATAGCGGTTCCCATTATGTTCATCATTTTCGGAGTGATGATATTATGGAAAGTAGTTGAAATACAAGTAAACGAAAGTGAAGAATTGATAGGCGAACAAAAAAATAGAGCTAAAGCCAAAGTGGTGCAACCGCGCCGTGGCGACATACTTGACCGCAAAGGTCGTGTATTGGCTTGTTCTGTGCCTGAATACACCATCTATTTCGATGCACGTATCGCGTTTTTCAAGAAAAAAGGCAACTTAGACTTAATAGACCAAAACATTGATTCCATTGCCGATGGTTTGGCGCGCATTTTCCCTGATGAAAGTCGTCAGAATTTTTACAACCTCATACGTAAGGCAAAAAAAGAGAAAAAGATTGTAAAACTCTATAAGAATCCAATCGATTACAATCAGTTGCAGGCGGTGAAAAAACTTCCATTGCTTCGCGAAGGTGCTTATAGAGGCGGACTCACCGTTTCGGTCGAAAACAATAGAGTCTATCCCTATGGCGGTATGGCTACACGTACCATCGGTTTCTTGCGCAAAGGCGAATTCCATGGAAAAACCGGATTGGAAAAAGCCTACGATGCTGAATTGTACGGAAAAGTTTGTGAGGATATTGAGGCTGTTGAAATGGGTAATGAAGTAGGCAACATTGATGGCTACGATTTGGTCACAACCATTGATGCAGATATTCAAACTATTACGCACGAAGAACTTACCAAAGCACTTAAAGCCTACGATGCAGAGTGGGGCTGTGCTGTTGTAATGGATGTAAAAACGGGCGATATTTTGTCTATCTCAAATCTATCGCGCAACGATGACACTACCGACAATAATTTCTATGAAAACTGGAATTATGCCGTTTCAAACGTATGCGATCCGGGTTCTACCATAAAACTTCCATCGTTAATGGTGGCTTTTGAAGATAAATACATCAATCTTGATGACACTATCAATACCGGCAATGGCCAAGTTACGTATGCAAATGGTCAACTTACCGTAACCGACTGGAATCACAAAACACATGGTGGTTTCCAAAAATTGTCAGTCATCGATGTGTTTGCAAACTCATCAAACGTGGGAGTGAGCAAAATCATCGACAAATATTATGTGAAAGAACACCGCGAGTGGGATTTCATTGATAGAATTAAAGCAATGAATTTAGACCAACCTTCGGGAATTGATTTGGTTGGCGAACAACATCCACGAATTAAAGACCCGAGCATGACCGAAGGTGCTGAACGTTGGTCAGGAACTACCCTGTTGCAGATGTCGTATGGCTACGAAATAGAATTGACTCCATTGCAAATACTCACATTTTACAATGCGGTAGCAAACAATGGTAAAATGATGCGCCCACATTTGATGAAAGAAATCAGAAGCGATTCGAAAGTAATCAAGACTTTCAAACCACAGTCGGTGCGTGGCTCTATTTGCAAAAAAGAAACGTTGGAAAAAGCGCATAAAATAATGGAAGCGGTAGTAGAACATGGTACTGCAAAGAATTTTGCCAGTTCGTATTACAAAATTGCCGGAAAAACAGGAACAGCGCAAACTTTCGAACGTGGTTCATACAACAAAAGCAAGTTGCGTGGTTCGTTCTGCGGATATTTCCCTGCCGACAATCCAAAATATTCATGTATCGTAGTAATTCAGTCAAAAACTACCGAAAACTATAGTGCCGTTGGTGCGTTCAAAAACATTTCCGATCGCATTTATTTCATGGATTATGACTTGCGCAACGAAATGTCGTCAGATACGGCATCAAGAGAAACAATGCCATCAATGACGAATGGCTTTGCAAGTGATTACGATGTGTTGTACAAAAATTTATCTATTCCGGTTCTTACTAAGAATAGTGCAACATGGGTAAAAACTAATACAGAAAATAAAAAAGTAACGAAAACAGCATTGCGTTTCCAAAAAGACGTGGTTCCAAACTTTGAACGCATGGGTATGCGCGATGCATTGTTTTTGGCGGATAGTCTTGGTATTAAAGTAAAATGTGACGGCTATGGCCGAATTTGTCGCCAGTCGCTCAAACCCGGCTCGCCATATTATCCCGGAGATGTAATTGTTTTGACGTTAAACTGATGAGAAATAGTAACTTACATGGTATCCTCAATGATGTTGCTACACTGCAAGTTGTAGGCAATACGAATATTTCTGTTTCTGCAATAGACACCGATTCTCGAAATATTGGTACATCAATGGTGTTTGTAGCTGTGCGCGGTGTTGCCGTTGATGGGCACAACTTTATAGCTTCTGCCGAACAACAGGGAGCTGCCGCTGTTGTCTGCGAAGAATTACCAAAAACAATCAATCCTGCGGTTGCGTACATTGTGGTTGAAAATTCTGTGATTGCATGCGGACAATTGCTCCGTGCTTTTCACAACATTGATTTTTCAAAACTCAAAGTTGTGGGTGTAACCGGAACTAACGGCAAAACAACTACTGCAACCTTGTTGTATCGCTTGTTTTCAGGCTTGGGACACAAATGTGGTTTGTTCTCAACTGTCGTGAACTATGTAGATACAACCGAATATCCTGCAAATCACACGACTCCCGATTTAGTACAGTTGTACGATTTGTTCGAAAAAATGCAAACAGCCGGTTGTGAATACTGCTTCATGGAAGTCAGCTCACATGCAATACACCAACATCGTGTAGCCGGAGTAGATTTTGTAGGTGGCATTTTTACAAACCTTACACAAGATCATTTAGACTATCACAAAACATTCGCAGAATATCTCCGTGTTAAAAAATCATTCTTCGACACTCTTCCGGCTTCCGCCTTCGCGTTGACTAACGACGACGACAAGAATGGTCAGATAATGTTGCAAAACACTCGTGCCGGAAAATATTCATATTCGCTCAAAAGCATGAGCGACTTTAAATGTCGCGTGCTCGAACAACAATTCGACGGCATGTTGCTTAAGATTGACAATGTTGAGGTTTGGGCTAAATTCATTGGCTTGTTCAACGCCTATAATTTGCTTGCTGTGTATGGTGCGGCAATATTATTAGGCCAAGAAAAACAAGCTGTGCTTGAAATCATAAGCACGCTCACGCCGGTTGCGGGTCGTATAGAGTTCTTTAAAAATGCAAACGATGTGACTGCTGTAGTTGACTACGCTCACACACCCGATGCTTTGGAGAATATTCTAACCACGCTCAATGCATTATGCCCTAAGACCAATAAAATTATCACCGTAGTTGGTGCAGGTGGCAATCGCGATAAAACAAAACGCCCGATAATGGGTAAAATCTGTGCACGTTTGAGCAACCAAGTTATACTCACGTCCGACAATCCGCGCAACGAAGATGCTGCCGACATTGCAAATCAAATGCTTGCCGGTATAGAGTCGCCAACAAATGTGCTCACAATACTCGATCGCAAGCAAGCGATTAAAACAGCCATAATGCTTGCACAAAAAGGCGATGTGATTTTAGTGGCAGGCAAAGGACACGAGCCATATCAAGAAATTCAAGGTGTTAAGCACCATTTTGATGATAGAGAAGTAATAAAGGAATTGTTTAATTAAACTGTAAAAATATGCTGTATCATTTATTTACCTATTTAGATAAATTCGATTTCCCTGGAGCGGGATTGTTTCAGTATCTTTCGTTTAGAGCAAGTTTTGCTTTTATTGCGGCATTACTCATTTCTATTTTCTTCGGAAAACGAGTGATAGAGTTTTTGCAGAAAAAACAGGTAGGAGAAATTATTCGCAACCTTGGTTTGGAAGGACAAATGCAGAAAAAAGGTACTCCAACCATGGGTGGTATTTTGATATTCATTTCCATTATTATTCCAACCCTCCTTTTTGCCAACTTAACCAATGTGTACATTCTTTTAATGTTGTTTACCACTATTTGGTTTTGCCTATTGGGATTCTTGGACGATTATATTAAAGTGTTCAAGAAAAACAAAGAAGGATTGCACGGACGCTACAAAATTGTAGGACAAGTTATCTGTGGTTTGGCTGTAGGACTTACGTTGTATTTCGACGACGATGTGGTTATTGCACAAAAAACACATGCCATGGAAACTACGCAACAAGAATACAGTTCTGAACAAATTGAAAAAACACGTGTTGAATTATATGGCGAAAAATCAACCAAGACTACAATCCCTTTTGTGAAAAACAATGAGTTTGATTATAAGTCACTCGTTGGTTTTGTAGGCGAGAATGCTGATGTGTTAGGTTGGATTTTGTTCGTGTTTATTGTGATTTTCATAACTACCGCAGTTTCAAATGGCGTAAACTTAACCGATGGCTTGGATGGACTTGCCGCGGGAACCACCGCAATAGTGGGGGCCGTGCTGGGTATCTTGGCATATCTCTCGGGTAACGTGATTTATTCGAGCTATTTGAATATCATGTACATTCCGTATTCCGGTGAATTGGTTGTATATGCGTGTGCATTCTTGGGTGCTACCATTGGGTTCCTTTGGTACAACTCATTTCCGGCTCAAGTATTTATGGGCGATACCGGAAGTCTTATGCTTGGCGGTATCATTGGAGTATTTGCAATTCTTATTCGTAAAGAATTGTTGCTCCCTATTCTATGTGGAATCTTCTTTGCCGAAAGCGTTTCTGTGATTATTCAGGTGGCGTATTTCAAACACACAAAAAAGAAGTTTGGTGAGGGCAAACGGTTCTTCCTTATGGCTCCGCTCCATCATCATTATCAGAAAAAAGGTCTTCCGGAATCGAAAATAGTAATTCGATTTTGGTTGATAGCACTCATTTTAGGTGCTTTAGCATTGGTAACATTAAAAATACGATAGTACAACAATGAAAAAAACAAATTTCATAGTTATTCTTGGTGCCGCAGAAAGTGGTGTAGGTGCTGCTATTTTGGCAAAAGAAAAAGGTTTTGACGTCTTTGTTTCCGATAATGGAAAAATCAAAGACCAATACAAAACTATGCTTGTTGAAAATAATATCGAATTCGAGGAAGAACATCATTCTGAAGAAAAGATTCTCGAGGCAACTGAAATTATTAAAAGTCCGGGTATTCGTTCTGATGCCCCACTTGTGGTGAAATTACTTTCGCTAGGAACTCCGGTTATTTCCGATTTGGAATTTGCTGCACGATACGCCAATGCAAAATTAATTTGCATCACCGGAAGCAATGGAAAAACCACTACCACATTGTTGACCTATCATATTTTGAAACAAGCTGGTTTGAACGTTGGACTAGCAGGTAACGTTGGAAAAAGTTTTGCCTTGCAAGTTGCTCATAATAATTACGATTATTATGTATTGGAAATTAGCAATTTCCAACTCGATCACATGTACGATTTCAAGGCCGATATTGCAATTCTATTAAACATTACTCCCGACCATTTGGATCGTTACGAATACAAATTCCAGAACTACATCAATTCTAAGTTCAGAATTTCACAAAATATGCAGTCAAGCGATACTTTTATCTATTGCAGCGATGATGAAGTGTTGATAGATGAGATAGGTAAGAGAAAAATCTTTGCTGAAAAAGTAGCATACACCGTAACCGATGATTCTACTAAACAAGCATATTTAAAAGAAGATACAATCTATGTGAATTTGCTTGAAAAAGATAGATTTTCGGTGAGTGTAGGCGAAATGCAGTTGAGAGGAAAACATAATTATGGAAACTCAATGGCAGCAATGCTTGCAGCTCGTGCCGTTGATATTAAAAATGACAAGATACGAGAAAGCCTCATTTCATTCCAAAATGTGGAACATCGACTTGAGAAAGTACCATTCACCGTTAAAGGTGTAGAGTTTATAAATGACTCAAAGGCAACCAATGTCAATTCGGTATGGTATGCGCTCGATAGCATGAAATCAAACGTGATTTGGATTGCAGGCGGAACTGACAAGGGAAATGATTATTCAGAGCTTTATGCGTTGGCAAAAGAAAAAGTGAAAGCTTTGGTTTGCCTTGGCCTTGACAATGAAAAATTGAAACAATCATTTGGCGACAAAGTGCCAACAGTAGTTGAAACTCGCAGTATGAAAGATGCCGTTCTAAAATCATTTGAATTGGCTAGTCCCGGTGATGTAGTGTTACTTTCACCGGCATGTGCAAGTTTCGATTTGTTTAAGAATTACGAAGATAGAGGAATCAAGTTTAAAGAAGAAGTACGAAATCTATAATGGACGAAACAGTATCGGAAATAAAGGAACGCTTAGCTGCTGAAGGAATTACATCCTTCCGTAGTCTTCTTATTGGCAACAAGATAATATGGACCATATTCTTTTTGCTGATAGGCATTTCTCTTATTGCCGTATATAGTTCTTCCAGCATGGTGATTTTTAGAAACGGAGCAAATAATTCTTTCTCCGTTTTGTTAAAACAAACCATGTATTTGCTTGCGGGCGTGGTTATTACCATATTTGTTTCGCAAATAGTGTATCGTTTCAAACCGGGAATCCTCAAAAAACAAGCATTCTTTTGGTATGTGGTTTCTGTCGTTCTGCTTTTAATGACCTTCTTTAGCGCATTTTCAGAAGAAGTAAATGGTGCGCATAGGTGGATAAACATTTTCGGTTTTTCAATTCAACCGAGTGAGTTTGCAAAAATGGCTTTAGTGATTTATATAGCCAAAATCTGCTCAGAGAATCAAGATAACATTGGCGATCCTAAAAGAGTATTATACAAGATTCTCTTTGCCTCGGGAATTGTAGCAGGAATTATTTTGCTTTCAAATTTCTCAACGGCATTGTTTATTGTTCTCATTATGTTTTTCATGATGTATTTAGGACGATTGCCATTTAAACAATTTGCTGCCATAGGAGCCATCGGGATTGCTCTTGCTGCTATTATGGGCTTTATCATTTTAAAAGAACCTCAAATATTCCCTCGTGGTGAAACGTGGCAAAAACGTGTGGTAAGTTTCGTCCCTAGTCTTGCTCCGTATGCAAGTGGCTATAATCCTGAAACGGAATATGCACCAATAGATAATTATCAAGTAACGCAAGCAAAAATTGCCATAGCCGAAGGTGGTGTTTTGGGAAAAATGCCGGGCAACAGCACGCAACGTTATAAATTGTCTCAAGCATATTGCGATTTTATTTATGCAATAATAATAGAAGAAATGGGTTGGGCAGGCGCTATCATAGTACTTTTGGCATATTTCTGGCTCATTTGGCAGTCGCTCAATGTGGCCAAAAAAATGCAGCATGTGTTTGATGAATTGGTGGTGCTTGGTTTAATGTTTATGATGGTTGCGCAAGCGTTTCTTCATATGGGTGTTGTGGTAAATCTTTTGCCTGCAACCGGACAAACATTGCCCGTCATCAGTTCGGGTGGTTCTTCTTTGTTCATCACCTGTATTGAATTTGGAATTGTTCTGGGCATGTCGCAGTATGCAGAAGCGCATGCAGAAGATCCCAAGAAAAGTAAAAGTGTAGAAGTTAGTGATTAAATAGATACGATATGAAAGTGTTGATAAGTGGCGGTGGAACCGGCGGACATATTTTTCCAGCAGTGAGCATAGCTAATGCGCTACGCGAAAAACATCCCGATTGCGAGATTCTTTTCGTGGGTGCAGAATCCCGTATGGAAATGGAACGCGTTCCTGCAGCAGGCTACGACATTGTAGGGTTGCCAATTAGAGGTTTTGACCGTGCACACATTTTCAATAACATAAGTGTATTGATTGACTTGTGGAAAAGTATGCGTAAGGCAAAAAAGATTGTAAAAGAATTTAAACCAGATGTAGCTGTTGGAGTAGGCGGATATGCAAGTGGCGCTGCTATGAAAGTAGCTGCAAAATATGGAGTACCGGTACTTTTGCAAGAACAAAATGGTTTTGCGGGCGTGACCAATAAACTTTTGAAAAACGATGCTTCAAAGATTTGTGTGGCATACGAAGGCATGGAGAAATTTTTCCCTGCAGAAAAATTGATTCTTACCGGAAACCCAGTGCGTCAAAATCTTGTAGGTGGCGATAAAAATGAAGCATACAAAGCATTCGGTTTTTCACCCGACAAAAAAACATTGTTAATCATAGGCGGTAGCCTTGGTGCTCGTACTATCAACAACAGTGTGATTTCGTATCTCAAAGAATTGCAAGAAAGCGGTATTCAAGTGCTTTGGCAAACCGGAAAGGGATACATTGACGCTGCTCGCAAATCGGCAGAACCATTCAAATCGGATAGTTTGCAAGTAACGGACTTTGTAAGCCGTATGGATTTGGCGTATGCCATGACCGATTTGGTTATTTCACGTGCCGGCGCAAGTTCTATTTCTGAATTATGCTTACTCGGAAAGCCAGCTATATTGGTCCCTTCGCCTAACGTGGCCGAAGACCACCAAACACACAACGCAATGGCGTTGGTAAATAAAAATGCAGCTGTTTTGGTAAAAGATATTGAAGCAGAAGAAAAACTTGTATCAACGGCTCTTGCAATGATTGATGACGAACAGCAACTTGCCGAGTTGTCTAAAAATATATTGACGTTAGCTCAAAATGATTCGGCCAATAGAATTGCCGACGAAGTTTTGAAATTGATAAAAACAAAGTAATGAAGGAAAACTATTATTTTATCGGTATCGGAGGAATTGGCATGAGTGCCTTGGCTCGTTATTTTAACTTGCTCGGTGCTCAAGTGTA
>CAYFVM010000002.1:66265-168024 GCA_964346725.1 uncultured Bacteroidales bacterium
GAATTGGCATGAGTGCCTTGGCTCGTTATTTTAACTTGCTCGGTGCTCAAGTGTATGGTTATGACCGTGCACCTTCTGATTTAACGCACGAATTGGAATCGGAAGGAATGAAGATTCACTACACCGATTTAGCTTCTGCTATTCCATCTGAAATAAAATCAGCCGTAGATAAAACAATAGTGGTGATAACTCCAGCTATTCCGCAAGAAAATAATGAATACACCTATTTTCGCAAAAATGGTTTCTCAATTTTGAAACGTGCCAAAGTGCTTGGGCTCATTTGCAGAAATATGAGAACTATTGCAATAGCGGGAACTCATGGCAAAACGTCAACTACAACATTTACTTCATATTTGATGAAGAATTCAAAAAATGGTTGTAATGCATTTTTAGGAGGAATTTCAAAGAATTTCAATTCTAATTATGTGTTTGATGAGAATTCCAATTTTCTGGTTGTTGAAGCTGATGAATATGATAGGTCATTCCATAATTTATATCCGTCAATTGGAATAATAACCGCAATGGATGCCGACCATTTGGATATTTATGGTACGCACCAGGCTATGATAGAGTCGTTTTATAAGTTCGTATGCCAAATACAAAAAGGTGGCACCTTGATTCATAAATTAGGTTTGAATTTTGACCCAATTATGCAGGATTTGCAACAAAACAATGTGCGCATCTATACATACTCATTACAAGATTCTGCAGCCGATTTCTATATGAAGTCTATAGAAATTAAAAACAATGCCTTTGAATTGTGTTTACATACTCCTTTTGGCGAAATCAATTCCATACACTTTGGTTTACCGGGAAAAACAAATGTAGAAAATTATGTAGCGGCAGCTGCTGCATCATTGGTAAATGGAGTCACCAGAGATGAGTTGTGCAAGGCTACCAAAACGTTGCATGGCGTTGTTCGTCGTTTCGATGTACAAGTGGCTTCGCCAAAGTTGATTTATATAGATGATTATGCACATCATCCGGCAGAACTTAAGGCTTGCATAGAGTCAATTCGTGAAATGTATGCAGGGAAAAAAATGACAGGAATTTTCCAACCGCATTTATATACACGTACCCGTGATTTCGCATCGGAATTTGCTGAAAGTCTTTCGCTGCTCGATGAACTCATTTTGCTTGATATTTATCCGGCTCGCGAAGAACCAATTCCGGGAGTTACTTCTCAATTGATATTTGATCAAGTAACGTGTCCCGAAAAACAAATGTGTTCCAAAGAAAATGTGTTGGAAGTCTTGAAAGATAAAGAATTAGAAGTATTGATAACTGTTGGTGCTGGCAATATAGATCGCTTGGTACAACCTATAACTGAATTATTGAAGAAAAGAGTGAATGGCTAGGAAGTTCGTGACATATTTACCTTTGATTCTATTGTGCATTGTAGCAATAGCAAGCCTTTCGTTTTCAGAGGTGAAACACGCAAGTATACGCTGTACCGATGTACTCATTTCTATTGAGAAAAATCAGTCTCATTCCGATTTTATCAATGTTGAAGATGTGTATGTTGCAATGAACTCTAATCGCAATATGCTTATAGGCAAGGAGGTCGCTGAGATTGATATACATCAAATTGAGTCAACTCTTGAATCAAATCCAACCATTCTTTCTTGTGAAACGTATTTCACGCTCAAAGGCGAGTTGCGCATTAAGATAAAACAGCGCACGCCAATCGTGAGAATCATGTCGTTGCATTCAAGTTATTATTTAGATGAAAATGGGGTAATGATGCCACTTTCGGAACGAGGAAGTGCACGCGTGTTGGTAGCTTCGGGTGAAATTTACACCGATTATCAAGCTGGAGTAAACGTACGTGATTCTGCGAATTTAAAATTGTTACAAGATGTGTTCAGCTTAGCTCAAGATATTCGCAGCGATTCGTTGTTCCTTCCTATGATTGAACAAATTTTTGTAACACCAAAACGAGAATATGTGTTGACAACCAAAGTGGGACCGTCAAAAATTGAATTTGGAACTATTGACAATAAAGACGTAAAGTTCCGTCACATTAGAGCTTTTTATAAAGCTGACAAAGTGAAGGAAAACTGGGACAAATACGTCTCATTGTCTCTCAAATATAAGAATCAAATAGTATGCACTAAAAAATAATATAAAAGTATGGAACAAGATGTAAAAAAACCGGTGGTCGAAAAGTCAAGGATGTTTGCGGCCATTGACATTGGAACTACAAAAATTGTGGCACTCGTTGGGTATAAAAACGATGCCGGAGAAATCGTAGTATGCGGTAGAAGTAACATCGCATCTACTGGCGTGTGGAGTGGACAGGTATCAAATGTATCGCACGCATCGCAATCTATTAGAACGGCTGTAGAAAATGCTTCAGCTGAAGCTGGTTTCTTCCCCAAAAAAGTAGTTGTGGGCGTTGCCGGACGACACGTTCGTTCAACATCATACACTGTTCAGTGTAATCGTGGTGATTATGCAAAAGTAATCACGACTGAGGAAATAGAGGATTTGCGCAAAGCAGCAAACAATGTAGCGTATAACTATGATGAGGAAATTATCAATGTAGTGCCTCAGAATTACGTGTTAGACGGAACATTCGTTGATAATCCTTTGGGTATGTCTTGCAAACACATTGATGCTCAATATCAAGTGATAATTGGAAAAATTCAAGCTCTTGCACAACTTCGTCAGAGTGTGGATATGGCCGGCTTGGAAGTGGCTGAAAATGGTTTGTATTTAGAGCCTTTAGCTTCGTCTGATGCGGTACTTACGGAAGAAGACCGCAAGTTGGGTGTGGCTATGATTGACATTGGTGGTGGAACAACCGATGTTGCCATATACAAGGATAACATTTTGCGCGCAACGTCAAGTATTCCTTTTGGTGGAAATCTTATCACATCTGATATTGCACAAGGTTGTGGTATTTTGGAAACAGATGCTGAAGAAATTAAAAAACAATACGGAGAAGCTATTAGTGACTTTGCTCCTAATGCCATTATTTCTATAGAAGGCGTTGCAGGACAAACTTCAAAACAAATACAAGTGACGAATCTTGCAAAAATTATTCAGTCACGTGCTGAAGAAATTATTGATTCAATAAACTTTGAAATAGCACTTGCAATTCCTATCGCTACAGAATTATCAGCCGGAGTGGTTGTAACAGGCGGTGGTTCAAAGTTGAAAAACATGTCAAACTTGCTTTCGTATAAGGTAGGAATGCGTCCTCGTCTTGTCTCTCCTATCCGTAGAGTGTTGTATAATGATAATACCTTGTTTAATGATTCTGCATATTCAACTGCCGTGGGCTTATTGTTGCGTGCTGCTACATTACATGAGAAAGCAAACAGACAGGTACAAGTTGTAGAAGTAGAACAGAAAAATGAGGAAGTAAAAGTTGCACCTAACGCCGAAAATGAAGAACCGGTATATGAAGGTGAGACTGAAAATTCTCAAGAAAGACATGGCTTTTTGGAAAAGATGATTGGTGGCTTGAAAAAACAAGTCGGTGGCTTTTTCGAAGTTGATGATGCTGAATATAAGTAGTAACCTCTAAAAATATAATATTATGGTAGATATAGGACAAGCGATGGAACCGGAATTCGGAACATCAAGAAAAGCTGCTTCCATTAAGATTATCGGTGTAGGCGGTGGAGGTGGTAATGCTGCAAACCGTATGTATAACGAAGGAATTCAAGATGTTGATTTTATAATTTGCAATTCCGACCAACAAGATTTGTCAAAAAGTCCAATACCCAACAAAGTTCGTTTGGGCGAAGGTCTTGGCTGTGGTAGTAATGCAGAAAAAGGTGAGCAATATGCCAAAGAAAAAACGGCTGAAATAGAAGAAATGCTTAACAATACGCAAATGGTATTTATTACAGCAGGAATGGGCGGTGGTACTGGTACCGGAGCTGCTCCTGTAATTGCCGAAATTTGCAAAAACAAAGGCATTCTCACAGTCGCAATTGTTACTATTCCGTATCGTTTTGAAGGTGCACAACGCTATCAAAACGCATTACGTGGTATAGAAGCATTGAGTCAGTCGGTCGATTCAATTTTGGTGGTCAACAACCAAACCCTTCGTGAACATTATGGCGATTTAAAATTGACAGAAGCTTTCAAGAAAGCCGATGATATTTTGGCCGTAGCAACGCGAGCAATTGCCGACATTATGCAAAAAACCGGATTTGTAAACGTGGATTTTGAAGACGTTCGCAATGTGATGAAAAATAGTGGTGTTTCCGTTATGGCATCAGGTTGTGCATCGGGCGATCAACGTGCTTTTGATGCAATTGAACGTACACTTGATAGTCCGTTGTTGAACAAGGCTGATATTCGTGGTGCAAAGAAAATTTTGCTTAACATCACTTCATCCGTTGAAAACGAACTTACCGGTGATGAGTTGGAGATTATTATGGAATATATCCGTCAGAAAGCGGAAACAGATGTAAACATTACGTGGGGATATATGACAGATTCGCCTGAATCAGGCGAAGAGGTGCAAATAACCATGATAGCTACCGGTTTTGAAATATCTGATATTCCTGATTTTAGACAAAAAGAAGAACCTAAAACGATTGTTTTCAAGTCGGGAACAAAATCAGAGACGAAAAACACACCGTCTACACCAGGCGAAGAACCTGTAGTGAAACCTGGCATGCAAACGAATCTTTTCGACCAAGATAACGATGATATTACGGTAAATCGCTCTTCGTTCGATTATGGCAAGGTGAAAGGAATGGACGATATTACTAATCTGGAAAGTCAGCCGGCATACATGCGTCAGCAACAAGAAGTGACGAAGGGAACGCAAATTAAACCATCGGCACAACAAACTCGCTCTCAAGCTACTATTGAAGCAGTAGCAAATAGAATAAGTGGAACAAATCCTTCAAAGTTTTCAATCGATAAGGATTCAAAAGGAATAGCACTTGGTGACAACAAGTACTTAAATCATAACGTGGATTAGTTCCTCCCGTTATACATGTCATACTTTTGCCCGAAGGCGTGCATCCTTCGGGCTTTTTTATGCATACTTATTTAAAAAGATTGTACTTTTGCTTCTGTAAAAATCGAGATTTTGAGAAAAACATTTGTTACGAATCTTGTGCTGCTGCTGCTGCTCAACCTTTTGGTTAAGCCTTTCTATATTTTTGGAATAGATAGAACAGTGCAGAATGTGGTAGGAACTGAAATATATGGCGCATATGCGGCAATGTTTAGTTTGTCTATTATTTTTAACATTATTCTTGATCTCGGAATTGCCAATTTTAACAACCGAAGCATTGCTCAAAACAATGCTTTGCTCCCTCGATACTTTTCAAGCATGGTTGTCCTCAAGTTCTTGCTTGGGGTGGTCTATTGCATTGTATTAGGCGTAGTAGGTGTTGCGCTTGATTTTACCCCTGAGCAGTTCAAGATATTTGGTGTGCTCGCTTTTAATCAGTTCTTGCTTTCTTTTTTACTGTATTTGCGCTCAAATATTTCGGGGCTGTATTTGTACAAAACAGATAGTTTGTTCTCGGTACTCGATCGCATACTTATGATTGCAATTTGTGGCTATTTGTTGGTGGCGCGCCAAGATTCGTTTGCAATAGAATGGTTTGTATATGTGCAAACTATTTCGTATGCAATTCCTTGTATTTTAGCGTTTTTCATAGTTCTATTTAAGGCAAAGAAATTTACGTTCCATTTCGATTTTAAATTCTTAATGACAATTGTAAAGCATACCTATCCATTTGCCTTATTGTCATTGTTGATGGGACTGTACACACGCATAGATATTGTAATGATAGAACAACTCTTACCTGATGGAGCAAAGCAAGCGGGAATCTATGCACAATCATATCGAATACTTGATGCTGTCAGTATGTTTGCGTATTTGTTTGCATCGCTTTTGTTGCCCATGTTTTCCAAAATGATAAAAGACAAGCAACCCATGGGACAATTTACCAAATTCTCAACCATGTTGCTCATGGCTCCTGTTTTTGTATTTGTAGTTGCTTCATGTTCATACAGTTGGGAGCTGATGAATTTGATGTATCATGAAGGTTTTGATGAATCGTCGCGAATCTTTCAAGTATTGATAATTGGATTTATTCCAATAGCTTCAACCTATGTCTTTGGCACATTACTTACTGCTAACAATAACCTGAAAGTGTTGAATATTATGGCATTAATAGGTATGCTATTTAATATTATTTTTAATGCTGTGTTTATTCCTAAATATGGTGCGTTTGGAGCTGCTGTGGTGTCGGTAGTAACGCAATTCCTTACCGGAATTATTCAAATTCTACTTTCTATTAAATACTTCAAGTTCCACGTGTCCATTACCGATGGTATAAAAATATTCGTGTTTATTGCATTAAACGTGGCATTGTTCTATTTTCTACATGATACACTAACATCCAGTTGGATATATAATGCGTTGATACTCTGTGTGGTTGGAGTATCGTTGGCACTTGTGGTTCGTTTGCTTCGCGTAAAAGATATTGTAAATATCCTGAAAAACGAGGATTAATACATTGAATTATAGCTCTTTAAGAAAATTGTCCAACTCGTCAAATAGTTGTTTGGCATATTTGTATCCATACGAAATACTTTCGGGTTTTGATTCATCAGTAATTCTTCGAACCCAGAAAATGCCGATAAAAGAGCTACAAAGGAGAATTTCAGAACTTTCAGAAATGAGTTTTTTTGTGAGATATGGATGTCTTGTTATATCCCAATTTTTTCTGGTCAAGTAATCAATAAAATAAGTGGTAAATGGTAGCAATCGTTCGCCTATGTGAATTTCCTCATTTTTAAAAACAATAACGTCACCAAGTTCTGTAGAGAAAGAGTGTCCGTTTTTGTCGAACATGCAGGGTACGTTCAGGGTATCAATTGCAACAAAAAGAGAGTTTGGTGTGTACGAAAGAAATTCTTCGTGCACGTCTATAAAGTTGATGTCAATGCCTTTTTTGTTGAAACTATACTCTAATTCTTCGAGAGGAGAAATGAATATGCAAAACTGTGGCTCAGTTTTTTCGGGAAATGTTTGCTGAAATACCAAAAGTGTGCAAATACCACCTTTATATACTTTGTTTACGTTGAGTAAACGATGAATGTAACGATCAAGGTTGGCAGCTGTGATTTTTTTTGGAACGACCATTCCTTTTGCAAGAAGCATTTCTTCTATGTGTTGCACGTGTCGTCCAAGACATAGAGGTTTGGTATTGTATAGCCGAATATCTTCTTTTACCGATTCGTTAATTGCAAAAATAGGGGCATTGTTAAGTTCCGAAATCTTAACTAATTCACCGTTGAAAATGCAAAAGTTTTTGTCCACTTTTTATTATTTTTTCTTGCAATCGGAAGGGAAAACTATAGGATAGTGAAAATTTTTCCCGCTAGGTTTTTTATTGAATTCTCTCACAAATTTAAAGAGTTCATCTTTGTCTTTACAATGGTAGCTGAAATTATTTTCCTTGCATAATACATTGAACGACATATCTTTATTGATTTGAATGAGGGCATGAGCAGAAATAATATCAGCAACGGTAACTGTCAGCATATAGTTGTTTTCTAACTCAATATCGGCCGTAGAGATAGTATCGTTTTCGTTAATTATAGGAATAATTCCAAGCGAAAGTAATTTTTTGAATGTATTTTTCGCATTGAATTGTTGCTTCGGATTTTCAATAATGTCGCGAGCAAGCAATACTTGCGCTATCATTTGTGTGTATTCGTCAAAAATGTTTTGATAGCGTTTTATCAATTCAACCTGACCAATGGCAGCAAGAGCTTGTTTGTCGCTCAATAGCGTAGGATAGTCGGTGAGTTTCATTTGCTCAATGCCAGAGGCAATTGAGCCAGCAGTAACTAAAATCACATCGCTCTCGCTATTGCGAATGTTCGAAAGAACCATGGCAATATGGTTGAGCATGTCTTTCTGTATGATGTATTTATCATTGATTAAGGTGCCTTCTTCTACGTTGAAAACTAATCGTAATTTTGTCATTGCTTTTATGCTTAAAAATTGCCAGTAAATATATATTTTTACTAGCGAATATTAAAATCAAATTTCAATGAAGAAATTATTCGAATTTATAAAGGCACACAAACTTTTCATTATCTCATTAATTTTATTTTCGTTAGGCATGGTTGCGGTTATGTTTTTTATGCCAAACGAAAAGAAATTTGAGTTTGAATATCAACAAAACAAAGTTTGGCTTCATGATGATTTGTACGCTCCATTTGGATTCTCAATTGATAAAACCGAAGATGAAATACAAGCACAGCGCGATAGCGTGATGAAGAAATTCTCTCCGTATTATACCTATGATACAACGGTTTATAATCAAGTCATAAATTCTATTTATGAAGGATTCTTACGCAATCTTTATCCTTCTGTGAGCGATTCTGTGAGCGATTATCAAACATTAGTAGAATTGCAAGGGTTGTCAGAATTTGATAGATTGCTTCGTTCAATATATGACGCAGGCATTATCGATGTACAGAAACCATACAAAACATTGGTTGTAGAACGATTGCCTCAAAGACAACGTCTTTCAATACATTCGGTGCTTACGCTTCCTGAAGCTCATGGTGATTTGATGCAAAAAATCCCCGCTAGTTTAGATTCAATGCAACGGATGAAATTCAAAGAAATTATTTTTATTGCATTAGTTCCTAATACCATATACAATGACGAGGTTTCGTCGGAAATGAAAGAAGAATTGCTTTCTACTGTTTCGGAAAAATATGGATATGTAACCGAAGGAACGCGTATTATAAGTCGTGGCTCTGTTGTTACGGAAAGTGATGTTAAAGTATTGAATTCACTCAAAAAAGAATACGAATCGGGAAATGTAACGTTTGATGGTAGGATAGCAATTGGCGCAGGTCAGTTTATTCTTATTCTTGTTGCGTTTCTTGTACTGATTTTATTGATTCTATACTCGGAACCCGAAGTGTTTACCAGACTTAAATATTCGTTGTTTATAGTTTCGGTGGTTGTTCTTTTTGTGGCAATGGCAACCGTTACACAAAAATTCAATCATGTGAGTGTTTATCTCGTGCCATACGTAGCATTGCCAATTTTGATAAAAAATTTCCTTAACGCACGTGTTGCGTTGTTCGTTCATATTGTGACAATGCTAATAATAGGCTTCATAGCACCAAACCCGTTCGATTTTACGTTCTTGCAGATTTCAGTTGGTGTGATTGCATTGTATAGCCTGGGAAATCACTATCAACGGAGTTTCTTGTTTTTTTCAGCAATAATATCTTTTGTCTCGTATGCGGGTATCTACTTTGCATTGTCGCTGGTTAAATTAGGTGGAATTTCGGGTATAGATTGGACACAATTGTTGTGGTTCCTTGCGAGTTGCGTGCTTTTACTTACCACATATTTATTCATTTTCGTGTTTGAGAAAATTTTCAGATTCCCATCAGATATTACCTTGTTTGAACTTTCCGACACTAGTCGTGGCTTATTGCGAGAGCTTTCTGACAAAGCTCCGGGAACTTTTCAGCATTCTTTACAGGTGGCAAACTTTGTAGAAGTTGCACTTCGTGAAATAGGTGGTAACGATTTGCTAGGAAGAATTGGTGGCTTGTATCACGATGTGGGGAAATTAAAAAATCCTGCGTTCTTTGTTGAAAATCAATCGTTTAAAGAAAATCCGCACGATGATTTGCCACCTGAAAAAAGTGCACAAATTATTATTAATCACGTGGTGTATGGTCGTGAACTTGCACGAAAGAATGGACTGCCGTACTCGTTGGAACAAATTATATACGGACACCATGGTAATTCAAAAACGATGTTTTTCCTTGATAAATATAAGAAAATGCATCCCGACGAACCTATTGATGAGTCAATGTTTCAATATCCTACATCAAAAGTTGTCAATAAAGAATTGGCTGTTATAATGCTTGCCGACGGAGTAGAAGCGGCATCGCGTAGTACACCGCTTGAGACGCGAGAACAAGTAGAAGCTTTGGTACAGAAAATCGTTGACCATCTCATTCAAAGTAAGCAATTGGAGTTTGCTGATATTACATTAAAAGACTTGGATAAAGTGAAAGGTGTATTTGTTGAGAAATTGATAAATTTATATCACGCACGCGTTCCGTATCCTGACGAGCCGAAAGAAAATGCAAACCAGATATAACATTCACGGCATATTTCTAGGAACCGGAACTTCACAAGGTGTTCCGGTAATTGGTTGTAAATGTGATGTTTGTCAATCTTCTGATACTCGTGACAAAAGATTGCGTACTGCTTTTTTTCTTGATATCGAGGGGGTTCATATTGTGATAGATGCCGGTCCGGATTTTCGTCAGCAAATGCTAGCAAATAACATTGTGTCGCTTGATGCATTGCTTATTACTCATGAACATAAAGATCATTTAGCCGGCTTGGATGATATTCGACCATTCAATTTTATGATGCATCAGGCGTTGGCTATTTTTGGTGAAAACCGTGTGATAGAAGCTATCAGAATGGAGTATTCCTATGTGTTTAAAAAACATAAATACCCTGGAGTGCCTATGATGAATGTCCACGAAATTACCGAACAAGCGTTTGAATTTAGGGGAATTATCATTCAACCACTGCGCGTGAAACACATGGATTTACCAATTTTCGGATACAGAATTGGGCAAATTGCTTACATTACTGATGCGTCATTCATTCCTCAAGAAACCATGGACTTGCTTGAAGGAGTAGAGGTTTTAGTAATAAATTCCTTGTGCTTCCATTCACATTATTCTCATTTTTCGGTTTCGCAAGCACTCGAAATAATTGAAAAAATACATCCGAAAAAAGCATATCTCACGCATATGAGCCACGATATCGGTTTTTATGCTGAAACGAGCAAAATACTCCCACCAAAAGTGTATCTTGGATACGATGGATTAGAAATAGATTGTTAGTATGAAAAAAGCGATATTTCTTGACCGCGATGGCGTTATAAATGATGGTACGTTGTATTATACGTACAAAATTGGTGATTTTCACTTTAACCTTGGATTGTTTGAGGGTTTGCGTTTGTTGCGCGATGCGGGATATATTTTTGTTGTCATTACCAATCAAGGTGGTGTGGCAAAAGGTGAATATACCGAACACGATGTAGAAGTGCTTCACACCTATATGTGTGATAAATTAAAAGAACAAGGCATTGATATTGCAGGCGTGTATTACTGCCCGCATTATCCATCTATAACCGGTCCGTGCGAATGCCGAAAACCAGGGACGTTGCTTATAGAAAAAGCTATTGCTGCTTTGGGTATTGATAGAACTCAGTCATACTTGATTGGCGACGGAGAACGCGATATAGAAGCCGCAGAGCGAGCAGAAATAGTTGGCGTGAAAATTTCTAAGAACGAAAATATAGTGCCGTATTGCAAGAAAATTATTTCCGGAGAAATATAAATTCAGCCTTAAAAAGTTATAAAACAAAAAAAGCAACAAAGTTTTTACTTTCGTTGCTTTTTTATTGGAGTGTATAGTATGACTTATGCTTCAAGCATTTCTTTAGAAAATACACCTGAACATATCTCTTGAGCAGGCCCGGTCATTTTAATGTTCCATTCATCATCTATAGAAATTTGCAGTTCACCGCCCGGCATTTTTATCGTTACATCTTGGTCAACCAAGTTGTTCTTTCGCATAGCAGAGGCTACTCCGCACGAAGAACTTCCCGAAGCAAGCGTGTTACCAACGCCACGTTCCCAAATTTTTATTTCAACTAAATGCCGATTTACAACGTGTGCAAATTGCACATTGGTGCGGTTCGGAAACATTTTGTCTGTTTCAATAAATGGTCCGTATTTGAGTAATTCTTCTTGATTGAGTTCGTCTCGAAAAACAACGCAGTGTGGGTTTCCAACTGAAACGCAGTTAATTTGAAATTCTTTTCCGCCAAATGTGACAGGTTCGTTTATGCATTCTTCTTTAGAGAAAATTACAGGAACTTCTTTCGCTACAAAAGTTGCCTTGCCCATGTCCACGCAGAGTTTTACGGCTTTACCTTCGGCGTTTTTCTCTAAAATCTCACAATGAATAAGTCTTCCTAAAATGTCAACCGTAAACGTGTCAGATGACAAATAACCATAGTCATGAAGAAACTTGCTAAAAATTCGCAGGCCGTTGCCACAGTTCTCGGCAATGGAAGCGTCGGTGTTGAATATTTTAAGCCCAAAATCTGCAATGTTTGATGGCACTTTTACCAAAATCCCGTTAGACCCAACGCCAAAGTGCAAATCACAAATACGTTTTACAATGGTATCGGTAAGCTCAAAATTAATGTTGTCGGAGTCTATTACTATGTAGCAATTGCCCAATCCGTGTGATTTTACGTAGAAATTAGTTTCCATTACAATTCAACGTTAAAACTTTTAGCAATATCTTGTAAATCTTCAACAACCGGAATAAGAAGAGGAATTCCTTTTATCATGCGTTCTTCAGTCATTTCACGTTCCGGATCGCCGGGAATAATAACGTGGTCGTGACCTTCGGTAGGTTCGCATTTACGCATAGCTTCAATCCAATTGTCCATGTGTCTCTTGAAGTCATCGGTAGGTCTGAAAGCATCAACGCGCATAGCACCTACAATGTGACCAATTCCTTTTCCTACAAGGTCTTCGCGAGGTTGTAGAAAGGCAAGGAACGGAGGAACCCAAGGTCCGTAATTTGCACCGGAAAGTACGGCACACATAATGTCTACAATAGAACCAAGGCAGAAACCTTTGTGGCTACTGTGCTCGCGGTCAGAACCTAACGGAAGCAACATGCCACCTTTTTTCAAACCGAAAGAGTCGGTGGTTGGATTTCCGTCTTTGTCTTGAATCCATCCTAGAGGAGCGTCTTGTTCTTTGCGTTGCAAAATTTCCAATTTGCCAACGGCAGTTGCGGTAGAAGCAAAGTCAGCAACTAAATTTGGTTGTTTTCCCGTAGGAAAAGCCACAGCAATAGGGTTTGTTCCCAACATTTTTTGTTTGCCAAATGTTGGCGCAGTTGTTGGCGTTGCGTTAGTCGATGCAATACCAATCATATCGTGTTCCAACGCCATCATGGCATGGTAACCCGCAATACCAAAGTGATTTGAATTGTTCACAGCAACAAATCCGCATCCAACATTTTGTGCTTTTTCTATCGCTAATTTCATTGCTTTTGGAGCAACTACAAGTCCTAATCCGTTGTCACCGTCGATTGTCGCAGTAGAAGGTGTTTCGTGTTCTATGCGCAATTTCGGTTGTGGGTTCATTCGGTTTGCTTTCCAAAGATTTATATATCCACGAAGTCTTGCAACTCCATGAGAATCAATGCCTCGAAGGTCTGCAGAAAGTAAAACGTCTGAGCCTAACAATGCATCTTCGTGGGAATGTCCCATTCCTTCTAAAACCTTCGTTGTGAAATTGCGAAGGCGTTCGTAATCAAAAGATTGTGTTTCTATCATATCTATTTCCTTTTAAATCTGAGTATAATCTTGTCCCAATCAATGAGCAGAGCAAAAGTAGTGTATAAAAATGGAAAACACGGCATTTTGTAGCGAACAATTGCGCCGACTACCGGAGTCGTTATGCCTATAATCCACACTAATACAAGCGAAAAAGCAATGCAAAACCAAATGAAATTTTTTTGTTCCTCGCGTGGTTGTTTGTAGAAAAAAATCATGAGCGTCAATAATACAAAAAAGAGCAACGATTCCAGCGCAGAAACGCTATGAATAAGGCTTTGAATGCTCCAAATGTACGGAAGCGCAAGACCGTTCCAGAGTGCTTGAGGCGTTTCGCTTATGAAATTCCATACGCTTGGTTCAATTTTGCCAATAGCAACGTAACTGCCTGCATTTTCTACGATTGCGGTATTGATAAAATCGCTCCGTTTCGAAGCAAATGATTCAAATAGAGGAATTTGGTGAAATCCAAAGTCGCAAATGGCAATGATTATTGCACCTGCTCCATAAATTGTAGCATACCAAAACCAGGCGTGCCGTTTTGGAAATTTTTCGTTGACAAAATATGCCATCAAAGCAGACACGAGCGCCATAAGTATGTAGATTTTTATTCCTAACAATAATATAATTCCACCTACAACGCTCACTATTGACTTCCAAGACTTGTTGAGAGCCGTATTTACCATTCCCCATGCGAGCAAACCCAACCCCAGCATTACGATGCTCTCTTTGAGCGGGCCCGCTGTCCATAAAAGACATGATGGCATGAGAAAAATAAAGAAGAGCAGAATGTATTTTGCCTTAAATAATTTTGCAAACGCTTTGTAAATCAAGAAGAACGAGAAGAGCGATACAAAATCGGCAAACAGATAATGCACTCTGAGCAATTTCCCCGAAACTAACATAACGAGCATATTTGCCCGTATAATTGTTTGATTGTCAGTGAAAAATCCGTATTCATATTGGCGAGTCCAATAATTAGTGTTTCCTAAATATTCCACAATGCGTGGATTGTTCATGTCAATGCCGAGCAAAATTTTAAAATAGTCTAAGACAGAAACCTGCAAGGATTCAAACAGCGCTACCGCATCGTTAAAGTATTTGTGAATGTCGCTGGTGGAAGTGTCGGGGTAATACGTGGTGTAAATGTAGTTCAGCACAACCGATACGCCAATTTTCCCCACGAAGAATGCCAAAATTATCCATTGTGCAATGCCTTGAATCTTGAAAAACGGATGTCTCCAAATAATAAAAAGGAATATGATTGTCCAAGCAAGAGGAAGTAAAATCGCCATCTTCGTTATTTCTTATTGCAAGTATACGTTTTTTTGGCGAACCCTCAATTTTGAGTTTGATTGAATTGCTCTCGATATAATGTAATTTTTCCAATTTTCGTATTGGCTTCTACACCAATATGTAAAGAGATAACTATATCTTTGTAGCAAATTCAAGGCGATGAACGATGGTGATTCCGTACAAAGATTCTCATAAAACGAAAAAAGAGCAAGTTGCGCAAATGTTCAATAACATAGCCGGCACGTATGATTTTTTGAATCATACACTGTCGCTCAATATTGACAAAATCTGGCGTAACAAAGCAATAAAAGCACTCAAACCATTGAATCCGCAGACCATGCTGGACGTGGCTACTGGTACTGGCGATTTTGCATTGCTTTCAGCTCAAAAGTTACATCCGTCAAAGATTATGGGAATTGACATTTCGGAAAAAATGTTGGAGGTTGGCGTTGAAAAAATTGCCAAACAAAATCTGCAATCGGTTGTTTCGCTAGAAGTGGGTGATGCTGAAAATTTATCGTTTCCCGATGCCAGTTTCGATGCTGTTACGGTTGGGTTTGGTGTGCGAAATTTTGAGAATTTACAGAAAGGTTTACAAGAAATTCAGCGTGTGTTGAAACCAAATGGCGTTGCGGCAATTTTGGAATTTTCAATGCCCGAACATTTCCCAGTAAAACAAGTGTACACGTTCTATTTTAAACATATATTACCCACAATAGGCAAAATGTTTTCAAAAGATTACGATGCGTATTTCTATCTTTTTAATTCGGTGCAAGAGTTTCCGTATGGCGAAAACTTTGTGCAGGAAACCTTAAAAGCCGGTTTTACAAATACTAATGTTCATTCTTTATCGTTTGGAATTGCATCACTTTACATTTGTACCAAGTAAAAAAAGTTTTTGTTGAAAAAGACACTTTACATATTTCTCTTAGTACTGCTGACTACGCAAGGTTTTGCGCAGCAAAAGAAAATTTTGAACAATCAAGCGTACGATAAGAAAATGTTTCATCTTGGTTTTACTCTCGGGACAAATCAAATGAATTATCGGATATTTCCGGACTCAACACTTCTTTTAACGGGATTGGCAGACTCAGTCTATAACGTTGAATCGCATGGTACTGTAGGTATCAATTTGGGAGTTGTAAGTGAATTGCGCATGGGTAATTATTTATCGCTTCGCTTTTTACCAGGATTAATGTTTGGGCAACGAAACTTGGTTTATCAAATGCGTAAACCGGGTTCTCCACGATTTGAGCCTACTTTAAATGAATACATAATGAAAGTTTCGAGCATATACATTGACGCTCCGCTTTTGTTGAAGTATAAGGCAAAGCGAATTAATAATTATCGCCCGTATCTTATCGGAGGTATGGCAGTTCGCTATGACCTTGATACAAGACGAATTGCGAGAGATAATGATGATTATTCCATAAATCAAATTCCACTTGATTATTTCTACGAATTTGGTTTTGGCGTAGATTTCTTTCTTGTCTATTTTAAGTTTGCCGCAGAGTTTAAATATAGTTTCGGTATGCGAAATATTCTTCGAGAAGAGCCCACAGAATATTGCACGGCAATTGATGCTTTAAAAAGCCGAATGTTTATTCTGTCATTTCATTTTGAATAAGTATGATACAAACACTCTCAATACAAGTTTCGCCTAAAATTGCCGCAAATGAATTCTTGCTAAAAAAACGGTAGCGGAACAATTACCTCTCTCAATGAACGACATTCACGAGGTACGAATTACCAAACGTTCTATAGATGCGCGTTCGCGAAATATCAAAATAAACCTTACGTTGCTCGTAGCCTGTGGCGACGATGCAACGATTCCTCACGAACCCTTGCGTTTCGAGAAACGTGATGTTTCGCTTTGTCCTGAAGTCCACATTGTTGGTGCTGGGCCGGCCGGTTTGTTTGCCGCTTTGCACTTGATAGAATTGAATTTAAAACCGGTATTGATTGAGCAAGGAAAAAATGTGTCGGAACGCAAAAAAGACATTGCCATATTAAATCAAAACCGCGGCTGCAATCCCTTGTCGAACTACTGTTTTGGCGAAGGAGGAGCCGGCACATTCACCGACGGAAAACTTTATACCCGTTCCAAGAAAAAAGGCGATAACCGCCGTGTGTTCGAGTTGTTTGTGATACATGGTGCAAAATCATCAATTCTCGTTGATGCGCATCCACATATTGGCTCCGATAAGTTGCCCGATGTGATTGCGAACATGCGCAAAACCATTATAGAATGCGGTGGTGAAATTCATTTTAATACGCAAGTTACCGGATTTGAAATTTCTAATAATGCCATTACAAAATTGCTGTGCGGAAATGATACCATTGCCGTGAAGCAAGTAATTCTCTCGTGTGGACATTCGGCACGACCATTGTACTATGCGTTGCAACAGTCGGGTGTTGCCCTCGAAGCCAAAGCCTGCGCTATGGGTGTGCGTGTAGAGCATCCGCAAGATTTGATTGACCACATTCAGTATCACGGAAATTGTATGCCCGAATTGCCGGCAGCAACGTATTCTCTCGTACATCAGTCAGATGGGCGAGGAGTGTATTCGTTCTGTATGTGCCCGGGCGGCATTATAGTTCCTGCCATGACTGGCAACAATCAGACTGTGGTAAATGGAATGTCAAACTCGCGTAGAAATTCACCCTTTGCCAACTCCGGTATGGTGGTGGAAATTCAATTGCAAGACTATGCAGAATTTCAACAATACGGAGAACTTGCGGGTTTAAAATTTCAAGAACAATTTGAGTCCTTAGCCTTCCAAAATGGAGGACAAAATCAAGTAGCTCCGGCACAACGCATTTCTGACTTTGTTCGAGGAAAAATATCAGGTTCGTTACCTGAAACCTCATATTTGCCGGGCGTAATTACGTCGCCTATGCACTTTTGGATGCCCGAAATTATAGCAAAACGCTTACAAGATGGTTTGAAAACCTTTGACCGTCAAATGCACGGATTTGCCAGCTCCGACGGAATAATTGTGGGCGTTGAATCTCGTTCGTCATCACCGGTGCGCATTCCTCGCAATCCCGATACCTTGTCGCACATACAAATAGGAAATTTGTATCCGTGTGGCGAAGGTGCAGGCTATGCCGGCGGTATTGTTTCTTCAGCAATCGACGGAATGCTCTGCGCGGAAAAGATTGCTATTATTGCACAATAGAAATAAAAAATTGCTATTTGTTTACTTAAAAAATAGAAGAAAATGAGAAAAGTATTTAAGTATATATTTGCAATGGTATTATGTGGCTTGGTCACATATAGTTTTACGTCATGTGACGATAATAAAAATGAAGATCCTCAACCTGAAACAGAAAAAAATAAAGAAGGTGAGAATAGCGAAAAATTTAATGGAGAGTTGGTTGATTTAGGTCTTTCTGTAAAATGGGCCGCTTGTAACATAGGAGCGGATAGCCCAGAAGAATATGGTAATTATTATGCATGGGGAGAATTAGAAACTAAAAATGACTATTCCGAGGAGAATAGTGCAACGTATGGATTGCTTATTGAAGAATTACAAGCAAAAGGTATAATAAACGAAGACACCGTCTTAAATGAGGCATATGACGTGGCTCACGTTCGTTTGGATGGAAGTTGGAGAATGCCAACGAAAGCCGAATATGAGGAATTAATTGAAAAGTGCACATGGAATTTAACAGTATCAGGAAACGGAGTATTTGGATATACGGTGACTGGTCCGAATGGAAATAGTATTCTTCTTCCTGACGCTGGTTTTTGTGTAGATTCTTCTTGCTACGACGATTGCGCGTTTCTTTTATATTGGACGTCTAATCCTTTTGAGAACTCAAAATCCTCATACTATCTTTCAGACGATTGTATCAACACTACTGACCGCAGCTGTGGTTTACCTATTCGCCCTGTTGCAAAATAGTAAGTATAAATTACATTTAATGATTATCAATATGGTGGTACAAATGGGGATAATCATTATTTTTAATTAAAGAAACCGATAGCTTTTTATAATCTTCTTCTACAAAATTCCGAGCAGAGAATTGCTGTAGCAACGGCTACGTTGAGCGATTCTGATGTTTTGCCGGTAGTGTTAAACGATGGAATGTGTATGGCGTTTGTGGCACATTTTGCAACCGCATCGCTTATGCCGTTTCCTTCGTTGCCCATCACTAAAATAGCATCGTGGGGAATTTCTGCGGTATACACGTTTTCGCCTTCCATGTCGGCCACAAAAATCGGTGTTTTGCATGTGGCAAGAAATTTTGGCAAATCTACATAGTGCGTAGGTATGCGGAATACAGAGCCCATGGTGGCTTGCACTACTTTGGGGTTGAATGTGTCAACGCAGTCTTCGGAGCAAATTATTTGTTCAACGCCAAACCAATCAGCAAGGCGAATTATGGTGCCCATATTGCCGGGGTCTTGCACGCCGTCTAATGCCAGTGTGAGCCCTGAACCAATGGTGCATTCTTTCGTTTCAGTAGGGAAGTGAGCCAAGGCCCATACGTCTTGTGGGTTTTGCAATAGAGAAATGCGCGCAATGTCGTCGTGTGAGGCGGTGTAGCACTCACATTTTGGGTTGTGAGTAGAAAACCATTCTTCTGTGGCAACAATGCATTCCGTGGTAAACGAGGAATTGAGCAGTTCTTCAACCATTTTTGTTCCTTCTACCACAAATAAACCTTCTGCCTCGCGCGTTTTCTTTTTCCCAAACGCCGAAAAATATTTGATTTTGTTCTTGCTCAGTTCCATAGAAAAGACCTTGTTGGCACAAATATGCAATTAATTTCGTTTGTGGCAACGGCTATTTTGTTATTTTTGCCACATAAATCAGTAGTAATGAACGTAGCAGAAAGTATTAAGAATACAAAGAAAACTTTGTTTTCTTTTGAGGTCTTGCCTCCATTGAAAGGAAAGGGTATTGAGGGTATCTATAATACAATTGATCCATTGTTGGAGTTCAATCCACAGTTCGTCAATATTACCACTCATTGTGAACAGTATGATGCAGCTGGCAAACGTAGTCGCAGACGCCCAGGCACGGTTGCTGTGGCTGCAGCAATTATGCATAAATATTCTATTCCTGTTGTTCCTCATATTTTGTGTGGCGGTTTCACTCGCGAAGAAACTGAGTATGTCTTGATGGATTTGAATTTTCTCGGCATTGATAATTTGCTCGTGCTTCGTGGCGATGGGAGAAATAAAGAAGAATATCAGCCGGAAGATGGTGGCAATCGCTATGCCGCTGATTTGTTGCGTCAGGTGGGCGATATGAATCGTGGAAAATATCTTGACGATGAAAAAGAAAACTCGTCGGTAGCAACAAACTTTAATTGTGGCGTTGCGGGCTATCCTGAGAAACATTATTCGGCTACTTCATTAGATGAAGATATTCAACATTTGAAAGAAAAAATTGATGCAGGCGGACAGTACATTGTCACTCAAATGTTTTTCGATAATCAAAAATATTTTGAATTCGTTGACAAATGTCGCAAGGCAGGAATTACCGTGCCAATCGTGCCGGGCATAAAACCAATAGGATTTATGAGCCAGGTAGACGTGTTGCCAAAAATCTTTAGTTTGCAATTGCCACAAGCATTAGAACAAGCTTTGCGCAAATGCAAAACGAATGAAGAGGCAGCAACAGTGGGCACCGAGTGGGCTATATTGCAAGCGAAAGAACTCATGGCGCACAATGTACCTTCGCTCCATTGGTTCACCTATTCAGACCCTGCACAAGTGATACAAATAGCAAAATCCGTGTATTAATGATTTCGATTAACAACCTTGCCGTTAGATTTGGCGGTTACACCCTTTTTGAAAATATTTCTGTAATGATTACCGAACAAGACAAAATAGGTCTTGTTGGGAGAAATGGTGCGGGAAAATCTACCTTACTTAAAATAATTGCCGGTCAAGATTCTGCTTCGGAAGGCGAAGTGGTGATTGCCGATGGCTGCAAAGTGGGCTATTTGCCGCAAACCATGAGAGTTTCCGATGGCAAAACGGTGCTTGAAGAAGTAAAAGGTGCTTTTATAGAATTGAATGAAATTCAGCGAAAAATAGATGCGTGCAATGCCGAAATAGCCACACGTACCGATTATGAGTCTGATTCATACTTTAAACTGATACACAAAGTAACCGATTTGGGTGACCAATTGGAAATGATGGGAGGAAGTTCAGTGGAAGGCGATATGGAGCAAATGCTTATGGGTTTGGGCTTTTCGCGTGCCGATTTCAATAGAAAAACTTCCGAGTTCAGTGGCGGTTGGCGTATGCGTATTGAGTTAGTGAAAATTTTGCTCCGCAGACCACAATTGTTGCTCCTTGATGAGCCTACCAACCACCTTGACATTGTGTCAATTCAATGGCTTGAAAAATTCTTGATTCAGTATCGTGGTGCAATTATTCTTATTTCACACGACCGTCGTTTTCTTGATGCAATTACAAAGAAAACGTTTGAGATTAGTTTGAATAAACTTACAACATATTCTGCTCCGTACAGTCAATATTTGACGTTGAAAGAAGATCGCTACCAACAACAACTTGCGGCGTATGAGAATCAACAGAAAATGATAGCCGACACGGAAAAATTCATTGAACGATTCCGCTATAAAGCAACAAAATCAGTGCAGGTGCAGTCGCGCATTAAGCAACTGGAAAAAGTTGACCGCATTGAGATAGAGAAAAAAGACGCAGGAGCGTTTCGCATAAAATTTCCACCTGCTCCTCGTTCGGGAAATATGGTACTCAAAGCCGAAAATGTGGTGAAGAAGTATGGCCAAAAAACCGTGCTGAATGGTGTAGGACTGCTTGTTGAACGCGGACAAAAAGTTGCTTTTGTGGGCAAGAATGGTGAAGGTAAGTCAACCTTTATCAAAACGATTTTGAATGAGGTTGAATATTCCGGTGAAATCACCGTTGGACACAATGTGAACATTGGCTATTTCGCCCAAAATCAAGATGAGATTCTCGACGAAAATGCAACGGTGTTTGATACGCTTGACAGAATTGCGGTAGGCGATATTCGTACCAAGTTGCGCGATATATTGGGCGCATTTTTCTTTAGTGGCGAAGACATTGACAAGAAAGTAAAAGTGCTTTCAGGTGGTGAGCGAAATCGTTTGGCTATGGCTAAATTGATGTTGCAACCATACAACTTGCTTATACTCGATGAGCCGACAAACCACCTTGATATTCAGTCAAAAGCGGTGTTGAAGCAAGCCTTGCAAAAGTATGACGGCACTTTGATTTTGGTCTCTCACGACCGAGATTTTCTTGATGGTTTAACTACTCATATTTATGAGGTGAAGAATACCCAAATTAAAGAGGTTATGAGTAATTTGGAAACTTACCTTGATCAATTGCGACAAGAGGAATTAGAATCGGCGAAAACCCCAAATAAAGTAGAAGAGAAGCCTTCTGCGAACAACAGCAAAGAGAGTTATATTCAGCAAAAAGAAAAAGAGAAAGAGCAACGAAAGTTGCAAACTCAAATTTCAAAGATAGAAAAGCAAATACAAGATTGCGAGGCTGAAATATACGACTTGAATATGAAATTCATTGAAGATTCTACTCACGTAACTCCGGAAGATTACAAGCGTCACGATGATTTGCAAACGCAAGTAGAAGACCTAACCGCAGAGTGGGACAAGTTGGTAAGCCAAAGCTAGTCCTATTCTTCTTCTCCAGAATGCCATTCTGCAAGAAATTCGTGTACAAACTCTTCTAAGAAAGCGTGACGAGTTTCTGCTAATTCTTTGGCAGTAGGAGTGTTCATTAAGTATTTTAGTTTGAACAGTTTTTCGTGAAAATGGTTGAGTGTTGGACCATTGGAATTGCGGTATTCGTCGGCATTTTCAAACTCTTGTGGAGGAATTTCAGGATTGTACAACTCACGATTTTTGTAGCCACCGTAATGGAATGCACGAGCTATACCAATAGCGCCAATAGCATCAAGTCTGTCGGCATCTTGCACTATGGCGCACTCAATTGATGGAATGCGATTTGCAAAGCCTCCTTTGTATGATATGTTTTGTATGATGTCTATAATTTGGGCAATTTCTGTTGATTTGAATTTCGCCTTTTTGAGAATGTTCTCGGTAAGTTTCAAACCAATAACGGTGTTACCGTTGCTGAATTTTTCATCAGAAACGTCGTGGAGTAGCGCTGCCGCTTGAATTATGGGCAAGTTTCCACCTTCGCTTTTAGCAATTATCTCTGCATTGTTTTTTACACGAATTGCATGAGAATAGTCGTGTCCGCATTCCGCGTTTTGGAGGGTGCGTTTTACTTCTGTTTGTATAGATTCAATACGTTTGTCGTTCATGCTTATATAAAAAAGAGGGACGAAAAATCGTCCCTACAAATGTAAATTAAATTTAAGAAAGTTTACTACTCTTAAATAGTTTGCTCAATATTCCATACAAATGCGCGAATACCGACTTCCGTATTTCTTTTGTCAAGTTTTTTGATTAAGGTTAAAACGTCTTCAACTTTTTCGTCGTCAACCATTGTTACGATTGCGGAATTCATTTCTGGCCACGTGTGTGTGCCTCTGTGTGGGTCTCCGTCAACTGATCCGCGACCTTGCACTTCTTCCCAAAACGTAAAGCCACGAACTTTGAGAGTATCAAGAATGAATTCTACTCGTTCGGTATTTGCTTGATTAAATGTGATAAATATAGCTTTCATCGGTTCTTTATTTTGAGAGGATTTATGGACAACCATAAATCCTCTATTTGACATAATTATTTGTTTTCTTTCTCTTCGTTGTTTTCTTCCAATTCGATATTCATGAAGACAAACGATTTGCGAACTTCTTCTTCTTTATTGCGTTCACTATGTTTTGACATCATGGCATACATTACCGGCACAACTAAAAGGGTGATGATTGTAGAAACTAACAAACCGCCAATAACCACATATCCCATGGTGTTCCATAGTTCGGAACCTTCACTTCGACTCAATGCCATAGGCACCATACCAAGTACGGTTGTAAAAGCGGTCATCAATACCGGTCGCAAACGTGATTCACCTGAAAGTGCAATAGCTTCGTTGAGTTCGTATCCACGGTCACGCATCAAGTTAATGTAGTCAACGAGCACAATACCGTTTTTCACAACAATACCGATAAGTAGAATTACACCCAACGAACCAACCATATCAAGGTTTTCACCCGTTACGAGCAATGCTAATATTACACCGGTAATGGCAAATGGTATGGCCATCATGATAATGAACGGTTTCGAGAATGATTCAAATTGAGAAGCCATTACGATGTATACGAGAATCATAATCAAAAGGGCAAGCATTCCCATATCGCCGAATGATTCTTGTTGGTCTTCATAACTACCACCTACGTTAACAGACACGCCTTGTGGTATGTCCATTTTCTTAAGTTCATCTTGAATCGCAACTGCAACTGAACTTAATGATGCATTGTACGGAGTAACGCTAACGGTTACAATACGTTGGCGATTCTTTCTTGAGATCTCAGGAGGACACCAATATTCTTTAATTTCAGCTATTTCGTTAAGCTTTACAGTTCCACCGGTAGACGTTGTGAACGAAAGGTTTTCAATATCGGAAATAGAATTACGATCGTCTTCGCTGAGTCGAGCTACAATGCTGTATTCTTCACCATCTTCTTTAAAGTATCCAGCAGTCATACCGTAAACTCTGTAGCGAACTAATGCAGCAACTGTTGCAGAATTCAAACCTAAACGTGACATTTTTTCTTTGTCAAAGTTGATTTGCAATTCAGCTCTATCTTCTTTACGGTCAATCTTAACGTCACGAGCTCCAGCTACGTTGTTTTCAATGTTACGTTTTAAGTCTATAGCGGTATTAAGTGTTTTGTCAAAGTCGTATCCGTAAATTTCAACGCTTACTGAGTTTCCTCCCATTCCACCACTTCCGCTAGATACTTGGTAGTTTATAATTTCCGGATATTTCTTTAATTCTTTACGAACGGCCTCGCTTATCTCAAAAATAGTACGATCTGTTTTGCGTTCATATTTCTTTGTCGTTTTAACCGTTACTTCTATCGTTGTATTGTCGGTAGACGAGAATAGGGCTGCGAAACCTGCATCATCGCTCGAACCTGCTGTTGATGACACTAATATAAGGTCTTCGCCAACAACTTCTTTTACGGTAGCTTCAATTTTACGAGCGGTCAGCAATGTTTCTTCCAAACGAGTACCACGTTGCAATTCAGCGGTAATAAAGAACCTTCCGGCATCTTGCTCTTTCATGAAGTCCATTCCAATTTTTCCCATACCAAATGGGACAAGAGAAAGGATGAAAATGCCAAAGGTTACAAACAATGTTGTTTTTTTATGGTTCAAACATACTCGAAGCACATTAGCATACCATGTTTCAATAGATTTTAATCCTCTTTCAATACTTCCCCAAAGAGAATGTTCTTTCTTCATTGCTTCTTTCTTTTGTGCTTCCAATTTTTCGGCAAGGTTCATGAATACCGGTTTGCCTTTAAGCATTTTTGAAGACATCATTGGAGTTAACGAGATAGCTACTGTAGTTGAGGTACAAACAACGATGGTTACAATCCAACCTAATTCTTTGAACATGATGCCGGCAATTCCGCTCAACATAGTAAGAGGAACGAATACCACTACAATTACCAACGTGGTTGCAATAACTGACGTCCACACCTCATTGGTTGCATAAATAGATGCCTCGCGCGGACTAGACCCTCGATCAATGTGTTTTGAAATATTTTCCAAGACCACAATGGCATCATCCACAACCATACCAATTGCTACTGAAAGTGAAGCTAATGATATGATGTTTAGCGAGCTATCGGTTGCAAGCAAATAAATGAATGCAGTGAGCAATGAGACAGGAATGGTGATGCCAATAATAAGTGTTGTTCGCCAAGATCCTAAGAAGAACCATACCACCAAAATCACGAAAAGTAAGGCGTACATTACCGATTCTTCCAATGAAGAAATAGCGTTTTCGATTTCTTCAGAACCATCGCGTATAAGTTCTATTTGAATGTCGGGAGGAAGAGTTGTTTTGATTTTTGCCATTTCGGTCCGAACTTTTTTCGCAATGTCCACAGTGTTGGCACCGGTTTGTTTGGTAATCATAAGTCGAGCACCATCCAATCCGTTGATTTTTTCGTCCAAAGTAACGTCTTTGATAGTATCGCGAACAGTAGCTAAATCACGCACGAACACTTGTTTTCCGTCGCGTGTGGTCATAACCACAATATCGTTTATTTCAGAACTTTCTTTGTATTCGCTTTCAACCCTCAATTGATATTGCTCTTTACCCATTTTAACGGTACCTGAAGCCAAGTTTAAGTTGTTAGTAGCAATTGCGTTACCAACAGCTTCTACGCTCAAATGGTATGCGTCAAGTTGTTTTGGATCTAAGTCAATGTAAATGTAGCGTTCTGGAGCACCTGAAACGGTGATGTTTCCAATACCATCAATACGATTGAGCACGTTGGTAATGTTTTCATCAATAATTTTTTCAAGTCCCGGATAGCTTTCTTTTGCAGTGAACCCATATACTAAGATAGGAGCTGCACTTGAGTTTAATTTTAGAATAGTAGGACGGCTAACTCCGTCAGGAAGGTTGTCGTACACTAAGTCAACGTAAGAACGTATGTCGTTTAATGCCTCGTCAATGTCTGAACCCCACTCAAATTCCAAAGTAACAATAGAGATGTTGTCTTTTGATGTTGAATAGATGTTTTTCAATCCGTCAACCGAGTTAAGCGCATTTTCTATGATTTTAGAAATTTTGGTCTCAATTTCGCTGGCATTTGCTCCAGGGTATGTTGTCATTACAGTAACGTACGGAGGATCAATTTCTGGGAATTGGTCAACCGGTAGTTTTGTAAATGAGAAAATACCGAGTATCATTACCGCAACGAAAACGAGCGCGGTAGTGATAGGTTTGTTTATGGCTGTTTTGTAAATACTCATTGTAGTTTTTTTTGAATTATTATTCTACCACTTTAATAACAGAACCTTCAATAAGGCGAGCTTGACCGGTTGTTACTAATTGAGCACCGGGTTTTATTTCGTTAGAAATGATTTCAATTTTGTCGTCAAAACGTTGTCCTAATGTTACTGCAACACGTTTCGCAACACCATTGTCGTTAATGTATACATAGCGGTCGTTAGATCCTTGTAATTTCAATACTGATTGGTAAGGAACAACCATTGCATCAGTTTCACCCAATGCAAGTAGAGCGTGTGAATACATACCTGGACGTAGTACTTCGTCGGTGTTAGGTATTTTAACTTTTACTTTGAATGTGTGAGTTGTTGCATCAATTGTAGGGTAGATAATTTCTATAGTACCTTTGAAAATCTTGTCGGTATAAATGTCAGTTTTTAGAGAAACTTCCATGCCTTCTTTTACAAGAGGGTAAAATGTTTCAGGAATGTTTATGAATGCTTTTAATGTTTTAATTTGGGTAAGAACAAGAATTGGAACGCCAGAGTATAATTCTCCGTTTTCATAATTTTTGGCAGAAATAACACCTGCAAAGTCGGCTTTAACAAAAGTGTTTTTTGTTAAGAATGCAAGGCTTTGTTTTGCTTGGTCGTATCCTAATTTTGTTTGGTCATAGACTTGTTGTGTTACATTACCCGTTTCTTTCAATGCCTCAACACGTTTCATTTCGGTTGCAAGGTTTGTAACTGTTAAACTAGCAGTGTTGTATTGCTGTTGGTTCATTGTAACAAGAGTTTGACCACTTGATACCTTGTCGCCTACTTCTACGTGGATTTTTTCAATATTTCCGGTAACTGAAGGCGCAATGTTCATTGTTTCGTATCCTTCAAGTGTAGTTGTTATGTCAAGAGTCTTTGCTATTCTTTGCGGAGAAAGAACCATTACTTTAACAGGTTCTACTTGTACAGAGTCTTCTTTCTGTACTGTTTGGTTCTCTTCTTTTTTACCACCGCAACTCATAATTCCTAAAGTTAAGAGTACGATAACTGCGTTCCTCATTATTCGTTTCATAATTTCTGTTCTATTTGTTTAACAAGTCTTCTAATTCTACTTTTGCATTAATTAAATCGAGTATAGCTGATATATATGAGCTTTGTGCGGATAATAGGTTTGAACTGGCTGTGGTTACTTCCAAACTTGAAGCTGCTCCTTGCTCATATTTTATTGTAATATTGTCATATACGCGTTTGGTAACATCAAAATTGTTTGTTTGAATTTCGTAGTTTTCGTACGCTGATGTTACATTGTAGCGTAATTGTTTTTCTTGTATCAACAATCCCGCTTTTGTATCGTTGAATGAGTTCTCTGTCTTTTTGTAAGAAATTTTTGCTTCTTTGATTTCACTCATTCTTTGCCAAGAAGTCCATAGAGGTATGCTAACAGACACGCCAATGATATTTGGTGGAGTTGATTCCATCATAGGTTTGTCACCGAAATAGCTAATGTTATTATATTGGTGGAATGCAGCAACTGTTGGTGCAAATGTAACTTGGCTTGCACGTACTTGTTTTTTAGATAATTCAAGATTTTTTTGCAACAATTGATAATTATAGTTGCTGTCTATTTCAAATTGAGTATTAAGCAACGACATTGCTTCATTCACATTTATAAGGTTCTCAATTTTGTCGGTAAGTACCAATTTAGTATTTACGTCAGCTCCAAGTTGTAGTACCATAGAATTGTAAAGCACTTCAAGAGCACGTTTTGTAGAATGAATGCCCGAACGCATGGTTGCAACTTGTACCAACAATTTGTCGGCATCGGTTTGTTCTATAACACCAATTTTCACGGACTTTTCTGTCATTTGGTGTAGTTTTTCCATGTTCTCTAAGTTCTTCTCAAGCAACGTAATGGTAGATTCCATTGCGAGAATAGACATATACGTTTTAGTGACGTTTGATGCAATCGTTTGTTCGGTTTTTTTTAGAGACAAGTTAGCCATATCTATGGCGATTTTTTGCATTTGCATTCCAACGATTTGTGCACCGGTAATTGCCATTGATGTTGAAATTCCAAGAGTTCCGGTGTTTGGCATTGATTTCGTAAGTGAAGGAATGCCCATGCCCATGTCCATTTTCATTTCGAATCCACACATGTTTGAGTAGTCGTATGATGCTTTGACTTGAGGAAGCATAGTGGCTATAATTTGCCAACGGTTTGCTTCTGCAATTTGCGCATCTAAAGATGCGTTTTGCAGCGTTCTATTGTGATTGAGCGCATATTGTTTTGCTTCATCAATTGTTAATGACATCTCATTTTCTTGAGCGAATGTAAAGTTTAGCATTCCAAGAAATAGTGAGAGAATTAGAATTGTCTTTTTCATCTTTGTTATTTATTTCGTTGCAAAAATATCTATTTTTTTTATAATATTTTTTTTATTATACGAACACTGTTAATAAGTAGATTATTGTGTTTGATAGATAAACATAAAAAACCTTGCAAAGGTATTTTTTTCCTTTTGTTAATGAATTATTTTTTTTCGTTTTTTCTCTAAAGCTTCTCATTCTGTATCTGAAATGAATAGAATGGAGTTTCTAATGCAGATACGTATTTATCGTATGAGAGTAATGTGACCTTTTTCAAGTATGTCTTCACCTTTAAGATTTTTAGCTTTTATTGTGTAACTGAAGGTGTCAATACCTTGTGGTTTCCCTTTAAATGAACCATCCCATCCTTGATTGATGTCATTCGTTTCAAAAACAATTTGTCCCCACCGGTTGTATATAGTTACACTGATAAATTCTTTTATACCCCAACCGCGAACAAATGCAAAGTCGTTTTTGCCATCTCCGTTTGGCGTAAATGCTTCAGGCATAGCAACTTTACAATCCATAATAATATTGAAACGAATTGTAGTGTCGTTTGTGAAGCAACCGAGAGAATCGGCCATACTTATGGTGTAATTAATGAATTCGGGGAAAAGAAGGCAGTCGTCGTATGAAATTTCTCCGCACGATAAATCAAGGTCTGGACTATAGCAGTCGGTGCAAGAAAGATATGTTGATGGAGACCATGTGTATGAAACTCCAGGAATTTTTGTCGCATTTACATTGTATATCTGTCCTGCTACAACTTCGTTTGTGACTTTTGATATGTTGTGCAATAGACCATCTGTGCCATAGTAGAGAAGCAGTGAATCAGGAGCACCTTGATAACGAGGTTTTTGTTGTACATATACATATATGCTGTCGGTATCGTTACAGTCGTGTATGCTTGTGGTAGTCGCATATACATATTGTGAGTTCTTTATAGTAATGTCGGTATTGGAACTTTTTGGTGCTGAAAATAATTCAGCAGGTTGCCATTGCAACGAAGTGTAGTCGCCTGTGGCTTGGGCATGAATAGTTTCTCCATAGCAAATTACTGAATCTAAATCTATTGCAATGTTTGCTGTAGGATATGCAGTTACATTTTTGCTGATAGAGTCATTACAAATATTCGATGTAACGGTGAGAGAAATTGGGTAAATTGAATCCACTTCAGGGACTATTATTTCTGGATTTTTTTCTATTGAAGTTGTCCCATCTGGTAAATACCACAGATATGAAGCGTCTTTGCCTGCAATGGAAGTATTGTATAAGGTCACGGAATAAGGTGCACAACCAATAGTGTCAGTGTCGGTAAGGCCACGTGTAAAATTGGCTATTACGGGGAATATGGTAACGTTTGTCGAAATGTCTCGTGGCTTACAGCCTTCTGCATCTACGATAAATTGAATTTTGTATGTATTGTCATTGGTGGTCGCAAGTGCGTTATAGTCATGTACTGTAGTTCGCCCATCCATATCGGCATGCTGGCCATCACCAAATTCCCAATACGCATTGTAACGATACAGATTAAGCGTATCAAACAACGAAAATGTAATGTCTTCTCGGATACAAGCTTCGTTTTTATCGGCCATAATAGTGGCTTCATATCCGGGAACGTGAACCGTAGCGCTTGTTGTCATATTCTCGCAACCGTGGTATTTACTTTTAGTTTGTAAAAAAAGTTTTTGGTCGCCATAGTTGTTAAATGTGACTACTTGCAAATTGCGGCGGTTGCTCACATAGATAGAATCTCCATTGTCTATTTTCCACCAGTTAAATGAGTTTATACTTGAAGTGTAAATGGTGTTATTTAAATAAATAATGAATTTTTGTCCTGGTTCTTTGCATTTGTCAGAGCTTTTGATAACAATTCTCGCATCAGCGGCTTTTACATCAATGGAAACAGTGCTTGTGTCTACGCATTCGTTTCCTTCGGGACTTATAGCATAGGCTATAAACTTAGCGTCATATTTTTTTGTACCAAGTGTTGCCTTTTCGTATAAGTGAATTGTAGTGTCAGCAGGATTTCCAGTATTTTCTTCTGTCGTGCCATCGCCAAAATCCCATTTATAGTGCGAAAGATTATTTGCTAATTCTGGACAACACAACGTGTTTCGTACAAATTCAGTTTCAAAACCTAAACAAACGTTGGGATACAATGCTGCTATCTTAGAATTAGGTACGATTGGTTTTACGTAGTTAACTTTTTGAGCTTCGTCAGTACATCCAAATTCATCGGTAACCTTGAGAGTAATGGTTTTGAATCCTTCGGTTTCAAATGGTATGGTAACTGATTTTTCATTGTCTTCGGAGAGAGTCGTATTATCAACTTTCCATTCTCGTTTGGCAATGATTGATTCACTTTTGCTGGTGTCAGTAAATGTGGTAGTAAAAGGAAGACAATCTGAAAGTATATCTCCGACAAATTCTGCATTAGGATTGGCTATTTTTATCGGTTTTGTAATAGTGTCTTTGCAGCCGTTAATGTCAGTTGCAACCACTGTTACACTTGTTATGTTGGTAGTGTCAACAAAATAGAGATATGAAGGATCAGGTTCTATTACTTCGGTAACTTCATTTCCACATTCATCAGTGTATGTTATAGTCTTGCTTAAGTCGAAACGTGAAATTGAATTTCCGGATTTTATTGCAAACGTTGATTGTTTTTTGATAGTATTCCAATCGTATAGCCAAGTCAAATTAGCAATGTCTTGCCCCATACTTGTATTTACATCAAAGAGTATGTGTGAATTGAGGCAGTATGTATCATACACCAAACCGAAGTCAGCTATGATCTTGGTTATTTGAAGAGTTAATTCTCCTGTCATTTCACAGTCGGAGTCAGTGTTTTTTGCAATAACCCTAACTTTATATTCACCGCGACCGCCATAATGGTCAAAATCAACGAGTATGCTATTTACGTTTGATGCAATTAACTCTTCCCCGGTTCCTGCCGTAATGTTTTCTATATACCAATTTGTGTTAGTTACGCCTATGGATTTGGGAGTGCTGAATGTGTATATTGTTGGGTTCTCACAATCTATTTTTGATGATTCAATATCAATAATAGGACCGTTGATTACTACGGTATGATTGTCAGTTATTGTAATAGAGCATCCATTGTCCGATACGTAATATGATGAGGTGTGAGTACCAATGGTATCTTGGATTTGCATATTACCTATGCTAGGAATTGGGCTTAATATTTTGCTTGTTGGTTGGCCATTTTCTGCCATGTATGCAACAATAAGTGTGTCAAATTCAGAAGAATAGCGTGACGCGCCATCATTGAATGTAGTAGAAATTCCTAAAATATCATTGGCACAAAGAGTATCTTTGTCATAGCTTATAGAAATATTTGGCACATTGCCAACTTTTACTGCTTTTTCTATTTTGTATTTAAGTGTGTCGGAACAACCCTTGTATGTTTCGATAATTGCAACAGGAAAGAATGCACCAGTTTCGGTATAGGTAAAATTAAAATCCTCGCTTCCGGATGTCGACAGGGCATCAAAAGCAGTAGTAGAAGAAGAGTTTTGGTTATCTCCAAAAAACATTGTCATCGATTTTATGGAGTCTTGTTGAGTGTTGTATTTATAGTAGTTAGAAAACGAAACATCAAGAGGTACGCATCCGCTGGTAGGGGACGTGAGGTTATTTGTTATCTCTGGTATTGCGATTTCTATATCTTTAGAAATTGTCTTTGAGTGTCGGCAATAGTTAGGAGAAATGGCATAAACTTTATCCTTGTAATGTCCTTCATCCATATATTTAATTTGGTACGTGTCACCAAGATATAGGTATTCTGAATACCCAAACCGCCACAAAAATTCAGTTCCTTCAATATTACTTGTGGCAGAGTAGTCTACAACAGCGGGAATGGTACAAAAAAAGCCTTCGGTAGGTTTAATGCTGATTTCAAGAGGTTCTTCAACAGTGAATGTTCGTATTGTTTCCTTTGAGCATGCGCCATTGTTGGTGGTGAGTTTTACGGTATATGTGCCACTTTGAGTAAAATCGTATGAAAAACTTTGCTCGGTTGACTCTATGGAACCATCGGCATTGAGATCCCATTCCCATGTAATATTATCTTTTGAAGGGGTTGCGTCTGTAAATGTAATTGTTCCTATACATGCTTTATTGCCATTGGTTATGACTTTAATGGTACCACCGTGGTCTTTATTTAATTTACATGGACAAGTGCTGAGTGAGTCCATCTCCATGTATGTGTCATAGTTCTCTGGGTCAAATTCAACAGGAGGGAATTTGTCGGTAATTTGAATTTCAGGCTTGTAATCAATGAGTTGTATGCGTCGTGACGTGCTGCTTTCGCACCCTGAAACGGATGCTGTTGATAATATAGGGTAATATGTCCCGTATCCGTTGTATGTGTGATTAGGAGGATTTTTTCCAATAAAAATATCGGAACCATCGCCAAAGTCCCATTTATATTCGGTTGCATTTTCGGCCGTTGATGTGTTTGTGAATTTAACTGCAAGTGTGGGTTCGCATACGCGACTCTTGTCGGCTATAAATGATATAGAAGGGTAGTCGTTAAATGTAGTTACGGAGATTGCTTTTCGTTCACGGTTGGAACATCCGTGCGCATCCATAATAGAGAGAAAAATTTCAAAATCACCTTTAAAACCAAATGTGTGAGGAGGGGGCGTTTCGGTTAAATAACTTGATCCGTCTGACAAAATCCAAGTATACGATAGAATTGTAGTGTCGGAATAAATAGTGTCTATGGAAAATTGGAATGCTTTGTTCTCGCAATTGAATAATTTATCTGTTGTAATGATAACATCGGGGTCGGGAAATACCGTAATGTAATCAGGTTTTGTGATAGTGGCAACTAATTTTTTCGTTTTGTCGTACACTTTCATTGTTATAGTGTACTTGCCCGGATTTATGTATGTGTTTTGTACACTATCAACTTGTGTAGAGTATTTTCCTGATTCTACGATCCATTCATACGTATAATCCATTTTTACAGAATCAGTTGTTGTGTTTAGAAAAACAACTTTCAGCGGACTACATCCTTCAATGGTATCAGCAGTAAAATCAAAAGATTGAGAAAATAATATACAGGGAAAGTGTAAAAAAAATAAGATAAGAGTTATCTTTGTCATCTTTGTCATCTTTGTCATCTTTGTTTTGTAATGTATAAAAAAAAATAACATTCTGTAACCAAAACAAGAATAAAATCGTCTATTATAACGAACAATAAACTAGTTATGGGTAAACGTATTTTTATCATACTACTATATAAGACTCTCATTATTGGCAATTTGGTTTCACAAGAAATTCATTTTTCTCAATTTTATGCAAATCCACTTACGGTAAATCCTGCACAAACGGCATTCTACGATGGGAATATACGTGCAAACGGAATGTGTCGTACACAATGGAAAGCCATAGATAATACTCCGTATCAAACGGTAAGTGTGAGTTTAGAAAAACAGATGCATTTGAGCGATCATACCTATGGCTTCGGACTTCTCGCTATGCATGATGAGTCAGGGTATGCGAATTTGAACGTTGATAAACTTTTAGCTTCTGGAGCATTTTGCCTCAATGTTGACGGACATAGTTTGAGTTTAGGTATGCAGTTGGGACTTGTGTACAAGTCAACCAATACGGACAAATACACGTATGATGAGCAATATGATTTTGGTGGCGATGAGGTTTTTAATCGAGATTTTGCATCAGGTGAGTTAGGTGACGAACCCATATTTCATGCCGCAATAAATGCAGGGGTAGAGTGGCGAAAACGATTAACATATAATTATATAGCAAACGTTGGGGTTTCAATATTTAACATAAATACGCCGTATGAGTCTTTTTATGGTGTTGAATTAGAAAACACAGAACAGGCTTTGCGAATTGCGGTACAAGTAGGGGGAGATTATACTATAAATAATAATAAATTATATTTTCATCCGAATGTGTTGTATATGATGCAAAAGCAGGCGACTGATTTTTTGTTGGGCGGAAATCTTGAATACGTTTTACAACCTCAGTTATATATATATGGAGGAACTTTGTTTCGATATGGCTGGGGGGAAAATTATGATGCGTCGATATGGATTGTTGGCGCTAAATACAAACGCTTTGATATAGGATTGAGTTATGACATTAATTTGTCATCATTGCATAAAGCTACTAAATGCAGAGGAGCATTTGAAGTTTCGGTAACCTATCTTTCTCCAACATGGAAAAGTACAAAAGTTAAGATACCATGCAACAGAATTTAAGACGAATTATTTTCTGGAATGTTCTATTTTCGTTGGTATATGTTTCATGCCACGCACAAAATATATCCGACTATTCTCCTCGGAAATTGAAAGCATTGGGCGACAACGCTCTCGCTATTGGAGATACGTATTCCGCTCGTGATTATTACAAAGCATATTGCGACAAAAAGAAAGATCCCGAAGTTATGTTTCTTTTAGCCGAATGCTACAGAGCAGCTCGTGAGTACATTCCTGCCGCAACGTATTACGATAAAACGTATCGAGAAGACAAAAAAAATCTTCTCGCATTGTATCATTATGGTGAAATGTTGAAGGTGTACGGATATTATGATCAAGCGAAAAACTATTTTCTTCAGTTTAAGCAAAAATATAAGGGTGGTGATGAAATAGATTATAAACGTCTTGTTTCATATCAAATAGCTTCATGCAATCAAGCGCAGCAATTGTTGGATTCTTCTCAAAAAGCCGAAGTGCGCCGTTTGAATGCTTCAATCAATAAAAATTCAATAGAATTTTCTCCTACATATATAAATGATTCCACATTATTATACGCATCGTTGAGAACCGATACAGCATTATATGTCGTACATAATAATAATGACGCAGAGGTCCCGTATCGACATTTTTATGTGGCAAAAAAACAAAAAAATGAGTGGCAATTTGCAAATGAATGGTTAGAAGGCGACTTTAATAAAGACGCTGTCCATAGTGGGAATGGAGCATTCTCTCCGAACAAAAAACGATTTTATTTTACTCGATGCAAACAAAATTGGCGCTATCAAAATATATGTAAAATATATGTAAGTCAAAATGTTGATAATCAATGGTCTGAGCCAATTGAGTTGCCGGAAGCGATTAACATGAAAAAATATTCATCTACACAACCGGCAGTTGGTACTGATTCAAAAACCGGTTGCGAAGTTCTCTATTTTGTGAGCAATCGTCCCGATGGCAAAGGAGGATTGGATATTTGGTATAGCGTCTTTCAATGCAAAACGCAAACATGGCAACCAGCAAAAAATTGTGGGAATAAAATTAATACCAGTGCCGACGAGGTTACTCCGTTTTATGACAATCAGCAGAAGACCTTATATTTTAGTTCAAGCGGATGGGCAGGCTTAGGAGAGTTAGATGTTTTTAAGTCGGTAGGAGAAATGTCAAAGTGGACTCCCGTAAACAATATAGGTTCTCCTGTAAATTCTGGTTTCGACGATTTGTATTATTCACCAAATACAACAAATAGTGAAGGATTCTTCTCGTCAAATCGTCAATCAGACAAGCAAGCTTCAACCTGTTGTGACGATATTTTTACGTATAAATATGTAGACAAAATATATATAGGTGTAGAAGGCCGCGTGTATTTGTTGCCTAATAAAATTATAGATGAAGCAATACAAGAAACACAAGAAGAACCATTGCCTTCCGTAAATCTCGATTCTATACAATATGTAGAGGGTACAATTGTGTCTTTATTTATGATAGAAGATGCTACGAACGAACGTTTCTTTGTGAGTTCCGATACGACAGATGAGCATGGACGCTATTTCTTCGATTTGCGAGAAGATAAAAATTACGTTTTGCAATATGAAAGTAGTAAAATACTTCCTCCAGAACGAAATTTGAGTACCAAAGGAATGACATATTCCGATACTTTGTATGTCGAAGATATAGGAATTGATTATCTGCCACGTGAAAGTTTTATCATAAAAAACATTTATTATGAATTTGATAAATCAAATTTGACAATGTTGGCAAAAAAAACAATCTATAAAACGGTTTTGGTTATCATGAATGAATTTCCTCAAATTATAGTTGAAATTGGAAGTCATACTGATAGTAAAGGAACTGATTCATACAACGAAAAACTATCTCAGAGACGAGCCCAAAGTGTTGTTAATTATTTGATAAAGAACGGTATAGACAAGAATAGGTTGCGTGCAAAAGGATATGGAGAATCGGTGCCAATTGCACCAAATGTTAACGAAGATGGAAGTGACAATCCAGTAGGTCGTGCTAAAAATCGAAGGACTGAATTTCGAGTAATTGGCACTTTAAAACAATATTTTGAAATAATTTACGAGGAATAGGCTCTATCTTTTGAATTTGTTTCATATATTTGGAACGATTTTATGAATATTGTAAATATATATATATACTTATGAAGTACAAGTACCTAATACCCTGCGTTCTGCTTTTTTTCGGATTGGCCGTTAATACATTCGGACAAGTTGACTTATCGTCATTGAGTACAGGAAAGCTAAAGAAATTGGGAACCATTGCGTTATATAATGGTGATTATTACAGTGCAAGCCGTTACCTTGAGGCTTATTGCAAGACGAAAGACGATGATTACAAGATGATGTTCTCTTTGGCAGAGAGCTATCGTCTGTCTCGAAACTACCCGGCTGCTGAAGTATGGTATGATAAGGCCTACAAGGCTAATCCTCAAAAAAATGCAAAAGCTTTGTTTTATTATGCAACAATGATAAAAACAAGCCAACGCTATAGCGAAGCTAAAGGACACTTTAAGTCATTCAAAAAAGAATATGCTGGAGCTTCTGATTTTAGATTATATTCTGCTTTGATTAAACAACAACTTATTGCTTGTGATTCAGCACCAGCCTATATAGCAACTCCTCTCAATATGGCAGTAAATCCATTGGATAACTCAACCAATACTGAAGGCATGGAGTATATGCCAATTTTCTTGGATAATACTTCATTTGCATATGCAAGCGCCTCAGTAGATTCAATGGGAACCAATGCTGCTCTTGATTCAATGGTTGCGCCTAAATTTTTTCTTGCTACATATGCAGGAAACAGTTGGATGACTAAGGATGATTGGAATTTGAATATGCAAGAAAATCCTAATCCACAAGCAATGCATGGAGCTTTCTCTCCAGATATGCAACGTTTTTATTTCGTTCGTTGTGACAAGGGTAAAAAGAAATTCTTATCTTCAAAAAGAAAAGAAGATAATTGTAAAGTATACATGTCAAAAAATACATTTGGTACATGGCAAGCTCCTGAAGCATTACCAGAGATTATCAATGCACCAAAATCATCAAACATTCAGATTGCTGTAGGTAATGAATCAAAGAAAAATGATGAGGTTCTTTACTTCGTTTCAAATCGTGAAGGTGGACGAGGAGGATATGATATTTGGTATTCAATCTTCATGTCAAGAAAGAATGAGTGGCGTGTTCCTAAAAACTGTGGTACTAAAATTAACTCTGCAGGAAACGAATATTCTCCATATTATGATGCAGTAACACGTACAATGTATTTTTCTTCGGATGGTTGGCCAGGACTTGGTGAATTTGACATATTCAAATCTATCGGTGAAATGGGAAAATGGATTCCTGCTGAAAATATGGGGTATCCAATTAACTCGCCTTATGACGATTACTATTTTGCAATAAACCCAGAAGGTAAAAAAGCATTCTTTGCTACCAACCGTGAAGGAACTACAACAGGTGGACAAGCAACTTGTTGTGATGATATCTATTTGGTAGATTACGAAGATGTGAAATTTGATATTCCAGTAACAGGTCGTGTATTTGAATTGGTTGATTCTAAATTGAACGATATGCTAGCAGCTAATTTTGAAACTATAAACAAAGCTGATACTATAAATGTTGATTCATTGGCTGTTTCTGATTCTTTAGTTCAACCAGTTAAAGAAAAGAAATATTTGGCAGGTAGCCGTGTCGCATTGTATATCGGTAACTCTAATGAAAAAGTATTCGTTGCAAGTACACAAACAGATTCTACTGGAAGGTATTTCTTTACTGTAGAACCAAATCATCATTATATATTGCAGTTCGAAAATGTGCGTTCTGGGTCTGCATATATTCCTATGTCAACTCGTGGAATAACAACTCCTGATACATTGCATTTGAAAGATTATGGGATTAATTCTCTTACAAAGGATGCGTTGGTTATCAAGAATATTTATTATGAATATGGTAAGTACCGTTTGAAAAAAGAACAAAAAGATATTCTTGACGTAGCTGTTGTTTCATTGATGCAAGAAGCACCTGAAATTCGTGTTGAATTAGGTAGTCATACCGATGATAGAGGTGGTGAAGCATTCAATTTGAGATTGTCTCAAAAACGTGCTGACGAAATTGTGAATTATGTTATCAAGCAAGGTATTGATAAAAATAGACTTGTTGGTAAAGGATATGGTTATACCGTTCCTGTTGCTCCTAATAAATTTGACGATGGAACAGATAATCCTGATGGGCGTGCTATGAATCGTAGAACTGAGTTCAAGGTAATTGGTACCATCTCAGATTTTGATGATATTATAGAAGATTAATTCTTTATAATGAGGTTTAAAAGGTCTGTAGGTATTCTTGCAGACCTTTTTTGTTTTCACGTTAGGCTACTTTCAGGATTGTTTTGCTTCAAAAAACCATGACTTTAGCCTAAGATACGTTACAATTTTTGTGTATCTTTGTGGCTATAATAGTAGAAAAATGAAAAACAAAGTAATTACGTGTGTTCTTATACTTCTGGTGGCATCAACATCAATGTTTGCACAAAAGACAGAAGGTTTGGCGAAAACACCGCCAATGGGCTGGAATAGTTGGAATACTTTTTCTATCAATATCAATGAAGAGTTGGTAATTGGAATCGTTGATAAAATGATTTCGTCAGGTTTGCGCGATGCAGGATACAATTATGTGGTTTTAGATGATGGTTGGATGCTTCGCGAACGAGATGCACAAGGTAACTTGGTGCCAGATCCTGAAAAATTTCCAAATGGGATTAAACATCTTGCTGATTATGTGCATTCCAAAGGAATGAAGCTTGGCATATATAATTGTGCAGGAACTCATACATGTGGAGGTTTCCCAGGTTCTCGTGGTCATGAATATCAAGATGCACGTTTGTATGCTTCATGGGGCGTTGATTTCTTAAAATATGATTGGTGTTCAACCGGAAAATTAAATGCAGAAGAAGCGTATATAACCATGCGTGATGCATTAGCAGCAACGGGTCGTCCAATACTGTTAAGCATATGCGAATGGGGAACCTACGAACCATGGTTGTGGGGAGGAAATATAGGACACATGTGGCGAATTTCTGGAGATATATATCCCTGCTTTAATTGTGAAGATCGTCATGATGATGGCTTGCCTACACAGTGGTCTGCATGGGGAGTGACTCGCATTCTGGATATGCGTGATAATGATGAACTTCGTAAGCATGCAAAACCAGGAGCGTGGAATGATTATGATATGTTGGAAGTAGGGAATGGTATGAAAGTAGGAGAAGATCGAGCTCATTTCGCAATGTGGGCAATGTTAGCATCGCCGCTTATGCTAGGGAATGATGTAAGAACCATGTCACAAACAACTTTGGATATATTAGGGAACAAAGAAGTTATAGCTATTGATCAAGATACGTTAGGAATACAAGGATATAAATATCAAACAATAGAAAATGGTTCGGTAGAAGTTTGGTTAAAACCCTTAGCTGGAGGTAAATGGGCAGTATGTTTCTTAAATAGAGGTGCTGAACCCGTAAAATTAAACTATACAGGGATAGCTAATGAAATTAAGGACCCACTCTCTGGGTATACTCTAAACTCAAAAGGCAGCCGTTATACAGTGCGTGATGCGTTTGCTCATAAAGATCTAGGACAATTGAAATCACCACTTAAGATTTCTATTCCTTCACATGATGTAGTATTGTTGGTTCTAATTAAGAAATAATATGCAAGACAGCAGGATTGAGATAGATAACTTTTCTATTGATTGTGTTATATTCGGTTTTGATTCAGGAGAGTTAAAAGCATTGTTTATAAAAAGAAACACAGAACCTGATTTTGAGAAGATGGCTTTACCAGGAGGTTTTGTGTATATTGACGAAGACCTTGATGCTGCGCCAATGCGCCGTTTATATGATTTGACCGGCTTGACCGATATATACATGAAGCAAGTTGGCACTTTCGGACGTATTGATCGTTACCCGTTGCGCCGCGTTATTACCGTTGTGTATTATGCTTTGGTTCGTATTGCAAACTATTCAATTAAAATGGGACAGGATGCGTCAGAAATTCATTGGATTTCAGTTAAAGATATTCCAGATTTGGCTTTCGATCACAAAGAATTGTTCTTAGCTGCTTTGTCTAAACTTCAAGAACAGGTTCGTATTGACCCTATTATTTTCAATCTATTGCCACGCGATTTTTCATTGTCGGAACTTCAAGAAATATACGAAGCGGTAACTATGCAAAAGTTTGATAAACGTAATTTCCGTAAAAAAATGCTAAGCTTGAACATTCTTCACGATACAGGTAAAAAACAAAACAAAGTATCACATCGTGCAGCTCGTTTGTATAGCTTCGACCCAAAGGCGTATAAGAAAATGTTGGCTCATGGCCGCATGTTTGCTATATAGCTTTTATTGCGTTACGAAACAACCGATTCGCAAATATAGTTTGGAATAATTCCTGTCGCAGCTATATCAAATTTTACATTTTTAGAAAGAGTATTGCCTGTAAGTACTAAACAGGTATCAATACCGAATTTGTTTCCTCCGAGTATGTCGGTTTCCAAGGTGTCTCCAACCATCAAAATATTTTTCTTTTCAATATTGTCAAATTGCTGAACGTGGGTTAAAGCAAAACTGAACATTTGAGAATCGGGTTTACCAAATCTAATAAAAACTTTCTGTACAAGAGATTCTAACAAATTGGCAACGCCACCGGTTGCAATTGCAACTTTATCTTTAGAAAGCGGATATGACGTATCGCTGTTTGCTACAATAATAGGCATTGTGTAGCGTCTCAGCAGATTAACCGTTTTGGATAAATCACGGTTCCAATCATAGCCTTCGTCATCGAGAAGAACCAGTAATTGGTAATTATCATCAACGTCAAGGTTAACATCGTGTATATTAATGGTTTTTACGCCATTCATCTGTATATATTCCGCAGAACTTTCTGTTCCCAAGTAAACTATGGTGCCACCAGTTATTTTTCGTTGTATAAATTCGCGCGCCAACATGCCAGATGATATTACTTTATCCCCGGTCAAAGAGTGTATACCTGCTTCTATAAATTTGTCAGCTAATTGCTGTGGGCTACGTGATGCATCGTTTGTAAGGAGAAATGATGTGATGTTTTTACTTTCTAGGAAAGAAAACATTTCATTTACGTTGGCAAAAATCCCTTTGTAATTGCGAAGAACTCCGTATGAGTCAAAAAATATTACTTTGTAATTTGCTGCTATTTCTTTAAATGATGAAATTTTCATATTTGTGTTTTTTTATAGCGAATTAATAAAAGCATCAAACACTTTTGTGTTGCCTTCATATTCGGTAAGCATTCTCTCCGGATGAAATTGAAGCCCAACCAAGAATTTGTGAGATGGCTCATAGACTGCTTCTATCAATCCATCAGCGCTTGTTGCCATTGGCATAAGTCCTTTACCTATATTTTCAATGCCTTGATGATGATAACTGTTGACTTGTATTTGTTCTTGTGCATACCATTCAAATAGTGGAGTATTGGGCTTTATAGTGATGGTATGACGGAAATCATCGTAATTATTGTAATCAATGTGTTTAACCTTTTCATTACCTTCGTTTACATCTTTATAAAGTGTGCCGCCAAGCATAACATTAATTATGTGCAAGCCACGACAAAATCCCATAATTGATTTATTGTGTTGATATGCGTGTGTAAAACAAGTGGTTTCTATTTCATCTTTTACCGTATCAAGTTCTTCTGGATTTGGATATGCGCAGTTGTACAGCGATGGATTCACATCACCGCCTTCTACCATAAGTATTCCATCATAGTCGCATAGATAGTGGGGTAAAACTTGTAATGTTTCTTTTGCAATGGGGATAATAATAGGCAGTACGTTGTGTTTGCAAAGAATTGATGCGTAAATTTCTGAAACCCAACCAACTCGTTTGTTTTTGCGGATAAGTCCACGACTTACGATTATTACTTTCTTTGCCATTTACGCCTTCTTAGGATCTACAAACAAGGTACCAATGTCTTTGCCATCGAATATGTCATAGAGTATTTCCGGTTTGTCACCATTAGCAATAATAGTATCAATATTGTCTTTCTGGCATATTTTTACCGCCGAAATTTTTGTTGACATTCCGCCCGTTCCGAAACTTGTGCCGGCTGAGCCTGCTGCATTAGAGATTTCGTCGTTTACTTCTGTTATAATCGCAATACGTTTAGCAGCGGGATTTTTGCGTGGGTCTTTATCAAAAAATCCGTCAATATCAGAGAGAATAATAAGTAAGTCCGCTTTGCAAATGCAGGCAACCATTGCCGAAAGAGTATCGTTGTCGCCAATTTCAATTTCATCGGTAGCAACGGTATCGTTTTCGTTTACAATAGGCACAACTCCCATTTCAAGCAATTTTGCAAACGTATTTTCTGCATTTCTGTGCTTTTCTTTGTTTGTTATAACATCGTAGGTGAGCAATACTTGTCCAATGTTTATGTTATGTTCTGAGAAAAATTTTCGATATATTTTAGCGAGAATAGCTTGGCCAATAGCTGCCATAGCTTGTTTTCCCGGAATGGTGTTAGGACGTTTCTTTTTCCCTAATTTACCCACACCTACAGCAATAGAACCTGACGAAACAAGAACTATCTGTTTACCTTGTGCCTGCAGTGTCGCAACAACATTTGTTATGTGTTCTATACGTCTAAGATTCAACTTCCCGTTGGGAAACGTGAGCGACGAAGTCCCGATTTTTATTACTATGCGCCGTTTGCTCGATAAAGTTTCTCTATAATTCATCTCTATTGTAAATGGGTTACAAAGGTATTATAAAATTGCGATTTTTTAATTTTTTGTTTCTGAATACATTTTTTAACAAACTATGTTTGTCTATTATAGTAGTGATAATTGTTGTCCAACTTGAGGTTTCGGTCTTTCTTCGTTAAGTCCAATCATTTTGTAAAATTCTTGTTCGGAGATAATTTGTACTCCAAATGTTTGTGCTTTTTCAAGTTTACTTGGACCAATTCCTTCGCCGGCAAGCATGAATGAGGTGCTTTTTGAAACGCTGGAAACATTTTTACCTCCGTTTGCTTCAATCAGTTCTTTCATTTCATCACGGCTATGTTGTATAAACGTACCCGAAATAACAATGGTTTTGCCTTCTAATGCAGATGAAGTTGGTGTTTCTAATTTTTGTAGTTCAAATAGAACACCATGGTTTCGTAATTTCTCAATGATTGCAAGATTTTCGGCATCGCTGAAAAAGTTTTTGATGCTTTGAGCAACAATACCGCCCACATCTTCGGTCTGTTGTAGTTCATCAAGTGATGCGTTCATTAAGGTATCGATAGAGTTAAATTTTTTTGCAAGTGTTTTTGCACTCGCATCGCCAATGTGACGAATGCCGAGAGCGTATAGAACACGAGGGAATGGTACTTGTTTCGATGCTTCAATGCTATCTATGAGGTTGCGCGCAGATTTCTCGGCAAAACGTTCCAGACGAATAACATCGGCGAATTTTAGTGTATAGAAGTCGGCATAATTTCTCAACAAACCTGCATTAAAAAGTTGTTCTATTGTAGCCCCTGCAAGTGCTATGTTCATGGCTTTTCGGCTCACAAAGTGTTCTATTCTCCCTTTAATTTGCGGCGGGCATTGTTTTGAGTTGGGACAGTAGTAGTTTGCCTCGTCTTCCATTCGTACAAGTTCTGCACCACATTCCGGGCAATGGGTAATGAATTCCATAGGTCTAGAATCAGACGTGCGTGCATCTTTGTCTATACCTACAACTTTGGGGATAATTTCGCCTCCTTTTTCTATGTACACATAGTCATTGATCCGAATACCCAATTCTTTCATTTGATCGGCATTGTAGAGGCTGGCACGTTTTATAACGGTTCCTGCGAGCTGTACCGGTTCAAGATTCGCCACCGGTGTAATCGTACCTTGTCGTCCAACTTGGAAGTCAATAGAAAGGAGTTTTGTTCGAGCTTGTTCTGCCTTGAATTTGAACGCAATTGCCCATCGTGGGGTTTTGGCGGTCATGCCTAATTCTTGTTGTAAAGAAATGGAGTCAACTTTAATGACAATTCCATCTGTATCAAAAGGTAAGGTTTTTCGTTTGGTGTCCCATTTGCTAATGAAAGCATATACATCATCTATCGTTTTGCATTGCTCCGAAAGCTCGGGAATGTTGAATCCCCAAGAACGAGCAATAGCCAAATTTTCAAAATGAGAATCGGAAGGGCATTCTGATGGAATGTAGTACATATTTGCTTGTAATGGGCGGCGAGCAACTTCGCGTGAATTTTGCAGTTTGAGTGAACCAGCAGCTGCGTTTCTTGGGTTAGCAAATGGTAGTTCTCCTGCTTCTATTCGGTCTTCGTTAAACGCATCAAATCCGGCACGGGGCATAACTACTTCACCACGAATTTCAAGTTCTTCTGGGTAGTCTCCATGAAGTTGCAGAGGAATGGTTTTGATGGTTTTGGCATTATTGGTAATGTCGTCGCCTTGAATACCGTCACCACGTGTAAGGGCACGAGTTAATTTACCATTTTTGTATTGTAGAGAAATAGCAACGCCATCGTATTTTAGTTCGCACGTATATACAAATTGTTCTTTGCCAATGGCTTTGCGTATTCGTGAGTCAAATTCTTGTAAATCTTCTAATGAATAGCTGTTTGCAAGTGAAAGCATTGGATATTCGTGAACAACTTGTGTAAATGCCATTTCTAGGTCACTGCCAACTCGTTGTGTAGGAGACGTAGGATCGAAATATTCTGGATGGAGCGTTTCCAATTCTTGTAATTCTTTGAGCAACGAGTCAAATTCATAATCAGAAATTTCGGGTGTGCTTTTTACATAGTAATTGTAGTTGTGCTTGTGAAGCAGTTTTCGTAGTTCGGTAATTCGTTCTAATGCAGTCATTGTATTCGTTATATATTCCGAAAAATACTAAAAAAATGAATACCTAGTTGTTGCGAAAGCATTTTCCCGGTAAACAAGTTATTAATCCTTTGAATTCCATGTTGAGCAAGAGAGCTGACAGTTTGCTCATCGGTATACCACAGTCTATTGCGATTATATCAATGGAAGAATCCGGTTTTTGGGTGAGGTAATCTGTGATTTTCTGTTCTTCGAGAGTGAGGTTTTCAAATAAAGATTGTTGAATGTGTTTTTCAGCGGACGTTTTTATATCCCAGTTGAGTAGTTTCTCCAAGTCATCTCCCGATTCTATAAGTGCGGCTTTGTTTTCTTTGATTAATTGATTGCAACCAACCGAACAACGATTTCCTATATTGCCTGGAAATGCGCACACATCGCGATTGTATTGGTTTGCTAAACTTGCGGTAATTAATGAACCACCTTTTGCTTTACTTTCAACTACAATAGTAGCATCGGAAAGGGCGGCAATAATTCTATTACGGCGAACAAAAAGTTTGCTATCAAATTTTGTCTGAGAGTGATATTCCGACATAACGCATCCTTGTTTTGAGATCGATTGTGCAAGTTCTATATGATTTACAGGTGAAATTTGTGCTAGTTGTGTGCCTAGTACGGCAATTGTTTGAAGACCGGCAGCCAAAGCTTCTCGGTGGGCGCAACTGTCAATGCCAAATGCAAGACCACTCACAATAGTAGGATTGTGGCGTTTTATGTCTTGTATGAGTTGCTTGCAACATTGCCGTCCGTAGTCGGTAGCAGTACGCGTACCCACAATACTAATAAACTTTGAAGAATTAAAATCAGTATCTCCTTTGTAATAGAATAGCAGAGGAGCATCTTCGCAATTTTTCATGCGATAGGGGTAATCATCTTCTGTGTAAACGAGGCTTTTTATATTGTTTTTCTCAATATATGCAAGTTCTTGTTCGGCTAAAGCAAGTACGTTGTTTTCTTTTATTTCCTTTACAATGGTTGGGCCAATGTTTGGTATTTTGCTTATTCGTGAGGACTTCTCTTTAAATATAAGTTCAGGGCTACCGAGATACGAAATGAGCAATTTAGCTTTAATAGGACCCACCTCTTGCAGCATTGATGTTGCAATGTAATAGAATAATTCGTCTTGTTTCATGACAAAGTTATTTCCCTTTGTCGTGATTTTTTAAGTACATGACAAATGGTATTGTTTTTATTAATTCAGATTGTGTGTTGTCGTCTGTAACATGGTAAAAATGGCGAATAGGAGCAATTCCTTTTACCTCTTTGACTATTTCCATAGTGGTATTGTTTAGATACCAATCTTCTATGAATGCAAGTCCTTTAATTTCTTTAAAGTCTATGTCTTTGTCAACGCAAATAGAGTCGAGTTCTCCTGTTTCATCGTTGACTGTTGTGTAGCAGTCTGTTTCTTTTCCTAACGATTCAAGAACCTCGTTAAGGTTTCGCGGTTGCAATGAATCGCGAAAATTGAAACTGTAACAAGGAACTGTGCCACTGATAGCTTTTTCAATAATAGTTTTAACAACCTGATTAACTTGTATGTTTTCAAGAAATTCAGGATTATCAATATTTACGAGCGAAACCTCATAGGAAACATCTTTTGCTAAAAGAGTTAGTTTAGGCCTTTTTGTTTTTGTTGTGTCCTTAAATTCATATCGTGCAACGATTGATTTTGTGGGAATCTCACTTCTATACTCATCCTTTCGTATGAATTCACGGACAAGAGAATACGAAGTTACTTTTTTCGTCATTAAAAATTGTGCCGAATCGAAAGCCCATTCTTCTTCAAATAATAAAGATTTTTGTTCATCAAGAGAAAATTCGTCTTTGAATTTTGTTTGAATGTCTTCTTTGTTACAAACGATGTCTGAGAAAGGAAGATATGCCGTAATTTCGCCACGGAGAGTTTTTTCTTGGAGTGTGGTGACGAGTTTTGCATAGTCAATAGATTTGAAGAAAAAATACTCCTTTGGAATATACATTTCTTGAGCATAGGTAATGCACGATTTAGGAGCAATAAAATTGTTTACAAATGTGTCGGTTTTTTTCTCGATACGTTTGTGATTGCACGAAGAAAAGACTATTAAACTTGTTATTATGAAGGTTAATAATTTCCTCATCTCTATTTATATTGGTTTCTCGTGATAAAACGAATAGTAAGTACGACAGATTTAGCATTTAAGCGATATCTATTTGCCTCTCGTACATAATTTTTGTAGTAAGCTTTTATAGATGGTCTCCATTCTATGCAAATATTGATAGGAACTTTATCAAAAGAGTAACCTGTTCCAATAGATGCTACTGGTCCAAAATAATATTTTTCAAGAGACGTTTCTATTTCTTTATTTGCAGACATGTAGCCACCAAAAATACCAAGACCGCTATACCAACGAAGGTTTGAAGCAACATTAGGGTATGGGGCAACGTATTTTGCAAGGATTGCTCCTTCATATATGACAGTAAAATCAGTGATTGCCATCATATTTATACCAAACTGTGGCGAAAAAAAACCTTCATAATCTAAACCGGCAAGATATGCTTCAGCACTTGCAATTTCACCGCGAAATCCAAATCCATTTCTGTACCATTTTTGGTTGTCACGTTGTGCAAATGAGCTTAATGTGCAAAGGCTTATTGTTAATATACATAAAAGTTTCTTCATTTACTTAGTATATTGGTTTAACAAATCTTTTATCTGTTGAATGTCTTCTTCTTCAAGTGAATTGAGACTTATGGCAGGATATTTTGCCATTTGGTTGTTTCCCATTTTTTGGTACAGAATCAAATCAGTGTCTTTGTCGTTTTTGACAATTTCGTACTTTCTGAACGCATCAAATGGAATCTTGTATGTATTGCATTTTTGCATCAGCAGTTGAATGTGGTAAAAACGAAATACAAGATTTTGCTTGTCTTCATCAGATATGTATATAAAATTGAGACGTTGTTTGTGTCTCAAATAAATAACTAAGGCATAGATCCCAATTGCAACAAGAATAAATAAAGTGGATTGGAGAGCATTTAATGGGTTGATTTCTACACCAAATTCGCGTAAAAATGTTGCGGAAAGTGGAATGTATACACAGATTGTTGTAATACCAACAACTCCAATTGTTTTCCAAATTTTAAGTTTACTAGCATATTGTTCGTTATGTATTACCATTTATCTCCGAAAAATGTTTATTGCAAATATATGGAAATGTTGACACATTAGTTTACATATTAAATTTAAAAAAACTATTTTTGCAAAAAATAATAATTTATGGGATTAAAATGCGGGATAGTAGGGTTGCCTAATGTTGGGAAATCGACTTTGTTTAATTGTTTGACGAATGCAAAAGCACAAGCAGCGAATTTCCCGTTTTGTACTATAGAACCAAATGTTGGAATGATTACTGTTCCAGACAGTAGATTGAATGAGTTGGAAAAACTTATACATCCGGAAAAGGTTGTTCCTACAACAGTAGAAATTGTTGATATAGCAGGGTTAGTAAAAGGGGCTAGCAAAGGAGAGGGCTTAGGAAATAAATTCCTAGCTAATATCCGTGAAACCGATGCAATTATTCATGTCTTGCGTTGCTTTGAAAACCCCAATATAACACACGTAGATGGCTCTATCAATCCTGTGCGTGATAAAGAGACTGTTGATATGGAGTTACAATTTAAAGATCTAGAATCGGTTGAATCTCGTTTATCTAAAATAGAAAAGCAAGCACGTGCGGGAGGAGACAAAGAAGCAAAAAATACTTGTGATATTTTAACTCGAGTTCGCAGTGTGTTACAAAAAGGACAGTCTGCTCGTACATTAAATCTTGATGATGAGGAAAAGGCTGCTATATATGATTTGCATTTATTGACGTTGAAACCGGTTATGTATGTATGCAACGTAGATGAAACTGGTCTTAATGGTAATGCGTTTGTTGATGCCGTTAAAGAATCAATTAAAGAAGAGGAAGCAGAAGTTTTAGTTTTGGCTACCGCTTTAGAGGCAGAAATTGCGGAATTAGAATCACAAGAAGATAGAGAATTGTTCCTACAAGATGTTGGTTTGGATGAGCCAGGAGTTAATAAATTGATACGAAAAGCGTATTCTTTATTAAATCTTGAAACATTCCTTACAGCAGGACCAAAAGAGGTACGTGCGTGGACCTATCATAAAGGAGCAAAAGCTCCGCAAACAGCTGGTGTAATTCATACTGATTTTGAAAAAGGTTTCATTAAGGCAGAGGTTATTAAATACGCTGATTATATTGCCTTAGGCTCTGAGGCGGCTGTAAAAGAAGCGGGGAAAATGTCAATAGAAGGGAAGGACTATGTGGTCCAAGATGGCGATATAATGCACTTTAAATTTAATGTATAGTCAATGTCTATTTCAGAAATTATATTGGTTTTTGATTATGTAGGAACGTTTGCTTTTGCAATAAGTGGTGCATTGGCTGCTGCTCGAAAGCATTTTGATTTATTTGGTGGCATTTTTTTAGGCTTTGTAACCGCTATTGGAGGTGGAACTCTTCGAGACATGATGCTACATTCTCAAGTTGCTTGGCTACATAATATCATGTATTTTTACATAGTCTTAGTCGCTGTATTTTTAACTTTTTTGTTCCACAAGACTATTGAGAAATATTCAAAAACATTGTTTCTCTTTGATACAATTGGAATTAGTGTTTTTACTATAATTGGGATGCAAAAAGGTCTTTCTCTTGACATACATCCAGTTCTGGCGGTAATGATGGGCATTCTCACTGCCGTATTTGGAGGCATTGTACGTGATATGATGTGTGTAGATATTCCACTGATATTTAGAAAAGAAATATATGCTACAGCATGCTTGGTTGGCGGATGCTTCTATTTGTTACTATTGTGGTTGGGGTGCAATGATTTTGTTTCAGTGCTGGTAGCATCTATCATCATTTTTATTGTTCGCACGTTGAGTGTGGTTAAAAATTGGTCGTTGCCAAAATTCTAGCGCAAAGTTCGCTTAAAAATCTAAAAATTCGTATAAATAAAAAAAGCTCTATCTTTTACAATAGAGCTTTCCCCAATTATTATGAAATCTTTTTTGTTGCTATTATTCTTTTGTTGGAGCAACTTTTTCGTAGTGTGCTTTGTATTTGTTACGGAATTTATCAACACGACCAGCTGTATCAACAAATTTCATCTTACCTGTGAAGAATGGGTGTGAAAAACTAGAAATTTCTAGTTTAATAACTGGATATTCTACATTGTCAACAGTAATTGTTTCTTTTGTTGGCGCACATGAACGAGTAATAAATACTTTGTCATTTGACATATCCTTAAATGCTACTAAGCGATAGTTGTCTGGATGAATACCTTTTTTCATTGTCTATGAATTAATTATATAACTTCCTTGTTTTAGTGGTGCAAAGATACATAAAATATTTAAGTCCCAAATTATTTTATGCTTTTCTCTTTCTTATTTTTATTTTTTCGTGCCGGTTCTTGATCCTGAGGAGTTTGTTCTCCAAAAATATAAGATTCTGGATTGTCTATAAAGTCTTGAGGATCGGTGTGCTTACCTTGTTGATTCAATATTTCTTCGTCAATAATTTTTGTTTGGGCACGTTCGAATTCGTCTTCGTTTAGAATTTTACCATTGGAATATTCTATTGTAATTTTTATAGTGCCATCTTCTTTATAATATATCCATTTTCCGTCGCGCACGTTGTTTTTGTATGCTCCGGTAATATGAGGTTTGCCGTCTGAAAAATATACTAAGAATTCTCCGTTCAATTTGTCTTCAATGAATTTGGCTTTTTGGCGAATTTGGCCATTTTCATAAAACCACAACCAGTCGCCATGTTTTAAACTATCTTTCCAATATTTAATTTCCATTGGTTGGTTTTGTTGTGTTTGCCAATAAATAACACTTTTACCGTCAAGTTTTCCATGGTTATAGCTTTCTTCCATTATAACCTTGTCGCCATTGCCGTAGTATGTCCAGATGCTGTCTTTCTTTTTTGCATAATATGTGCCTCGTGCTGAAAGAGTACCTTCAACATCGAACATGGTAACCTTTACTTTATTATGATCATTTGGCGAGTAATACATATCATATTTAAGAACACCATTGTCATGGTATTTTTTTACTTGTCCAATTGGAATATCATTTTTGAAATAACCTTCAAATTTGTTTTTCCCATTTGGGTATTTTTGAATCCAATGTCCTTGTTTCTTTCCATTGGCATCCATGTAGTTTAGTGTATCGTTTTGTGCAAAAACTGCAATTGATACAAAGACGAAAATTAGTGCAAAGGTTATTTTTTTCATGATACTCAAATATTAGAATATTACATCTTCGTGATTGTCTGTTTCAAATTTATATTCAAGAAAAGCATTCTCATTTGTCGGGACAACTTTTGTGTTAAATCCATATTTGCGTTTCCATTGAAACTCTATAGAAAAGATCCCTTTCTTTATGTGTGAAGCTATGTAAGGATGAACTTTAATAAATATTTTCTTGTCTTCTGTGTTTTCACGTATGTAAGATAGTTCATTTTCGATTTCTTGAATTAAATTTATGCTTGGTGTTACAATTCCTGTCCCTTTACAACAAGGACAAGTCTCATTCGTATTTATTTTTTGTTCGGGACGGACTCTCTGACGTGTAATTTGCATAAGCCCAAATTTTGTTAATGGCAAAATATTGTGTTTAGCTCTATCTCCAGCCATAGCCTCTCTCATCGTTTCGTATAGCTTTGTTTTGTTGACATTATCCTTCATGTCTATGAAGTCTACAATAATAATGCCACCCAAGTCGCGCAAACGTATTTGACGAGCTATTTCTATTGCCGAAGTAATGTTTACCTCTATCGCATTTCCTTCTTGGTCTTTGTCTGCTTTTATTCTATTTCCACTATTTACGTCAATAACATGGAGGGCCTCAGTTTTTTCGATAATGAGGTATGCACCACTTTTAACAGGAATAGTTTTCCCAAATGAACTTTTTATTTGCCTTTCTATCCCATATTGCTCATAAATAGGAGGTCCTGCAGTATATAGACGAACAACTTTGGCATCCTGTGGTGATATTTCGGCAATGTAAGTTTTAACTTCATTGTAGAGATTTTTGTCGTCTACAACAATGTTGGTGTATGATGGATTGTAAACATCGCGAATTAGTGAGGAAACCCTATCAACTTCTCGTTGTACGAGAAATGGGGTTTTGTTTTTCCCTTCTTGAATTTTTGTGAGTGTTTGATTCCATTTCTCAACAAGTTCTGCAATTTCTTTTTCTAATACTGATATATCACAGCTTTCAGCTAAGGTTCTAATGATTGCACCATAATTATTGGGAAGTAGGTTTTTAACAATCTTCTTCAACCTTGATTTCTCTTCAATCGATTCAATTTTTTGCGATATTGAAATCTTGTTAGAGAAAGGGATTAAAATAATATTTCTACCAGCAATTGAAATTTCTGCACTTAATTTAGGTCCTTTTGTTGATATGGGTTCTTTTGCAACTTGTACGAGTATAAGTTCTCCTATTTGAAGAAGGTCTGATACTATACCATTTTTATCAATTTCTGGTTCTAGATTTATAGAACAGAAGTTTGGATTTCGTTTGTTTTCAGAGATATTTTTTAGATAGGAGTGATATGATTCAAAGTTTGGACCTAAGTCGTTGTAGTGTAGAAATGCAGCATGTTCGTATCCTAAATTAACAAACACTGCATTGAGAGAGGGAATGATTTTTTTTATTTTGGCTAAAAAAATGTCTCCGACAGCAAAGTTTATATCATTATTACTAGAAACAATTTCCAACAATTTGGAATCTTCTAATAATGCTATGTCAACGGAGTTTTTTCGCCCTCGTATTATAATTTCTTTGTTCATGCACTTGTATTAAAAATAATCCATTATTGATTCAATAATGGATTATTTAAATGTGAATTTTAAAATTTAGAAATAATCTTATTTCTTTTTGTGACGATTCTTTCTCAATTGTTTTTTTCTTTTGTGTGTTGCCATTTTGTGGCGTTTATGTTTTTTTCCGTTTGGCATAATTAATCCTCCAATGTATTATTTAACGTTATTTTTGACTACTGTTATAAATGTCTTTGCTGGTTTGAAAGAAGGCACATTGTGTGCGGGTATTTTTATCGTAGTATTTTTAGCAATATTACGAGCAGTTTTTTCTGCACGTTTTTTTATTACAAAACTCCCAAATCCTCTAAGATATACGTTATTTCCTTCTCGTAGTGATTTCTTGATTGCTTCCATCGAAGTTTCAATCGTTTTTTGAACAATTACTTTTTCAATGCCAGTTTTCTTAGAGACTTCGTTTACGATATCAGCCTTTGTCATTTCTTTTATTTTTTAATTTTTGTTATACTTTATTTCCTTTAAAACCGTGCAAATGTACACTTATTATTTAATAATCAAAATATTACGAATATAAAAACTTGAATTATTTCAATAGGGGATCTTCGGTATCAAATGCTTGTGATTGACAATTTCTATTTGCGAATCTATTATGTCTAATTAAAGCAAAATCGCCTCGAATTGTGTCCCCAATTCGAGTAGCATGTTGAGCTTCTTTATAAAGAACAAGCATGTATGAATATACTCCTGATACCAATGGTTTTGTGTTATTATGTTGGTAGTAACCCGTTGTTGTATCCATAGCAACCTCACCAATAAATAGGTTGTTCCTGTTGTCATAGTCAGTATAGATTCTTATTTTGGTTGAGTCATTTCCTGTTTTGATAAATAATCTATTGTATGGGAATTGGTTAATACCTCCAATGTAGAAGAATCCGTTTTTATCATCGTTGAATGTTGTGTTTGGATTTATACGGCATGGACATGCGGTATCATTTCCAGCAAGTAAAGAATCTCTCGCTTCTTGTACTGTACACAATTTTTGATAACTATGAACCCTGTAAGGCTCAACGTATGATCCGAGTTCTGGGTGATATACCATAGAGTCACACATATGGTGATTGCTAGGTGTTATAACTGGATATACAGTGATGGAAGCTCCCGATGCTGTATCAACAACAATAGTTCTTGCCATTATACCTTCAACCTTGCAATCAAGGGTTTCTTCCGGATCGCTACAAGATGTGATTGTGAGTGCTGAAAATCCTAGCAGACAAAGTATTGTTACAAAGTAGTTTTTCATGGCTTTATAGTTTTATGTTTTTGCTGTAATAATTAATTTATAACAAATTCGTATTGAAGCAAATATACTTATAAAATTTAGAAAATCAATACACTCCGATTTATTTAATTGAAATTAAGCCTATTGTCTTCTATTTCAGCTTTGTCTTCTAATATCTTGTATATATTGTTTGTGATTGTAGATGCTGCGCGTTGTCTTTGTCCTTGGATTTCTTTTTCAGGAGTAGTTATGTCACCTACTTTTTTAGAAGTTACTTGTGCTACATACACACCACGTTCTCCAGCTATAGGATTTGTTATAGCTTTTTCATCCATAGTAGAAAGGGTCGCAAAAAGAGTAGGTTCTACTCCAATGCCAGGTCCACTCATGGTTGAGAATGAAAGATTTGTAGATGGTAGAATATCAAGTGCTTTTGCTTGAGAAAGTGATTCTAGAGATGTGTATTTTATTCCTTTCAATTCATCTAAAATCTGTTTTTTCTTTTGTTCTTTTCTGTATTCATCGGTAACAATTTCTTTTACTTGATCTAATTTTGCAATACCTTTTTCATCAACTGATGCAATTACTGCAATTAAGAATTTGTCTCCACAACGGAATATTTCTGAAACTTCACCAATTTTTTCTTTGTTTTGGTGTGCCCAACGAATTACTTGTCTTGAATCGTCTATGCCTGGAATAACACGTTGCTCAGCAGGAGTGTTGTTTGCATATTTCAAAACCAATGATTTGTCTTTTTCTATAGCTGATTCAAAAGCTTCTTTTGTTCTATTATCAGAAACGAATTTTATAGCATTCTGATATACATATGAACGTGTTGCTTGTGAGTATGTTACAGCTTTTGCAAATGTTTGTATTTGTACTCTTTTTGATTTAGGTCCTTGTTCTAGAATTTGAATCAAGTGTACACCATAATTAGATGGAGCAACGTATAGTTTTCCTTTTTCTCCAAAGAAACTTGAATCTTGGAAAGAAGGAACCATTTCACCTTCTTTAAACCAATCTATAATACCACCATTGATTCCTGAAGCAGAATCTTTTGAATATTGACGTGCCAATCCTGCAAAGTCAGCTCCGTTTTCTATTAAAGTCTTTAAACTATCAATAGTTTGGTATGCATTTTCACCATCAACGAGTATGTGACGAACTTTAGCTGAATCAGCCCCTGGACGTATGTCTGAGATTTTTGTTATTTTATAGCTATTGTTTTCAAAATAAACAGGAGTAATGTCACCTATATTGCCATTGAAAGCAAAAGAGTCAATACTTGGAGCCAAACTACCTTTTTTGTTGTATGTAGGGTTGAATTTTTCATCTGAGTTAAGATTCAAGAAAACTGCATCGTTTTTGTTGTTCTTGAAATCATCGGCTTTCGCAATTACAGTTTGTTCAATTGCTTTAATGTCTTCTGCCGTAGGAATGATGTCATAAGTAATGTATTCGATTGTAACACCAGCTTCTTGTTCGAAACGTTTTTCGTGATTGATTGTTTTGTAGAATTTTTCTAAGTCTTTATCATTAACCGCTATGGTGCTATCTGCTATGCTTTCGTATGGTATTCTAACAAAATTAATGTCGAATTGGTTGTTTTTAGTTTGAGCGCTATTTTCAGCTTCTAATTTTGTAAAATAGATGCCGTTTGAAATAAGGCTTACATATTTTCTACGTAATGTATTTTCGTGAAGAGCTTTTTCAAATTGAATCCAATTTGAATAAAATTCTGGGTTGTTTTCTTTTGCAGCTGATAAATTGCTTAATACATTAACAAGCATGTCTTTATCGAATGCACCAGTTTGTGGATTGGTGAAATAATATTGTAATTCAGGATCAATGTTTTCACCAATAGTAATGTCTTCGATTTCTTCGTCAGAAATGCCATAAACATTTAAGTTCTTTTTGAATGTGCTCAAGCCGAGTTCGGTATAGCATTCTTCAAAAAGTTTGCCTGTTAAAAATGAGGTCCATGCATTGGTATAGATTTGTTCTCTTTGCCCGTATGATAATTCTTGACCGTTAGTTTTTTGTTGGTTTTCCAACATTTCGAAGATGCTATAATATTCGTCGTATGAATATTCTTTTCCGTTAATTTCTGCAATCACATTGCTTTGTTTTGAAGAGAATAGAGATGTATCCAAACCTGTGAGAATGAATGCCAACATTGCTAAACCGATAACTACGGTTAATATCCATGTGTTTTTCCTTAAAGATTGTATAGCTGCCATATCGTTTATTTAATTCTTTTTGTTTGTTCTTGTTTTCAAGTTGGCAAAGATAATAAAATTGCCAAATTGCCAATGAAAGTGATGAATAATTTTAGGTTGGTTACTTAGCTTTGTTCTTTCATTTGATTGTTTTTAGTAGATTTTCTTCTATGTCTTCGATACAGATACATGGCAAATGTGAGTATAAATAGGATACCAAATTTTATACTTTCTTCGTCAAATCCGGCATAGTATATATTAACAATCGCCGTTACTAATGAAGTTGCTGCAATGGTCAACCATGCATATTCCATTATTATCTGATAGGTATTATATCGTTCTGTTTTCATTCTTCTTCGCTGTTTGGTAGGTTTTCTCCTTCAAAAGAAATAACTCCGGTTACTTTTTTTACTTGCCAATCATTAAATTGGTCATCTGATTTGAATCCTTCTCCGTATATGATATCATCGGGGGTAGAGACTTGTACTTTTTTGTCGGAGTATATTATACCTTCTTTTTGATTCCATACAAGGTATTCGGTATAAATTGTTTCCCCGTCTTTTTTGTTTTTAGCAACAACATTCCCTCTAGCTTCCCATATATTCCTATTTTCATAGTTGATGGCATAGTTTGCCGAAATCATTGTGAGCGTGTCAGATTCTGGTGTGAACTGGGCTACACTAATACCTTCCGGAAATTCCATAATAGATTCTTCTGCTTCGTCATTGGTCTTTTTCTTAAGCATACTTGGAGTAGAAATTGCGATGACAATGTTGCCATATTCCGCCTGCGTAAAGTGTATGTCTTTCCCCAATAGTTCCGGTAATTTCTCTAATTCCGAAACTTTTATGACATTTTTTATATCGTTCTTACAAGAAAAAAGCAGTATGATAGACAAGGTTGCTATCATACTGCTTTTAATGTTTTTTGCTATTAGTCCCACTATTTTACTTTAGCAGTTGTAGTTGCATTTATCCAGCATCCTACAGTTTGTGTTGAACCTTCTGTAACGTTGTATCCAAATAAGGCCTCTACATCTGGGAAATGTGATTTGTAGCTTGCTGCATTGTTATTCGCTTGTGAAGAAATAGAAGGATCTACTGCCTTTGCTTTCATACACATATCGTATGCTAACCAATAGATTTTCCATTTTTCTAAGTCAGGGAATTCTGCTCCAGAAGAGCAACTATTTACACTTTCGGCATATTTGTTTGCTATAACAAGATATGCATTCCCAAGTTTTGAATTGAGCGAAAGAGCTTTGTTTGCATATGAAACAGCAGTTGAGCCATATGAATTTACAGCCATTTTATAGTATATAACAGCTTTTACAGAATTATCTGTTTCCATATCCAGGGCTTGTTTATAGTATTCTATAGCTTTGACTTTCTGATTTTTTGCAGCATACATATCGCCAATTGCACGTTTTGATTGAGCAGATGGTTCTAGTTTATCAAGTTCTACTGCTGCTTTGAAATAAAGCTCTGTAGATGCGCATTTGTCACCCATTGAATTTGTAATCTTTTTTAGCAAGTCAATATCGGTTGGGTTTGCATTGAATTGTGGCTCAAATAATGCAATTAAGTCATCGCATGTGGGATTCAGAGTAATGAATAAATTATCAATATATTCTTTTTGTGCTTTGAAGTCAGCTGAATATTTATCATTTTTTGCAATTCGCATAGCAAAAACGTCAGAAATCTTTTGGTAAAGAAATATAGCTTCAGCTTTTGGTAATGACTGGTCTTGGTATTTAGATACTGCCGTTAAAAAACAATAAACCATTGTTTTTAAATCGGATTTATTACCCATGCTGTCAAATGATTTGCGACAATATTCATATGCTTCGCTATATTTATTAGGAGATAGTACGTAAAGATCCGATCCTTTTAAACCAATGTATCTAGATTCTTCACCATAGTATTGAATACGTCTGTCATAAATCATCATGACGGTATCAATATACGCTTGTTTTTTTACAGCGTCTTTTTCACTTCGTGCCAATGCAGAATACATGTTTGTTCCGTTAGGGTAGTACATGTTTTTAGATGCTTGAGGGCAGCTAAAGAATACTTTTCGCCAAGCATTGAATGTTTCCTTGGTGAATGCCCCTGTTTTTGATTCATTTGTGTAGCGCAGTTGGTAGATGGTGAGATTTGCTGCACATGCAGAATCCATTCCTGTATTTCCTTGTTCCTGAGAAAATCCAAATAGCCCTAAAGTTAAAAAGGCTGACGCTAATATTACTAATCGTTTCATTGTTAATTAATTTTTCGTTTACTAAACCAAACTTCTTGCAAAGTTACATTTATTTTAATTTGCATATATGTTTCATGCAAAGATTTTGCCAAACTTTTATTTCCTCTTGAACCAAAGTCTATAGAGAGTCCCAGAGAATTGTGTGTGTGTCTTGATTTGATTTGTGTCCCAATTGTTACACCATATTCTTGCGCTTGTGCCGTTTCTCCTTCGTAAGCGAATATAATTGGTAAGTCTGCGTAGTGTGCTCCAATTCTAATTGGGATGCGCTTATAGAATTTTGATGATTTATAGTCTGGAACCAATTCTCCTCCGAGTTTTATAAATCTCGTAGTCGTAAGGTCTTTGTCTTTTGTGCCGTAGCATGAAATGTTTTCCCAATTTTGTAAACCAGCATCTATGCCCAATACGTATTTGTTTTCGGCTTTAAATCCAATACCTAGTGCTAATTCGCCTGGAATATCGGTATGTGCTCTCGTTATGTTTTTGACGACAGTATCTTTCCCAATTTCTGTTACTCCGCTAATTATATATGAATTAAAGGTCTCGGTTGCTTTATATGATAATGATTGTTCTTTTTTCCAAGTAGCACCGAATGTGAGTGTTTTTCCTTCGTTGATTTTCCAATTGTACTGAAGTCCAAGTCCCCATAAGAAACCTGTTGTTTTGTATTCCAAATCTTTCCGAGAATAAAAGGCTGAAGATTCTTCAAAATAATTTTCTCCGGTATAGTTTGTTGTCCCAAATAGGTAAGCCAAATTTGCTCCAAGAGAAAGACCTTTGAATATGCGGACACCTGTACTTAATACAAATTGATTAATTCCACCATCTCCTTTGTACGAGTATTGAGCAAGCGAATCGGAATAGCTCATGTTGTATCCCACACTATTTAATGGAAGCATACCTACAGCACATCCCCAACGGTTTGGAATGATAGGGAATGCAAGAGAGAATGATTCTACACCAGCACTTGTTTGTGTTGCAGAGATATTGTTTTCTTCAGCTTTTCGGATATTGGCACCTAAACCTACATTAAAAAGGAATGTCTCGCCTTTTATACTTGACTGGTGAGCCGGATTGACTAAATTTATCTGAGTAGGGCTTAATAGTCCTACACTGATACCACCCATTGCCTGATTGTAGGCAGTTGTGTTTGTATAAATGTCACCATAGCCATAGCGTGAAAATGGTGATGTTGTTTGTCGTTGCGCAAGCAATTGATTGCCTACCAATAGTAAACTTACTATGATAAAGAAGGTTCTATTTCTCATTATGTTCAAGGATACTGAAAAGTCCAATAGCCGTCAAATTTGGATAGGCAAAGATGGTTTTTTTTATTCTTTTTTCAAAGAAATGCCAATCTCCGCCAGTAATTATGGGCGTAATGTTCTGATATTCAATTGTGTAATTGTCTAAATATTGATCTATTTCATATACGATACCGTTAATTACTCCATTAATAATAGCACTATTGGTATTTTTTCCAATAAGAGACTCTTCGCTATCGGTAGCGTGGAGAAGTGGTAGATTTTCCGTAAATTCATGCAAGGCTTTAAAGCGACTATTTAGCCCTAGAGAAATATTTCCTCCAATAAATGTACTATTGCTATCTACAAAATCAATAGTAATTGCTGTACCTAAGTCGAAAATTAGTTTGTTTTGGTGCGGATTCATTCTTTCTGCACCAACACAAGCTGCAATCCTATCAAGACCAAGGGTTTTAGGTGTTTCGTATGCAATTTTTATAGGGATTTTAGTCGAATGGGTAAATTCTATTACGTTACGACAATTCAAGCGACTCAGTATGTCGCGTGTATCAAATTTAGAAACATTGCATATGATTGCATTTAAAACAGGTTTTTGATACCCGTTTTTGAAGAAATCGGCATATTCCCAACGAAAAACGTCAATAATTGCCCCATTGCTCATGGTCGTGCATTTCAGGAAACTATTACCGGCATCAATTGCAAGATTCATTCTATTTTAATTTTGGGCAAAGATAATGATTATGTCAATTTTTTTAAGTAATCTCTACCCTTTTGCAAAAAAAACGATGAAAGGGTCAATTTTATTTGAAGTGAGGGTGATTTTATTATTAATAAAAAAAATACCAATTTGTAATCCTATTTTTTCGTTTTTTGCTTTATAATTGATTGTGTTTTATCCAAAAAATATGAGAATAAAATTCGTTTGGTATTGTTTTTGCAAAATGAAATTGAATTTATATTTTTGAAGTGATGAAAAAAGTAGTAGCAATTATAATCGGATTGTGTTTCGGCCTTGCAAGCTTTGGGCAGCAAAAGATTGCTCAAGGTGGTTTTTTGTTGCCAGCTGTGATAATAGATGGGGACACCTTAGCTGTTGTACAAATGCCACGTATATATGCGTTCCCTAATTTGAAATTTGCTTCCAATAACGATTATTTAAAGTATCGTCGTTTGGTACGCGATGTTAAAAAAATGTATCCGTATGTACTCATTGCAAAACAAACCTTTATGGAAGTACAAATGATTATGGATTCCTTGCCAAACAATCGTCAACGCAATAAATATGTAAAAGCAAAAGAGCAAGAGTTGTGGGACTTGTATGCAAAGGAATTGATGTCATGCACTGTGCATCAAGGTGAAATTCTTATTAAATTGGTGAATAGGGAACTTAATTATACGCCGTATGATATTATAAAAGAATTGCGTGGAAGTTTTTCTGCATTCATGTGGCAAGGAATGGCAAAAACCTTCGGAGAGTCACTTAAAAGCTCTTATGACGTAGAAGGTGAGGATAAAATGATAGAACGAATTGTTTTGCAGTTGGAACAAGGAACAATATAAATTTTACACTCCTTCGCCCGAAACTACTGTTTTGATAGTGTATATCAATATTCTAATGTCAAGGTAAATTGACATATTTTCAATATAAATTATATCATATTTCATGCGGCTTGCCATTTCTTCTGGACTTTGTGCATAGCCGTATTTTACCTGTCCCAACGAGGTAATGCCCGGACGAATTTTTTGCAAATGCGTATAATGGGGGGCAATAGCTACAATTTGATCAATAAAGAATTGACGTTCGGGACGAGGTCCTACGAGTGACATATCTCCAATCAACACATTGAAAAATTGAGGAATCTCATCTATACGATATCTTCTCATAATCCGTCCCCATGGGGTTATTCTATCATCGTTCTCTGACGATAGGCGAGGTCCTTCCGACTCGGAATCAACATACATAGAGCGGAATTTGTAAATATTAAATGGCTTACCGTATTGTCCTATGCGCTCTTGCTTGTATAATATCGGTCCCTTTGATGATAATTTTACCATGATTGCGGTAAAAAGGTATATAGGAGTTCCAATAAGGAGCACAATAATAGAAATGAGAATATCACCAAATCGTTTGACTTTTTCTTGCCAAACAGGCATTACATTTTGTGAAATAACAATTAGTGGTTCTTCGTGGATAGAATCAAATGTAACACGTCCCGAGATAATATCACAATTATCTGGTATCGCTTTGACTATGGCTTTTGTCCCTAATAGACAATGCAATATGTGCTCTAGATATTGATGCTCTTTGGATTCAATGGCAATAATGACTTCTTCAACCTTGTATTGTTTAAGAAATGTTTTTACTTCGTCAATATTTCCCAAATGAGGTATATATTTTGCCATTTGGTAGTTTTCTTGCTGAATTACATTTACGAATCCAATGAATTTATTTCCAGCAGATTTTTTTGCCGATGTAAGTTGTTTATATAATTGTTCGGCACGCGCATTACTTCCTATCAGTAGGGTGTTGAATCCTATTTTTCGATTGATGACTTTCTTTTTTGTAACAGTAATTATGATGTAACGTGGAATATATGTTACAACAAAATGTATTGACAACAAGAGTAGGAGCGATACGTAGTATGCTTTGTAGCTCGGAACGTTGTCATCGAGTATTATAGCAAAAAAGAGGATAGATGAGCCTAAAATTGTTACCCATATCGTGTTGATGAATTCTTTGAGTCGGGATTTACGGTAGACCTGTTTGTAGCTACTGCTCAAATAGTATAATGTAATCCACATGAAGGGGATAAAACAAAGACCATAGATATAATTGATGTCCATAGTAATGAGCCCTTTGTGGTGTGGGAATTTCATGTAGTATGCATCAATATATTCATTACGAACAAAAAAGAAAAGTGTCCATGCGATAGCTGCGGTTATAAAATCGCATACTAAAAACATTATTGTTTGTCGTTTCTTATTCATACCAGCAATTCAGTTCTCAAATGTACATAAATTTGTTAAAGACACATTTTTATGATGTGCAATTTCGGCACATTATTATTTGTTTTCGGTTTGTAAGTATCGTTTTCCTGAAATTCAGGTATTTTTTTGAATCCCATATGTCGCGGAAACGCATATCTTGTATAGTACCAAATGTGAATGTGTGATTTTTGTCAAAGCAGCAGGGGAGAACGTTTCCATTCCATGCTACAACGCACGAACTCCACATTTTCCAGCAGTGATTTTTAATCTTCTTTTTTATGGTAAGATTGCTGTCGTGATAGTCGTATCGACTATTTTTCTGCGAAGGCAGCATGTCAATGTTTTGCGTGTCGTAGAATTGTGCGGTTTTGAAAGTAACAAGGTTGGCGTTGTATTGTTTCGCAATACGGTTTATTTCGTCTTTGTGGCCTTCGGTATGAGAAAATAGCAAACACTGAACTTCCACAAGAGGATAGTTCGACTGTGCGTTAGCTTTGGCTTGTTGTATGTTTTTGAGACCTTCTACAACTTTCGCGAAATTTCCACCTTGGCGGTATTTTTCGTAGGTTGTTTGGTCGTAACCGTCGAGTGAAACAATGAGTTTGGTTAGTTTCGCAGCAACCAGTTGTTGTGCGATTTCTGTTGTAAGAAAATGTGCGTTGGTTGAAAGTGACGAAAGTATTTTCGCTTCCGAAAGCAAGGCAACTATTTTCGTGGTTTCGGCGTTTACAAGCGGTTCACCTTGAAAATACACGTTTGCAAACCATGTGTGGGTTTGTATTTGAGGTACAAGTTTTTGTACCATTTCTACGGTGATTTTACCTTTTGCTACGGTACTTTGTCCGTTGCCTGTGGGACATTCGGGGCAGTGCAAATTGCAAATATTTGTTGGCTCAATGCTTATAGAAATAGGGCGTCCCGCAATGTTACCTTGTTTATTTATGCGTGCAGCATAATACGAGCAACAAACTTTCAGCACATTCCATAGACGAGCAATGGAAAATCTTCGAATAAGTTGTAAGGTAAAAAGTAGGTAAAATTGTATCATGTTTCTATAGTAATGAAAAAAAATCCCCGAAAAATATTTCGAGGATTTTTTAGTAATAAAGTGATTTCAAGAATTAATCTTGGAATTTTGCGCATAAGAACTCGCGGTTTAAGCGAGCGATGTTTGTAATAGAAACGCCTTTTGGACATTCTGCTTCACAAGCACCAGTGTTAGTACAGTTTCCGAAACCAAGTTCATCCATTTTGGCAACCATTGCTTTCGCACGGCGAACTGCTTCAATTCTTCCTTGTGGAAGAAGAGCCAATTGAGAAACTTTTGCAGAAACGAACAACATGGCTGAACCGTTTTTACATGTTGCAACGCAAGCACCGCAACCAATACATGAAGCTGCATCCATTGCTTCGTCAGCGTCTTTCTTAGGAATTGCAATAGCATTTCCGTCGGGAACACCACCAGTGTTAACTGATACGAAACCGCCGGCTTGCATGATTTTGTCAAATGCACTACGGTCCACAATCAAATCTTTGATGATAGGGAAACCTGCCGAACGCCATGGCTCTACAGTGATTGTATCACCATCTTTGAATTTACGCATGTGCAATTGGCAAGTAGTTACATGGTCGTCAGGACCGTGTGCTTCACCGTTGATGTACATAGAACACATACCGCAAATACCTTCACGGCAGTCGTGATCAAATGCAATAGGTTCTTTTCCTTCGTTAATGAGTTGTTCGTTAAGAACATCCATCATTTCCAAGAATGAACTATTAGGTGAAATATCTTTTAAAGAATATGTTTCAAAATGACCTTGTTCTTTGGGACCTTTTTGTCTCCAAACTTTTAGTGTCAAATCCAAGTTTTGTACTTCGCTCATAACTCGATATATTTTAATCCGTTAGGGATGTTAGACAAATGATTACTTATAATTTCTTTGTTTTAATTCGACAAATTCGAATTTCAACTCTTCTTTGTGAAGTTCTGGTTCTACATTGTCACCTTTGTATTCCCAAGCGCCAACGTATGCATATTTTGAATCGTCACGTTTTGCTTCACCTTCTTCTGTTTGATGTTCTTCACGGAAGTGACCGCCACATGATTCTTCACGTTGTAAAGCATCGCGAGCTAAGAGTTCTCCTAATTCCAAGAAATCAGCAACACGATTTGCTTTTTCAAGCTCAACGTTTAATTCATCTGCTGTTCCAGGAATACGAACATTTTGCCAGAATTCTGCACGAAGTTCTTGAATCATTTTGATACCTTCTTGAAGACTTTCTTTTGTTCTTCCCATACCAACATGTTCCCACATGATATGTCCCAATTTCTTGTGAATGCTATCAACTGATTCTTTACCTTGAATGCTCATCAATTTGTTGATGTGTCCTTTTACGTCAGCAACAGTTTTGGCAAATTCGCCTTGTGCTGTGTCCATTCTTGGCGTATGAAGTTCATCAGCCAAATAATTTTGAAGTGTGTAAGGAAGAACGAAATATCCATCAGCCAAACCTTGCATAAGAGCAGAAGCACCTAATCGGTTAGCTCCGTGGTCAGAGAAGTTAGCTTCACCGGCTGCGAACAATCCAGGGATAGTTGTTTGTAATTCATAATCAACCCAAATTCCACCCATTGTGTAGTGAATAGCTGGGTAAATCTTCATTGGAGTTTCGTATGGATTATCGTTGGTAATTTTTTCGTACATCTGGAATAAGTTACCATAACGTGCTTCTACTACATCTTTTCCAAGACGTTCTATAGCATATTTGAAATCCAAAAATACTGCTCCACTTTTTTCAATTCCGTAACCATTGTCGCAACGTTCTTTTGCTGCACGAGATGCAACGTCACGAGGTACTAAGTTACCGAAAGCTGGGTAGCGACGTTCCAAATAGAAATCGCGATCTGCTTCAGGAATATCAGTTGCTTTTTTGCGCCCTTCACGAACTGCTTCAGCGTCTTCTTTCTTTGCTGGAGCCCAAATACGTCCATCGTTACGAAGAGATTCTGACATCAATGTAAGTTTTGATTGGAATTCTCCATGAACTGGAATACATGTTGGGTGAATTTGAACGTAGCAAGGGTTTGCAAAGTAAGCACCTTTTTTGTATGCTTTCCATGCTGCACTACCGTTAGAACCCATTGCGTTAGTTGACAAGAAATATACGTTTCCGTATCCACCGGTACAAAGTACAACTGCGTGGCCGAAATGTGCGTCAATTTCTCCGGTAATTAAATTTCTGGTAACAATACCACGACATTTGCCATCAACAACAACAATGTCCATCAACTCGGTACGAGTATACATTTTAACAGTACCTTTTCCAATTTGACGACTTAATGCGCTATATGCACCAAGTAGTAATTGTTGTCCTGTTTGTCCTTTTGCGTAGAACGTACGAGAAACTTGAGCACCACCGAAAGAACGGTTGTCTAATAAGCCTCCGTAATCGCGAGCGAAAGGAACGCCTTGAGCAACACATTGGTCTATAATGTTGTTGCTTACTTCAGCCAAACGATAAACGTTAGCTTCGCGTGCACGATAGTCGCCACCTTTAATGGTGTCGTAAAACAAACGATATGCACTATCGCCATCGTTTTGATAATTTTTTGCTGCATTGATACCACCTTGTGCTGCAATAGAGTGAGCACGACGTGGACTATCTTGATAACAAAAACATTTTACGTTAAATCCAAGTTCGCCAAGAGAAGCTGATGCAGAAGCACCTGCTAAACCAGAACCAACTACTATAACATCAAGTTTACGTTTATTCGATGGGTTTACAAGTTTCTGATGAGCTTTGTAATTTGACCACTTTTCGAATAAATGACCTTCCGGTATTCTACTATTTAATGTTGCCATAATATCTTATTTTCAGTATGAGTTAAACAAAAGTTAGTTAAGCAGCGCAACAGCCTTGTACGAAAAAGAATACAACTACTGCAACGAATGCTAGGCAAATAATGGTAGCAAGAATGTCTCCGAAACATTGTAAACGGGACATCCATATTTTGTTGTTCCAACCAATTGTTTGGAATGCACTCCAAAATCCGTGAGTTAAGTGGAACCAAATAGCAACCAACCAAATAATATAGCTAATAGCAACAGGAACTTGGCTAAAATAGTAAGCAATCCATGCAGCACCATCAGTTGGACTATACATTCCTTCAATTCCTGCTAATTCTGCAAACATCATTTTGTACCAGAATTGGCTTAAGTGAAGACCTATACCAAGAATAATAATGATTCCAAGTACAAGCATATTGTTTGATGCCCATTCTACAGATGCAGGACGAACTGTTGCTGCATATTTGTTAGCGCCGCGAGCTTTACGATTCTGAATTGTAAGAATAAATGCATACAAAAAGTGGATAAGCATACCTAATGCAAGACCGCCTGTAGCAATTAATGCATACCAATTCGTTCCCAAAAATTCACATATCGCATTGTATGCGTCACCTGAGAAAATCGCAACAGAGTTCATAGTTGCATGGAAAAGTAAAAACAGAATCAAACACAACCCTGTAATACTCATCAAAAATTTCTTCCCTATCGAAGAAGTTAAAAGATTAGGATTTGACATAAAATTATTTTTTTAGTTTGCTTTAATAATTTATTGTTGCAAAAATACATTTTTTATAATAAAACCTACAAAAGTTAGGTCTATTATTACTAATATTTTTATTCTGAGTGGCGATTGAATTTATTTTATTATTTTTGCTCGCTAATAAAATAATGTGTAAAGAATACAATGGCAGATGATTTATTGAAAAAAGTTATCGCTCATTCAAAGGAATATGGCTTTATATTCCCATCGAGCGAGATATACGACGGCTTAGGAGCTGTGTATGATTATGGTCAAAATGGTGTTGAATTAAAGAATAATATAAAGCAGTATTGGTGGAATGCCATGGTGCGTTTGCATGAAAATGTAGTGGGTCTTGACTCATCAATTTTTATGCACCCAACAATATGGAAAGCTTCTGGTCACGTTGATGCGTTCAATGACCCATTGATTGACAACAAAGATTCTAAGAAACGCTATCGCGCTGACGTGTTGATTGAAGAAGAACGTGAAAAACACAATCAGAAAATTCTTAAAGAGATAGAAAAAAGTCGTAAAAAATTCGGTGATGATTTCGATGAAGCAAAAGCTCGCGAAACTAATCCGAACATTTTACGCGAACAAGCAAAGATTGATGAAATAACAAAACAATATGATGCAGCATTGAATGCAAACGATTTGGGTGCTATGCGTCAATTGATTATTGATTTAGGAATTGTTTGTCCTATTTCTGGAACTGTAAACTGGTCTGATGTACGTCAGTTTAATTTGATGTTTGAAACGAAATTAGGTTCTACGGCAGAGGGCGCAAGTTCTATTTATCTTCGTCCTGAAACTGCTCAAGGTATATTTGTGAACTATTTGAATGTGCAAAAAACCGGTAGAATGAAGATTCCATTTGGTATTGCACAAATTGGAAAAGCGTTCAGAAATGAAATCGTTGCTCGTCAGTTCGTGTTCCGAATGAGAGAGTTTGAACAAATGGAAATGCAATTTTTCATTCGTCCTGGCTCTGAATTGGAATGGTTCAAAACTTGGAAAGAAAACCGTATGGCATGGCACGAAGCGCTTGGCATGGGAAGAGAAAACTATCGTTTTCACGACCACGAAAAACTTGCACATTATGCAAATGCTGCAACTGATATTGAATTCAATTTTCCAATGGGATTCAAAGAACTAGAAGGTATTCATTCACGTACTGACTTTGATTTGAGTCAACATCAAAAATTCTCAGGAAAGAAAATTCAATACTTTGATCCAGAATTGAACGAAAGCTACACCCCGTACGTTATTGAAACTTCAATCGGTTTGGATAGAACGGTGTTGGCTGTGTTGAGTCATTCGTATTGCGAAGAAGAAATTGATGGCGAAGTTCGCGAAGTATTACAACTTCCTGCAGAATTGGCTCCGGTGAAAGTGGCTGTTATGCCGTTGGTAAAGAAAGATGGTTTGCCAGAAGTTGCACAAAAAATAATGCACGATTTGGAAATCGAATGCAATTGCCAATACGAAGAGAAAGATTCAATCGGAAAACGTTATCGTCGCCAAGATTCAATCGGTACTCCATATTGTGTTACTGTTGACCATCAAACGTTGGAAGATAATACTGTTACCGTTCGTGAACGTGATAGTATGTCACAAGTTCGTATGCCAATAAGTGAAGTAGTGGCAACTCTTCCACAAAAAGTTTCTTTGAATAATCTATTAAGAAAATTACAGAAGTAAACGCCTATGAAACGCACAACAAAACGACAAAATAAAGTCATTAGACAACGAATTTTTTCGTCATACACATCTACATTGATTAGTGTAGCATTGGTTTTGTTTGTGTTGTGCCTTATAGGTTTGTTGCTTACCAGCGAGCGCGCTTTGTCAAAACAAATCAAGGAAAAAGTAGGATTTACTTTGTTCTTAAAGTCAGACATACGCGAGGCTGATATGTTTGAGTTGCGCAAGCAAATTGATGCAATGGAGATGGTGAAGTCAACCGAATATGTGTCTTCGGAAGAAGCAAATAAGCGATTGGCAGAAACGTTAGGACAAAATTATGTTGATTTAGCAGAAGGAAATCCTATTCCGCCATCTCTTGAAGTGCATTTCTACGCTGACTACGCGACGCCTGAAAATTTTGTCTTGGTAGAGCAGCAATTCAAGAGTAATGAATTGGTTGATTCCATCCACTATGATAGGTCGCATGTGCAGTCATTAAATTCAAACATCAAACGAGTCAGTTTGTTCTTGCTATTATTGAGCGTTTTGCTATTTATGGTTTCGGTTGTTTTGATACACAACACAATCCGTTTGTCTATTTATTCAAAACGTTTTCTGATACGAACCATGCAACTTATGGGTGCAACGAATCGTTACATTCGTTCTCCATTCCTACTTAGAGGTACGTTCCAAGGCTTTCTGAGCGGGCTGCTTGCCGTGACTTTAACAGCAGGAATTCTTTATTTTGTTCAAGTTGAAGCTGCAGAAATGTTAAAATATCTTGACTTTGAGCTATTAGGTGTTGTATTTTTGACAGTGATTTTAGTTGGAATGATGCTCACGTTTATCGCAACGTTTTTTGCTTTAAATAAATTTTTAAAAATTAATACAGACGAATTATACATTATATAAATATGAATTTCTTTAAAAAAACAGCAGAGGAAGATAGAAATTATACATTTAGTCGTGTGAATTATATCCTCATAACAATTGGTGTAGTGATTCTTATAGTCGGATTTGTTTTATTGTCCGGTGGAGCTTCAACAAATCCCAATGAATTTTATCCCAATGGCGATGAAACGCAAGTTCCCGAAATTTTTAATTTCAGAAGATTGACATTGGCTCCAATCGTAATCCTTTTCGGGTTTGTCTTTGAAATCTTTGCTATTTTTTGGAAACCAAGCTCTAAAAACGACAAGTAATGACAGTTATTGAAACTATTATTATTGCTATAGTAGAGGGGCTTACAGAATTTTTGCCGGTTTCTTCAACGGGGCACATGATAATTACACAAAATTTGTTGGGTATACCGCAAGGAGACCCTTTTGTGCATGCGTTTACGTTTATCATTCAATTTGGCGCTATTTTGAGCGTTGTTTGTTTGTATTGGAAACGGTTTTTTAAACTCAACAATACACCAGTTCCCGAGGGTAGTACAACATTGCAGGCATTCATACATAAATGGAAATTTTATTGGCTATTGTTTGTAGCTGTGCTTCCGGCTGTAGTAATTGGATTACTTGCAAAAAAATCGGGCTTGCTTGATAGGTTGCTTGACAGTGTGTGGGTTGTTGCAATCATGTTGGTGGTAGGTGGTATATTTATGTTGTTTTGCGATAAACTATTTAATAAAGGTAGCGAACAAAACGAAATAACTGAAAAACGTGCATTTCGCATTGGCTTGTTCCAATGTATTTCGGTAATTCCGGGCGTAAGCCGTTCTATGGCCACAATCGTTGGTGGTATGGCTCAGAACCTCACACGTCAAAAAGCAGCAGAATTTTCATTTTTTCTCGCAGTGCCAACAATGGCCGGTGCGACATTACTTGACATTCTTGATTTGTTTAAGGAAGAAACCGCATGGGCAACGTCCGACAATGTGATGATGCTCATAATTGGTTGCGTCGTGGCATTTTTTGTTGCTCTAGTTGCGATGAAATGGTTCGTGGCGTTTCTTACAAAATATGGTTTCAAAGCATTCGGCGTATATCGCATAGTAGTAGGAGTAGTGATTATTGCATTTTTGGCGAGAGGTCACGGATTACAAATGATAGATTGATGAATTTCGTAGAGGGAGAAGTAGTATATTTGAATAAGCCACAGCAGTGGACTTCATTTGATTTGGTTAACAAAACCAGATTTATGCTTCGTCGTGCCCTTGGCGTAAAAAAAATCAAAGTGGGCCATGCCGGTACGCTCGATCCTTTGGCTACCGGAGTCATGATACTCTGTACCGGAAAGGCAACAAAACAAATTGATACGTATTTGCATAAAGACAAAGAATATATAGCAACCATAAAATTAGGTGCAACTACACCATCGTTTGACAAAGAAACCGAAGAAGATGCAACCTTCGAAATCTCACACATCACACGAGAATTGGTAGAACAAACGTTGCCCAAATTTATTGGAGATATAGAACAAATACCTCCTGCATTTTCGGCAATACGAGTGCAAGGGCAGCATGCATACGAATTGGCTCGCAAAAACCAAGATGTAGAAATACCTGCGCGCACGGTTCGTATTGACGATTTACAATTGTTGAGCTACGAGTTGCCATACATTCAAGTACGCGTAGCATGCAGCAAAGGAACATACATTCGCTCTTTGGCGCGAGATTTAGGCGCAGTCATGAATACCGGCGCGTATTTAACAGCATTACAACGCACTAAAATCGGCGATGTTACATTGTCTGATTGTGTTACTATAGAACAGTTACAAGAAATAATTGAACAGGAAAAAATTATATAATTATGAAGTTATCAGAGTTTAAATTAAAAATCCCTGCTGAGTCAATTGCAATGTACCCGGCAGCAAACCGTGATGAAGCCCGCTTGATGCTGCTCAATGCGAAAACTGGCGAAGTGGAACACAAACTTTTTAAAGATATAATTGAGTATTTCGATGATAAAGATATTCTCGTACTCAACAATACCAAGGTTTTTCCTGCTCGTTTATACGGAAACAAAGAACGTACCGGTGCTCAAATTGAGGTGTTCTTGTTGCGTGAATTGAGCCGCGAACAATATTTGTGGGACGTGTTGGTTGATCCGGCTCGTAAAATTCGTATTGGAAATAAATTGTATTTCGGTGAAAACGATGAATTGGTAGCCGAAGTTATTGATAATACCACATCGCGCGGTCGTACTATTCGCTTTTTATGTGAAGAGGACTATGATGCTTTTAAGAGAATTTTATTCTCATTAGGCCAAACTCCACTTCCCGATCATATTCTAGATGCTCGTCGTCAAGGTGCAAAACAGGTACTTGAAGACTCAGATCAAGAGAATTTCCAAAATATATTTGCTACAGAAGAAGGTTCGGTAGCTTTGCCTGCTTCAGGTATGCACTTTAGTCGTGAGTTGATGAAACGTCTTGAAATTAAAGGTGTAGATTTTACCTATCTAACCCTTCACATGGGCTTAGGAAACTTTAGTGCTGTTGAAGTAGAAGATTTGACAAAGCACAAAATGGATTCTGAGCGAATGATTATTTCGGAGGAGGTGGCTGATGCCGTAAACAAAGCGAGAGAAGAGAAAAAACACGTATTCGCTTGTGGCGCAACCGTACTTCGTGCTATGGAATCATCAGTATCAATGAATGGTTTCTTGAAAACATACGATGGATGGACCAATAAATTCATCTTCCCACCGTACGAGTTCTCTATAGCAGACCGACTTATTTCTAATTTTCATTTATCACAATCGACAATGCTCATGATGGTGTGCGCATTTGGGGGATTCGATACCGTTATGAAGGCATACAACACCGCAATAAAGGAAGGCTATCGTTTTGGCTCATATGGCGACGCCATGTTGATTATCAAATAACATATGATATCCGTAATTATTTGCACATACAATAGAGATTCGTACATCTATAAAACTCTAGAGTTCGTGGCAAAAAACGATTTGTCAACCGAAGAGTACGAAGTTTTATTGATTGACAACAATTGTACAGACAACACTGTCGCTGAATGCGAGAGATTTCAAAAGAATTATCCTAATATTCCTTATCGATACTTTCTTGAAACGAAACAAGGGTTGTCGTACGCACGCAATAGAGGCATAGCCGAAGCACATGGTGATTGCTTCGTTTTCTTAGACGATGATGCGTTTATTGAGGTTAATTATCTCAAAAAATTGCGTTTGTATTTATCGCAATATCCCGAAATGATGGCATATGGCGGAAAAATTATTCCCCTTTATGAAGCGGGGTACGAACCCGATTGGATGTCTCCATGGTTGGTGCCAATAGTTTCGGCTATAGACAAAAGCCCCGACATTGTACCATTTACCGGCAAATCATATCCGATAGGAGCAAACATGGGATTCCGCCGCAGTTGTATTGAAAAAGTTGGATTGTTCAATACCACATTAGGTCGTACTAAGAAGAACTTGATAGGAGGAGAGGAGAAGGATATCTTTAACCGAGTGCAGCTACAAAATATGCAGGTACTCTATTTCCCCAACTTGATAGTTCATCACGTAATACCCGAAAGCAGAACAACAATGACGTATGTCAGAAATATGGCTGTTGGTGTGGGTCAAAGTGAAAAAATCCGTTGCTCTTCATGCGTGAAAGAGTATCTTGCGGTAGTTCTCAAAGAATTGATTAAATGGGGTGGCTCAATTGTTTTGTCGCTCTATTATTTTTTACTTGGCAAACCATTAAAGTCAAAGGCTCTTTTGGTTTTCCGTTGGAACGTAACAAAAGGTTTACTGCAATGATAGACCCCAAAATAGAGGAATCGTGGAAAAAGGTATTGATAGAGGAATTCAATAAGCCCTATTTCTATGCCTTGAAGGAATTCCTTGTTGAGGAAAAAAAGCAGTACACCGTTTATCCTGAAGGAAAAAATATCTTCAACGCATTTGCGTACACTCCGTTCGGTAAGGTGAAAGTTGTGATAATAGGTCAAGACCCATATCATGGGCTGGGACAAGCCCACGGACTTTCGTTTTCGGTGCCCGAAGGCATTGCAAAACCACCTTCGCTCCAAAATATTTTCAAGGAATTGCAGACCGATGTAGGGAAGGAGATACCCGAAAGCGGCAACTTGGAATCGTGGGCACGACAAGGCGTAATGCTACTCAATGCAACACTTACCGTTCGTGCTAACCAACCCGGTTCACACCAAAAACATGGCTGGGAAACGTTTACCGACACCGTAATAAAAACACTCTCTGCAGAGAAAAACGGTTTAGTTTTCTTGCTTTGGGGCCGCTTTGCACACGACAAAGAACAATTGATAGACAGCACAAAACATTTTGTGCTCAAAGCAGCACATCCGTCACCGTTTTCAGCCTATCATGGATTTTTCGGGTGTAAACATTTCTCGCAAACCAACGAAATATTGCAAGCACAAGGCGAAACGCCAATTGTGTGGTAAGTTATACCGATAGTTTCGGGTTAATTGGTGAGGTGGTTAATCGGGTATCGATTACGGCCGCCACGTCATTCCGAAGGAGCGATAGCGACTGAGGAATCTCCGACACCGTTCATTTACAAATTACCACCTTTCGAGTTCAGATTATTCGCATTCTAAAATCTTTCCATCGTCGGTAATCTTATACACACGGTTAATTGTAGTATCCAACGTTACAGCATACGGATCGTCGGCGGAGGGATCAACGCAATACCTCCTGTCTTTAATACTGATTCCAGCATCTTCACTGTACGTGAAAGTCCGCGAAAGTTGACACTCATGGCCGAGGCGGGCAAAAACGATACGTTTATCTATGAATGTACCGTCCGGATTGAATGTTTGCAGTTCAAACCAAGACAATATCCCTGACTCATAATCATCATCAAGATTGGCTCTGTCATAGCATACAAACAACAGCACTTTATTATGATTCACATCGGGCAAACGCTTATAGAAATGTCCTGGTGTCTTGCGGGGTTCTATATAGTCAAACCCATACGGCATTTTGCTCCAACTCGTTCCCCCATTAAACAAACTGTCCAATTTATTGGCGGTTGGCGAAACATTATAATGTTTGTAAAATCGTTCTTGAGAAAAATAAACCCATCCTGCGGAATCCCAATCGACATCAACCATCACAAAAGGCAGTTGCTGTATCGGTGTGTGTGTCCACAGCCGCTGCGTTGTATTACAGGAAACAAAAAACGCGAAACCGATTAATAAATATAGAGAATATGTAAAAATGTGTTTCATAGATTTTCTCTGTTAGAATAGATTTTAGAAATCATAAATCTTTTAAAAGATTATCGGCAATTTCAGCTATAGGTTTTAAAGTAGCATACTTGTCGGGGACATCTCCGTTAAGACTGTATGTGGTAACCCCCATAGGATTTGAATAATCACGTACGGCAAGTTCCACTATACTGTTTTTTGCCTCTTTGCAAAGAATAATGCCTATGCTCGGATTCTCTGTTTCGTGGCGTTCGTACTTATCCAATAATTTTAAGTAAAAATCAAGTTGTCCAAGATACGCAGGTTTGAATTTGCCTCGTTTAAGTTCTATGGCAACAAGTGCCTGTAACGTTCTGTTGTAAAAAAGCAAATCAACAAAAAACTCCTCTCCATCTTCTACAACACGGTGCTGATTTTCTATAAAACAAAAATCGGTTCCCAAACGCTGAATAAATTGTTTTATATTTTGCACAATAGCAGATTCCAAGACACGCTCATCAATACAGGCTTCGTCTTGTTCCTCGTCAATATTAATAAAATCAAGCAAGTATTCATCTTTGAACATCGTAACGGCTTTTGCCACCTGCTGATTGTTAGGCATTGTAAGGGCAAAATTGTTTGGCATAGAACCAAAATGTTTGAAATCGTCTGCTTTCAAATGCAATTTCAAAGTCTCCACCGACCAAAAATTCTGTGCACATTTTTCAATGTAAAAAACACGTTCGTCAAGTGATTTACAATGTGATAATATTTCAATGTGATGCGTAAAACCAACCGAAACAAATGTTTTTGAAAAATTACTTGGTTTGTTACCCTCAAAATCGGCAGTTGGTAACTGCCGATTTTGATCATTCACACCAAAAGTATTTTGAACGTCTTCGTACGACAGCACGGCACGTTCGGCAGTTGACAACTGCCAATTCATATTTTCGTGCCATTCCTCAAAAAATATACGCATATTTTTGATATTGCGTGCCGAGAAACCTCGTAGCCCCGGCAATTCTTTGGACAACTGACGACTTATTTCTTCAATAGCTCCTGTTCCCCATTTGTCTTTCCCTCGTGTGTTCGCTGAAATGTATTCTCCCACGAAATAGTAGAGTTTGAGTAATTCAGTGTTTGCCATACGTGCCGCCACATAACGGCTTTGCAAAATGGCATTCTTAATGTTCTTTACGGCTTCTGACAAATTCATAGGTATTCTTTAAAGAGTTGCGTTTTTCAATTGATTAGTTTCGTAAATATAGAGATTTTCGGAAAATGAAAGGAAACGGAAGGGAGTATTTTCCGTAGATGTAGAGACGCACCACACCACGTCATTCCGAAGGAGCGATAGCGACTGAGGAATCTCCATATGGAGTGATACCGTTCATTTACGAATGGTATATAGAGACTCCGAAGGAGTCACATGTTTGTAGCACGAGCGTATATGTTTCTAACATGCGACCCCATCGGGGTCGAATGTCGGGCTCAAGGGCTTCTTCGGTTACAAACATTCAACCCCGTTGGGGTTGTTTTTATGTGTGTGGGTTTCAAAACGTGATATTTCTCGCTACGCTCTACGGAAAAACTTCTTTCTTGAAACGCATTGCTATACTAGGGAGATTCCTCGCTCCGCTCGGAATGACGATGCCTTGACGCTACCCCATAAAACACGAAGAGACGCACCATGGTGCGCCTCTACAGATATTCAACAAAAATGTTTTTGTTTTACTATGCTTTAAATCCTATAATTTCACGCACGTCTCTGATTGTTTTTAGTGCGCTTTCGCGTGCTTTGTCGGCACCGAGTTTTGCAACCTTTGCAAGGTAGTCTTTGTCGCTCACATACATTTTGATTTTCTCGCTGAATGGGGCAACAAACTCAACCATGTCTTCGGCCAATTGTTTTTTAAGGTCGCCGTAACGAATTTGGCAGGTGTTGTATAAGTCATCAAAATGTTGCACGGTTTCGGGTTTCGATACCGCACGCATTAAGTGAAATAGGTTCTCAATCTCTTCGGGTTTTGTCTGATTTGGTTCAGTAGGTCCGCAGTCGGTTTTGGCGCGCATCACTTTTTTGCGAATGGCTTCGGGTGTGTCGGCCAAGAAAATTGCATTGCCTTCACCTTCCGATTTTCCCATTTTGCCGTTGCCGTTCAATCCTGGAATTTTAATCAATTGTTTTCCGAAGTTAAACGCTTGTGGTTCGGGGAAATAATCAACGTTGTACATTCTATTGAAGCGTGCAGCAAAGGTTCTTGTCATTTCCAAATGCTGTTCTTGGTCTTTTCCTACGGGTACTTTTGTGGCGCGGTGTATAAGAATATCGGCAGCCATAAGGGTTGGGTAGGTGAGGAGTCCCGCATTTACGTTTTGCGGTTGTTGGCGAATTTTATCTTTAAACGAAGTGCAGCGTTCCAATTCACCTATGTACGCATTCATGTTGAGGTACAAATACAATTCAATCACCTCTTTTACATCGCTTTGAATGTAAAGTGTAGATTTTCCCGGGTCCAAACCTGCAGCAAGATATTCGGCAAGAACTTGGCGAACATTTCCTTGTATATCAGAAGGAGTAGGGTGTGTAGTGAGTGAATGTAAATCCGCTATAAAAAAGTAGCAATTGTATTCATTTTGCATGACTATGAAATTCTTCAAGGCTCCAAAGTAATTGCCTAAATGAAGATTTCCGGTGGGGCGAATCCCACTTAAAACTGTATCCATTATGTTAACGACGTTGTATTTAAATTTCCTAAACTAACTGTAATCATTCGGTCTGTGTCGCTCCGTTTCCATCGGCTCACTACCTGAAGGTGAATATTGTAAACGCTTATATTCGATTCCTTTGAGTGAATTTCACCAATTTTTAGCACATCGGAGTTGATAATGCCTGTTTCTCGTGAAATTTTATGCCCAAATATTGCATCTTCATGCTCTTCCAAAATCTGAGTGTCGTAGCTACCTTGTATTTCATAAATGTTGGTAATGTCGTCAATCGTGATAAGTTGGAGATTTTCCATACCATCAATATTGAGCGTAAACCAATCATATACGTTTTGGTCAATGATGCAACGGTTTAGCGTGTCTTTGCTCAAAATGCGTGCGTTGTTTATAATGGCACGTCCGTAGTGACTTTTGTCAAAATAGTAGAGCTTGTCGTACGTAATGGCGTATCGAATGCTTGCACCACCAACAATTTTACGCAATTTGGGGTATAAGTGGAACGAGTTGTATGTTCGTAGAACTATGGCAAAGTTGCAGGCAAAAAGCATGGCATGTAATGGGTTGTCAAAAAAGACGTATCCGCCGTCACCCGTACTGATGAAGTTTTCCTCGAATTCAGTTTTTGTGTATTTCTGAAAAAGGAACGCGTGGTTTTTGAAACACATGTCTATTGTTTCGCGAAACAATAATTTGAACATGCAAGGAACGAGCGTTTGTGCAAATTCTTCGTATGAACTGTATTTGTATATATCTATACCCAACACAGCTTTACGATTTACCTGACCATAGTTTACGTACTTTTGAAGTTTATCTAATAAATCTTCTTCTTTTGGGATAAGATTTACTTTTTCAAACACGTATTTGTCTTCGGTATCCTTAAGAATACGGAGAATTTTGTCAAAATCAAGGGTGTGAACAGTTTTATTCATAGTAACCACTTATTTGTTGCAAATATAGAAATTTGAGCAGACTTTTCTTATAAACAAAGTGCTTTTTGGGATGAATCTCTCAAAATCCGTTAATAAATTTTAATAACAACTGCGTAATCTTGAATTGTGAAACTATAATAATTGTTTCCTTTGTACATCTATAGCAAGAAAGAGTTTATGGAATCATTAAATTTTGTTGTGGACGAATGGAACGTAGTTGAAAATAGCTTCGACCTTAATCGTCAAATGATTGCCGAAAGTGTGTTCAGTATTGGAAACGGACACATGGGGCAACGTGCCAATTTCGAAGAAGTGTATACCGGCAAAACAATGCCGGGAAACTATATAGGCGGAGTATTCTTTCCCGACAAAACGCGTGTGGGATGGTGGAAAAACGGCTACCCCGATTATTTTGCAAAGGTAATCAATGCACCGTCATGGACCGGCATACATACGTGGGTAAACGGCAACGTGCTTGATTTGGCAAAGGTTGCTATCATTTCTTTTGACCGCCAATTGAACATGAAAGAAGGCACGCTTTCGAAAACCTGCGTGGTAGAAATGCCCGATGGCGTTCGACTTCGAATAGAAAGCAAACGATTGGTGAGCATGGTTTCGGTAGAAGTTGGTGCGATACACTATGCTATTACTGCAGAAAATGCCGATTGCTCGCTGTGTGTAAAGTCACATATCCAGTCACGTGTTTACAATCAAGATTCCAATTACGATGAATGTTTCTGGGAATCTGTTTCTCAACAAAACGACGACAAGGCAATTGTGGCTGTTGACAAAACTATCCCCAATCCGTACAATGTGCCACAGTTTTCGGTAGCAACGGCAATTACTCACACCTATTCACACGCAGTTAGCAAAGCCCACACTATTGATGATTTGCAACTCAATGAGGTGGTGGGTTTAAAATTGAAGAAAGGCGAAACTTTCAGTATAGAAAAATATGCAGCGCAAGTTTCTACGCTCAATTACAAAGCGGAAGAATTGCCGAGCGTGGCTGTAGAGCGCGCAATGCAAGCGCAGAAGAAAGGGTTTGCAAAACTCTATGCTGAGCAAAAAAAGGCCTGGGCCGAAAAATGGAAGTTGAGCGATGTGGTAATTAAAGGCGACGTAAAAGCTCAGCAAGGTATTCGTTTCAATATTTTCCAGTTGCAGCAAACCTACACCGGCGATGATAGCCGACTAAATATTGGCCCAAAAGGTTTTACCGGCGAAAAATATGGTGGCGTAACGTATTGGGACACCGAAGCATTCTGCTTCCCGTTCTATATGGCTACCGCTCCCGAATCGGTTGCCCGCAATTTGTTGCTCTATCGCTACAAACAGTTGCCACGCGCAATTAAAAACGGCGAAAAACTTGGCTACACCAAAGGAGCAGCATTGTATCCAATGGTAACCATGACCGGCGATGAGTGCCACAATGAGTGGGAGATAACGTTTGAGGAAATTCACCGAAACGGTGCAATAGCTCACGCCATTTATGAATATGTGACCTACACCGGCGACAAAACCTATCTTGTTGAATACGGATTGGAAGTCTTGATTGCCATAGCTCGTTTTTGGGCGCAACGTGTTACGTTGTCTCCAACCAAACGGAAATACATGATACTAGGCGTAACCGGTCCGAATGAGTATGAAAATAACGTTTCGAACAACTGGTTTACAAACTACTATGCGCGGTGGTGTTTGCAATATACGTTAGAAACGGTAAGTTGGGCAAAACGTGTTGCCAGCGAGGAATTTAATTCATTGGCTCAAAAACTTTCTTTCGATGACATTGAAGTGCTTCTTTGGACCGACATTGTGAAAAATATGTATTTGCCCTCAGATGAAACCTATGGCATTATTTTGCAACAAGACGGCTATCTTGACAAAGAGCCCGTTACCGTTGCGGACTTGCCACCAGATCAGCGTCCGATAAATCAACATTGGTCATGGGACAGGATTTTGCGCTCACCGTACATCAAGCAAGCCGATGTGGTGCAAGGATTGTATGTGTTTGAATCAGATTTCCATGCCGATACTATCCAACGAAATTTCGATTTCTATGAAGCTCGATGCGTGCATGAATCCTCATTGTCGCCTTGTATCCATTCAGTTGTGGCATCAAAGATTGGTAACGAGAAAAAAGCCTACGAATTATACTTGCGTACCGCTCGCCTCGATTTGGACGATTATAACAAAGAAGCGCGCGAAGGATTGCACATTACCAGTATGTCGGGTTCGTGGTTGGCTATTGTAAAAGGCTTTGCCGGTATGAGAAATGCTCCAAATACCATATCGTTTAATCCATATATTCCACAAGGTTGGAAGTCGTATTCGTTTTCTATAACCTATCGTGGTGCGGTGTTTAGCCTAACGGTAACGAAGAAAAAAGTAACGTTGCATGTGTCGTCAGGATACATTATCAACTTGGAACTTTATGGAAAAGTGTATTCGTTGAAGGCTGGTGAAGACTTGAACGTAGAAATGAGTCAGCGCAAGTAATCATGGAGGATGTTTTTTTTAGAATAGCCGAAATACTTGCCACTATCACAGGTTTCTGTTGCGTCTTCTTTGAGATAAAACAGAAAATTGCACTTTGGTATTTTGGTATCATTTCGGCAGCATTATTCTTGCTCGTCTTTTTTCATCAAAGTTTCTATGCCTATGCTCTGTTTCAGGTCTATTTTATAGCAACGAGTATCTATGGCTTTATGCAGTGGAAAAAGTCGGAAAAAGCTAACGGAGAGGAAATGCCTATCTCGCGCATTTCGTTGCGATTGTTTGCTATACTATTGGTATTGGCGGTGGTATTGACTTTTTGTTTATGGAGGGTGTTACTTACCGTGAATGAAAATTCTACCTATGCTTTTTTCGATGCCGTTATTTCTACGTTGAGCATTATAGCTACATGGATGTTGGCAAAAAAATACATAGAGCAGTGGGGAGCGTGGTTTATTGCCGACATAATTTCGGTGGGAGTCTTTTTCAGCCGCGGTTTGTATCCAACCACCTTGTTATACACGGCCTATGTAGTAATGGCAGTCACAGGTTTTATACTGTGGAGAAAGCAACTGAAAAAGCAAAACCAAGCAGCGTAGATTCTTGCTTTGTTACATTAGTTTATCTCTTTTGATGAGATAATTCGTTAAAATCTGATTAAATCCTTTATTGATGTTAGCTTTTACATAGCTAATGTGAAATTTGTCGCAGGTAAGGTGTAGGTCTTCTGAAATTTGATTTATGGTGCGAGAATATGCTTCGCGAACAGCGTTAGGATTAATCTTTACAACTTCTTGCGTCTCCATGTCTATCATTTCCGTTGGACGATTTTCAAACGCAAAGTTTTCTTCTCGGTGTGGTTCCGTAACATGAAATACAATCACTTCGTTCTTGTTGTAGCGAATGTGTTGTAGCGCATCATACAAATCATGATAACTTCCGTCTTGGAAAAAGTCGCTGAAAATAATCACCAAAGAACGTTTGTGAATGGTTTCTGCAAGGAGGTTGAGCGTTTTTGAGAGCGATGTTTTGTGCTCAAAGAGTGAGCGATTCTGGCTTTGGTGCAAACAATTGTTGAGGTTTGCGTAGAGCATTTGTATATGCGCATCCGACAAGCGAGTAGGGGTGTTTAGTTCTATTTCATCAGCAACAAATGACAATCCAACCGCATCGCGTTGTTTGCGGAGCAAATGAATTAACGCTGCCGCAGAATAGAGTGAGAAAGCCAATTTGTTTTGAATGGAATGTTCTTCAAACGGGAAGAGCATTGATGATGATGTATCAATTACGATTTGGCACCGAAGATTTGTTTCCTCTTCGTATCGCTTGGTGAAAAGTTTATCGGTGCGGGCATAGAGTTTCCAGTCAATGTTTTTGGTTGATTCACCGGTGTTGTACAACCGATGTTCTGCGAATTCTACCGAAAAGCCATGAAAAGGGCTACGATGTAGTCCTGTAATGAACCCTTCGACAATTTGCTGAGCAATAAACTCAAAATTGTCAAACGATTGTAGATCTTTAATTTTCTGTAAATCTATCTCCTCCATACTCAATAAAAAATAAAGACAATGTTCTCAGAACACTGTCTTTACAAGTTTCTTCATCAAAGTAAATTAGCGGTAAGCTTCAATTTTCTCTTTGATTCTATCAGCAGGAACAGCTCCAACTAATTTGTCGACAACTACTTTATTTTTTATGAATAACAACGTAGGAATGTTACGAATGGCGAATTTAGATGTAATGGTTGTGTTTTCTTCCACGTCACATTTGCCTATCACTACTTTCCCTTCATATTCATCAGCTAATTGACTGATGACAGGAGCTATCATTTGACAGGGTCCACACCATTCTGCCCAAAAATCAACAACTACTAATTTGTCTGTTTCTACAACTGAGTCGTAGTTCGCGTCTGTTACTTTAAGTGCCATAGTTTTAATATTTTTAGTTTAACTTAATTTCTACTGGAAAATCTTGCATTCGTTTGAAAAACGCATCTTCTAATTGGATCCGCTGCGTTTCGGTTTTTAATTCACTGTGAATTGTATTATTTGTTATATAAAACGAAATAGGCGTCCCATTATTTGACTTACCGACCCAATTTTCTAGAGATTCTATAAATTCATTGGTAATATCTTCTATTCTTATTTTTATAAGCACGTTGTTTAGCTTGTTTACCATATTTTTTGCCGACTGAATATCATCTATTACATATTCAAGTTTGTCATTCGGCCCTGGTTTTGACGACCAACGATTTCCCAAATGGCCGGTGAGTACAATGACTTCATTTTCTTTGAAATTTCGCTCTTTAAAAATGGTGTACATACTTGCACGCCTTGATTCATCTTTTTTTCCCCAAAGAACGAAATCATGCTGACTAGAGAAGTCGGTCATATTAAATGAGGCCATGGGGGTGCCATTCTTCGTCATTCTGAATTTTATGTTACTAATCATCCCCATGAATTTGATTTCTTTTCCTATTAAATTTTTGTGGATACCCAATTCATCAATATCATTTAATTGTAGTTTCCCCAATCCTTTAAGAAGAAACTGGTACTTCTCTAGTGGATGTGAAGATAAGTAAATTCCGATTAAGTCACATTCTTTTTGTAACAAAATCATTGGGTCAATTTTTATAGGTTTTGGAGTATCAGGATGTCCCACTTCTATTTGTTCGTCACCAAAAAGTGACATCATTGATGTGTCGGTTTTCTTGTGAGATGATGCTGAATAGTTTGCAAGAACGTCAATAAATAGCGACCCATTATCTGATGGGCTAATGAACGTCTCTCTTGGAAGTCCAAAACAATCAAGTCCGCCGCTGTATGTGAGCAATTCAAAATCTTTGCTTGTGAGCGAAACTCTCTTTGCTAAATCAAACACATCTTCGTATTTGCCATTGTTCTCTCGTTCATTAATGATACTGAGAGAAACAGTTTCACCAAATCCTTTGATTGCTTTTAATCCAAAGTGGATGTCTTCTTTTTCGTTTACAGAGAATGAAAGTTCACTATCGTTCACGCTCGGACACAATACGTTTACACCCATGTTTTTGCATTCGCCCATAAACTTTGCAACATCGGTTGGCGTGTCCATACTATTTGAGAGTAGACTAGCCATGTACTCGGCCGGATAGTGTGCTTTTAAATATGCCGTTTGGTAAGAAACCCATGCGTAGCAAGCAGCGTGCGATTTGTTGAATGCATACGATGCGAACTTTTTCCATTCGTCCCAAACCTCATTCAAAATTTTTGTAATTTCTGCTTCCGACTTACCGGTATCTTTGCATTGTTTGGCAACGCCTTGCTTCATGAATTTGCCATAGAGTTCCTCCATTTTCGCAATTTGCTTTTTACCCATTGCTTTACGGAGAGTATCAGATTCTCCACGGGTAAAATCTGCAATTTCTCGTGAGAGAAGCATCACTTGTTCTTGATAGACGGTTATACCATACGTATCCTTCAAATATTTTTCCATGCATGGCAGCACGTATTTAATCTCCTCTTTTCCTTGCTTTCTGTTGATGAACGAAGGAATGTTATCCATTGGTCCCGGACGATAGAGGGCGTTCATGGCTATCAAGTCGCCAATAACGTTTGGCTTAAGCTCTTTCAGGTATTTTTGCATTCCCGGCGACTCAAACTGAAACACGCCAACGGTTTGCCCTGCGCAATACAATTGGTACGTCAGTTCATCGTCAATAGGAATGGTGTCAATGTCAAGGTCTATGCCGGTATGTCGTTTTACGTTTTTTACCGCTTCTTTTATAATGGAAAGAGTCTTTAGCCCGAGAAAGTCCATTTTTATAAGCCCCACTGTTTCTATTACGTGACCATCATATTGCGTTACCGGTACGCGAGTTTTCGAAGCCTTGTCTTCAACCGTGGCAATAGGAGCGTAGTTCGTTAAATCGTCAGCGCCAATAATTACACCGCATGCGTGAATACCTACTTGTCTATTGGTATCTTCCAATTCTTCAGCATAGGTAAGCATGGAAGCAATATTTTCGTCGGGACCTTCATGCATTGACTTCAATTCGGGGACGTACTTGAAGCAGTTTTTCATATTCACTTTTGGCTTCTTGTCCGGAACTTTTCCATCAACAGCCATTAGCGCACTATCCTCGAAATCTTTTTCGGGGATAAGGCTTTTAATATCTTTTACGGTGGTAAGAGGAATTTTTTGTATTCGGCTTACATCTTGTATGGCTGACTTTGTCGCCATAGTTCCGTAAGTAATAATGTGAGCAACTTTTTCTTTCCCATATTTCTCAGTCACCCAATCCAATACTTTCCCACGACCTTCATCGTCAAAGTCCACGTCAATATCGGGGAGAGAGATACGGTCGGGGTTGAGAAAACGTTCGAACAGCAAGTCGTACTTGAGCGGGTCGAGGTCGGTAATGCGGAGACAATAGGCGACAACAGAGCCGGCAGCCGAACCACGTCCCGGGCCTACCGCTACGCCTAATTCTTCGCGAGCACCTCTAATGTAGTCTTGCACAATCAAGAAATAACCGGGGAACCCCATGGTTTTCATGGTGTGCAATTCAAAGTTGATGCGATCGGTTTGGTCATCGGTAAGGACATCGCCATATCGTTTTTTTGCACCATCCCATGCGAGTTTTGCCAAATAGTCGGCTTCCAATTTTATACGATACAATTTTTCATAGCCACCAAGCTTTTCTATTTTATCTTGTGCCTCTTCTTGTGAAAGCTTTGATTCACCTTTATAGTTTTGTGTAAATTCATCAAATAATTGTTTTTCGGTGAATTTCTTTTTGTATTCTTCAACGGTCCCAAATTCTTTTGGAATGTCGAAAATTGGCATGATAGGACCGGAATCAATAGAGTATGCTTCTACTTTGCTAACAATCTCTTGCGTGTTTTGTAAAGCATCGGGAATGTCGCCAAAAATCTCTTCCATTTCTTCGGGTGATTTTAGCCATTCTTGCTTGGTGTAGTGCATACGATTCGGAGTGTCGAAATCTGAACCAGTGCTAAGGCAAATAAGTCTGTCGTGCGCTTCTCCGTGCTCTTCTTCAACAAAGTGAACATCATTGGTTGCAATTATTTTGGTCTTTGTTTTTTTTGCAAGTTCCAATAATACCTTGTTTACTTTTTCTTGCTTAAGATAGGTGTCGGTTGCAGCATTTGGTTTGTCCGTTTTGTGCCGTTGCAGCTCTATATAATAGTCGTCTCCAAATACTTCTTTGAACCAAAGAATGGTTTTTTCAGCCTCATCAATCTTGCTTTCTATAATGCGTTGAGAAACCTCACCTCCCAAGCAAGCTGAGCTCACTATAATTCCTTCGTGATATTGTTTGAGTACATTTTTATCAATACGTGGGGAATCGTAGAATCCATCGGTGAATCCAATAGACGAGAGTTTGCAGAGATTGCGATACCCCTGAAAGTTTTTTGCCAAGAGTATAAGGTGCCATCCGCTGCGGTCAATAATTCGTTCACGACCACGTTCTACCGAAAACTCTTTTACATCTTTGTCTTGATCGTAAAGTGTTCTTCGGGCGCAGTATGCTTCTATACCTATGATAGGTTTAAAAATTGTTTGTTTTAGTTTTTCAATTTCTTTAGAGGCATATGCTTTTTCTTCGTCAGTAGCATCTTCTTTTTTTAGAATACCCTCTTGTTCTTTGATTTTTCCTTTCGTTTTGCCATTGACTTTTCCAACATAATCCATAAAATCTTTTATGCCGTACATGTTACCATGGTCAGTCAATGCAAGAGAATACATGCCATCACGCATAGCTTTATCTACTAAGTCGGGAACTTTTGACATTCCATCAAGAATAGAATAATGTGAGTGAACATGTAAGTGTGTGAATTTCATTTTTTTTCTCTTGTATTAAGTCTGTTAAGATGAATTGTTGTTATTTATAGGGTATCACCTTAGCAAATTAAGCTAAAATTATTATCAAAAAAAATGGATGTTGATAAGATTTAAAAACAACCAAATGGGAGATGGTAAGTTGTTAAATATGAACAGATTGAAAATCTTTATTGTTCAGGGTATTGAATGTCGCAAAGACACAAACCACAAGCGGGGATAGACATGCCGGCCATTTGGCGATTTCTGCTTTCGATTATGGTAGAAAAATCAGCAAAGGAACATTTGTTTTGTCCCACATCGAGCATTGTGCCTACAATGGAACGAACCATGTTGCGCAAAAAACGATTTGCCGTAATGGTGAAAATAAGTTTTTTGCCTTTTTGTTCCCATTGTGCAAAAGTTATTGTGCAAATATTGTTGTTTACATCGGTGTGGAGTTTGCTGAAACTCGTGAAATCTTGAGTGCCAATAAGTAGTTTACAGGCATTGTTCATACTCTCAATGTTCAAATTGAAAGGGAAATAATATTCAGTTTCAAGTGCAAACGGATTTTTTTCTTGGGTAATAGTGTATGTGTATGTTCGTGAAGAGGCAGAAAATCGAGCATGCATTGTGTTATCCACCGGTTTTATGTCGAATATTACTATGTCGGGAGGCAACATTCGGTTTAATTTATAACAAAGGTCGGAGGTTGAAATTTCTTTATCGGTTTCAAAGTGTGCGAAGTAATTTGCTGCGTGAACACCCGAATCGGTCCTGCCTGCGCCTACTATCGATGTGTCTTCTTGTAAAAGTTGCTGCAATACTTGTGTTACAACACCCTGTATGGTAGTTGCGTTTGGCTGTATTTGCCATCCGGAAAATCGAGTTCCATTATATGCAAGATGAATAAAGTATCTCATTTCGTTTGCAAAAATACATTACAATTTCTGCCTTTTTACATTTTGTTGAAAAAATCAAATATCTCTTTTTTTATTCCAATCAAAAGTTATACTTTTGTTTCTTGCAAAGTTTGATGGAATTTCAATTCGCGTTAATATTACAAGAAACTGACTCTTTAGGTTGGATATTGTCTTCTTTCGAAATCATGAAGGAGGAGGGAAGATTGTTTTTTCAAATATCAGAATATTTAACTCCCGAAACCAATAAGAAATATTTAGCACCTCATGAGAAAAAAATTGTAGACCTTTTGGCAAATTGTGAGGAAAGTGCCTTATATCAGCGTTATAATTCCAATCCGAAAGAAGCAGCTACGGTAAAGAAGTTGGTGCATAAAAAAGACGAACTCAAGGAATTCCTTTTTAAAATTAAGGAACGCGACAAACGTTTGCCCGACAAGGACAAACATTTTGATAACATTATTCGTCCGTACGTTGAAAAGAACTTGGCTGAGGCATTTTTGCTTGCTCGAAAACATAATGTTCCTATTTATAATAAAGTAGTAGGAGCAAATTTCTATCCTGAAGATAAAGTTGATGTCTGCGAAAAAGATCCAGACGTGACGTTTTTGTTCAATAAACAGCCTAACGGATTGGAGCGTGGCGTGAGAATCATGATTGGCTCTGAACAATTAAGTTTGTTCAAACAACCATACGTGGTTTTGTCAAATTCGCCGAGTGTTATCAAAATTGGCAGAAAGTTTTATCATTTCCCCAATATTGACGCAAGCAAACTCCAAATTTATTTTTCTGTTGAAAAACCACTAACAAGCCCGTCGTACTTGCAACAAATGTTCGATGGATTTGTTCTCAATTGTATACGAAATTATAAAGTTGCGGTAAAGGGTTTTGACCTCGTTGATGAGTGCATAAAACCGGTGATTTCAGCCAGCGTGATACGAAATACCAAGGGATTTGCGAATATTGAATTTGTGTATGGATACAAATCATGGCAGTTTTCCGACTTAAATACGGCTCGCGATTTTGAGGTCGATTATAAATGGATAGGCGGAAACGCTCGCTATACACGATTGCAGCGCAATAAAGTCTTTGAACAAATGTTTGTGGCCGACATAACCGAAGCCGGTTTGGTCGAAGAAAATGGTTTGTGGCACATTGCAAATTCTGAAGGAGACGATTATTTTGAGCTCTTGCAATGGATTCAAACCAATAAGCAACTGCTTGAGACATATAAAGTTGAGGTCTTTACCGAATCAGAACAGAAGATTCAAAATTTGCAGGCAAAGTTGGAAATGGAAGTGCATTCCGATTCCATAGACTGGTTTGACGTGCATGCTGTGATTATTTTTGGAGAATATAAAATACCGTTTAAAAAACTGAGAAAGAATATTTTAAACGAAGATCCGGTTGTGCAATTGCCTAATAATCAAATAGGTATTATCCCGACAGAGTGGTTCTCTAAGTACAAAGAATTGTTTCTTTTTTCTTCTAAAAATGGAAATCAGGATTATTTCTCGGTTCGCTTGGTGCATTACAAAACAATACAGCGTTTGCCTGTAAAATTCTCTGATGCGTTGAAAACCAGATTGTTGCATATAGAAACGAATGGTTTAAAAGACAATGAAGTTCCTACTGAAATAAATGCTCAATTGCGTCCGTATCAGGTGGAAGGCTATCGCTGGCTATGCTTTTTGAATGCAAACAATTTTGGTGGTTGCTTGGCTGATGATATGGGTTTGGGGAAAACCTTGCAAACCATTGCACTTATTCAAAAGGTGTTGAACAATCAAAAAGAATTGGGACAACATAAGCCAAGTTTGATTGTATCACCGGCATCTATTGTTTACAACTGGTTTAATGAGTTTGAGAAATTTGCACCATCAATCAAGGTGTTTAAATACATTGGAAATGAGCGAAATCGTGAGTTTTCGTATTTCGATAACTACGATGTAATATTGACAACCTACGGTTTGTTGCGTAACGACATTAGCAGTTTTGAAAAATACCAATTTTACTATATCGTACTTGACGAAAGTCAAATGATAAAAAACCCTGGCTCTAAAATATACAGTAGCGTACTTAAATTGCAGTCAGATAGGAAGTTACTGCTTACCGGAACTCCAATAGAGAATACCCTGATAGATTTGTGGACGCAATTGAATTTTGTGAATCGTGATATGTTGGGGAGCTTGAAATTCTTCAAGGACTATTTTGTGAAAGGTATTGAGCGTCAAGATGAAAACATTGCGACGCAACTTCGAAGAATTATAAAACCATTCATTTTTAGACGAGAAAAACAAGAGGTTGCAAATGATTTACCACCCTTGACAGAACAGGTTCGTTATTGTAAAATGTCAGAACCTCAAAGAAAATTATATGAAAGCGAAAAGTCGAAGGTTCGCAATATGATTTTTGAGTCAATAGAGCAGGAAACGTTCCAAAAAACTACCATAAATGTCTTGCAGGCATTGATGCGATTGCGATTGTTGGCGAATCATCCGCAATTGGCACAAGGCATGCACGGAAGTTCTGGAAAATTTGATGAGGTTTTGCGTATGTTGCCTAATATTATTCACCATCATAAGGTGTTAATATTCTCATCTTTTGTTCGCCATTTAGATTTATTTAAAGAGCATTTTAAGAAAGACGGTTTAAAATATGCGTATTTGGTTGGAAGTACATCCAATCGTGAAGAAGTAATCCGAAAATTCCAGGAAGATGAAGATTGTAAATTGTTTTTAATATCAATAAAAGCCGGAGGCGTTGGTTTGAATCTCACGCAAGCCGATTACGTTTTCATCCTTGATCCATGGTGGAATCCGGCGGTCGAAAGTCAGGCTGTTAGCCGTGCACACCGTATAGGGCAGACCAATAATGTGACCGTATATCGATTTATTTCTGAAAATACCATTGAGGAAAAAATTCAAAAGTTGCAACAACGAAAGACAATGCTAGTTTCGAGCTTTGTTCCCGATGAACATACCATTCCTTTTTCGCAAGAAGAAATTTCATATTTAGTAGAGTAGTTGATAACTTGTATATGCATCAAAAGAATTTAGATGTATAAAGGGTTCTCTGCTTTTGCAAAATGTTTGCAATTTGTTTAAAAGTTGTTTATATTGCACAGAATTTCTTATGTTAGGTGAAATGAAAAAATGGTTTGCTTGTTTTTTTCTCATATTGGTAGGTTTGTGTGAACCGTTAGGGCTTTATGCGCAGATAGATTCTGCGAGAATTGCTCAAAAAGCTCGCCATCTTCCATTATGGAAAACGCAGGATGTAAAAAAGCTAGCCGATGCTCTTTCAAAAGATTGTGAAACCGATGAAGAAACCGTTTTTGCATTTTCTTATTGGATTTGTAAAAATATTCGTTTTGATTATCTAGAATATGAGAAACGTCGTGCTGAAAATAAATCAATCAAAAAGATACTACGTACTCGCAAAGCGCTATCCGATGGGTATTCAAAATTGTTCGTTGAATTGTGTGATGCACAAAATATACCTGCTATATACGTGCCGGGGTATATAAAAGATTACGACTATATGCCGGGCGATACTTTGTATCGGGCTGAATATGCTTGGGCTATTGTTATGCTTTCAGGAAAGTGGTACATTATGGATTTAACGGCAGCTTCCTGTAAAATAATCGCAGCGGTAAATCCTCTTTCTCCTATATTTTGGGCGTTGTTACGTATTCCATATGCATCTCATTTAAAGGCAGTCAAAAGTTACGATCCACAATATTTATATATCGATCCTGCCGAAAATCTTTTTCGACTTATTCCTATTTCCGATATGTTTCAGTTGATGCAATATCCTATGCCAATGTCATCATATATGATGAGCGATTCACTCATACATTCGTATTTGGCAAGGTATCCGGAAAAAAATGAACAAAACGAAAAGTTATTGAATTTTAGCGATTTGCCTCAAGCTCAAAAAATGATAATGCTTATAGATGAATGTAAAAAACAAAATCCAGTAAATCATTATGCTCAAGGATTATATTATTATTATATATTGAAGGATTTCTACAAGTCATATTATATAGCTGAAAAAGGGAAAATATTTGCTCCATTGGAGGAGTTAGAAAAAGCATTAGAGTATACAAGAACGGCAAATACTCTTTTTCAAACCGCAGCGAAAAATAACGATAAGGAATTTTCGGCCAAAGAGGTCAAAAGTGAATATTGGAGATATAATCTTATAGAATCAAATAAGGTGCTTTCTTCTAGTTTGTCTTTACAAATTAAAGTAAACCAGCAGCAAGTTCGTTCTGTTGCAATGGTAAATGCAGAAGAAAAAAAGATACAATCTTACATCGAAAAATACCAAGATAAGTATGCTTTGCGTGATATTTTTGATTTGCCTCGTCCTATGGTTCAAAATAGTGATAACAAAAAAGAAGGTGAAGCATTGTTGGCTGATAGCAAAGTCGCTCTTGTCCGAAGTCAATATTATTTGCAAGAATATGACTCTTTGTTAGTAGGATTAGGAAAATCAAGCATGGATTCTTCCTATGAACAACAACAAAAGGTTTCAAAACTATGTAACGTTGAATTAGCAAGCCTTTCACGTTATTTGGATAGAAAGGAAAATAACTTGTCATTGGTGTATTATTCTGATAAATATGTGTTCAAACGCGGATATTTTAAGGCTTTCGAAAAAGTGGGAAATATCAATGAGTCGTTTACCGATCCCTTGGTTGATTTGATGGTAGAGCGCGAGCCTCAAATGTTTCAAATGATTCAAAATTACATAACTGAAGTTTCTTCAGCATTGAGTCTATTGAAATCGGCAAAAATTAAATTGTCAAACGACTATGGTGAGGATGATTTATATGAAAAAACGGCCTTAGCATTTAATGATCAGTTGAGAAAATTTTCAAGCCAAATGTCTGATATGGCCAAATATAATGAGGATTTGACTTCTTGTCTGGAGAATGACGTGACTATATATCAAGATATCGTGAAAATGTTACAAAATGATAATTCAATGGAAAATCGTCGTCATAAGGAATATACGGATTATCGTAAAAGTATCAAACAAGCTGAAAATGACAAGATTAGATATTACCAAGAAGTGATTAAAGGGTATCAAAAACTCATAAGTAAAGCAATAAATGGGAAATAGAGTTGAGAAAAGCATACTAACTCTTGCGAAGCACTGAGATTTATTTTTTTAGCATAAAATTAATTAGAATGAAAAAACATTTATTACAATTAATTTTTTTATTAATCGCTTTTGTTTCTATGTCGCAATCTTCGCGTTTTGTATTCTTGTCGAGTGGATTTAGTTTTTTAACCGATGTAAATATGAGAGAGCCCAATTGGAATGACACTGTAATAAATGATGAGGGGGAAAAGGGCGAGACGCTCCAAACATTACAATGGAATTTTGTGAGTCTCATGTTTTCAACTCGATTTATGTTGATACCTATAACTTTAAATTCTTCTTGATCAGTTTCGGCTACGCCAACAATACATTTTGGTGCAATATATTCAACCGAAGGTTTGGGATCACGATATGGTACGAACGTTACTGTGCCGATGTTTTTAGAATTAAATATAGGAGCTGCGTCTCGGCATGTGGCTTCAAAAGATTGGGGATTTGTAATAGGTAGATGTGCTGAATATTGCTATTCTCCGCTGGCTTCATACGATTTATCTAACATGAATTATACCAACAAACAGTTCCAAAAATCATGGTGGCAATCAATGGTAAAAATAGGTTTTCGCTATTGGTCGAAAAAAATAAAGAGAAAGAAGTCATTTTAAAGGTTGGATTTGGTGAAAAACACGAAGATTTTTATACCTTTGGCAAGTTGATAAAACAATATAAACCTATACATGTTGGTGTATCATTTTTAAAAATAATAAATTATTAAAAAAAGGATAGTAAGTTTTACAAAATTGGGAAATATATGAAACATTTTATTCAATTATTGATTTGTTCGTTGGTTATTACATCAACTGCATTAGCTGGCGGTGGCAACGGTCTTGCAAGTAAATTGTTCTTTCAACTTGGCGGAACCATTGGTGCTGATGTGATGCGTTACGAAGGTGTTTTTTGTAAAGACAACTCAGCAACAAATATTGCACCAATTCCTTTTGCGGCTACCAATGTGAATTATGCAACATTAATGGGAGTTGGCCGAGTTAATTTCTTGGAAGTATCCAACAACCTATCTTTCTCAATAGCTACGAGACCAAATATTAGTTTTGGTCGTGCATATGGTGATGGCGGTGGAACTACTAGTATGATTCGTTTACCATTTACATTTGATATTAATTCTGGTGCGGCTGCAACTGTTTCTACTCGAGCAAAAACAGGATTCTCTTTTGGTGTAGGTGCTGAGTTTATTAAATATCCATTAGGAAACGCAGTTGATGTTGCAGCTGAAAAAGGAAATTTTGGAGACAATACTGGTCGTTATGTTAACATGAAAGCTTCTTGGTGGCAGCCTGTTGCTGTAGTTGGAGTTAAATTTTTTGGCAAACATTATCTTTGTAGAGAGTTGAATTTTAAAGCCTCTTTTTGTTCAATGGGAGAACTTCAAAATCAAACTACAATAGACGACATAGCTAAAGGTCAGTCTTTGTATGGTACAGTGTATGATTGGAAAAGTGTTGGTTTAACCATTTCATTCTTACAATACATTAACTATTAATACAATATTTAAACTAATATAAATGCTGAGTTAACGCTCGGCATTTTTTGTATATATGAATACGTTTTCTTTATCGGAATTTGGGAAAAAATCGTTGGTTTCGTCTCCTATAAATCAAATGACGGCATCGTTTTCAAAAGATTTTAGACAAGGTGTTGATATTAATTTAGGTGTGGGATATGTAAACGATGAAACTATTCCCCATGAAAAGTTACTGCAATCTCTGCAGTATGTATTGGACCACACTAAGCTATACAAAAATGTGCTAAATTATGGTTCCGCTGAAGGTTCTGCTAACTTAATACAGGCACTTCGGAATTATTACATTAAAAATAACATTGGAGCTATTCCTGCGTCTATATTAAAGAAAAAGAAGTTTTGTATTGGTGCCAATGGTGCTACAAGTATATTGGATGCCTTTGCCGCGATTATGCCCAAAGGAATTGTAATTACCACCGATCCAAATTATTACATATATACAGAAACCTTGGTCCGTAATGGATTTACATTGTGTGCAATTCCTGAAGATTCAAACGGTATGCGTATTGATGTGCTAAAACAAAAGCTTACAGAAATAGACGTAACAAACATTAGTTTCGTGTATATAGTAACAGTAAATAATCCTTCTTCCATCATTTTGCCGAATGATCGTAGAGAAGCCGTAGTATCAATAATAACAGATTTATCGCATCGAATAGGTCGAAAGATTCCAATTATTTTTGATAAAGCATATGAAGATATTATTTTTGACACTACCATACAACCACCTGTCTCCGGTTTAGTATACGATAAACAGGGACTTGTGATAGAGCTAGGAACACTGTCAAAAATTATCGCTCCAGCTTTGCGCATTGGATACGCTATAGGCGAAGATTCTGATTTAATGCAGTCGTTGATACAAAAAACCAGCGATATCGGTTTTAGCGCATCACTCATGAATGAAGAAATGGCCGCTCGATTTATTGATGTCTATATTGTAGGTCATGCTCGTGAAGTACGACAAGGATATAGAGCAAAAGCAATCCAGTTAAAGGAATTGATAAACAAGCATTTGGGGGAATACCTTTCTCACTATTCTGGTGGTCAAGCCGGTTTTTATTTTTACTTGACGTTTGCCAACATCGAGACAGATGTGAAATCAATGTTTTTTCAGTATCTATCTCGAACCACCGGCAATGAAGATGTTGATGGCATGCCTACTAAAAACCCACGTTTGATATATGTGCCGGGAGAGTTTTGTGTGTCGAAAGACGCACAGCAAACGGGCAAATATCAGTTGCGTATTTCCTATGGCTACGAAGATCTTTCCGAGTTAGAGCGTGCAATTATGTTAATGAAAGATGCCGCAGAATATGTATTGGCTCATCGTTAGTCAATACACGTTGTGTATACGCTTTCTATAGCATCACGTTGCTCTATAAGTTTTTGAACATCTGCATTCTTTGAGGCATACCCATAGTTGAAACGGAATGCTTGTATTGTTCTTTTCAAAAGCCGAGGGTAGTCAATAAAGATAGTCCAAAGGAAATACACAGAAGCAATCATAAAGAAGACTGTCCACCAAGGTAGCGGTACGAATACAAGCCAAAGTACAATGTATATGCCATGAATGATTGTTTTAATGAGGGCTCCGCAGACAAACATTATTGAGTTTTTGAACTGAGAATCTTTTGTGAGAGTCTTTCCTAGTTTTACCATTGCTACATAGTTAATTATGTGAGCTGCGGTGCCTAAGATGAAGAGAGGGAACAGGGCGATTAGTTTCATGCAATTCCATATTACCAGGAACGCATCACATCCTTTTGCTTCAACAAGAGTATTAGAATAATCAGTATGTATAAGAGTTTTTTCATATTCATCTACAGCTGGTTTAATATTAGAAAGGAATGATGGATTTTTTTTAACCTCCTTTTCTATAATCTCAACCGTTTTTTTATCCGCAAGGAAGTCGCATTCTTGTTTGTTCCCTGAGAAAGAAAATTTTTCTGACGTCTTTTTTCTGCATATTTTGCGAAGGCTTTCAATCGTGTAGTATGTGTCATCGGTTTGCGGAATGTCTATCATTGTTTCTCGCATACCCTTTTCTATCGCATCTTTAATCTCGTTTTCAGCTATTTGTGGATTTTCTTGGAGTGAATTAAAGAATTGTCGCATAGGAATTGGTTCGCCTATCTTAATAAAGATATTCGTACGAATGTCAACGTAATCATCGTAGTATATGCCAATTGGGTTGACATTGATATCCATATCGTAGTTTTTTTTCTCTTCGGCAAGACAAATAATTCTAGGGATAGCTTTGCGTGTAGGACGAAGTCTGCGGAAGCCCCAGTGGGTACCTTCAGGGAATATTCCTACAAGTTTTTTGTTTGAAATAATTTCAACTACTTTTTCAAAGATTATATTATTTTCGCTAAGGTTTTTTACGCCATCACGTTTACGAAAAATTGGTAAAATTTTAAACCAGTGGAGAATAGGAATAAGAAACTTCTTTTTGTAAAGATCGGCTCTTGCTAACCATGAAATTTGGCGAAACACGGTGCCACACAAAATTAATGGATCCATTGCCGTATTCTGGTGGTTTATTGCAAGAATTGTTGGAGTGTTTCTATCAATATTATGTTTGCCAACAATTGTAATGTCATTGTACCATAATTTGAACCATGGAAGAAACCAAATGTTCCGAATAAAGGTATGCGTGAACGAGAATCTTTCAGGTTTTCCTAGGTCCAATTTCATAATTGATAAATAATTAATTATTTATTAAGTTGTGATTTTAATTCAGCTACTTGTTTTTCTAGTGATCTCAGCTGTTGAACAATCTTGTTGAGGTTACGGAAATGAATGTATGCCCGTTTGTATTCGTGTCCGTCAAAACTAGGTGCTCCCATTTGTTGGCTGTTGTCGGGTATGTCGGTTACTACACCTGATTTTGCTGCCACATGTACATTATTGCCGATTTTTAAATGTCCTGCAATACCAGTTTGACCACCAATCATACAATTGTCACCCATTTTTGTAGAACCGGCAATACCGGATTGGCCCGCTATTACACAGTCAGAGCCTATTTGACAGTTGTGACCTATTTGAATTAAATTGTCAATTTTTGTTCCTTTTTCAATAATTGTTGCCCCCATTGTAGCTCTATCAATAGTGGCATTTGCGCCAATTTCAACATTCTCTTTAAGAATAACATTACCAGTTTGTGGTATTTTCATATACGAACCATCTTCAATAGGAGCAAAGCCAAAACCATCGGAACCAACAATAGAGCCTGGTTGAAGAATACAGTTGTCGCCAATTTCGCATGAATCAAGTATGATAGAGCCTGCGTGGATAAGACAATTTTTTCCAATTTTTGCAAAAGGATAAATTGTAACGTTAGGATACACTTTTGTACCTTCGCCAATTTCAACATTTTCTCCTACAGAGACAAAATCACCGAGATATACATTCTTGCCAATTTTTGCTCTGCGGTGTACGCGAGCTTTACGAGAAACTCCTTTTAGATTTTTGTCTTGTTTTTCTTTTGCATAGAAAACCAACAATTTTGTAAAAGAAGAGTAGGGATCATCAACTCTAATAAGAGTAGATGAAATAGGTTGTTCCGGTACAAACGTTTTACTACAAACAATTGCCGTGGCATTTGTAGTGTAGATATATGGAGTGTATTTTGGATTTGCCAAAAAAGTTATTGACCCTTCTTTTCCTTCTTCTATTTTTGAAACTCTGACGATTTTTGCATTCTCATCGCCGTCCACTACACCATTAAGTGCTTGTGCTATACGTAATGCTGTGAATTCCATTCCTTTGTTTTTTTAGCAAAAGTACACATATTTATCTCTCTTGCAACCCAAGAAATATAAAAACTTCGGCACAATCTCTATGGAAATTAGCTATCTTTGTCTTTTAGTATGAAATATTGGCATTACATAGTATTACTTGTTCTAGTCTTCTTGTCATCTTGTGTATCGCATGAGGGTTTGATATCTATTTCAAATCGTGGAAAATTTCATATCACTACAATACAATTGAAAGGAGCCGTATTTTCATCTCCAATACAAGTAGGATACAATAGTGTAGCACTTGGAACCCACCGACGTTCTATTTATTTTTTGACTCCTGATTCTATAATGAATATGTTTCGGACTAAATTTTGGGTTCATGCTACTCCGGCTATTGTGTATGATTCATTAGTATCTATAGGCTCATACGATGGCAACATGTATTTCTTCAATGAGAAAGGCGAGTTGCAGAAAAAAGTGCGTCCAGGAGGAAGAATTTTTACAAATCCTGTACAAATTGATTCGCTTTGGATTGCTTTTGCTACAGGTTTAAAGGGACTTTGTTATTATAATTTTGTTACCGATAGTTTGTTTTTTTCTAAAATAAATCGTTTGACGCATGGAAGTCCTATGGTTTTAGGAAATAGACAAGTGTGTGTTGGTAGTAATGACAAAACATTGTATTTCTTTGACAAAGTAGGAAATATGTTGTCGTCATATAAGACAGACGGATGGATTATGCATTCAAAGCCAATGGTGCAGTCTGATTCGGTTGTTGTTGTTGGCTCATATGACAATAATATTTATTCTGTTACCTCAAGCGGTCGTTTGTTGTGGGCGTTCAAAACAAACGGCAAAATACATGCTTCGCCACAACAGTTTTCTAATGGAAATATAGTGTGTGGTTCGTTTGATAAAAATATTTATGTACTTGATAAAAACGGTAACGAAGTCGGTAGAGTGGAGACGGGCGATAAAGTAATTTCTTCGGCTGCAATAGTTGATGGCAAATATGCGGTAGTAGGTTCCTGTGACGGAAATCTTTATATTATTGATGCAAAGGGTGAAATGTTAGATTCAGTACCCGTAGGAGGCAGAATATTTTCTTCACCAATCTCTTTAAGTGATGGCTCAATATTTTGTGCAACAATGAAAGGGAGCGCTATGTTTATTAGATTGGCGGACTACAAAACACCTTCGTCGCAAAAGCTATAATAGTCATTTCCTGAAACTATTACGTGGTCAAGAAATCGGCAATCAATGAGTTTCATAGTTTCAGCAATTTGTTTTGTTAAGCGAATGTCTTCTGGGCTGGGGTTTTTGTTTTCAGCAGGATGGTTATGAGAAACGATAAGTCCCGTGGCAAAGAGTGATATTGCATGTCGGGCAATGATTTTTGTGTCAACTACCGTGCGTGTTATTCCTCCCGAGCTTATTTGTTTTTCACCGATTATGATATTTTTGTTGTTGAGATAAATAGCCCAAAATTCTTCATGTTGTATGTCTCCTATGCGAGGGTGCATAAGTTTGAAAATATCGGTACTAGAGCATATTGATTTCTTTTGTTTTATTTCGGCAGAATTTCTTCTCCTTCCTATTTCAAATGCGGCAAGAAGTGATATTGCTTTCGCATCGCCAATGCCTTTGATTTGTTTAAATTGGTCAAGAGAAAACTTCCCAAGTTCGTTGAGATTATTGTGAGCCAAGGCATAAATTTTCTTTGCTAAGTCAATAGCTGATTCTTTTTGTGTACCGCTTCCTAGTATGATAGCGATAAGTTCCGTTTCTGTAAGTGCAGAACATCCTTTAAGTAATGCTTTTTCTCGTGGACGGTCTTCTTCTGCCCAATTTTTAATTGAGGTGTATTCCATTATGTTGCGGCAATAAAAAAAATAAGGAATTGATTGTGGTAGTC
>CAYFVM010000002.1:168124-173599 GCA_964346725.1 uncultured Bacteroidales bacterium
GTGTATTCCATTATGTTGCGGCAATAAAAAAAATAAGGAATTGATTGTGGTAGTCAATTCCTTATGGTTGTTGTATTTAGTCTTTAAAGCAACGAATGCTTAATCCTGATTTTTCGTACATTTTAAAACGGACGATACCATTGTAGCTCGTATCAATTTGACGTACCCAAACGTAGTCACCATTTTCGTCGGTGCCAGTAGTTGAAGACCAATACACGCCAGCTTCTCCCAACTGAGCGTAGGTTCCATTTATACTTGCATATCCTCCGAAATCAAATCCATAGTTGTCAATCAATTTTTTTACAATGTTTGCATCAGCACCTCTTGTTATTTCTGATTCTCCGCTTCTGGTAAGGTCTGCTGCCGACATGCCTAATGCATGCTCAAATATCATCCATTCAACATCAGATGGAATATGATAACCGTTGGGGCATATGCCTTGTATATTTTGAATTTCACCGCTTGCTACGAGAGCATCATATTGTGTGAGTATGGTTTTTGAAACAGAAGTTGCTATTTCAGTTGACAATTCTGAAGCGATTTTTTGCGAGGTTGATTCTGCAATACTTGTCAAATCTTCAGGTGTAATTTGGTCATATAAACCAGCATCGCTAATTGCTTGGGCTATTGCTGTTGCTACACTCGTTTTTAGGAGCAATTCAACATCCGTAAAGTTTATACTTTCATTGGATTCATATAGAGCCTTCCCCAAAACTTCTACAATACCATTTTTTATACAACTAACAACAAGGTTATTTGAAATTTGTTTGTTTGTAGCATTTTCTATAGCAACCACTGTTTCTTCCGTGTATTTGTTAGAGTAAGCTGTAGCAAAAGAATCTATACTAGAAGTAGTTCGTATCTCTTCAATATAGTCGGGAATATTATTATTGTTAGCATCAATACTAGTATTTGAATTGTTTGAAGAAGAAATAGATTCTTGTGAAGTATTTATACTCGTTTCAAATGCGTAAAGACCACCATTTCGAGAGCAATATTTTTCCAAATTGCGGTAACATAATTTTTCTCCAACAGTTACACCTTCATCTGAAGAAGAGCCTGTTTGCTCTGTGCCAGTATAAAATGCTCCTCCATCGGGTGTTTGTGTGATGTTTAAGTTTGTTCCCAATACAGAAATTGTCTTATCTTCTCCATCAATCACACCATCGCCATTTGAATCATAGCGCACAGGCTCTGTTACCTTTAATAATTCTCCTTGATACTCTATATACCCTTCAGGAGTTTCTGTAGGTTTTTCTCTATGACAAGAAAGGGATAGAAGGATAGAAGATCCGATAGCAATGAAGATGATTGGTTTCATTTGATATAGTTTTAATTTTTTATGAGTGTTCCTATTTTATTCCCAGACACAAGTTTCATCAAAGAAGTTTCATCTCCTACATTAAAAACAATGATTGGGAGATTGTTTTCTTTGCACATTGTGAAAGCTGTAAGGTCCATTATCTTTAGATTTTTGGAATACGCTTCGGTAAATGTAATTTCGGAAAATTTCTTAGCCTGAGGATTTTTCTCAGGATCGGAATCATATACTCCATCAACTCTTGTGGCTTTAAGGAGAACGTCAGCGCCAATTTCAACAGCGCGAAGAGCAGCAGCGGTGTCTGTTGTAAAGAATGGATTTCCGGTTCCTCCTCCAAATATTACAACCTCATTGTTAGCAAAGGCATCTTGTACTTTTTTTTGTGAGTAGGCTTCTCCAATTGGTTCCATTTTTATGCTGGTGAGAACTCTTGATTTTATATTGATTGTTTCCAATCCAGATTGAAGTGCCATGGCATTGATAATTGTTGCCATCATTCCCATGTAGTCTCCTTTAACCCTGTCAAAGCCTTGGTTCTTGCTATTCAATCCTCGATATATATTGCCACCACCTATAACTATAGCTAATTTTACGCCCATTTCTGTAACGTCCTTAACTTGTTGTGCATATTTCATCAATTTTTCTGTGTCAATGCAGTAACCATCTTCGGCTAGCAATGATTCTCCACTAAATTTGAGTAATATTTTTTTGTATAGTAGCATATGATTTGTAAATATTGAGCGACTAATATAGACAAAAAAAAGGAGAGTTTAACATATCAAACTCTCCTTTTTGTGTAGATTTTATTAATTTTAGTTAGAAAGACCGAAACGTTTAAATTCAGTAACTTTCAAACCTTTATCAACTGATTCAAGATATTGAGCGATTGTAAGGTTAGAATCTTTCACATATTCTTGGTTCATCAAAGTAGCTTCTTTGAAGAATTTGTTAAGACGACCTTTCGCAATATTTTCAACCATAGCAGCAGGAATGTTGTTCTTTTTCTCTTCTGTAATAGTTGTTTGAATTTCACGAGCTTTTGTTGCTTCTTCTTCTGTTAACCAACCTTTTGCTATATTAGAAGAAATGTGATCTTCAGAATCAACTAAATTAGGATTAATTCCAGCTTTTTTCAAAGCTACTTCTACTGCTTTTTGAATTTGCTCTTTTACTGTTTTTTCTTTTGCAATTTCAATTTCTGTGTTGATAACAGATTCAGGACAATCTTCTTTGTCAATAGCAATAGGATTCATTGCTGCAATTTGCATAGCAACGTTTTTACCTACTTGTGCTTCAGCAATTGTAGAGTTAAATCCAATGATACTTGCAAGTCTATTGCCAGGGTGAGTGTAAGCAAATGATTGTGCAGCTGTTACTTTAGCGTAGTAGCCAACATCAATTTTCTCACCAATTTTACCCATTTGGTCTGTCAACAAATCAGCTATTGTGCGACCATTGATTTCTAAGTTTTTCAATTCTTCAACAGAAGCAGGAAGATTTGTAAGTGCTTTGTTGAGGATTGATCTAGTAAATTCAATAAAATCTGCATTTTGAGCAACAAAGTCGGTTTCGCAGTTTACAACAACAATACAAGCACTTTTTTCATCAGAAGTTGTACCGCAAAGTACACACCCTTCTTTTGCATCACGGTCTTGACGGTTGCTTGCTATTTTTTGACCTTTTTTTCTTAAAATTTCAATTGCCTTGTCGAAATCGCCATCTGATTCGATCAATGCCTTTTTGCAGTCCATAAGTCCGGCTGCAGTCATTGCACGAAGTTTAGCGATTTCAGCTGTTGTAATGTTTGCCATTTGTCTTAATTATTTTTTTTTGTTTTTCTTGCAGCAGTTTTTCTTGCAGGTTTTGCTTTTTCTGTAGGAGTTTCAGCTTTTGCTTCTACAGATTTTTCTGTCTTTTCTGCTTTTGCTACTATTTCTGCTTCTTTGTCTTTTTCTATTTTTCTTTCGTCTAAACCTTCTTGAATTGCATCACAAACTTTAGAAAGAATAACTTCTACGGATTTTGCTGCATCATCGTTTCCTGGAATAACGAAATCTACAATGTTAGGATCGGCATTTGTATCAACGATAGCAAATACAGGGATACCTAAGCGAGTAGCTTCTTTAATTGCAATATGTTCGCGAACAACATCAACAACAAATAAAGCAGCAGGAAGGCGAGTAAGGCTCACGATGCTACCTAAGTTCTTTTGAAGTTTTTCGCGTTGACGATTGATTTGTAATATTTCTCGTTTAGAAAGAGATGTGAAAGTTCCATCGCTTTCCATTTTGTCTATAGAAGACATTTTTTTAACCGCTTTTCTAATAGTCGGGAAGTTTGTAAGCATACCACCACTCCAACGTTCGGTAATGTATGGCATTCCTACGCTTTGTACTTTTCCTGCGATCAAATCTTTTGCTTGTTTTTTTGTTCCAACAAACAAGATTTTACGTCCTGATTTAGCGATTTTTTTAAGTGCTTCGGCTGATTCATCAATCTTTGCTATTGTTTTGTGAAGATCAATGATGTGGATACCGTTTTTCTCCATGAATATATATGGAGCCATGGCTGGATGCCATTTCCTTTTGAGGTGACCAAAATGTACACCCGCTTCTAGCAATTCTTCAAATTCTGCTCTTGCCATTTGTTTTGTTGTTTGCATTCTATGTTAAAGCAATTCACAAGTAGCACCATTATTATTGGTAGTCTTGCAAATTTTGAGTCTAAACAACGCTCTAATTCGAATAGGTTAATATTAACGTTTACTAAATTGAAATCTTTTACGTGCTTTTTTCTGACCTGGTTTTTTACGTTCTACTTCACGTGGGTCACGAGTTAAGAAGCCCTGCTTTTTAAGTGGCGATTTATTTTCTTCATCCATTTTTACCAAAGCTCTTGCAATGGCTAAACGAGTTGCCTCTGCTTGTCCTTTGATACCACCACCTATAAGGTTTACTTTGATATCGAAGTTACCATCTTTCTCGAGAAGAGTAAGAGGTTGTTTCACGATAAAACGAAGACGATCTTCATAGAAATATTTTTCAATATCACGGTCGTTTATAGTAATATGACCTTTACCTTCTTTAACGTAAATGCGAGCTATAGCTGATTTTCTTCTGCCTAATGCGTTTATTACTTCCATTTTCTATCTATCTTAAAACTTTAACTCTTTTGGCTGCTGTGCTTCTTGATTGTGGTTAGGACCTACATACACAAACAAATTTTTTAAGCAGTTTCTTCCTAAAGAATTTTTGGGAAGCATTCCTGCAACAGCATTCTTAATGATTTTTGTGGGGTCTTTTGCCATCAAATCCTCTGGAGTTGCAAATCTTTGACCACCAGGATACATTGTGTGATGAATGTATACCTTGTCTGTCATTTTGTTACCTGTAAATTTCACTTTCTCAGCGTTTATTACAATTACTCCGTCTCCACAATTCACATTGGGAGTGAATGATGGTTTATGTTTCCCTCTTATGATTTTTGCAATTTGAGAACACATTCTACCTACTACCTGGTCGGTTGCATCTACAACAAACCATTCTTTCTGAACAGTAGCCTTGTTGGCTGATTTCGTCTTATAACTTAAAGTATCCACTTGACGTTAATTTTAAATATATACCTTTCCCATTATTCGGGATGCAAAAATAAGAATAATTTTGATTTTCCAAACGCAAACTTAGCTTTTTATTTATTTATGGGATTTTTTTGCTATTCCATAAAAGAAATTTTTGGTTTTCTCTTGCATTGATTGTCAAAAATAATACTTTTGCCCAAAAGTTAGACTTCGTAGCTCAGTTGGTAGAGCAATTGACTCTTAATCAATGGGTCGTGGGTTCGAGTCCCACCGAGGTCACGGATTAAAATCTTTATTTTCAAGCGCTTACAGCGATGTAGGTGCTTTTTTTTACACCTTTTTATCCAAAATACACGTTTTTTACTCTTCCTTTGTTATCACTTAGTTTGAGCCGGTTTGACTACAAACTAAAACAAAAAAAATCGTACAAAAATTAACCTGTGTCAACAGTATCTATTAAATTCAACAAGAATCGTAGGAATAAAAACGGCGAAACTTCGCTTATTTTTTTAGTTGCGAACAAATGAGCGAATGTAGTATTGCCAATAACCTATGTCGGTTGTGAATTGCTTTCAAA
>CAYFVM010000003.1:0-16957 GCA_964346725.1 uncultured Bacteroidales bacterium
ATTCGAACGCGCGACCCACAGCTTAGAAGGCTGTTGCTCTATCCAGCTGAGCTACCGGACCTCCGTTTTTTCGTGTGGCAAATATAACAATTCGTCTTTAAAGACAAAGGCAATCTGCCTGTTTTTTCAAATCTTTTAGTATGCAATTGCAAATAATGCACGTTTGTATGATGGTTTTCCTGAATATATACAGGTTCCTTCTTCTTCTTGAGCATCAAATGGAATGCAACGAATGGTTGCTTTTGTCTCGTCTTTGATTCTTTCTTCAGTTTCAGTTGTGCCATCCCAATGTGCCAATACAAAGCCTTTTTTGATAAGTTCTTTAAACTCTTCGTACGTATTTGCTTTGAATGTATTTGCAGCTCTAAAATCACGTGCTTTATTGAACAAATTCGTTTGAATATCGTCAAGAAGCGTTGCTATATGGTCTTCAATATTTGCAACAGGCAATGTTTCTTTTGTCAACGTATCACGGCGAGCAACTTCAATAGTGCCGTTTTCCAAATCGCGAGTACCCATTGCCAAACGAACAGGAACGCCTTTTAATTCATATTCGGCAAATTTCCAACCTGGTTTTTGTGTGTCGTCGTCGTCAAATTTTACGCTAATGCTACGTTTCTCCAAGTTTTGTTTTATTGAAAGAACTTTTTCTTTAATCGCTGTAAGTTGTTCTTCATTTTTATAAATAGGAACAATTACAACTTGAATAGGAGCAAGTTTTGGAGGAAGTACCAATCCGTTGTCATCGGAGTGAGTCATGATAAGCGCGCCCATCAAACGGGTAGAAACGCCCCATGAAGTAGCCCAAACATAATCAATAGTTCCGTCTTTCTTGGTATACGTTACATCGAACGCTTTTGCAAAGTTTTGTCCTAAAAAGTGAGATGTTCCCGATTGCAAAGCCTTTCCGTCTTGCATCATTGCTTCTATAGTATAGGTATCAACTGCACCGGCAAAACGTTCGTTTGCTGATTTTACACCTTTGATAACCGGCATAGCCAAGAAATTTTCGGCAAATTCACCATATACATTAATCATTTTTTCTGCTTCTTCGCGAGCATCTTCTGCTGTGGCGTGAGCAGTGTGTCCTTCTTGCCAAAGAAATTCTGCGGTGCGTAAAAATAAACGCGTACGCATTTCCCAACGAACTACGTTTGCCCATTGATTGCAAAGAATAGGAAGGTCACGGTAGGAGTGAATCCATTTTTTGTAAGTATTCCAAATGATTGTTTCTGAAGTTGGACGAACAATCAATTCTTCTTCCAATTTTGCTTCTGGATCAACCACCACACCTTTACCGTCAGGGTCGTTTTTTAATCTATAGTGGGTAACCACAGCGCATTCTTTTGCAAAACCTTCAACGTGACTCGCTTCGCGACTGAAAAAAGATTTTGGTATGAAAAGTGGAAAGTAAGCATTTACGTGACCTGTTGCTTTGAACATTGAGTCAAGTTGCGCTTGCATTTTTTCCCAAATAGCGTAGCCGTATGGTTTTATGACCATGCAACCGCGTACAGCTGATGTTTCGGCTAAATTTGCTTGTATAACTAATTCGTTGTACCATTGTGAATAATTTGTGCTTCTGCTTGTTAAATTCATATCTAAAATTTTGGAACGATATTTGCTTACGATATTATACTGAATATTTTACACAAAGAAAGAAAAAAAAATGATACATTTAATTTTTCGGAGGATTTAACTATGAAAACGATTTTACCAATAGCAGTTCTAGGATCACTCTTGATGTCATCTTGCGCATCGTTGGTCGCGTTTAATGCTCAATATGATACTGATGTTACCGAGCCGGAAGTTACATATGCGGCTCCAAAATCAATGGTAGTAACGGAAGTGCCCGCAGAAGAAGCACAAGCAATTGTGAGTGAAAATGAAACTATCATCAATGATATCGAAATGGTAGCTGATGAAACTTCTACAAGTGATTTTTACGATGATGATTATTACTATTCTCGTCGTTTAATGACTTCTTACGACCCAACGTGGGATGTCTCGTTTAGACTAGGTGGTCCATGGTGGTCAGTCGGTTATTATCCGTTTGGATATAGTTATTATAGCGATTGCTTTTATTCACGTCCATATTACTATGGTTCTTACTATTGGCGTCCTTCGTATAGTTATTGGTATGATTATCCATATTATTACTCTCCGTATTATTCATATTTTTACCATCATTCATATCATCATCCACACCATTATTACAAGCATCGTTATTCATATTATGGACATCATAACTATCGTGATGGACGTGTAATGTCTTCACGTTCTACACCATCATCTCGTTCAAACGATGTTTCGTCTCGTTCTACGGTTACTTCTCGTAGTGCTTCAACACAATCCAAAACGACAGGAGTAACTACAAATTCGAGTCGTTCAACAGTTTCTTCTCGTTCTTCTGCTCCAACAACTCGTTCGTCAGCAGTAACAACAAGTTCAACTGCGCCAACAACACGCTCATCATCAGTAACACGTTCTTCAACATCGACAACACGTTCAGCAGCAACGACAAGCTCAACTACGCCAACACTACGTTCAACTGCACCGACAACTCGTTCAACAGCGCCAGCAACAAGTTCTTCTGCTCCAACAACTCGTTCAAGTTCAACCACACGTTCTACGCCGACAGAATCTAGACCGGCAACTACACGAAGTGAATCTGCAACTCAAAAATCAGATATGAATTCATCATCACGGAGTAGCTCGGGATCAAATAACAATGTTCGTTCTTCGTCTGATAGTCGCCAAAGCTCTACATCAGCACCAAGATCATACAATAGTAGTAGTTCTTCTTCTCGGTCATATAGCTCGCCATCGGGTAGCTCACGTTCTACAACGTCAGCAGGAAGCGGTGCTACATTACGTAGTCAGCAAGTGTCACCACAACGTTCGTCTATTTCGTCATCAAATAGTTATCGTCCAAGTAGTTCTTCTTCTCGGTCATATAGCTCGCCATCAGGAAGTAGTCGTCCAAGTAGCAGTGCTTCACATGGCTCAAGCAGTTCATCAAGTCGAAGTAGTTCAAGTGCTTCGCATAGTTCATCACATTCTTCAAGAAGATAATTTAAAAGTTTAGTTATATTTGTAAAAATTTAAAGTTATGAAAAAACTCAGTTTACTAATTGCAAGTCTTGTTACCGCTTTTACAATACAAGCACAAGATTATACTGATGCATTGCGTTATAGTGAATCAATGGTAGAAGGTGATGCACGGTATATGGCAATGGGTGGTGCGTTGTCGTCGTTAGGTGGAAATCTTAGTGCCATGAGTGTCAATCCTGCAGGTTCGGCTGTGTTTAAAAAGAGTGTTGTGGAATTTTCGCCCACGTATTTGTATACAAAGTCAGAAAACTATTATTTAGGATACGATCGTTCGTTTGTAAGTTCTTTGGCTATTCCTAGCTGGGGTATGGTATTCTATAAACCATTGAAACACAATGAAGTGTTTGTATCAGGACTTTCTTTTGGTTTTGGTATGAATGCTCAAAATCATTATGCTCAAAATGTGGTATATACAGGAACAAATAATTCTTCTTCTTTGACAGATGATTTTTTGTATCTAGCAGACAATAACATCTGGGATGGTCAATATAATGATTTAGCAAGAGATGTGAACTTAATTTTTCAAAATACACCAGACGGCTTATATTATTCTGACTTTGTACATGATGATGCCACTTCTGATTATGGGCAATATCAAGATATTGAGTTCAATAATGAAGGACAAAAACGTGAATATTTGTTCAATTTTGGAATAGACTTTTCTGAAGCAGTATTTGTAGGTGCAAATTTATCTCTTTATAATTTGTATAGTTCTCGTACACTTTTATTTACAGAGAAAGATAAACAAGGAACAATGCCATATTTAAATAAGTACACCTATGCTACACAATCAGATGTGAATGGTAATGGTGTAGGAGGAAAATTTGGAGTGATAATTCGTCCAATAGAATATGTTCGTATTGGTTTAGCAGCTCATACGCCAGTGATGTATCACCTAAGCGATGATTTCGAGTCTAGTATTATTGCTACATATGATCAAAGTCCAGATGAAGATGTTAATTTACAGAGAAGTTCAACCACAGGGGGAAATATTGATTATAAAATTAGTCAACCAGCAAAATTCGTTGGTTCATTGGGTTTTGTTTATAAAAATGTGTTGAATATTGGTGTTGATATGGAAATAATGAATTATTCACAATGTTCAATACAATCAGAATTAGAATCAATGTCTGAAAGAAATTCACAAATAGAATCAGAATTAACCAAGGTGAACAACCTAAAATGTGGTGGTGAATTCCGTTACGGACCATTTACATTTAGAGCAGGATATGCAATGTATGGCAATCCATACAAGAACGTATCTGGTGACAATTTCTATAGAAACGATATTTCAGGTGGTGTTGGTCTTGCTACAAATGTCATGTATTGTGATTTATCATGGTTGCGTGCAAAATCAAAACAATATACTGATTTGTATGGCAATTTATCTGGAGATATGGTACAATCACATTCTACAATAAAACGTGACTATATAACATTTACAGTGGGATTAAAATTTTAAGACTCACTAGAAACTACCAATCCTGAGGCGATTCCTTCATAAGGGTCGCCTCTCTTTTTGTAGATAAGTGGTTAATAAAATTTGGGTTGGTGATACTAGTCAATAGTGTTTTTTAATACTTTTACTGACAATTAAAAAAGAAAACGATGATAGCCGATTGCGTGTCAGCAAAAGTATTGAAGGATAATTTAATGGTTTCAGCAGAATCCGTTGAAATACCTCAGGGTTCTACTGTTTTCTATGACGTTCTTCGTGTAATGGACTCAGTGCCATTGTATGTTAAAGACCATTCTGTACGTTTTTCCAAATCATTTTGTTTGTCTCAAAAGCAATGCCCGTTTCCTGAAAATCAGTTCGCTGACTCAATAAATCGCTATATCCAATTGTCCGGTTTGGAAAATGGAAATATTCGTTGCGTGTACAGTATGGCCGAGAGTACACAGTTTTTGGTGTATGAAATAAAACATTCGTATCCTACCAAAGACATGTACGAAAAAGGAGTAGTATGCGGAACCTTTATTGGCGAACGCAAAAATCCAAATGTAAAGCAAGAAGCAGCGGTAAAAACCGATGCGTACAAAAAAATAGCCGAAACAGGCGTGTATGAAGTTTTGCTTGTTGATTCTCAGCAAAACGTAACGGAAGGAAGCAAGTCAAATACGTTTTTTGTAAAAGGAGATACTATTGTCACCGCAATGGCGCAAGACGTGCTTTGCGGCATTACTCGTTTGCAAATTATAGATTTGATACACGAATTGCAGATTCCATTGGAAGAACGCAAAATTTCATTATCGGAATTGAAAGATTTCGATGCTGCATTTATTTCAGGCACATCGCCCAAAGTGCTACCTATTCGTCAAATAGAATCTGTACAATATAATGTAGAAAACCCGATAGTGGCAAGATTGGCGCAAGCCTATGATTCACAAATAGCAGAATATATACAATCACATAAATAATTTAGAAATGAAACAGAAAATTGCAGTTGTTGGTGGAAGTTTCTCTTCCGAATCTGATATCTCAAAAAATAGTGCTCTTCAAGTATGCGGCATGATTGACAAAAATCAATATGACGTATTCCCTGTTTTTATTTCGAGCGGAGAATGGACAGTACAAACAGCGGAAGGCGAGATTCCTATCGATAAAAGCGATTTTTCATTTACATATAATAACAAGAAGGTAAAATTTGATTGCGTATACAATACCATTCATGGAACTCCGGGCGAAGATGGAAAAATGCCTGCATATTGGGAATTGGTAGGAATACCATATACAAGTTGTGATGTATTTTCAGGTTCTTTAACATTCAATAAATATGCAACAAAAACATTCTTACGTTCGTTTGGCATAAAAACTGCCGATGCTGTGCTATTGCGCCCGAACGATAAAATTGATGTTGCTGCAATTATAGAAAAAGTAGGCTTGCCTTGTTTCGTAAAGCCAAACAATGGCGGTTCAAGTTTCGGTGTATCAAAAGTGAAAACCGACGATGCAATGATTCCAGCTATTAAGAAAGCATTCGAAGAAGATACAGAAGTTATTATAGAACGTTTTGTGAAAGGAATTGAAGTTTCGGTTGGAGTGTATGAAGTTTCTAACGGTGTACATGTGTTGCCAATTACTGAAATTCAAACAGAAAATGAATTTTTCGATTATCAAGCAAAATACGAGGAAGGACATAGCCGTGAAATAACACCTGCTGAATTACCGGAGAAAATCACGGCTGTTTGCAAAGAAACAACGGGCAAAATCTATAAATACTTGAATTGTTTTGGTATTTGTCGTGTTGATTTCATTATTTCTCAAAACGGTGATATGAATTTTTTGGAAATCAATACCAATCCGGGAATGAGCAAGGCGAGCATTGTGCCAAAACAAATGCGTGCCGAAGGTTTAGACGAAGCAAAAGTATTCACCTCAATTATAAAACGAGCATTATCAGCAAAAAGATAGTAGATGTCTTTTGCAACTGCTAAGTTTTTTCTATTTTTGACGTGTTAAAGCCATGACACAGAAGTGTGTCATATAACACAAAAATGGAAAAATCATATGTTAGTAAAAACATTTGGCGGAGCTGTCAATGGTATTGATGCCCGTATTATTACCGTTGAAACAGATATAGTCAGCGGGGTGAATTTTTATTTGGTTGGATTACCGGATAGCGCAGTAAAAGAGAGTCAGCAACGAATAGAATCAGCATTGCGAACCGTTGGCTACCAGTTGCCGGGGCGCAAAATTACTATAAATATGGCACCGGCAGATCTTCGAAAAGAAGGAACAGCCTACGATTTAACATTGGCAATAGGTATTTTGGCCGCGTCAAAACAGATACAGTCAGAGAATGTAGACAAGTATATCATTATGGGCGAACTCTCCTTGGACGGGGGCGTGCATAGAATTAAAGGTGCGTTGTCTATGGCGATTGAAGCACGCAAATTTGGATTCAAAGGTTTTATTCTTCCCAAAGAAAATGCGCGAGAAGCTGCGGTGGTAAATGACTTAGATGTTTTCGGTGTAGAAAACATACAAGAGGTTATTGAGTTTTTTGAAGGTAAAAAAGAACTTGAAAAAACGATAATAAACACCAGAGAGGAATTTTTCAAGCATGTGGATAATTACTCCTTTGATTTTGCTGATGTAAAAGGGCAACAAAACGTAAAACGAGCCTTGGAGATTGCTGCTGCGGGCGGACATAATATAATAATGATAGGCTCTCCGGGTTCCGGAAAAACAATGATGGCAAAACGGATTGTCTCAATTTTGCCACCACTCACATTGCAAGAAGCATTAGAAACTACCAAAATTCATTCAGTAGCAGGAAAATTGGGCGGGCATGTTTCGTTGATGACTCAGCGCGCTTTTCGTTCGCCACACCATACTATTAGCGATGTTGCTCTGGTTGGCGGAGGAACGTATCCGCAGCCGGGAGAAATATCGTTGGCGCATAATGGAGTGTTGTTTCTTGATGAATTACCCGAATTTAAACGTCAAGTTTTGGAAGTAATGCGTCAGCCCTTAGAAGAGCGTCATATCAACATTTCGCGAGCAAAATTTACCGTAGATTATCCTGCAAGTTTTATGCTAATAGCGGCTATGAATCCTTGTCCTTGCGGATATTATAATCACCCCGAAAAACAATGCGTTTGTAGTCCCGGTTCGGTACAGAAATATCTTAATCGAATTTCTGGTCCGTTACTCGATAGAATTGATATCCACATAGAAGTCGTACCGGTTCCGTTTGAAGAATTGTCAAAAAATGTTCCGGTAGAGTCAAGCAATACTATTCGCGAACGAGTAATTCGTTGCCGTGAGGTACAACAAAAACGTTTTGAGAATACGTCAATTTATTGCAATGCGCAAATGACAAACAAAATGATTCAAAAGTATTGTGCTCTAAACCCGGAATGCCAAGGATTACTTAAAACCGCCATGGAAAAATTGGGATTATCGGCTCGTGCATATGACCGAATCATAAAAGTATCGCGCACCATAGCCGATTTGTCGCAATCGGAACCAATAGAAGCTGAACATTTGGCCGAAGCCATTCAATATAGAAGTCTTGACAGAGAAAACTGGGCAGGATAGTTTATAACATAGTAATAAGATATACGGAGAATTTTTCTCGAATTTGTTACCTTTGTAGTAGTAATAGTATAGATACATGGCAAAACCAACGGTAGCATTGATTTATGATTTTGACGGAACATTGTCTCCGTGTAACATGCAAGAATATGATTTTCTAAAAGACATTGGTGTGCGTAATACCGCTGATTTTTGGAATGAAGTGGAAGAAATGGTCAAAGACCATGATGCCAGCAATATACTCTGTTACATGAAGTTAATGATAGACAAAGCCCGTGCAGCTGGTAAAAGTGTAAAACGGCAAGCCTTTGTTGATTACGGAAAGAGTGTCGAATTATATAATGGTGTAGAACAGTGGTTTGATTTGGTTGACGCATTAGCAAAGAAGTACAATGTAACTGTTGAGCACTATATTAATTCCTCGGGATTAAAAGAAATGATAGAAGGGACGAAAATAGCGTCGAAATTCAAACATATTTATGCGTGTTCGTTTCTTTACAATGTTGATGGCGTTGCAGAATGGCCGGCTGTTGCGGTAGATTTTACGGCAAAAACGCAGTTCTTGTTTATGATAAACAAAGGAATTGTAAAAATTAGCGAAAATCGTAGGGTTAATGAATATAAGCCGGAAGAAGAACGACCAATTCCGTTTAAACATATGATATACTTTGGCGATGGGGAAACCGACGTGCCATGTATGCGAATGGTCAAACAGTCTGGTGGAAATTCCATAGCGGTATATAGACCGCGAAATAAGCAGAAAAAAGAATTGGCAAAAAAACTTATTCAAGAAGGACGAGTAAATTTTGCTTGTTCAGCTGATTACAGTGATGGTGGCGAGATTTATAAAATTGTAGAAGCAATCTTGTCTCAAATCAAATCTAACTTTGACTTTATGCAGTTAGAGAGTCAAAATCATACTAAAATGACAAAAGAATGAAGGTTTGTATAGCCGAAAAGCCAAGCGTAGCACGCGACATAGCACATGTAATAGGTGCTACTGTAGCTCATGACGGGTATATGGAAGGAAACGGGTTTCAGGTTACATGGACCTTTGGTCATTTGTGTACTTTAAAAGAACCAAGCGACTATACCGATGTCTGGAAATCATGGTCGCTTACCCGATTGCCAATGATTCCGCCACAATTTGGTATAAAATTGATTGACGACAGGGGCGTAATTAAACAGTTCAAGATAATTGAATCGCTTATGGGAAAAGCCGACGAGATTATAAACTGTGGTGATGCTGGTCAAGAAGGAGAATTGATACAACGTTGGGTGATGCAAAAAGCCCGTGTAAATTGTCCGGTGAAACGTCTTTGGATTTCTTCATTGACCGAGGAGGCTATAAAAGATGGCTTTAATCGTTTAAAAGATCAAGAAGAATATAAATCGTTGTACGAAGCAGGATTGGTTAGAGCCATAGGTGATTGGCTTCTTGGGATGAATGCCACACGATTATATACATTAAAATATGGCCAAAATCGGCAGATATTGTCCATAGGACGAGTGCAAACACCAACTTTGGCTATGATTGTAAATCGGCAACAACAGATTGAAAATTTCACCCCTGAACAGTATTGGGTATTATCCACAATATACCGAGAGACAATATTTACAGCTACCGCCGGTAAAATCACATCTTTAGAAGAGGGGCAGAAAAATATACAATCCATAGAAGGTTTTCCTTTTGAAATAGTTGATTCTTCATCGAAAAAAGGAACTGAAGCGCCTCCGCGTTTGTATGATTTGACTTCTCTTCAAGTTGATTGTAATAAAAAATTTTCTTTCTCGGCAGACAAAACATTGCAACTCATTCAAAGTTTGTACGAAAAGAAATTTACTACATATCCTCGTGTTGATACTACGTTTTTGAGCGATGATATTTATCCCAAATGTCCGCAAATAATGGGCGGTTTGGCGCAAATATCAAAATATGCGTCGTTGTTGGAAGTATTTAAAGGGAAGAAGTTACTTAAAAGCAAAAAGGTATTTGATTCTTCAAAAGTAACCGATCACCATGCCATAATTCCGACTGGAGTAGAGCCGCATAATTTATCGGATGACGAAGAAAAAGTATTCAATATCATAGCGTTACGGTTTATTGCCGTGTTTTATCCCGATTGTCAGTTTTCAACAACAACGGTTCTTGGTAAGGTTCAGGATACTGAATTTAAAGTTACCGGAAAGCAAATATTAGAGCAGGGATGGCGTATTGTTTTTGGAAACAAAGTGCAAGATGACGAGGACAAGAAAGATGATGAAGAGAAGATTTTGCCCACGTTTGAAAAAGGGGAATCAGGTCCGCACAAACCGGAATTAACAGAAAAATGGACTCAGCCGCCAAAACCTTATACCGAAGCAACTTTGCTGAGAGCTATGGAAACCGCCGGCAAAATGGTTGATAATGATGAACTACGCGATGCTTTAAAAGAAAACGGTATTGGTAGACCGTCAACTCGTGCAGCCATCATTGAAACACTGTTTAAACGTCGTTATATTTTAAAAGAAAAAAAGAATCTTATAGCAACGCCTACCGGAGTTGAACTTATAAATCTTATACATGAAGAATCTCTTAAAAGTGCTGAACTAACGGGTGTTTGGGAGAAAAAGCTGAGGGAAATAGAGCAACATAAATATGATGCAAAACTCTTTTTGGAGGAACTCAAAACAATGGTTGCTGATATTGTTTCTACAGTCTTAAAAGATAATTCCAATAGACGGATAACGATTACAGAAGTTGAAAAGAAAAAGGCCAAAACACCTGCGGAGAAAAAAACGGTAAGTTCTTCCAAACCATCAAAAACAAAAAAAGATATTCCTGCGGCTAAAGCATCTATAAAAGCAGATGATTCTATAATTGGGACAACCTGTCCGAATTGTGGTAAAGGTGTACTAGTGAAAGGGAAAAATGCGTATGGTTGTTCGGAATGGAAATCAGGTTGTTCGTTCCGTGTACCTTTTGTATAATGCTATTTTCTTTTGTAATTATATGTCCTTATGTTGTATATAGGACAAGGAATTTGATCTTGGCTAATATTAAATAATAAAGAAACTCCTAAAATAGAAAACCAATCTTTCGTTTCTTTAAAAGAAATTTGTTGGTATTGCAAATATCCATCATTAGCTTCATATGCGAGTTGGTCTAATTTGTCGGTGAACGTTTTCCTAAATACCCATTCTCCACGTAATTCTATTCGTGGAAACAATTTGTATTTGAGTCCTAGTCCCATAGGAATGTTGAATACTTCGTACCATTTACTGTTTTCTATATACATAAACCCAAGTCCGAATACCACAAACGGTGAAAAGTTTTTTTCTTTCTTGTTATTAGTAACTTCAAAAAAGTTGAACTCAAGCATACTTGAAAGTTCTATTATTTGGGTATTCTCAAAATAGTATTCCCGATTTTGTTGATAGCTATTATTAAAATCTACATCATGTGCTCTCAAAAGACCATATGTCCCATTGAAACGTAAGGAATAATGAGGGTTAAAGTTTTTTCTAAAAATAATACTAGCCGCAGGTTGTGGGGAATAGTAGGGATAAGTCATGTTTACATCACCATTGTATTGAGCTGTACCTATTAGAAATCCATAATCATAATTTTTTTTTTGTGCATGTACAGTTATAGATATGCACAAAAAAAATACTATGGAAAAAATACTATGGAATTTCATTATATTATGACATAATAAGTTCAAAACGAAAAAATGCCATAATTATTATCTTTTCTTTTTCAGGTCTTTGAATGTAGGCCAACCAGCTTTGTTTTGTTTTAATTTATAGTGAGCTGATATCATCATAAACATATAGAAATCTCTATCGTAGGGGTCGCCACGTTGTTCATTGTAATAATGGTATAATCCGTTGCTTTCATAGCAATGTTCGGAATATGCAGGGTCAACAGCTAGTTTTGCTTGAGTATCAGATACGGTATTATCGTATTCTGCAACTAAATCAGGGTTTGCATAGGTTGTACTTACATCATCAAGATAGTCGGTGAATAAGAAACGAAGTCCTACTTCTGCCGAAACAGCCCATTTTTTATTGATAGTATATTTAGCAATTAATCCTAGAGGAACGCATACTTGGAAGAGTGAGTACGGATGTCTCGTTTCTATATAGTTTTGTCCTTCTGTTCCTATTGGTTGGAGTGCAACCCATTCTCCGTCAATATATGCTTTTGGGTTAAAATGGTAAACTCCTAAACCAACATAACAATAGGTAGCCAGTTTAATACCACGTTGTCCACGAACACCTCGCAAATCATATATGTGACCGCCTCTTTCTTTTCGAATTTTGTATTCTAATCTTCCGCTAAATTCTTGTATTGGAGATCTAAATGAAATATTTCTATCCGATCTAAAATATTCTGTGGTTTTATCATCATTACCAGACAACATACCTATTGAGAACGTGAATTGCCATGATAAACGCTCACGGAAGGTTTTCCGCAAACCAATATTTCCTCCAAATCGAGTAGAAAGAAAATCCAAATCAATAATGGAATTTCGACCAATGCCAGGCCCACCACCAAGTTCACCCAGCATAAATGAAGGGCCAAATCCACCTATAATTTCATAGGGATATTTTCTCCACATGTAATCTTGTCCGAATGATACAGATGACCATAGACTGATAATGGCTATGATTGATAATATTTTGGTCTTAATCTTCACAGTAACTATTTAGCTATGCAAATATAAATGTTTTTTTTTGCGAAAATACATATTGTTGCCAAAATGTACAAATGTGTTATTTCCGTATATCAATGCCTAGTTTCAATTTTTCTCTCAATGTTTCAAAAAATGTCATATTGGAAAATTCAATAACAGCAATTTTGTATTTTGATTTCTTTATTTTGATCGTAGGTTGTATTTTAACTGTTTGGCTTAAATAATCATTTGAGATAAGGAATTCTGTAAACTCGCCTGTTGCTTCTATGGTTATTAGTTCAGAATCGGGAACGATAACTGGACGAACGCTCAGGGTGTGTGGTGCGATTGGAGTTATAATTAGGGAATGATTTTCGGGTGTTAATATTGGAGACCCAAGGCTGAGAGAATAACCTGTTGAACCTGTTGGCGTACTCACTGCAATACCATCAGCCCAAAAAGAACAGAAGAAATCATTTCCAATGTATACATTTATTTTTATAAGTTTAACGGCATTACTTTTTTGAAGTGTAATTTCATTAATGCCAACTCCTTTGCATTTCTGTTTCCCGTTATGGAATGAGAAATCAAGTAGCGAACGATGTTTTATGGAATAATTTCTTTGTTTAATGTTTTGTATTATTTCATCAATATCGTTTGGATTCGCTTGTGCAAGGAATCCTAATTTGCCAAAATTGATTCCTAAGATAGGTATATTGGTTTTATAACATTTGTGTGCGCATTTAAGGAAAGTACCATCGCCACCTAAACTGATGATTATTTCAGCATCTGTTGCATTTAAATACTCTAATTCTTTTAATTGTGTAATGCTATAACTTTGAGATTGCAGGTTTTCTTTGAATGATTTATCTATAGATACATCAAAACCACTAGCAATAAAGCTATGAATAATTTCTTCTACTTTCGTTTTGTATTCAGAAGATATGTTTGTTCCGAAAATTGCAATCTTCATTTCTCTCAGTTTTTAATGATGTAAATATATGAAAACTAAAGAGAAAAAAAAGACGGTCGTAACCGTCTTTTCTTTTATTGAAGTTTAAATCGTTTCTCTAAATCGAGAATGTAGCGTTTAAATCGTTTGTCTGTTTCCATAAGGTTGTTCACCGTTTTGCAAGCGTGAAGTACAGTCGCGTGGTCTTTCCCTCCTATTTGAGAACCAATTGAAGCCAATGAATTTTTTGTGTAAATTTTTGCAAAATACATAGCTACTTGACGTGATTGTACAATTTCGCGTTTTCTTGTTTTTGATTTCAATTGTTCCATTCCAATATTGAAATAGTCACAAACGGTTTTCTTAATAAAGTCAATAGAGATATCTTGTTGTGTACTTTTTACGAGTTTTTCAACAACATCTTTCGCTAAATCAAGAGTTAATTGTTTTTTGTATATCGTTGCTTGAGCAAGTATCGAAATGAGTACTCCTTCAAGTTCACGTATATTAGTTGTAATATGATTTGCAATATATTCAATAACTTCTTCTTCTATAGCTATACCTTCTTTTTGAATTTTTTGTTTAAGGATAGCTAAGCGAGTTTCAAAATTAGGAACAGTTAATTCTGCAGAAAGTCCCCATTTGAAGCGAGAAAGAAGTCTTTCACTCAATCCTTGCATTTCTACTGGAGGGCAGTCTGAGGTAAGAATAATTTGTTTTCCTTTTTGATGTAAATGATTGAATATTTGGAAGAAAGCATTTTGTGTACCTTCTTTTTTTGCAAATAATTGAACGTCTTCTATGATTAAGACATCAATGTTTTGATAGAAATGGAGAAAATCATTCCTTTTATTATCAATGGTGGCTTGAGAAAATTGTCTTTCAAAAGTATCAGAGTCTACGTACAAAACATTCTTTTTTGGATCCAATTCTTTAATTTCGGTTCCTATAGCTTGCACAAGATGAGTTTTACCCAAACCTGATTTTCCATAAATAAGTAATGGATTGTAGGTTGATTTGTATGCATTTTTAGCGACAGCAAGGCCTGCTGTACGAGCTAATTTATTACAATCGCCTTCAATAAAATTAGCAAAAGAGTATGCCGGATTTAATTGAGAATCAACTAATTCTTTTATTCCTGGTACATAAAAGGGGTTCTTAATCCCAACATTTTGCGAATATGTTGTTATAGTTTGGGGAACTGTTTGTATTTTAGTATTAGTTGTTGGTCCGCCTTCGTGAATTGTAGTAACAGCTTTCCCACTTGATGATTTTGGCTTTACCAATACGCTATAGCGTAGTTTCATTTTTTGTCCAAATACACGTTGAAATACGCGTGTAAGCAAATCAAGATAATGCTCTTCAATAAAAGTGTAATAGAATTCACTAGGAACCTGTAATGTAATGATGTTCTCTTTCCAGTCTATGGCTTGAATTGGTTCAAACCATGTTCTGTAGCTTTGAGATTGATCTTGCCCTAAAATGTCTTTAATTATGGTGAGACATTCTTCCCATTTTTCCTCTAAACAAATCATGTTCTCCACTATTTCCGTTTTTTTTATTAATGCCTTTCTTTGTTTTATACAAAGATGCTAATAAATATTCAATAAAAAAATTGGTTTTAATCTTGCTTTTCTCATTTTTTGTATAGGTGTTTGTCTTTCAACGTTTTAAATTTTTCCCTTTTTTATTTTTTTTATAATCGCCTGAAAGACAATTGGTTATATCTATTTCGTTGATTTGTTTGAAGTTGTGACGTTTACTTAAATCTATAATTTTTAAGATATTTTTATATATCATAAAAAGTATGATTTAGGCGCGAAATTTTGTAAGTTTTTTAAAGAGATGAGTTAGTATGTGCTATTTATTCCTTTTTCTTTTTGGAATCCTTTGATTTCTCTTTACCGGAACTAAATATAGGGAACGAAACGTAGCGTTTAGGGTTCTCTTGTACATCTATTAATAATGTATTTAATTGTTTTGATGCATTATCTAGATTATTATATAGCGATTTGTCATCGATGAGCGCACCCAAAGAACTTTCTCCGCTATTTACTTGTTTTAAAATAGTTTGTAGTTGGGTAACTGCATCTTCTGTTTTATAAAGAGTTTGAGCTATGTTTGCTTTTGAGAGTGAATCACTCATATTTGAGAAATTATTGATAATTATTCCAATCTCATCTGAATGATTACTTATAGTATATGTGATGCTATCAACACTTTTAAGTATGTTTTGTATGTTTCCGCTACCATTCGTGAGCATTGTGTCAAGAGTAACGCCAGAATGATGGATAGCATCAATTGCATTTTGTAATTTTATAAAACAACGGCGAAGTTCTTGTCCGTTTGATTCGTTTACAACATATTTAACTTGGTCTATAGCGATGGCTGCACTTTGAAGTAACTTTTCGGCTTCTGCTTTAAGTGGAGCTACTTCTATACGTACTTGGTCGGTTATTGATGCTTCAATTTCGGTATTAAGGGTATCAAAGTTTTCAACATATCCTTCTGCTATATCATATTTTTCTGGAATAATAATATCAATTGCTTTAGAACCTAAGATATCGGAGCTAAAAATTTTTGCAATTGATGATTTAGGAAGTTCTATGTCGGAAAAAATACTTAATTCTACCGTTAATTGGTCGTATTTTGACGATGTAAAGTATATATTTTTTACGTGTCCGATTTTATGTCCACGAAGCAAAACAGCAGAATTTACTTGTAATCCTTCTACTTGTGAATAGGTCGTGTAGTATATGTTTTCATTCGTAAAAAGGTTTTTCCCTTTAAAAAAATTAATTCCCCAAATTAAAATACCAGCTACAATTACTACAATAAGTCCTATTTTAATTGCTTTATCTTTTTCCATGTATTAATTAGTTTTTTTTCTAACTTCAGTTAGTTGTAGTTTTTTATTTTCTTTATTTCTTGCAACAACAAATGCTGCTGGATATTTTTGTTTTACAGTTTGTAAAAATACGGATATTTCTTTGTATGTAGCAGTTTTACCATAGTAATATTTGTACAAACCGTCTTCTTGCACGTAGTATACGTTTTCTAAGCCATTGAAATTTGAAGGGATTAATTCGATTTTTTCTTTTCCGGCGCCAATTTGTATCCCATAATAAAATTCGAGAGTGTCTTTTTGTAGTTGTACTGTTTGAGATTGTGTATTTGTTTGAACTTTTT
>CAYFVM010000003.1:17057-40877 GCA_964346725.1 uncultured Bacteroidales bacterium
AGAGTGTCTTTTTGTAGTTGTACTGTTTGAGATTGTGTATTTGTTTGAACTTTTTCCTCTTTGGTTTGTATTTGTGGATTCTCAGGTGTTTGAACTTTTTGTATTTGACCAATAGATCGAGTTTCAATATATTTTTTGTAATTCAAAAAAGCTTGGTATATCGCATATGCCATTTCTGCTTGATTTTCAGGTTTATTCAGCCATCTTTCTTCTTCTGCATTCGAAATAAAACCAGTTTCTATAAGCACGCTTGGCATAGCCGTTTTCCAAAGAACAAGAAACGGTGCTTGATGAACACTTCTGTCTTTTCGTCCAAGGTTTTGCAATTCTGATTGAATCATGCCGGCAAGGGCAAGACTATTGTCGCAAAAGGCACCTTGTTGTAATTTGTGTAAAATAATAGCTTCATTATCATTTGCCGACATTCCTTGGTATTGCGAAGCGTCGGATTCTAACGAAATAACATCATTTTCCATTTTGGCAACAGTAAGGTTTGCTTCGTTTTTTGCCAAACCCATAGTCCACGTGTCGGTACCAAATGCTTCTGGGTTTGGATTTGCATTTACGTGTATGGAAATGAATAAGTCAGCTTTTGCTTTGTTGGCAATTTCGGCACGTTTATGTAATTCTATGAATTCATCTGTTCTTCTAGTATAGATTACTTTTACATCGGGACAGCCGCCAGCAATAAGTGAACCAGCTTTAAGTGCCATAGAGAGTGTGAGATCTTTCTCTTTTGAAATTTTTCCACAAGCCCCGGGATCTTTCCCTCCGTGTCCGGCATCAATTACAATGGTTTTTACTGTATATGGAGCTAATTGTGCATATGCGTGTGTAGAGCAAAAAAATATCAAGCAAAAAGCAGATAATAGTGTTATGTGTTTTTTTGTTTGCATTGTGTTATAAAGTATTCCTATGAGTTTTTCGTTAAGATTAAAAATTTCTAATTATTTTTGACGAAAAATAACGTATAAGCGTTATAAACACAAAAATAGCATTTTAACGACTTGCAAAGACAAAGTTTTAAATATTTTTTTCTAACACTTTTTACAAGTGTACTATGTAATGTTGTCTTTGCACAAGATACTATAGCCGTAAGGCAGAATGATACAACTGCTGCTGTTATACAACAAAAATCGAACCCAAAAAAGGGAAGTGGATTTACGAATCCCGTTGTGTATTCGTCTCAAGATTCCATTATTTTTAAAGTTTCTGACAATGCTGTTCAGACCTATGGTGATGGAAAGGTTAAGTATGAAAACATTGATTTAGAATCGGAATTTATTGAATTAGATGTGGTAAAACGTGAGGTTTTTGCCAAAGGAATGATTGATGATTCTACCAAAGAAATGGTTGGAACCCCAGTTTACAAAGACGCATCTGATTCGTTTGATGCTGACTCTATGCGCTACAATTTTGATTCAAAACAAGGTCTTGCGTTTGGTATTTATACAAAACAAGACGAGGCTTATCTTCATGGCGGAAGAACCAAGATACATAATAATAAAGAGATTCATATAGAACATGGAAAATACACTACGTGTGATGAAAAATGTCCTCACTTTTATGTAGAAATGACGAAAGGTAAAGTCATTGTTGATGACAAAATCGTATTTGGACCATCGTGGGTTGTGGTTGATGAAATTCCCATCCCAGTAGTTATTCCTTTTGGGTATTTCCCTATTACAAAAGGACGCTCAAATGGTATTATTATTCCGACCGTTGGGGAAGAAACAGCAAAAGGATACTATTTACGAAATGGTGGTATTTATTTTGGTTTGGGCGAATATTTCGATTATAAATGGCTCGTTGATATTTATTCTTTAGGAAGTTGGCGTACAACTGTTTCTTCAAATTATAAAGTACGATATCGATTTGGTGGAAATTTTTCAGTAACGTATGCAAGTTTGGTAACCAACGAAATTCGTCAAACCCCAACATTTAATGTAAAATGGACTCATACGCAAACGCAGAAATCACCGTATAGCCCTAATTTTAGTGCTAATGTAAACTATGGATCGGCGGGGTATACGAAGCAGAATACCTATAGTACAAGTGAATATTTGAACAACCAAGTATCATCAAATATTTACTTTAGTAAAAAGTTTGCTGGCACTCCGTTGTCATTCTCGGCTTCGTTGTCACATTCACAAAACAATATTGATAGTACCATTACTTTAACGTTGCCACAACTACGTTTGACTGCGTCTTCTTTTGCACCACTAAAACGTAAAAAAGCAGTAGGAAAGGAACGTTTCTATGAGAAAATCAACATTTCCTATACTGGTGAAATGCAAAATAAGTTGGTTAATGCAAAGCTAGATTCTAATTTCTATAGAAAAGAAACGCTTGATTTATTCCAAGGTGGTATAAACCATACAGTTCCAGTTACTATGAGTTTCAAATTGTTTAAATATTTAAACATATCTCCATCGTTCAACTATCAAGAACGTTGGTACAATTCAAAAGTCACAAAAGAATGGGATCCCAATTATATGCAATATACCTCCACCGATACTATTATTGGCGCAGTTCGCATAGATACTACAAATGATTTTTCACGTGTGTATAATTATTCTTTCGGTGTGAGTGCAAGTACTAAAATATATGGTATGTTTCGTTTCCGTAATGATGTGATAAAAGCAATTCGTCACGTGATTACGCCAAGTGTTTCATATACTTTAACGCCTGATTTTTCTGCAGAAAAATACGGTTATTACGGGTCATATGTGAAAAATTCCAAAGGAGAGACCGCAACATATTCTTTTTATGAAAAAGGAATATACGGAGTGCCTTCATCGCAGCGACAGAGTTCAATATCTTTCTCGTTGGGAAACAATATAGAGGCGAAAGTACGTAGCAAATCAGATACAGTTGCTGGTACAAAGAAAATTAAATTGATAGAAAGTTTGTCGATCAATGGTTCGTACAACTTTGCAGCCGATTCGTTGCGGATGAGTTTGATTAACGTATCGGGATATTCTACCATATTCAATCGTTTAACTTTGCGCTATTCTGCAACATTTGACCCTTATGCTATAGGTGAAAAATCTACGTCAAGTGGTCGTACGCAAGTTCGTGTAAATAATTATATGATAAACCGTTACGGAACTATTTGGAGAAAAACGCAGGATCAATGGGCTACGTCGTTGGCGTACACGTTTGGTCCTATAAAAGACAACAAGGAAGAAATTCAAGTGCCACTTGATGATTATTACGCATATTGGGATGTGCCTTGGAGTTTGAATGTGTCATATTCATTGAGCATTCCACGTAAATATTATTATGACTATAACAATGAGTTGGATTCTGTTTCAAACAATGTTATACAAACTATTTCAGCTAGTGGAAAGGTTAGTCTTACAAACAATTGGAACATAGGATTTTCAACGGGTTGGGATTTTGAAGAAAAAGGCGTTTCGTATACCACATTGAATGTATATAGAGATTTGCATTGCTGGGATATGTCATTCACATGGGTTCCTTTTGGTGATCGTCAACGTTGGGAATTCACGCTCAAAATCAAAGCAAGTATGTTGAGCGACATCAAAATAGATATGAAGAGTTCTTCGGAATATTTCTAATTTTCACTATATGAATAAAGTAATCACCACATTCAATGCTCCGGTGCCTATTGGTCCATACGAACAAGCAATTTTAGCAGGAAATACATTGTTTATTTCAGGACAAATTCCCGTAAATCCAACTAATGGTGTGTTAGTTTCCGATACATTTGCCAATGCTACCAAACAAGTGATGAACAATATCGAAGCAATATTACAAGCAGCAGAAATGACGTTTGACAACGTGGTTCGTTGCACTATTTTCGTTTCAGATTTGGCTCATTTTGCTGAAGTAAATGAAATGTATGGCTCGTTCTTCAAAGCTATTGCACCATCGCGCGAGTGCGTGCAAGTGGCTGCTTTGCCAAAAGGGGCAATGGTGGAAATTTCTGCAATTGCGGTGAAGTAATTTACCTATTCAGATAAAATAAAAAAGGCTGGAGTCAAAGAGGATTTCAGCCTTTTTTGTTGCTTCTGCAAATATATCTTTTGATTTATTTGCTAATAGAAAAAGCCTTTTTGCCGTTTTCGCAGATTTTAGACATTACATCTTGTTTGTCCATAATTCCCATATACTCATTGAAATCAATCACATTCGGTCCATAAAACAATTTCTCAATATCCAAACGTAGCGGAATTACATTCACATCTTTCTTGTTATATGGAAAGGAGCAAGGAAGAGTAACGGTAAAATTATTGTCAACAAACGTAGTTATGTCGTTTTCTTTAATTTGTCCGCGACCAAGATGGCAATTAAATAAAGCGAGTTCATTCTTTTTATTGACATACTTGATGTTCGTTTTCATGTAATGATATCCACCTCCAAGTACTTCAGGCCAAAACATAAGACTTTCTGGCTTATTTTTGTACATATACGACTGATTGTCCTCTTTGCTAAATCCGAATGTGAAACGAATAGAGTCAATGGCTGTGTTTTTCTGAACTTTAGGTTTTATAGGCGAAAGAGTCAATTGAGTATTGTTATATTCTTCGTCTACATAGTAGTTGAGGGGAAAAGAAAACTCATTGCCACCAATAAAAATGGAAAAATTAGACACAAAATATTGAATCTGATTTATTTGAAATTCTGTACTTAACGAGTTTGTGTAGAGAGTTTTGTTGTATTCAACCGGCTTTCCATTGCAATAGTTCAAAAATTGAATAGAAAAATCTTGTGCCGATGCGTTCATCTGCACAATAATAATTGAGAGTGTGAATACGAGTTTAGAAAGGTAAGTCTTCGCCATCTTCTTGTGCTTTGATTTGGTCTGGTGAAATTGCCGAAACATCAGCATTCTGTAATTCTACACCATATGTGTTGTTTGTTGGTACATTCATTTGAGCAGCAGTGCCTTGTATCGCTTTCCATGCTTGAACGCCTGTAAACCAGCCACCGTTAGAACCTTCTCTACTTTCTACGTCAACAGAAACAGTTACGAATGTTCCGTTTTGTAGAATAGAAGGATTAATTCTATCAGCCCAAACTGAGAAACAAACTTTGCGTGGGAATTGGTCTTGTGTTTCAAGAACATAATCTTGACGTTTCCATGTTTTGCCAGTTTTGCTTGTTCCGCTCATTGGAGGTAACGCTTGAATTATAGTTCCTTGTATTTCAGAAGGATTAACTTGAGCAGCTGCTCCAATATCAATTTTCCATGCACGAATGTCGGTGAACCAACGACCATTGTATTCACGGCTTTCTATGTTGATAGAAACCGTAACCATGTCACCAACTTTAAGAGAATCTATTGGAGTTTTATCGCTATTTACCGAAAAACAAACTTTTTTAGGGAATTGACCTTGAACTTCAATCAGTAGATCTTGTCTTTTCCATTGACCATTGCGTCCTTCTCCAGTAATAGGATCAAAAATTTTAATAAGCTGTCCTTGAATTTCCATTATAATAGGTTTTTGTAAAATTATGTACTAAAATAAGTATTACGATTTTGAATTTGAGATTGAAACTGAAATAGTTATTAACAGTTAGAGTAGGTTAGTAATTCTTCCGTTTTTGTATATGGGAACTACATTGCACGTGTCTTTTGTGAGGCAGTAGTCAATGCATTGCGCAACGCCATTTTTGCGTAAGCGAGCCGGTTGTGCGCACAAACTAATGAATGCATCCAGATTGTCTTTGTGGTTGTTCCACATGTCGCAAGCAGAAACGGTTGAGTCGCAAATAGTTTCAAATTTATCGGTTGCAAGAAGCGCATCGGCCATTGCACCGCAATAGATAGAATCTTCAATATTATATTTCCCTTTCCAACCGGCACAAAGTAGAATAACGTCGGAGTCTTGTTCAATAATCCAATCTTTGAGCGCGGTGAAGTTTGAGAAAGCTCCAATAACTACGGCTTTGCATTCTTCTGCTAATTGTATAGTTTTGGTTCCGTTGGTGGTGCTGTAGACAATGTCTTTTCCTGCTATTAGTTCCGGGACGAAATTCTCCGGAGAGTTGCCAAAATCGGCAAAATTTAGTTTAATTCCGTTTCGCTCTGCGGCAACCAAATATCCTTTGTTTTTTTCTGCTGCTGCTTCCTCTCGTCCTTTTACCGGAATTATTGTGCGTACGCCATTGGCAAATGCGGTGCAAATAGATGTGGTAGCACGAAAAATATCAGTAACAACAACAATTGCGTTTGTGTTTTTGAATAAATCAAAAAGGAGTGGGCTATAGCAAGTTTCAATTTTGTGTTTCATTGGAAATTTGTCTTTTTTCTTTAATATCAAGCATCACAATCATTGCAATAAATCCCCAGAAGAGAGATGCAATTTTGTCCATATCAAGGAAATTGTTCAGAAATCCGTGAAGATAATATGTGATCAGTCCTAGCATGAGATAGAGGACTGTATCTTTAGTGAGTGTATTTTTGGTAGTGTTATACAAGTTAAAACCGACTACCAGCACCATAATCAGTAGTCCTATGAACGATAGTGCGCCGAATAGTCCGGCATCGGCTAGTAAACCAAGGTATTCGCTATGCGCATTCCCTAAATCACCGGCATTAGTACTGATTTTTGTCTTGTCTTGTGAGTTTTGAAACGGTCCGTATAAAAACATATAAGTGCCTGGTCCAAAGCCTGTTATTGGACGTTCTTTAAACATTCTAAATGCGCATTTCCAACGGTTTATTCGTTCAGCATTTGAATCATCTGATGTAATATTCGAACTCGATTTTATGTGAGAAATGAAGTCGGTACTTGATACTTCCGTGTTTTTCGATAGCTTATAAATAATGTCGTTGTAAAATGGAGCTGCTGCTACTATGCAAAACAATCCAGTGATGATGAGAGTTCTAATTCTAATTTTGAGTTTTAATACAACCCAAAGCAATCCAACACCAATGATACCTCCCCATGCTGCACGTGTATATGAAAAAAGAAGTGCTATGCAAAGCAATATTAATAGGATGGTAATAAAAAATTTAGCGCTAAAGTTTTCTTTTGTCCTGCGTAGTACAACAAACATTGCTGGAATGAGTAATGCCAATGCAGCTCCGTACGATGTATGGTCGCGAAAAAATGGTTGCATAACGCGATACGACGCATCGTGTGAGAAGAATGAAGATGAATGGTTTACAAGCGTGTAACCAATTACAAACATAAATCCTAATGCGTATGCAAGGATGTATTTTGAAATATTCTTTTCGTTAACAACAAATTGTGTGACAATAAAATAGAAACAAGTGATGAACCAAATTCTCGTAAGAAGGTATTTGAATGAAACTATTGGCATTTCTGATAGGAGACAGGTAAAAAATAGCCATCCTAAGTAGATGTATATACAAATGCTGATAGGGTGTTTCAAGACTTTTTTATCAAATTTTCGTTCTGAAAATAATTTGAGAAAAAAGATACACATAGCTAAAAAAATCAACGGCTCTGTCGGTAAAGTCATATTCATAGGTGTACTAGGTACAAACTCCGACAATTCAAGTGATAGCGGTGTGGAAAATAATATTATGAGTAATAGTTTATCTAACGCAAGAAATGCAAGAAAAAAAAGAACAAGAACAAAAGGAATAAGCGTAACGATAAAAGAATCGTTATACAATCCAAACATACTTGCAATTATGTATAAAATTGCAAGTATGTATATTGTTATGATTGTTTTTTTTTCTGAAAACACTATTATTCTTGTATTGGTTTCGTTTCTTCTTCTTTACGACGGAAGCTTTTAACGAGTTCTATAAAAATAATGGCAACAAATGAGAATGTAAATGTTGCGATAGTGGATACCATTACAATAACTGAACGACGTGGTTTTGCTTTTTTATCGGATTGTATGGCTTTGTTTACAACAAAGAAGTGGGTTAGTGTTTGTTCCGCATCTACTTTTGCTTCTTTGAGTTTTTGATTAAGCATACTGAGTTGTTCTTTTTCATTAAATAAGAAGTCTCTCAACGAAATATATGTAGCACCATATTTAGCCAATGTATCCATTTTAACTTTGATTCTTTCGGCCCCTTTTGTATTACCTTCGACAATAGCTTGTGCGTATGATTTGCAATATTCCTCTGATTGTGATTCGTAGTCAAATATGCCTTTTTGCATAAGTTCGCTTAATGAATCTTCAAAGGTTTTTAGTTGTTTTACTTTTTCATCATATTCATATTGTACAATACGAAGAGCATTTGATGAACGGCGTTTTTCCATACTATTCATCATGGTATCAATTAATCCGGCAATATCGTTTGCAATGAGAGCTGCTGTATCGGGAAATTCATCTAATACCGAAATTTCTACAGCACTATATTCAGTACGACGAAAAGAAATTTTCTTTTTGAATTTCTTAAGCATTTTATCGTTTGGATGTGCAATGTTTGCAGAGTCAAGGTCGTAGTGATTCCAAAGATTGTATTTCGAAATCAATTTTTTTCGAAGTTCATCACTATTTAAAACCTGAAGAATTTGTTCGGTTTCTTTGTCTTCGCCGAAAATTGATTCTTTTTTCGCAGCATTTTGTGTTGCAATCAATTCTTGTGAAGTTGAAAGCGATGGTGCAGGAAAAATAACCACTTTTGATTTATATTGTGGCGTAATGCAAAATGATACGACAATTGCGGCTATAAAACCGATTAGTGTCGTAATTAATAGTGGCTTTCTGTAACGGAATACTTTGTATAGTAAATCGTTTGATTCAAAAGAGTAATCAGTATTTTCCATAGTTATTTCAATTGTTCGTTGTTAAATAAACCGAATAGTTCTGCGTCAATTTTATTTGTTATTTTTTCAAAATCTTCAGGATTGTCTATAAAGTTAATTGAATCTGTGTCAATGATGAGTATTTTCCCTAAATCATACGATTTTATCCATGTTTCGTACCGACGATTAAGGCTTTCCAAATAGTCAAGGCGAATGGCATTTTCATATTCGCGTCCTTTTGTTTGTATTCTTCGTACTAAAGATGGAACGGAAGCTTTTATGTATATAAGCAAATCAGGTGCTTGCAACAATTGTTCTATTTGTCGAAATAGGGAAAAATATGTCTCAAAATCACGTGTAGCCATAAGATTCATGGCTTGTAAGTTTGGAGCAAAAATATATGCATCTTCGTAGATTGTGCGGTCTTGCACAACATCTTTCCCTGAATTTCGGATGTTCATTATTTTCTGCAATCGGCTGTGGAGATAGGAAATCTGCACATTAAATGACCATGCTTTCATATCTCTATAAAAGTCGTTCAAATAGGGATTATTGTCAACTTCTTCGTAATTAGCTTCCCACCCGTAATGTTTGGCTATCATTCCCGCCAATGTGGTTTTTCCTACGCCAATATTTCCTGCTATTGCTATATGCATACTTAGAATTTTAAAATTTCACAAAGGTACAAAACTCTATTCTATTTGAAAAAAATTAAGGTTTGAAATATTCATAATAGAAACCATTGTGAAATAGAAACTTACTATTTCTTTGTAATTGAACCCTAAACGAGCCATTTCCATAGCTCCTTCTTGCGATAATCCAACGCCGTGACCAAAGCCTTTGCCATACATAACGATTTCTTTTTCTCTAGAATCTATGCAGAAAAACGTTGAACGTAGTTTCCAGTCTTTTCTAACGATAGAGAGTGGTAAAATGGAATCGGTGCATTCGGTTTTTAAATATTTTTTTCTCGTTTCTTGTTCAAATGAGAAATCGGTAGAATCTGAAACGGGGTATCCTTTTTTGAGAAGATAGTTTCCCCATTCTTGTTTTGGAATGGTTTTACTCCATTCGTATCCTTTCTTTCCTACACTATATGGGTCTGCTTTCCCACGGAGGTAAGGAATGTTTTGACTCCAGACATCTTCGCTATTACACGTTTCTCCTCCTGAGTTTGCAAAAAATGTGGCTTCTATTAAATTTTTATTTTCATCAACTAACACCAAACCTTGTGTTGTACCAATGGCTTCCATAATGTCGTTGCTGTATCGGCAACGACCAACGTAGGCTTGGCAATGGACGGCATCACATAGATTGTATCCGTTTTGTAAATGGCGTTTGTAGAATTTTGCTGCATAGGTGCGGCAAAGAATTGCTTGTGCTTTGTAATATTCAATGCCGGCTTTTGCTCCGCCTTCGGATTCAACCACACCTGCTATGTATTTTTCGAAATTTACGTCGTTAATGAGCATGAGTGCGTTGCTGGTGGTTTTTATATACAAATCATTGTCGTATTCTCTTGCTTTTGGGTAATGAGAGTTGAATCGTATCTGGAAAATGTTGTCTTGTCTTACTCCACGAATAAGAAGAAGCGTGTCGGCCGAATATAGTCCGTGTGATGTTGCTAAATGTATTTTATGACCTCGTCTTGTAATGGATACAGATTCTCCCTCGTCTATAGAACAAACAATGTTGTTATGTGAAACAAAGTCGTAACGACCTGATTTTGAGTGAAAAACAAAATTGTCGATTTTGTTGTCAGAGAATATTCTGACATTAATATTTTGCCCAAGAGCGAATAGTGTGGTGAGCAAAAACAAAATGACAAGTTTGAGTTTCATCTTACAATTCTTTCTGAATATTTTGTTCGCGGTGATTGACTACAACTATTACGGGAAAATTTTGTTTCACAAATTGTGCGGTTCGTTCAGCAAAGTATACCGATCGGTGTTGTCCGCCAGTGCAGCCAAAACTTATCATTAAATGTGTGAATCCGCGTTCAAGGTATTTTGTAATACTTTGACTAATAAGTGCTTGCACGTGTTTTTCGAATTCATTACATTCTTCGTATGGTTTAAAAAAATCAATAACAGGTTGTTGTGTTCCGTTTACGTCAAGATATTCTTTGTATCGGCCTGGATTTGGAAGGGCACGACAGTCAAAGATAAACCCGCCGCCATTGCCGCTTGAGTCTTTTGGCAATCCTTTTTTAAAGGAAAAACTTGTTATTTCTACTGTTAAATTTGATTCTGTCATGGCGCAGGTTTTAATTCGGTTAGTTGTTCTATAAGCGATGATAAATAGGGCATGGGAACAATCGCATTGATTATTGGAGTATGTTTTTTCACGTTTTGCAATGCGAGAGGAATACTTTGTATAAAATGTTCTTTTTGTTGAATATAACCTCTAAATCCGTAAGCACCAAGTGTTTGCAATATCCGAATAAATACAAATGCTTGGAATTGTTTACGGAAAATTGGTTCGTCCACAGTGATGTGTTTTTTCAGTTCTGAGATGTAAAAACTCAATAACGTTTCCCGTGTTTCGGGGTCCAAGTTCGCTTTAGCTTGATACAAAAGAGAAACTACATCGTATTGCAAAGGACCTTTCATTCCGCCTTGAAAATCAAGGTATCCAAGCTTTCCGTCGTTAAGCATGATATTTCGAGCTTGGAAATCTCGATACATAAAATATGACCTGTCGGCTGTTTCCAAAAAATCGAGTAGGCGGTTGTAATCAACTTCTAATTTTTGTTCGTTGAATTCCAATCCGTTGATTTTCAAGTAATAATATTTAAAATAATACAAATCCCAAAGCATTGCTGTGCGGTCAAATTCGGGACGAATAAATGATTGTGAGAAATCAATGATTTTGCCACCTTTTATTTGAATTTGTATAAGGTCTTGGAGAATTCGTTTGTAGAGTTCTATTGTTTCTTGTCGTGAAATCCCTTCTTTTGCATGCAAAACGTCGGTTTTTCCTAAATCGGTGGTGATATATATATCGTTTTTATAGTTACCCAAAATCTCAGGAACGTTGATTCCTGCTTGATGTAGACGAGAACTGAAGTAAATGAACGTTTTATTTTCTTCAATATTTGTTCCGGCACACGCCATTACGTCGTACGGCAGCTCGGAATGAATGCGGTAATATCGACGTGAAGAACCGGCTCCGGGCAAAAGTTCTATATCTGATATTTTTTCCGAAAAGCGAAAATAAAATAAATCAGTTATGTGTTGTAGAATTTCCGAATTGTCCATCTTTTTGTCTCTAAACTATTGCAAAGGTATGAAAATATGCAAATCATAAGATTTGAAACAATACAAATTATAATACGAATACGAAAATCTATGGTTGCAGAAAATTGTAATTGGTGTATTTTTGCATATTAAATCTAAGAATTTCTTAACGATGAGACTTTTAAAAATTACTTTAGTAACAACAGTTTTAATGTCCTTATTTTCTGCTAGTTACGCCTTGGTTACATTGCCGTCGATTTTTGGTGACAATATGGTATTTCAACAAAATTCTACGGTGAAAATCTGGGGCTGGGCCAAACCGTATGAAGAAATTAAAGTGAAAGTTGGTTGGGATACCACAACATATACTTTTGCAACAAGAAGCGAAATGGTTTGGGAGGTTGAAATACCAACACCTGCAGGCAGTTTTACCCCGTATGAAATTACCATAGAAGGTTGGCGCAAGATTGTCTTAAAAAATGTGCTAATAGGCGAGGTGTGGCTTTGCTCCGGGCAATCAAACATGGAGTGGTCTCCACGTTTAGGTATTGTGAATAAAGACCAGGAAATCGCTGCTGCAAACTATCCGAATATTCGTTTTTTTCAAGCGGTAGCGCGTAAATCGGTGGCACCGCAAGATGATTTCTATGGCGAGTGGAACGTTTGTAGTCCTGAAACTATGATAGATTTTAGTGCCATAGGCTATTTCTTTGCGCGCGATTTGCAAAAGCAACTCAACGTGCCAATTGGCATTATAAATAGTAGTGTAGGTGGTTCTCCTATAGAAACGTGGGTTCCGGCGGAAACGATTAACTCTAATCCAGAACTGTTGGCTCTTTCAAAAAAAATCACACCAATGCCGTGGTCTCCGCGTGAGCCGGGGTATTTATATAATTCTATGATTGCTCCTATCACCAATTTCAAAATAAAAGGTGTGCTTTGGTATCAAGGTGAAGCGAATGTGGAAAACTGTGAAGGATACGACAAGTTGTTGGAAAATCTCATTACGGTTTGGAGAAAATTGTGGGGAGAAGAGTTCCCGTTCTATATCGCTCAAATTGCGCCGTTTACCTATGGCGTTGAAGGACAATGCCCGACTATTCAATATAATCAGGCAAAGGTTGCAAAGAAAATGGATAATGTAAAAATGATTGTAACCAATGATTTTGTTGGTGATGTAACTAATATTCATCCGCAAGACAAACAAACTGCCGGACAACGTTTTGCAAATTTGGCCTTGGCTTTGACGTATCAAAAATCGACAAATTTAAAACCTAATATGTTGTTCGGACCGGAGGCGTACAGCGCTCGATACAATGCTAACAAAACGAGCGAGGTTTTAGTCTCGTTTAATAATGCCGTTACATTACATTCCACGACAAAGAAAATTGACGGCTTCGAACTTGCCGGAGCCGATGGCGTATTTTATCCTGCAAAAGCAGAGATTGTAAATAATGGAAAAGAAGTAAAATTGGGCTCTAAAGTAAAAGAGCCAAAACAGGTGCGCTATGCATGGAAAAATACGGCACAGTCTTCGTTGCGAAATGAAGAAAATATGCCTACATCTTGCTTCTGGTTCGACAAAATTGGAGAATAAAGAATGTTGAATTCTTGGAAGTTTTACCAGAAGGTTTTCCTTATGGTAATGAGTAAATTGAGAGATAAATAACTATGAAAAAAATACATATAGAAACCTACGGCTGCCAAATGAATGTGGCTGATAGTGAAGTGGTTGCGTCAATTCTTAAAAACGATGGCTACGAATATACCAAAGACATCAATGAAGCTGATGTGATTTTGCTCAACACTTGTTCTATTCGCGAACATGCTGAAATTAAGATAGTACAACGTTTGAACGAATTGAAAAAACTCAAAACAGCAAAAGAAATATTATTATTAGGAGTGATAGGCTGTATGGCCGAACGCTTAAAAGATCGTTTGTTTGAGAAAAAAGGCTTGGTTGACATTGTCGCCGGACCCGATTCGTATCGTTCTTTGCCTCAACTACTTGCGGAAGCGCACGAAAAACGTCAGGCTATGAATGTGGAGTTGTCGCTCACCGAGACGTATTCGGGAATATACCCGTATCGCTACGATGACAACGGTATTTCGGCCTTTGTTTCTATTATGCGCGGATGCAACAATTTCTGCTCATATTGCATAGTGCCATATACTCGTGGTCGTGAGCGCAGTCGTGATGTTGATTCTATCTTGTCGGAGGTGATTAAGTTGCAAAAGCAAGGCTACAAGGAAGTTACCTTGTTGGGACAAAATGTGAATTCATATTCTTTTGAACAAGATGGCGAAACGGTTTCGTTCCCGCAATTGTTGGAAAAAGTAGCATTGGCGGTGCCTCAAATGCGTATTCGTTTTACTACTTCGCATCCCAAAGATATGGACGATGCCTTATTATATGTAATGGCAAAATATGACAACATTGCAAAATGGATTCATTTGCCCGTGCAGAGTGGTAGTACAACCGTATTGGAGCGCATGAATCGTCGATATACCCGTGAATGGTATTTGGAAAGAGTGGTTGCTATTCGTCGAATATTACCGGAAGCATCAATCACCACCGACATTATGTGCGGTTTTTCAGACGAAACTGATGCCGAACAAGAAGAAACACTTTCGCTGATGCGTGAGGTTGGATACGACACTGCATTTATGTTCAAATATTCAGAGCGAGAAGGTACTGTAGCTTCAAAACGTATGCCTGACAATGTTTCGGAAGAAGTGAAAGTAAAACGTCTAAATGAAATTATTGCTTTGCAGAATGAATTGTCACGCACAAGAAATGCCGAAGACGAAGGTAAAATTTTTGATGTGTTGATTGATGGCAGTGCAAAGAAGAATCAAGGAGAGTGGCGTGGACGAACATCGCAGAACAAAACGGTGGTGTTTCCTGCTACGAATGTAGAGTTGGGACAAATGGTTCGCATTAAAATACAATCGTCATCGTCGGCGACATTAAAAGGAGTGCTTATAACTTATTAAAAAAGAAAAATATGGAAGGGAAAAAAAAATCGTATGAAAAAGCAATGCAAGAACTTGAAGAAATCACAAAACGCATAGAATCAGGTGAATGCAAAATAGATGAGTTGATGTCTGAGGTGAAAAAAGCCTGGAATCTTATAGACATGTGTAAAAAGAAATTACAAGATGTAGACACTTCTATAAAAGACACTTTTGATGAAAAAACAGAATAAAATTTTGTGTTATTGAAAAAAGTATATATTTGCACTAGCTAAACAAAAAAATAAACAAAATGAAAAAAGTATTAATTTCAGTAGTAGCATTGGTAGCATTCGCTATGACAGCAAATGCACAATTATTCTTGGGTGGTCAACTTGGTCTTACGACACAAGGTGGATCTAATGAAACAGTGGTAGAAACAATAAAAACAACAACTGATGATTTGAAAACAACAACATTTACATTTGCTCCGCAAGTAGGTTTCTTCTTGTCTGATAACTTTGCAGTAGGTGGATATTTAAATTTTGCTCTTGCAAAACAAGATAATGCAACAATTTTTGGATATGATGATGCATCACAAACAACAATTGGTTTGTCTCCATTTGCTCGCTATTATTTCATTAATTCAGGCAAATTGAAAGTTGCTGCAGAAGGTCAACTAGGATTTTCTTATACTCACAGAACAGAAAACTCTGGAAATATAGTAGTATCAGAACCTAAAACAACATCTTTCGGATTTAATGTGCGCCCGGTTGCTGCATATTCTATAACTGAAAATATTGATTTAGAAGCAGGCTTGAATGTGTTTAGCTTTGGTTTCTCTCATCAATCAGTTAAAGAAGAAAATGGAACTACTTCAACAACTGATAAGTCAAATCGTTTCAATTTCGTAGGAAATAGCAACAATCTTCTTAGCATAGGTGGACTTACAATTGGTTTTATCTACAAGTTATAGTACAACCAATACAATTAAAATAAATAAAGGCTATCCATTTGGGTAGCCTTTATTATTTGTATGTTATCGTGAAAGTAAGTCTTGTACGCACGCATTTGCTTCTCTAACAATGTCTTTCTCGCCGTCAACGTGTCGGTTGCGCATTACAAATTTTCCATTGCAGATTACTGAGTCTATTGCAGATGAGTTTGCGGCATATATCCAATTGCTTACAATGTCGTGGCATGGTGTCATGCGTTCATTGTTCATGTTGACTAAAATGCAGTCTGCAAGAGAACCCACCGCTATTTTCCCTGCTTTTAGTCCGTAGGCTTTTGCTCCCGATTCTGTGGACATTGTGAGAATTTCCTTACTTGAAAGTGGCGCTTCGTTTGTCTCTGTTTTAGAAATAAGAGCGGCAACTTTCATTTCTTCTTGCATATCAAGATTATTGTTCGACGAAGCCCCGTCAGTTCCTAATGCTACGTGAATGCCGTTTCGTATCAGTTTTGTAATAGGAGGAATGCCACTTTGTAGTTTTAAATTTGAACACGGATTTACAACCGCTGTAGCCCCGGCTTGTGCAAAGAGTCGATAGTCGTTTTCGTTGAAATGGAGGCAGTGTGCGGCTATTAACTGCGAATTGAGCGCACCATATCGTTCCAATAATTCCACCGGACTACAATGATGTTGCGCATAGCAGTCGTCAACTTCTTTTTGCGTTTCGGCCAAATGTGTGTGAAGAATATAATTCTCCGCTTTTGCAATTGCAGTACTTCGTGCAAAAACTGCTTCGCTTACGGTGTATATAGAGTGAGGCATTACTGCCAATGAAATTCGTTCGGATTCGCCGGTGTGTTTTTTGAGAAACGTAAAGTTTTGTTCTAAATCTTCCGGCGAGGTTAATGTGTCTGAAATGCTGACGCCAATTGTGGCGCGAATGCCCATTTCTTCTATAACCTTCATGGTTGCTTCGCGCTTATAATACATGTCGGCAAAAAACACCGAACCGGATTTTATCATTTCAAGTACCGCCAATCGGCTTCCTATTTCTATGTCTTTGGCGGTAAGTTTTGCTTCTATCGGCCACACATAGTTTTGCAACCATTCAAATAGAGGTTTGTCTTCGGCATATCCGCGAAGCAATGTCATGGCAGCATGGCAATGAGCATTGTAAAACGCAGGAAAAATGGCAAGTCCAGTGCAATCAACAATTTCTCCATCAAAATCGGCTTTAGGGCTTGTTGGTTCTATAGAAGAAATAATGTTTCCTTCTATTTGAATGTCGCAAATTTGTTTTTCAAAAAATACCGATTGTAAAAGAAGTTTTTTCATGCAAATAAAATTCTAGTTTTGCAAAGATAGAAAAGACTTGATGATTGGTATTTAGTTTTTTTGTATTTATCAAGAAAACTTGTTCTACAAATGATTTAAAAATGTACTTTTACATTAATATGAAACGATTAGGATATAGTGTATTAATTCTGTTGGCGTGTGTATCATGCTCCAACAAAGGACGTCAATTTTCTGTTGCGTCAGTACCCAAAGGAGCTATATATAGTGGCGATTCTGTTCAATTTACCATTACCCATAAAAAAGACAAAACGCCTGATTCTGTTGTAGTTGTGATAGATGGCAAAAACCTGATATATCGAAACACGAAAGAATGTGTTGTGCAAACCGAAAGGTTGCTTTTGGGAGACAAAAGCGTAGAATTGGCTGTGTATTATAAAGGGAAGAAAGAGATAAATTACCGCACCATGCGTGTTTTGTCGGACATTACTCCTGTGCAATTACGCTACGAAGTTGTGGCAGAATATCCACACGATAAAGATGCCTACACGCAAGGATTGCAATATGAAAATGGAAAATTCTATGAAAGTGCAGGCTTGTATGGTCAATCGTCAATGCGATATACCGATGTAAAAACCGGAAAGGTGTTGCGAAAAATTGATGTTGATTCTCTGTATTTTGCAGAAGGTTTGACGCTTGTGGGCGATACATTGTATCAATTAACTTGGCGTGAAAAAACGGGTTTTATGTACGATAAAAATACGTTCAAAAAAATAGGTGAATTTCCCTATACTACTGAAGGTTGGGGTATGTGCTATAATGGCGAATTTATCATTGTGAGTGATGGAACTGAGTTTTTGTATTTCTATGAACCATCAACATTTAAGTTGCATCACAAAATAGCCGTGTTTAACAATTTAGGAGCGGTTTCTTCTCTCAATGAATTGGAATTTGTAAATGGATTTATTTATGCCAACATTTATACAACGAATATCATTGTGAAAATCAATCCAAGCAATGGGAAAGTAGCTACAGAAATAGACTTTTCAAACCTTTTGCCCAAACAATATGCAGATGATGTGGATGTGCTTAATGGCATAGCTTGGAATCCTGAAAACGATCATTTCTATGTTACAGGCAAACTTTGGCCTCGCATGTTCGAGGTTCGTTTGTTTTATGGAAATGACGAAATATAATAATCATTTTATCGTTTGACATTGTAGCGAAACGGAATTTTTGCTACATTTGTACGTAACTGCGTTTGATTTAAAATTTATTGCTATGGAACAACATTATAGAATAACCAAAAAAGCAACATACACGTTGATAGAAATCCTTGTAGAACGCTTGGATATTCAAATAGCAACTTCGTTGAAGTCTGTTTTGGTACAACTTAATGGCAATCGAGAAAAAAATATAGTACTTGATTTAACGAATTGTTCCTATTGCGACTCGTCGGGATTGAGCGCAATACTTGTCGCATATCGTTTGTGCAAAAATACAAACGGAATATTTGTGTTGTGTGGTTTGCAAGAAGCAGTAGAACGATTGATTACTATTTCTCAACTTGATGCTATTTTAACCATTGTAAATAATCAAGAAAAAGCCGAGGAGTTAATTTTAAACAAATAATGGAGGATTATTCTCTTACTATTTTAGGTTGTAGTTCGGCAACGCCAAATTCTCAACGATTTCCATCGGCGCAAGTACTCCATTTTTTAGGCAAATATTTTTTACTCGATTGTGGCGAAGGCGCGCAAATACAAATGCGAAGGGCTAAAGTTCCGTTCGATAATCTCTCTGCAATTTTTATTTCTCATCTTCATGGTGACCATTATTTTGGAATATTTGGGTTGTTGGCATCTATGTGCCTTTTGGGACGAAAAAATCATCTCAAAATATATGCGCCAGAGGGCTTAGAGGAACTCATTCGTTTCCAGTTTCGTGATCAAGAATTAACGTACACTATAGAATTTATTCCTCTACCAAAAGAACCATTCACTTGTATTTATAAAACTGATAGTTATGAAATTCATTCCATATATCTTTCGCATCGGATTGATTGTTGGGGATTTTATTTTGTAGAAAAAGAGAAAGCGAGAAAAATTAAAAAAGAAGCAATTGCACAATACGGTTTAGGTATTGAAGATATTAAAAATATAAAAAACGGCGCCAATCTTGTGCTTAATGAAACAACGGTAATTCCTAACCATGAATTAACCAATGATCCGCCAAGACCATTCTCATATGCGTTTATAGCCGATACCGCATACAAATCGCAGATAGCAAGGTATATCAACAATGTTCGGCTCATGTATCACGAGGCTACGTTTCTAGAAAATTTCTCGGATTTGGCGGTGCAAACGTTTCATTCTACTGCAAAACAAGCTGCCGAGTGTGCAAAATTAGCACATGCTGAGAAACTCATTATAGGTCATTATTCTGCACGCTACAAATCGTTAGAAGGACACCTTCTGGAGGCAACTGAAGTTTTCGAGAACACCGAATTGGCGTCTGATTTATATACCCATACACTGCATAAAAAGCCATATTGTCTTTGGAAATCTAATGATGTAACTGAATGATACTGAATTCTCTATCTATCTTTCATTATCGCAATATTGACGAATTGTCGTTCGATTGCAACGAGTCACTCAATTGTTTGATTGGCAAAAATGGTGTAGGCAAAACGAATGTGCTCGATGCTATTTATTATTTATCGTTTTGCAAGAGCAATGTGCTCGCTAACGATGCCATGAATATAAAACACGATGAATCGTCATTCATAATTCAAGGAACTTATAACATTGATGAAGCGCTCGTTAAAGTTTCATGCGCCTATGAGCAGGCAAATAAGCAAAAAGTGGTGAAATGCAACGAAAAGAAATACACGCGTTTTTCCGATCACATTGGGCTTGTTCCTATTGTGTTTGTTTCGCCAAACGATGTTTTGCTTATTAATGAAGGAGGTGTCGAACGACGTAAGTTTTTAGATGCGTTTATTTCAATGTATAATCATGAGTATTTCTCTAATCTACTTACGTACAACAAATTACTGCAACAACGAAATTCTTTATTAAAGCAAGAACAAGGAATTGATGAAACATATTTGTCAATACTCGATGAAAAACTTTCGATACTTGGATATGCAATTTACGAAGAACGAAAAAAAGCGGTGCAGGAACTTTCTATACGGACAAAGAAGTTTTATGCTGAAATTTCTACAACCGAGGAATGTTCAATTTCCTACATATCACAGTTACACCAAGGAAAAATGAAAGAAATGCTTGCCAAGTCTATAGAACGTGACAAATATCTCACATATACCAGCGTAGGCATTCATCGTGACGATTTACAGTTTTACTTCAACGAAAATCTTATTAAAAATGTTGCCTCACAAGGTCAACGGAAATCATTCTTGCTGGCTCTTAAATTTTCTCAATATCAATTGATTACAGAATTGAAAAATGGACAAAAACCTATTCTGTTGTTAGACGACTTGTTTGACAAATTAGATCAAGACAGGGCCAAGAATATTTTTGATATGATAGACCGTCAGAATTTTGGGCAGATTTTTATAACCGAAACCGATAAAATTATGTTACAGGCTGTGTTTGAGCAACGCAAAGGTGATGGTGCTTTTTGGCAAGTAACAGATGGGGGTATGATTCAGAAAATGTAGCGAATTATTACGCATGTACATTTTTGGGAACGTATCGGCGAACACGAACCGATTTTCCTTCGTTAAAATATTCAATTTCATCAAATATAAAGCGACAAAGCATAATGCCGCGTCCATTGACCCATTCTGAATTTTGGGCAAAAGAGGGCATTTTACAGGGATTAAAGCCAGCTCCTTCATCGTTTATAGTCCATTCGTCAAATATTTCTTCTTGATGAAATTCAATAGAGACTTTTCGATTTTTTAATAATTCATTTTCATTTTTCTTTTCTACAAGTTTTTCGAAAGTTCCATCTTGAAGAGCAATACTTTTTTCTTCGTAAGAAATGGCTAGGTTTCCATGTTCTATTGCATTGATTATCAGTTCTTCAAGCCCTAATTGTAAATCTTTTTTACACCATGTAAGCGCAGGATGAACATCTGAAATTAACGTGTCAACAAATTCCGAAACTTTTTCTAGATCGTTGTCAATTGTTTTTGAGAATTGCTTTGGTGTTAATGGTATATTTTTATTGAATTCTTGTTTTCTAACCTTTAAAAGATATTCGTATTGCTTGAGACAAGCTAATAGTTCTTGTTCGTTGAGCGGAATGGTTACATAGTTATTTATGCCATACGACATAGCTTTGTATATCGTCTCTTTCTTGTTTTCGGGCAAAACCATAATGAAAATAACCTGAGGAATTATTTCTCTGATTTTTGCCATAAATTCTGTTGGATTTTTCGATAAAATTGTAAAATCACATAAAATAATGTGGGGGAGAAATGCCCGAACTCTTTGAAGTGCATCGGAGCATGAATGTACAACTTTTATGTTGAAATTTGTACATGTAACAACTTTCCCGAGAAAGTGAGAGGTACAATCTTGGTTACAAATCCCCAATATTTTATAATTCGGCTCCATAATAATGCGTATTTCAAATATACATCAAAAAAGAGCGAATTATACCGGTCTATTGGTAAAATTTATTGCACGTTCATCTATTTTCTTGATTTTTCGGCTTTTTTCTTCCTTTTTTCTCTATTTATAGCCTATTTTTCCTCTATTTTTACGCTTTTTTACCATTTTTAAGAAATAGGAGTGAACAGAGGTATCATTATTTAATTCGGGATGAAATGCGGTTACTAATTGGTTTCCTTGTTTCGCTGCCACTATTTTCCCATCAACTATGGAAAGTATTTCGGTATCGTTTGAAACGGTTTCAATATATGGTGCACGAATAAATGTCATAGGTATTTTTTTTGTAATCCCTGCAAACGCTCCCATTGTGGAAAAACTGCCAAGCTGGCATCCGTAGGCGTTCCGTCGAGCATAGATATCCATAGTAGCAATGCGATCTATGGGTTTGTCGTCAATACGATTGGCTAGCATAATAAGTCCTGCGCAGGTACCAAATGCCGGCAATCCATGCATAATAGCTTCACGAATGGGGTGGAGTAATTGTAAATTGTCTAAAAGTTTTGCCATAGTGGTGCTTTCGCCTCCAGGTATAATAATCCCGTCTTTTTCTTGATTCCAATCGGAAAGCTGGCGAATTTCAAAACTTTCGGTGTGGCATTTGTCAAGCATTTTTCGATGCTCAACAAATGCTCCCTGAAGTGCTAAAACAGCTATTCTCATGTTATTTTCCGCGTTCAGCCATGAGTAGCTCTATTTCTTGCTCGTTAATACCAACCATTGCTTCGCCTAAGTCTTCGGAAAGTTCTGCAAGCATTTTTGCATCTTTATAGTTGGTTACTGCTTTTACTATTGCTTGTGCACGTTTTGCAGGATTTCCACTTTTAAAAATACCACTACCAACAAATACACCTTCAGCTCCCAGTTGCATCATAAGTGCTGCATCGGCAGGGGTAGCAACACCACCTGCAGCAAAATTTACAACGGGTAATTTGCGATGTCTGCGGACGTATTGTATTAAATTAAACGGAACTTGCAATTGTTTTGCAGCCTCATATAGCTCGTCATCATTAAGCGAAGCGATTCTTCTAATTTCGCTTTGCATCATTCTCATGTGTTGCACTGCTTGAATCACATCGCCAGTACCTAGTTCCCCTTTGGTACGAATCATAGTGGCACCTTCGGCTATACGGCGAAGTGCTTCGCCTAAATTTTTTGCACCACAAACAAATGGCACATTAAACTTTGTCTTATCTATATGATATACATTGTCGGCAGGTGAGAGTACTTCACTTTCGTCAATGTAGTCAATTTCAATTGCTTGGAGTATTTGTGCTTCAGCAAAATGGCCAATGCGACATTTTGCCATAACGGGGATGGTTACTGCGTTTTGTATGCTTTTAATCATTTTAGGATCACTCATACGTGACACGCCTCCAGCTGCACGTATGTCGGCTGGTATGCGTTCCAATGCCATTACGGCACAAGCTCCTGCTTCTTCTGCTATTTTTGCTTGTTCGGGAGAGGTTACGTACATTATCACGCCACCTTTTAGCATTTGTGCTAAATTTCTGTTCAATGTTTGTCTGTCTTGTGTCATTGTTATACGTATTTTGATTTGTTTCGAAATTCTCGTGGGGTAAGTCCTGTGAGGTTCTTGAAGTATTTGGTGAGATGTGCTTGCGATGAAAATCCAAAGTCGTTGCCTATCTCCTGAATAGATTTTCCGGTAGTGCGTAACTCTAATTGTATTTGTTCTATCACGTATTTGTCTATGATTATCTTAGGTGCAGAACCTGATATTCGTTTTGTTACTTGCGACAAATAGCGGCTGCTTACGTTGAGTTGTTCAGCGTAAAAATGAACATCACTATAGGTTTTGCCGTATTTATTTATAGTATCAATAAAATCGTTATATAACTCATTTCCTCGTCCGTTTACGTTTTCTGAGTATGCAATTTTTGAATTTACATACGTTTTAGCTGCATCAATCGCTTCGGGTATTGATTTCCCTTTGTTGAGGAAAACAGCTACCGCACTCGAAAATTTGTTCGCATAACCGTGCAAATTGCTCTCGTCAAGAAGATACA
>CAYFVM010000003.1:40977-42291 GCA_964346725.1 uncultured Bacteroidales bacterium
GTTACCATTTCGCCCATAAGTAATTCTCCGGAACTTGAATAAATAATGGTATCGTAGAGAATATATTTTGGTTTATGTTTTGAGAGTGCCGCTACAATTACATCAAGAACTTCAATATTGCGAATCATACCGATTTTTACAACCTTCGGTTGTACGTCGTTAAAAATTGCTTCAATTTGTCCTGAAACAATCGATGCGGGTACGTCAAAAAATTCTTGGATACCCAACGTGGTTTGTACCGTAATTGAAGTTGCAGCGTTGTCGCCTAGTTCCGAAATGGTCTTAATGTCGGCTTGAATACCCGAACCGCCTGTGCTGTCAGAACCTGTTATTGTCAATATTGGGTTTCTTTTTTCCATAGTTTTCCGTATATTCAATTGCAAAAAGAATAGGTTTATTCGTAATAAAAAAATATTGTTCTTCTTTTGACAAACAAAAATTCATTTTGTATAAAAATTTCTATGAGCAATTTGGTTGTTATATATAACATTTGTTACTTCGTGTAAAAATACAAAAATGGAGAACCAAGATGTAGAATATTCTCAATGCTTGAAAGATATTGAATTGTATCGCACCAAACGGGAACTTATTTTTAAAGAAATAGCAGAAATCCGTGCGTATATAGATAATACAACGAACAGCAATAATGCAGGTGTTTTGCAGAAACAAAAACAACTCGAGAAGTTAGAGGCTTTAGACGAAGAATATGGAGCAAAAATGCATGAGTTGGCAATTATGCGAAATTTGTTGGAACCATAGCAGAAAGTTGCTTGAATTTGTCTAAAAAATACTTTTGGTAGCTTCTTTATTGCAGAATGCTTTAAAGTCGCAATAGGTGCACGTATTCGATATATCCGTCATTTTAAACTCTTTGTCGGGATGTATCATGCTGTCGGTAAGTGCTTGTAGTCTTTCTTCGAATTGTGTGAGCAGTTCACCGTCAAACGTAATAAGTTCTTCACCTCCAATCTCAAGCGTGGTCCTATTTGTATCGTTCCCAAAGAGTTGTATAAAAAATAGATTTGGTTGGTAGGAATTCTCAGGATGTAATTTTTTTAAAATATATGCATAAAACAAGGCTTGAAACGCTTCTTTAGGGTATATCTTATTTTTCGTAAAAAGCGTGTCTATATCTTCTATGAAAATCTTTTTTCGAAGTTTTTCTTCATTACAATTTCCCGTTTTATAGTCAATAATGCGGTACACGCCTTGGCAGAAGTCGAGTCGGTCTATGCGTCCGCCAATGTTGATGCCGTTGGGTAACTGTATTTGAGCTTCATCGCTTTCAAGCGCAACAATGGTGAATGGTTTTTG
>CAYFVM010000003.1:42391-48885 GCA_964346725.1 uncultured Bacteroidales bacterium
GGTTTACGCAAGCCTTTAATGGCTGAAAAATAAAATTGTCGTTCGCATTGTATGTATTTTATGAGCGACGTAGGCGAAAGTTTTTTGTTGGTGGTAATGTTGTGCCGGAATATCGCAATATCATCGCTAGACTCTGCAAATTGGAGTTCTTCGCTCGGCGAAATGGTGTAGTAGTATTCCGCTTCCCGTATTCCTGAATATTTCTTGTATGGGTTGTCTTTTTCTTCTGAAAGGTTTTTAAAGGGACTTTCATAGAGCATTTGAAGCAAAAACCTGCTTTTCTCTGACTTGTTTTCGCCGGAGCTCTCGCTGTAGAATATGGTAATGTTTTCGCAGCGTTGCAGCAGGCGGTAAAAATAGTATGAATACATAGCCGACTGCTCTTTGATGGTTGGCATACCAAACGCTACACGGAGGTTGTAGGGGATAAACGAACCGCCCGTTGATGTTTTGGGCAGATTTTCGTCGGTTACCGAGGTAAGTATCAGGTTTTTGAAATCAAGCATGCGTGCTTCCAAAATACCCATTATTTGCAAGCCTTCCAGCGGTTCGCCGGCAATTGCTACCGTTTTATTTTGCAGTGTTTTTTTGAGCAGATTGTTTATAAACGAGATTCGTTCAAAATGAATATGCTGACTTTCTATCACGGTTTGAAGCGCTGCTAGTTCGGTGTAAATGGTGTAAAAGATACTTTTGTCTATGTCGTCGAGAGGGTTTTGGCTACAGAGTTCAATAATGGTTTTTTTGAGTGCATCAACATAGGTATCGGTTTTGATGTCGTTCTTGAAAATGTAATCTAAATGGCTGATTTCTACGCACTCACTTTGTGGTACGGTGATGCGTTTTTCTTGCATAATAAAAGAGTGCAGTTTTGTTGCATTTTTTCGACTCTCAAGAGAAAAGAGTGAATTCTCGCAAATGCTCATCACGTTTTTGTAATAAAATTCGTTACCGCTTGCGTGCGCATATAATTCCAAAATAGACTCAAATAGTGTGTATGCTGCAGACGAACGAATAGGGTAACCCAACGTGATGTTGTACTTGGTGCCAGCTGGAATTGAGTTCAAAAGAGGAACAATCAATTTTTCATCGGCAAGCACAATGGCGGTGTCTTCTAAGGTGGCGTTTTTTATTACTTCACCGCAATATTTTGCTTGTGCAACTTCGTTTGGAGCTTTTACAAGTTGAATATTTTTATCGCGAAGAAAGTTTGAGAATGCGCTCTCATCTAACTCATTTGGGAATTCTTTTAGATTTTTACGAATAAATATTCCTGCTTCGTGGCTTTCGTCTTGTTTATAATACGTGTCGTAGTCCCAGTAGAAAAAGGCTTGCTTGCGATTTTGGAGAAACGAAAATAGTGATTTCTCGCATTCACTCAAGGCATTGAATCCTATGAATAGGTACGTTTTGTTATCAAATAGTTCTGCTTTTTGTTCTACTGGTAGTTCGGCAACGGAACGAATAGCCATTCCTTCGTAGCAAAGGTGCTGTTCTTGTAGTTTTTGTTTGAAATCGGTATAAATTGACGGCAATAGTTTCCACATGTTGAGGAAGTTCTTGCGTACATCGTTTTCACTTGACTTTGCAGGTATTTTTGTCGTGTCCCAAAAGTCACTGATTATCTTTTTTTGCTCTTCGTTCAAATAGTCAAACAGCGACTCTATGGCTTTGATGTCGGCAATGTTTGTAAACAAATCTTTCGCATTGATTTTGTATTTGTCTATGTCGTCAAAGTCGGAGAGTAGCATTTCGCCCCATGGGTAGAAATCTTCAAGGGTTTCGGTGGTTTTGGCAAAGGTCCGATATGACAGGTAGAGCAAATGTACCAAGGTAAAATCATCAGGAATGGTAGCATTTTGTTTTTCGAGGTAAAATTCCTGTATAGTCGAGAGTTTTGGCAGGAATACCATCTGCGATATGTGCGTTTGCATCGATCGTTTGAAGAATACCATAGCACGCTTGCTCGGAAACACTACCGTTGTGTTTAAAAGGTTTTCGCTGTGTTTCTGCAATATGTCGGTAACGCAAAGGTCTATGAATGAGGTCATATCGGTATTTTAGGTTCGGTTTTATTCAAAATATTAAAATTTCGCAATCAACGGAATGTGTCGTTGCGCGAATGGTTTCTCTGAAACACGAATGGCGGGGCAAAGTTGTTGACGTTTGTATTCGCATCGTTTTACCAAACGCAGAATTTTGTCTATCGTTTCTTTGGGAACGTTCATTTGGTACAATTCTTTTTCGCTTTTTTCGGCTTCTATGTATTGGTACAAAATCTTGTCTAACGTGTCGTAATCAGGCAGAGAGTCTGAGTCTTGTTGGTCAGGACGAAGTTCTGCCGAAGGTGCTTTAGTGATGGTGTTGGTAGGTATGATTTCTTTGTCACGATTGATGTATCGTGCCAGTGCATACACATCTGTTTTGTACACATCTCCCAATACCGAAAGACTGCCATTGGTATCGCCGTAGAGTGTGCCGTAGCCTACTGCTATCTCGCTTTTGTTTGAGGTATTGAGCAATATGTTTCCGAATTTGTTGCTTACCGCCATGAGCAACATTCCACGTATGCGTGATTGTAGATTTTCTTCTGCTATCGAAAACGGCATATCGCCAAAGAGTGGTGCAAGTGCATTGAGTGCCGTACCGTATATGTCTTTTATAGGAACAATATCGTATGCCACGTTTAGGTTTTTGGCAAGTCCTTCGGCATCGGTCACCGAGTGTGAGGTTGAATATTCTGATGGCAACAGCAATACGCGTATGTTTTCGCTCCCTATGGCTTCTGCTGCCAATGCAAGCACAACCGCTGAATCAATTCCACCCGAAAGCCCAAGCGTGGCGGTGGTAAAGTTGTTTTTCCTAAAATAATCGCGTATGCCCATTACCAAAGCGTCGTGTAGTAGAGCAATGGTGTTCGGTTGTTCGTCTGCTATCGCTTGATATTCTTTTTCGGTTTCGAAATAGGCAAGTGTTTCTTCAAAATAAGGAAGTTGCACAATGTGTTTACCTTCTTTGTCAAGCACAAAGGAATGTCCTTCGTAGAGGTATTCGGTATTAGCTCCGCATTGATTTACCGAGATTACGGGGTAGGTGTATTTTGAAAACTGCAAACATTCTGCATTGTTTTTGTGTACATACGATTTTGCAGTACAATTGATAGCCAACGAAATGCCGTCAATCTCTTCAGGTGCGTCGTTGCCCACGCATACGGCTATTTTCTTGTTTTTAAACTCAAAATAATTCGGCTCTTTGTCGGTCACAAAATAGCGTTGCTCGCTGAGTGTGAGTTGTTTTTTGTTGAATCGGCGGGTGATGGTGCCATTTTCAATAAGAAGCACCGAGTTGTATACTCTTTTCTCCGTTTCGTCAATGCAATATGATGGGCAGCCTACGAGTACAATAATGCCGTAGGTCTCGCTTGCTATGCGTTGCAATGTTTGCATGCTTGTTTCCATAAAATCTTCTTGAAGAAGTAAATCATAGGGGAACGAACCGCATACACTCATTTCAGGGAATACAATCATATCGGCGCCTTGTTGGCGTGCGTCAAAAATGGTACGTAATATTCTTGAGGCATTTTTGCCAAAGTCACCAATGGAATAATTTTGTTGTGCTATTGCTATTTTCATCGTTTAAAAAATTGTCAAATCTTTAGTCTGTTTGTTTTCGTGATTGAACCTTGCGCAGGCTGGGGTAATAGGGCATTGCGCACAGTCGGGATTAATGGCCTTGCAAGTATATCGGCCGTGAAGTATGAGCCAATGGTGCATATCGTGAACCAATTCGGTGGGAATGTGTTTCATGAGTTGTTTTTCTGTTTCAAGGGGCGTTTTTGCATTGCGTACCAAGCCAATTCGTCCCGAAACGCGGAACACATGGGTATCAACCGCCATGGCCGGTTTGTGAAACACTACCGCTGCCATCACGTTTGCCGTTTTTCGGCCCACTCCCGGAAGTTGTTGCATCAGGTCTACATCATCTGGTATTACATCGTGAAATTTGGTGTGAAGCATTTGTGCCATTTCATGGACGTGTTTTGCCTTTGCTTTGGGGTACGAACACGTTTTTATGTAATTAAAAATATCTTCTTCGTTTGCTTCGGACATAGCCTGTGGAGTTGGATATGCCTTCAAAAGCGCAGGCGTTATCATATTTACTCGTTTGTCGGTACATTGGGCAGAGAGAATAACTGCAACAAGCAACCCAAAAGGAGTTTCGTAGTCTAACTCGGTTTTCGGGTTTGGCATTACTTTTGCAAATTGTTCTATACAATAAGTATATTTTTCTGCCAGAGTCATATTTATGGTAAATTCTTTTTCAAATTTAGGTAAATGAATTAATTTTGAAACGTATAAAACTAAAAATTATGAAGATTAAGAAATTTTGTGTCGTACTATTTGCTGCAGCATTTGGTTTTACGTCGTGTAATGATATTCTTTCTGATGATGAAGTTACTACTGCTGATGTAGTAGAAGGGGTGAAAACGGCGTTGAAAATTGGTACTGATTCGTCTGCTGCCGAATTGTCTGCGCAAGATGGATACTACGGTAACCCGTTGATAAAAATTCCACTCCCCGAAGAAGTAAACACTGACCTCGGTGAATTTGTTACCGGAAAAGCACTCGATGGTTTGTTTCTAAAAGTAGGCGACCAAGAACGTGCTATCCGCCGTGATCCGTTCCAATGGGCGAGCGACATCATTCGCAAAGTATTTGGTTCTATAACTACCGTACTTGATACGGAATCAACGTCAACAGAGCAATAATGAGACAAATATTGACTATAGTAGCCTGTCTGATAAGCGCGTCGCTTTTTTCTCAACCTGCGTGGAACAAGGTGAACCACGAAACGTCAATGGTTTTTACGGGCATTGTTACCGTAAACGGACAGGAAGCTGCCACAACCGACTTGGTTGGCATATTTGTAGGCGATGAGTGCCGAATGGCTGTGCCGGTTTTTATGCGCAACGATACGGCAATGGTGTCGGCGGTCGTCCATTATGGTGCAGCAAATGAGAAGGCCACTATTCGTTATTGGGATTCGCACACCAACACCATTTATGACATTGATACCACGTTTGAAATAGTACGCCACGGTGAGTTGAAGAATTTCCCTATAGAAATCAAAAATGGTGCAACGGTAGTCAAAACATACGAACAGGAAAGTGTTGTTGTGTATCCCACACCATTTATCAATGCCGTGTATGCACGAGCACCGCGTACTATAACGAAAATCACGATAGCATCAGCCAATCAGATTGTGACCGAACAATATTTCAATACAAACGAAGTGGTTGTTCCGTTATCTGTAGTCCCCGGCGTGTATGTGGTAACCGTTGAATGCAACGACGGCACAACCTATTTGCAGAAGGTTGTGAAACAATAGTTTTTGTTTGCCATACACGAATTGTGTCTTTACGATAATCGTTAATGATTTCATTAACGGAAAAATGAACGATTTCACTAACACCTTGCAAAACTAGACCAATAGTCCAGTATTGTGATGGCGTTTCTAATCATTTCGTTTTTTTTATTGGTTGATGGTTTGCCGGGGCTTGATTTTTTAGTATGTTTGAAGAATGTTTTATGTTTTTTTTACATGATTTCAAAAATAAGTTCATGGTAGTATTTTTTTTGCGATGCTATTTAGAAAAATAAAAAAAAGAATTTTGTAGCAGTTGCTTATGAGGGTAATTGAGAAATAAATAATTAATTAATAAGTGAAAAAATCTTAAATGGAAGGAAAATTGTCCGAACTTATAACCGAATTTGTGCAACAAATAAGTACCATTACAGATAATCAAACTCTTGAGGATTTTGATATTGATTATTGTAAAAAGTTAGAAAAATCAGATGACGCTTTTATAAAATCTCGTATAACAAAATGTTGCAAAGAAATAAAAGCAACCAAGCGGTTTGAATATGATAAACATATTAAAACTGCTTATGAAGCATACAGTGAGGCTATTACATATTATGACCTAAAACAACTTTGCACAATAGAAAATATACCAGAATCCAATGTTGTAGCTACTCCTGATTTTAAGGTATCTTTTAATGATAATGATATATATATATAGAATATAAATCATTATCTTTTGCTGATGGGAATATAAATTATAATAACTCTCAAAAAAGTGCCTTAAACGCAAATATAGAAATTGAAAGACAAATAAATCAAGGAAAAAAGATAGCTTGTGCTATAAGAGAAATTCTTCCTATGGCTAAATCTGATGGAAATAATAGATCCATCAAAGAACAACTTCAGGTATTAGAAAAAAAAATCAAAAGGAATTATAAGTCATCCCAATTTGCTAATGAGGACACAATTATGGTAGTAGATTTAAACCAATTATGGTATAAATATGATACTGCGGATTATGTCCCTTTTTATCAATCTTCTAATCATTTGGGATATATAAGTGGTAGACTATGGACTCTAGCCTTTGGGAAGGAAACAGATAATTTTTATATAGAACCTGAATTTGAAGG
>CAYFVM010000003.1:48985-60007 GCA_964346725.1 uncultured Bacteroidales bacterium
CTCTAGCCTTTGGGAAGGAAACAGATAATTTTTATATAGAACCTGAATTTGAAGGGAAACCTAATATTGATGAAACTCAACTTTCTTTTAATGGAATATTGGTAGAGATTCCTCAAATTAAAGGTTTAGTATTTGTAGTCGGTACATCCCCTCAAGAAAGGGCTTTTGTCGGATTTTATAGAGATAAAGATAGCGATAAATCATATGTAAAACTAATTCAACATATTTGTACATTTTACAATGATGATAGAAATAGTTGGTGCTTTTTAGTTGACGAAAAAATGAAAACAATTGATAAATTAAAATAATAAAAAATGAGAACAGAAAGAGGAATAGTAGAAATGATATTTCAATTGTTTAGAGATATTAAATGTGTTGAAAATCAGGGGTATACGTGTAATTTACTTGCCGTTAAGGTAAAACAAAAACTTAACCCTAAAGAACAAGAACTATTTAATTGTGTATATATTGGGTTGCAAGCGTTAGGTTATATTACCATTGATGACAATAAAAATTTTATTCGTCTTACAAAAAAAGGCTATGATTATATTTATGATGATGGTTTAGTAAAAGCAACCCAAAATAAGCCATGGATCATTCCTGAATATAATGAAAAAGATTGGAATAAAGTGGCATGGAATATAGCATATACTAAATTATGGGATTTGATTGGGGCACAATATAAGGCTTTGTATTATATATCTGGTCCCCAATTTTATAACTATATTCTTAAGTTAAATGATTCTATCCCTTCATCATATCAACAATATATAGAATTGAGAAAAAAATAAGGGTTTATCAACAAGTCGTGTCGATTATTATAAAGATTTGATAGATCTTCTTGAAGGAGAAAAACGTTATGAACTTTATGTAAATATTCAAATATATATCGAAACACCTCAGGTAAAGGTTGTAGAATCTAATATTGTTGATTTTCTTAATATCACACCTCTTGAAAATGACAGAATTGAACCTATTAAATCTAGAAAAAATATGTCATTACCCACAACAACATCTTCTTCACAAGGCAACAATCCTAAAGTCTTTATTTCATATTCATGGGATGATAAACAACACGAAAAATGGGTAGTTAATTTAGCAGAAAAACTATGTAATAAAGGTATTGATGTGACATTAGATAAATGGGAAATGAAATTAGGAAAACTTTTTCCTCATTTTATGGCGAATGCAATTAAAGAATCTGAAAGGGTTATTTGCATAATAACTCCAAATTACAAAAAAAAATCTGAAAATCTTGAAGGTGGAGTTGGTTATGAATATTCTATTATGTCAGCAGAAGTACTGAAAGATATTCAAACAGAGAAATTTATACCTCTTTTTAGAAAAGGAGATTCTAATGATACCCCATCATTTTTATCAGGACGTGATTTTGTTGATATGAGAAGTGATGAAGATTTTGATAAAGTTTTTGATGTATTAGTTCGTGACATATGGGGCGAACCACAAAGTAAAAAACCAAAAATAGGCAATAGACCAGATTTTGATTAATATTATAATAGAATTAAGGTTCTATTGTAGAAGAATAGAGTTGTAAAAGGAGAAATTTATTTATTGATAAGAGATATTTTGGATTTTATAAAAGAAAAAATGTTAACTGAGAAAGAAAAGAAATTCACAGAAAATTAATAACCAAAAGAAAGAGTATGTCTAAGTTTAAATATGGAAAGCCTTGTGAAAATCAAGATGGTATGCCTGAAGGGTATACGGCATTAGAAAGTATAGAACGAATTCCGCAAAGAATATTTTTATTACCAGGTTTCAATGATTGCAAATTAGTAGATGAACGATGTCGTGAAATATCAGGAAAAAACACAACTCCCTTTCCAATAATTCCATTCAAGATTTCAATTACAGAATTTGCAATACAATTACCGGAGGATGCAATACAATTTCTTATCGAAGAAGAAAAACAAAAACTTATAGATCCTATGCCTAATTTGGCACCTTGTGAGCATATTCCGATGCTTTATCGTCATATAGACAAACAATTTATTGAAGAATTCTGTAATTCTGGCAAATTAATGCTTACATCGTACAAGCGTTGCAAAAAATTAGAAGATCCAATACGGAGAGATGCAGAAGAAGGGGAAACTACATTAGAAACTAAAGAAGAAGGTCATACATTTCAAATAGATTGTGGTTTTGGCGGTAATTGTATTATGCTCTGTCTAAGTCTTTCTAAAGAATATACATCTTCTAAGGGAGAAAAATCAGAATGCTGTATTGAAATTCAAAATGTCTATGATTTTACAAATTTGATTACAGACCAATTATTACAAAATGGTATTAAAGTAAAGTCAGTATTAAAAGGTCCTTGTTGTTATAACGATAGAAATATACAAAGACAAATTAATACAACTGCAATTAAAAAAATGAAAGAACAAATGTCAAAAGAAAAGACTTTTGATTTTGACTCAATGTTTGATATAGCAGGAGCAATTGGTCAAAATGATGTATATTTCTCTAAACCGGTAGAAAAATCTGTTGAGAATGAGTATAGAATTGTTTGGATATTGGATGAAGAACCAAAAGAAGAAAACTATTTCGTATACATTCCAGCTGCCATTCAGTTTTGCAGAAGGGTAAATAGTTAAATGTTACAATTTTTCCACAAATTCTACGAGCAAGCGGAATAAATCATCAAACTCGGTGAGAGGGAGAGATTCCGGTGTGTCGTATATGTCGTGATAGTGGGTAGTGCCGCCCATTGTGTAAATGTAAATGGCTGGAATGTCTTTTTCTACATATGGGCAATGGTCGCTGTTGCAGGCTTTACCACGCATTTTTACCGTTGGTACAAGATTCTTTTCGGCATTGATTTTTTTCAATAACTCATATTCTTCTGAGCATTGTTTGCCGTTTACTACGCAAATACCTTCGTCGCCACCGCCTACTATGTCAAGATTGATTACGAGTCGTGGCGCGTCTTTGGGGTCAATCATAGTTACAACTTTTCCATCAATATAGTACGTACGAGCACCAAAGACAAACGACTCCAAGCTGTTTTTTGCTCCAAGCATACCGAGTTCTTCACCGCTGAGTGCTGCAAAAGCAACAGGACGTTTGGCAGGATGTTCTTTGAAGTATTTGGCAAGTTCAAGCAACATGGCCACACCGCTCGCGTTATCGCTTGCTCCGGGAAACATTGTTTCTTTTCCCATCATACCCAAGTGGTCGTAGTGGGCTATGAAGAAGATACGATCTCTTGCCTTCCAACTCGTGTCGTCACCACAAGCAAATACATTGGCGGTAGTGACCGTGTCAATGCGTTGGGTAATGTCAAACTGGATAGTTTTGGGCATTCCTTTTACACTTTTGTTTGAAACTATGATGTAGGGGATGGTTCCTGCATAGTTGCTGATGTTGTACGAGAGTTTTTTGTCTGTGATTTTTAGTATTGCACCAATGTCGTATTGTCCCGACCAACACAAATCAGTTGCAATCCATTGGTTTATGTAGTTAATTTCTTTTTGGGTGAAATTAACCGTATCGTTTTCGTTAAACACAAGACATTTAGTAGCATACGTGTTTTTGAATTTTTGCTTCAATTCGGTTGTGTTGGTTCCTGTACAAATGTTGTGTAGGTCTTTTTTGTCGAACGGCACGCATTTCAATGTTTTTGAACCTCCGGCACTCATGGCATCAACAAGAAAATCAACTCCGGGTTTGAGGGGAGCTTCGTCAATAGTGACATTCATTTTGTCGGGAAATACATTTACTTTATAGGAAAATTCATCTTGGTAAATGTTTTTCTGACAAAAATAATCTTTGAAAACAATATCTGAAACATTGGTATCTATCTCTTCTTCATCATATTCTTCGTCTTCGCTATCGTCATTTTCTTCGTCGTCATTATTTTCAGAGGAAGAAGTTTCGTCATCATCAAACCCTATAGGGTCGTAGTCTTCGTATACGTTAAATGGTTTTACGGTATCTATCCAAAAGTCTGACACAGGTACCAGCCAATGTCTTCGTCCGTCGCCCCAAAATGGTTCGTGTCCTTCGGGTACGGGAAGGTTTTTCATTTTTTCATAATCGAAATTTGGGATAATGTGTGAGCACGCACCATCTTGCATAAACCATACGCCCATATCGTAGGAACGGAAGCAGGAATCGATATAATCGGCTGCTATCTGTGCACCATTGTTTACATATCCTCGTCCAGACATACGGGGAGAGCAGAGGTTTTCTATATGTTTGCGTGCAGATTCTGTTACCGATTGAGCCAAAAGAGCGTTTGGAATCAGCATACAAACAATGCTAACTAAGGTAATTGTCTTCATGTGTTGCGTCATGGTATTATAGTTTAGTTAATTCTTTGTTGCCTTCAAATGAAATGCTGTCAACAATTTGAGAGATTTTGTTAAACATTTCTTTGTCTTTGATTTCCAAGGTATTTATACCTGCATTGTGCATTTTTTGTACGCAGGTGGCTACATCCATCTGTTGCGTGTCAAACGCAGGTGCGTAGGCAAATGATTGCTCATCGCTCGTTTTTACTTCGTGCACCAAATCGGCATCAACTAAGGCAGAAAGCACAAGTTTGGTAATGCGATGCGGAATTTCGGTGTCTTCACTTATTTGAAGTGATGATTGAGGAGGTTCCGCATTGGTAAAACGCTTTGTTATAGAATGAAGAATAAGAAGCGCTAGTTTCGTTTTGAGTTGTGGGCTTAGTTGGGTTACTTCCAATTCATATTCAAAGTTTTTTACGTTTTGAATAGAATAGGCAATACCGGCGCCAAGAAGTATAATCGTCCATGACATTTGCAACCAAACAAGAAACAATGGTATGGCGGCAAAACTTCCGTAGATGGCGTTGTAGTTTGACACGCCAATTTGAAATTCGAAATAGAAATATTGAACAACTTGGAACGCAATACCCGTAACAATACCACTAATCAACGCTGCCTTAAATTCAACTTTGGTGTTTGGCATTACAAGATACAATATGGCAAATGCAAACCAGAGCAAACTGTACGGAAGCAGTTTTAGTCCAAAAGAAATGAGTCCGTTGAATTTGCTTACCCATTCTATTTGTTGAGCCATAGTAGCAATCCAATCGGAGATGTACGACGTTACACTATATGAAACAATAAGACAGATAGGAGCGAGGAGCATAATGGTAAGATAGTCGCTCAGTTTTCGAGTGTAGCTACGTTGTTTATTTACCAACCAAATTTCATTGAATGCACTTTCAATGTTGCCCATTACTTTTATAACGGTCCAAAGTAGGATGACAATACCAATTCCGGCAATCAAACCACCTTGCGTTTTAGCGAGCATTGATTCACTAAATTCAATAATCATGTCTACAATATCTTGTTTGTCGGCAAAGAGCGAAATAAGGTATTGCTCCATGATTTTGTCGAACCCAAATCCTTTGCCAATACCAAAGGCCATGGCGGCAATAGGCACAATAGAAAGAATGGTGTAGTATGTAAGTGCAGACGCTTTATCCAAATATCGTTTTTGAATGAATTCTTTTCCCGAAAGAATCATAATTTGTAACAACCTAATCAGCTTGGAGTGGCGAACAGTATCTTTTGCAAGATTGATGCTCCACACGTCAATCGTGATAAAGTGAATGATTTTAGCTATGCGACCTTGTTTTTGCGTTTTCATGTTACGAACGAATAATAATACAAATGTAGAAAAAAAAGATTTCGTAATTGACTTTTAATAGTATTTCTAAGTACATAACTCATAATCCATAACTCATAACTTCATTTCACAATTTTTTGTGTACATTTGTCACACATTTCTCGGGGCTGATTGGAATTGACGGGGAGTTTATTGGGAATGTAAGCATGTCGGGCAATGGGGTTTGTCCCGTAAAAACGTACTCTAACACAATAACTGGCGAAGAAAACTTTGCTCTTGCTGCCTAATCGAATCATAGTAGATTTGGGCTTTACGCTGTTCTAGGAATAGCGGCGAGACATTCCGCAGATGGCACGTCCTTAGTCGTCTGATCCCGGAGTGCTATAAATAGGGACTAGGCGAAACAATTCCTGTGCGTTTTGCCAAAACTCTATTCAGGATACGGAAGTAATGGGGTGCCCGTTCTCAGTTCCTTCCCGACAATCAATAACGTGGATACACATGTAGAAAGCATTTTTGGTACTTGACCGGACCGGAGTTCGAACCTCCGCAGCTCCACAACACAGAGACGTGGCTTGTAGACCACGTCTCTTTTTGCTGTACGTCTTTCACGCTTTATAGTAAAGGGTTTTTGGTTAACCGGTTAATCGGTTAGAGATACAATCAACCAAAGAACCAATCTACACTAAATATTAACCAAATTATAGGAAACTTTTCTCTCAAATCTGTCGCCACATTAAAGCTTTTATCTATATTTGTATTGGAAATACCCTTATAAAAATTAATATTTTTGTTGAGGGAAATTAAAAGTTATTATTAAATTAACGCATATGGAAAAAATAATTTATCTCGTACTAGTCGCATCGGTTTTGGCATTGGGTACAGCCTATATGTTTTACCGACAAATGTTGAACAAGGATGAAGGTACAGACCTCATGAAAAAGATAGCCGAACACGTCCGTAAAGGTGCTATGGCATATCTTAAGCAACAGTACAAAGTTGTAATAATCGTTTTTGTGATTTTTGCTATTCTTTTTTATGTAATGTCGTTCTTTGGCTTGCAAAACGGTTGGGTGTGGTTTGCATTCCTTACCGGCGGTTTCTTTTCTGGTTTGGCAGGTTTCTTTGGAATGAAAACAGCAACCTATGCTTCGGCTCGTACTGCAAATGCTGCACGAGCTTCGCTTAACAGCGGTTTGCAGGTGGCTTTCCGTTCGGGAGCTGTTATGGGACTTACCGTTGTTGGTCTTGCGTTGTTAGACATTTCGTTGTGGTTTTTGATTCTTGATTATTTTATACCGGTAGAAAACCATTTGATTATAATCACAACAACCATGTTGACTTTCGGTATGGGAGCCTCTACACAAGCATTGTTTGCCCGTGTTGGTGGTGGTATCTACACCAAAGCAGCCGATGTAGGTGCTGACTTAGTAGGCAAAACCGAATACAACATTCCTGAAGATGATCCACGCAATCCTGCTACCATTGCCGACAATGTTGGTGACAACGTGGGTGACGTGGCCGGTATGGGTGCCGATTTGTATGAATCATACGCAGGCTCAATACTTGCTACTATGGCTCTTGGTGCTTCTGCGTATGCTACTTCAACTATTGAAGGAATGCAACTTAAAGCAGTACTTGCACCGTCGCTTATTGCTGCGGTAGGTGTGGTATTGTCACTTCTTGGAATTTTCTTGGTAAAAACCAAAGAAGAAGCAGATATGAAGCAGTTGCTTGCTGCTCTTAGCCGTGGAACAAACACTGCTGCCGTATTGATAGCAGTTGCGACTTTTGCAATATTTGCCGGTTTGTTTGGCACCGAAACAAATCAATGGTGGCAAGTCTCATTGTCGGTTGTTGTTGGTTTGTTGGCAGGTGTGATTATCGGTAAATCAACAGAATATTACACTTCACAGAGTTATAAACCAACACAAAAAGTTTCTGAAAGTTCACAAACAGGTCCGGCTACGGTTATCATTTCCGGTCTTGGACTTGGTATGCTTTCAACCGCAATTCCGGTAGTTACCGTAGGTTTTGCAATTATTTTAGCGTATTTGTGTGCAAATGGATTTACAGTAGAATTAACTGCAGAAAGTCTTTCACAAGGTTTATATGGTATTGGTATTGCCGCAGTGGGTATGCTTTCTACACTTGGTATTACATTGGCTACCGATGCATACGGGCCAATTGCCGATAATGCCGGTGGTAATGCAGAAATGAGCGGTTTGGAACCGGAAGTTCGTAAACGTACCGATGCTCTTGATGCACTTGGAAATACAACGGCAGCAACAGGAAAAGGGTTTGCGATTGGTTCAGCAGCATTAACTGCTCTTGCTTTGTTGGCTTCGTTTGTTGAAGAAATAAAAATTGCACTTGTTCGTATGGGTGAAAACTTACCGAATGGTGTAGAATCAGCTCAAGCATCGTTGATAGATTTTATGGATGCATACAATGTGAACTTGATGAATCCGATAGTGCTTGTAGGTGTATTTGTTGGTGCAATGATGGCATTCATGTTCTGCGGTCTAACCATGAATGCAGTAGGCCGTGCAGCACAAAAAATGGTAGAGGAAGTTCGTCGTCAGTTCCGTGAAATAGCCGGAATACTAGAAGGCAAGGCTGAACCTGATTACGAACGTTGCGTTGCCATTTCAACGAAAGGTGCACAACGCGAAATGTTGTTACCATCATTATTAGCTATTATAGTTCCAATAGTAACAGGAGTGTTGCTTGGCGTTGGTGGCGTTTTGGGATTGCTTATTGGTAGTTTGAGTTCAGGATTCGTATTGGCAATATTCATGGCAAATGCGGGTGGAGCATGGGACAATGCAAAGAAATATATAGAAGAAGGAAACTTCGGAGGCAAAGGTTCTGATTGTCATAAAGCAACTGTTGTTGGTGATACCGTTGGCGATCCGTTCAAAGATACATCTGGTCCGAGTTTGAATATTTTGATTAAGTTGATGAGTATGGTCTCAATTGTAATGGCCGGACTTACTGTTTCTTATTCGTTGTTATAACGAGCAAAGACATAATTTTATTGAAAAAGCAAAATCTCAAACGAGGTTTTGCTTTTTTATATTTGTACTTTTGCATCAAAGAAAAAATACATGACAATTACGGTCGTTATTTTGTTGATGCTGCTTAGTGCGGGCGCTGCGTTTGTACAACGCGTATGCGGATTCGGTTTTGGCGTTTTTATTATGACTATGCTTCCGTTTTTGTGCCCATCGTATGGCGAAGCAACAGCATTATCAGGATTACTGGCCGCCACACAGTCATTATATGTATTGTTGTTTATGTGGCGTTTGGTTGATTGGCGAAAACTTGTCATTATTCTTATTTCGTGTACTTTATTCTCCTATATAGGTGTCCATTTTCTTTCCCTTGCCACCGATTCGTTTCTCAATGTTTTGCTTGGTATTGTACTTATTCTTTTGAGTCTGTTTTTTTTATTCGTTAGTCCACGAATAAAAGTGCGCCCAACAAAATCATTACAGGTATCAATGGGAGCGTTGAGTGGATTAATGGGTGGCTTTTTTGGTATGCACGGACCTCCTGCAGTAATTTATTTTCTTGCTGTTGAGAATGATAAAAATCGATACATGGCTCTTTGCCAGGCGTATTTTTTATTGACAAACTGCATTATGACCTTCTTTCGTTTTAGAAGCGGTTTTTTAACTGAATTTGTAGGTAGGTCGTGGTTATATTCGTGTGTAGGTGTGGTAATAGGTTCTATACTAGGTAAAAAACTCTTTGACTATCTTCCTACCAATACTATACGACGTGTAATCTACATCTACATGATATTCAGTGGAATAGTGATAATGTTTAAGTAAAAAGGAATTCTTTCTTATAGTAAAGTTTTCTGTGATTGATAACTTAAAACAAAATCTTTACATCAATTCCTTTTGCAAGCGAATATGGAGTGTCAACAATGCCATAGTGTAGTGCAGCAAGAGAAATCCCGGAATAGATGTAGAACCGTTCTTTAAAAGGAAATTGCAGACCAAAGGTACACGATGCACCATATCCGAATTTTGAAAAAGTGGTATTCGCATCGGTATTAGAATAGCCGAGTACGCTTTGGGTGAGATTGCCAATAGAAATTTCGTGTGATTTTGTTTCTAAAAAAGAACCAACAACGGCACACTCCATAAATGGCTTATATGTCCTCGTTGTGAAAGCTTTATGTACGCCTATGTCTATGTTAAATCTCGATTCTTTTGCAGAAACTGTTCCTTGTTCAATAACTTCGTTAGTCAGATTGTCGCCTGGAGAACTTAGTTTTATTGAAAAATTGCTGTGACGTATAGATGGGCTTACATATAGAATATTGAACAATACAGCAAAAGATTCTGTGAGGTAATATTGAAGCGTTCCTCCCAGACTTAATGACGGTTTGTAGGTAATATTGTTTGGATATTCGTAGAGTGTGAAATCGTCATTGTAATAATCTTGCAACTTGGTGTAGTTGAAAGTGTTGTTTATGAGAATCTGTTGCAGGTCGGCACCATTATTTGCGCCACGACAGCTGTACATTTCTGCTTCAGCATTGCCTACCAATTGCCAACCTACGTGTACACCATAATTTAGGCCAACTCTACTTGTTGTTTGGCTAAAAGCAGGAAGGCAAGATATTAATCCTACACAACTAATTAAGAAATTCCTCATAATTGCCAATAAAAGGTTTCGGCTTCGGTTTTGCCTGCTGTCTATGATAGATAATATCAAAACTCATAGGGGGAACTTCAATGTACAAAAGGAGATTCTTTGTATAGAACTTACATTGCGTGAATGATTGCAAAGTTGTACTATCAACAGATTCCTTCATTTGTATTTCAATCGTTTGCATTACGCGCGATTTATTGAAGCATACATATGCGAATTCTTCAAAATATTTGCGACGATATACTAAGATCTGTTTTTCTATTTTTTCAAAAGAAAAATCGCCATAGATACAAGGAAGGAAATCTTTACGGAATTGTCCTATTTTTTGCGACACAGCAAGATTTTCCGCTTCGTTTTTAGAAAGTCCAGTGAAATACATAGGACGGCGATTGTCAGGGTCACCACCGCCAGGGATGCCGATTTCATCGCCATAATACACCACGGGAATGCCGGGGATTGTGGCATTAAATGCGAGAAGCATCAGAAGTTTTTTGTATCCGATAGGGTTCTTTACCGTGATATGACGGTTCCATCCTTCGTATTCTGCATTTTGGTTTGTCCATAAATCTTCACCTGCATACGAAATAAAGCGAGGAAGGTCATGGTTGCCCGAAATGTTTCCCATAAGATGGTGCGAACCAAAGAAATCCATTTCTTGACGGAGACAAATACTCAGTTTTTCAAAATGGACATCTTCATATAAAAATGCCGATCGTGTTTCGTAAT
>CAYFVM010000003.1:60107-83187 GCA_964346725.1 uncultured Bacteroidales bacterium
CTCAGTTTTTCAAAATGGACATCTTCATATAAAAATGCCGATCGTGTTTCGTAATAGAGGTTGAATGAGAATTGAGAGTCATGAATGCCACAATTAATATAGCTTTGGAGCATTTTACGACCACCAAACGTTTCTCCGATTTGAAATAATCGTTTATGTTTAGGCATCATAACTCGTTCTTTTAATTTTTTTGTTAATTCACGCCAAAACTCTATTTGTATGTGTTTTGTAGCATCGTGGCGAAAGCCGTCAAGGTCATATTTTTCAATCCATTCTACGGCAATATCTGTCATGGCATCTCTTACGGCAGGTTTGCTGAAATCGAGCGTAGGAAGAAATTCTTCAAACCATGTTGTGAAGCGTTGGTCTTCCCATCTTCCTATGTTTTTTGAACCATCAGGCAAATAGAGCGGAGTAGACCATGTAGGATTTTTTAAAATAATTGGATTGTCTTTGTACACATGATTGGCAACATAGTCAAGAATAATGTTTATGTTATGTTTGTGGGCAGTTGCAACAAGGTCGTGCATATCTTGTTCTGTTCCAAAATGTTCATCAATTTCGGTTGATTTCAAAGGCCAATACCCATGATATGCTGAAGATTTTCGTCCGTTTTTTTCTATGGGGAAATCCGGATTTTTTACAACTGGAGAAATCCAAATGGTAGTTATTCCTAGTAGTTTAAAATATCCGTCTTCGATTTTTTGTTTTATGCCAGCTAAATCGCCTCCGTAGAAGTTCAATTTTGCATGAATGGGTTCGCAACAAATTGGATTGTCATTTTTAGGATTACCATTATTAAAACGGTCAACTAGTGCAAAGTAAATTAATTGTGATTCTTTGTCGTTTCTATTCAGTTTGTCAGATTCGGTAACAACATTACCATATTCTAAGGGAATGAGAATGTCGTTAGTCATTGTTTCCGTATTGTAGCCATAGGCACGAATATAGCTCCGTTCTATTTTTTTTGCAGTATTTGGAATGGTAATGACTATACGATTGTGTTGGCGAAAGGTATTTGTGTCGTTTATTACAATGTTTTGCCATAGTACGAGATATCCTGAAACCGATTCGGTAGTGGAAATGATAATTTGATCTTCATACGTTTGCTCCGTTTCGAGGGTCATCTTATCCGAATTTGCAAACGGCACACGCATTAGAGAGTTGTATCCTCCATATCCGTTTTCAAGTACTTCGTTATTATGAGGGTCTTTTATCCAATTACCATCAACAATGATTTGGTAGGCATAATTCCCTGGTTCTATTTCGAGTGTATATTCCCAATAATTATCTTTTTTTGAAAAGTTATAGCCATTGGGGTTCCAACTATTGAAATCGCCCGCCACCATAACAGACGAGACGTTGCTATGTGGGTAAAATTTTAGGGTATATAAAACGCCCTTTGGTTTAATGAGTACAATTGATTCTGTTGTACCATCCTTAAAAATGATATTTAGATTGCTTACAGGCAAAAGAATTGAAGAGTCTGTAATAACCAGTTTTACTCTTGTTGATTTCTTATTGATCCAGACTTCTATACCAAGAGGCGCTGTAACATCAACTATATTTTCTGTATCAACAAAATAGTCTTCCAGAAAGATTGTTGTTTCTGTGCTAGATAAATGAATTTCTGATGATATACTGCAAAGTTTATTGTTCATGTTGTTCTAATGCATGTATGATTACTTCGTTGTCTTTTACGTCTAACTCTATTGTAGAATCGGGATCGATAGGATGGGCAAGAATGTATTCAGAAAGAGGGTCTTCAAGATATTTTTGAATAGCTCGGCGCAATGGTCTTGCACCGTTCTTTTGGTCGTATCCTTTTTCAACGATAAAATCTTTTATAGCATCAGAAAGAACCAAATGAATATTTAATTCTTTTGTTCGTTTGAATATATCTTTGAGTTCTATGTCTATAATCTTGTGAATATCCGTTTTGCTTAACGTATTGAATTGAATAATGTCATCTATACGGTTGAGGAATTCTGGAGAGAACACTTTCTTTAATTCCTTGTTGGTAACATCTTTGGTGTACTCTGTTACTTGTTCTTCTTTCGATTTAGAACTAAATCCAACGTTTGCCCCAAACTGGGTAAGTGAACGGCTTCCAATGTTTGAGGTCATAATGATGATAGTATTTTTGAAATTGACTTTTCGTCCGTAGCTATCGGTCAAATGTCCTTCGTCAAGCACTTGGAGCAAGATGTTGAATACGTCAGGATTTGCTTTTTCAATTTCGTCAAGGAGAATAACAGAGTATGGTTTTCTTCTCACTTTTTCGGTGAGTTGTCCGCCTTCTTCGTAGCCAACGTATCCCGGAGGCGCTCCTACCAAACGCGATACGGCAAATTTTTCCATATATTCGCTCATATCAATGCGAATGAGCGCATCGCGAGAGTCAAAGAGATATTCTGCCAAAACTTTTGCAAGTTCGGTTTTTCCCACACCGGTAGGTCCCATGAATATAAATGAACCAATTGGTTTATTGGGGTCTTTAAGACCGGCACGATTTCGTTGGATAGCCTTTACAATCTGTTTAATTGCTTCGTCTTGACCTATAACCGATCCTTTGAGTTCGTTGTACATTTGAAGGAGACGAGTGCCTTCTTCTTGCGCAATACGTTTAACTGGCACACCCGACATCATGGCAACAACTTCAGCAATCGTATCTTCCGTAACCGGATTGCGATTTTCTTCCAACGATTTTTGCCAATCTTGTTGTGCTTGTTCTATTTTTAATCCCAATTTATTTCTTCGGTCGCGTAGTTCTACTGCATGTTCAAAGTCTTGTTGTTTTACTGCATCAGATATTTCCGCCTTAATTGTATCTACTTCTTGTTCCATAGAAATAATGTCAGGAGGAACTATCACGTTTTGTAAGTGTACGCGCGAACCTGCTTCATCCATCGCATCAATAGCTTTGTCGGGTAGACAGCGGTCAGAAATGTATCGTTGTGTAAGATTTACACACGCTTTGAGAGCTTTGTCGGTGTAATAAACGTTGTGATAATCTTCGTAATGAACTTTAATTTTGTTCAAAATGTTGATTGATTCTTCAACGGTAGGTTGTTCAATTAAAATCTTTTGAAAACGACGTTCCAATGCACCATCTTTTTCAATATTTTGGCGATATTCGTCAAGCGTTGTGGCTCCAATACATTGAATATCACCACGAGCTAATGCCGGTTTTAAAATATTTGCAGCATCAAGCGCTCCTGATGAACTTCCGGCACCCACAATAGTATGGATTTCATCAATAAACAATATAATGTTTTTTGAGTTTGTCAATTCTTGAATTAACGACTTAATTCTTTCTTCAAATTGTCCACGATATTTTGTGCCAGCAACCATTGATGCCATATCAATAGAGATAAGTCTTTTATCGAAAAGTGTGCGTGAAACCTCGTGATTAACAATTTTCAAAGCTAAACCTTCAACAATAGCAGATTTTCCCACGCCCGGTTCTCCAATAAGAATAGGGTTGTTTTTCTTTCTGCGACTCAAGATTTGAGCAATACGGTCTATTTCCATATCGCGACCTTCTATGTGGTCTAGTTTTCCATCTTTTGCTGCATTAGTCAAATCGTTTCCGAATTTGTCTACAATTGGCGTAGAAGATTGTGCACTTGACTGTTGTCGCTTTCCTTGAGGATGTTGAGGATAGCGAGGTTCAAAGCGTCTTGGAGTGTCTTCCGATGAGTCGTTAGGTTCATCTATATCTCCTTTATCAAGAGGCTTTTGTATGTTTTGTTCTGGAGATTCATCAATTGATTCGGGACGTGGCTCATTGTCGTCACTATTTGAATTACTGAGTAAATCGTTTGTTTTTTTAGCGTCTTTTGACATTTTGTATTTGCTGAGAATTGCATTTTTATATGCAGAATATGTAATTCCTTGTAAACGTAAACTTTTTGCACAAATAGAGCGTTCATCGCGCAAAACAGCAAGAAGTAGATGTTCTGCGTCAATTTTTGGAACGAGAAGGTTTATTGCCTCAAATTGTGCGATTTTCATGATGTTTTGCGCATCGTTGAGTATGGGAATTGATGGATTTTCTTCAGTGTTCAAGATATCTTCTTTCCGTAGTTCTTTTTCTATTGCTTGTTTTACGGAAGCAATATCACTATTAAAGTCAGTAAGTATATCGGTTGCAAGACATTGATTTTCGCGCAAAAGAGCAAGACACAAATGGTCTATACAGAGATAGTTATTTCCCAGTCGTATAGCTTCTTCTCGACTGTTCCGTAATATTTCTTGTAATTTTGGTGAATAATCCATATTATGTAAATTTTTGTAAATATAGGAAAAACAAGCTAAAATACCATGTATTACGGAGTTAAATTAAAACGAGCGTGTTCTTACTACTTCGATATCAAATCATTATGAGCTATATGATTTATTAACAATAAAATGTTGATAAAAACACCTTTAAACACCTTATAGATTAGTCAAAAAATGGGATATTTGCTATGAATGGTAAGTAGGCAAAAAGCCTTCTGTGAAAACTTTAAAACATGTCAGAGGAAGTAGAAAAAACAAGTGGAGAAAAAATTCTTCGATTGGATATCGAAAAAGAAATGAAGTCGGCGTACATTGATTATTCAATGTCCGTGATAGTATCAAGAGCCTTGCCAGATGCTCGAGACGGTATGAAACCGGTACATCGTAGAGTATTGTTTGGTATGAGCAAAATGGGAAATACTCCCGAACAACCGTATAAAAAATCAGCCAGAATTGTAGGTGAGGTAATGGGAAAGTACCACCCTCATGGTGATTCTTCAATATATGGCACATTGGTACACTTAGCGCAACCATGGAACATGCGTTATCCATTGGTAGATGGTCAAGGTAACTTTGGCTCAATCGATGGTGATTCGCCTGCAGCTATGCGTTATACCGAGGCTCGCATGCAGAAACTTGCTGTAGAAGCGCTTGCTGATTTGGAAAAAGATACTGTTGATATGACTCCAAACTTCTCACAAGAATATATGGAGCCATCTGTGTTGCCAACAAGAATTCCATTGTTGTTAGTAAATGGTTGTGCCGGAATTGCCGTAGGTATGGCAACGAACATGGCACCTCATAATTTAAGTGACTCAGTTGATGCAATCATTGCATATATTGATAACAACGATATTACAATATCAGAATTGTCTGCCATAATCAAAGCACCTGATTTCCCAACGGGAGGAACAATTTATGGGTATCAGGGCGTTCTTGATGCATACGAAACGGGTCAAGGGCGTATCGTGGTCCGTGCAAAAGCACGTTTTGAAACAGAAAACGGACGCGATTTGATTGTGGTTGACGAAATTCCTTATTTGGTTAACAAAGCAGAACTGATAAAACGTACTGCTGATTTAATCAATGATAAGAAAATAGAAGGAATATCGGAAGTAAACGATGAATCGGATAAAGATGGTATGCGAATTGTATACACACTTAAGAAAGATGCGGTGCCAAACATCGTCTTAAACAAGTTGTATAAATATACCTATTTACAATCGTCTTTTAGCGTGAACAACGTGGCTTTGGTTAATGGGCGTCCAAAAACTATCAACCTTAAAGACATGATTAAGGTATTTACCGAACATCGTCACGAAGTTATTATTCGTCGTACCAAATTTGATTTGAAAGAAGCTGAGAAGCGCGCTCATATTTTAGAAGGATTAATAATTGCGTGCGACAATATTGATGAAGTCGTACATATTATTCGTGCTTCTAAAAACGTTGGCGAGGCTCGTGAGAACTTGATGAAACGATTCTCTCTTGATGAAGATCAGGCGAATGCTATTATTGAAATGCGTTTGCGTCAGTTGACTGGCTTGCAAATGGATCAACTTCATGCTGAATATGAAGAGTTGGAAAAGAAAATCGCATACTATCGTGATGTTTTGGCTAACTTCGATATGCAAATGCAGATTATAAAAGATGAGTTGCTTGAAGTAAAAGAAAAGTACGGAGATGAACGCAAAACTGACATTGTGAAAATGGCAGACGAATTCAATCCGGAAGACTTCTATGCAGATGAAGATGTTGTGATTGCAATCTCACACCTTGGATATATCAAGAGAACAGCTCTTACAGAATACAAACTTCAAAATCGTGGAGGTGTAGGTTCTCGTGGTGGTGATGCCCGTGATACCGATTATATTGAGCATTTATATATTGCCAATATGCACGCTACTATGTTGATATTCACAGAACAAGGTAGATGTTTCTGGCAAAAAGTATATGATATTCCAGAAGGAACAAAGACATCAAAAGGACGTGCTATTCAAAATATTTTGAATATTTCGAATGACGACAAAGTTAAGACATACGTTACCGTTGATAATTTGACTGAGGATGATTATATAAAGAATCATTACGTAGTGCTTTGTACCGAAAATGGAATCATTAAGAAAACAACTCTTGAAGCATATTCTCGTCCACGTCAGAATGGTATTATTGCATTGTCTATCCGCGAAGGTGATAGTTTATTGCAAGCATGCTTAACCGATGGAAATTGTGAGATATTGATGGCAATTCAATCAGGAAAAGCAATCAGATTCCCTGAAAGTAAATTCCGTGCTATGGGACGTACCGCTTCAGGTGTGAAAGGTATTACCGTTCCTTATGGCGAGAAAGTTGTAGGATTAATTTGCGTTCCTGCCGATACTAAAAAGGAAATTTTAGTCGTTTCAGAGAAGGGTTATGGAAAACGTTCAAAAGTTGATGACTATCGTGTTACCAATCGTGGTGGAAAAGGTGTTAAGACATTGAATGTTACAGACAAAACTGGTATACTTGTTGCTTTCGAAGCTGTTGACGATGATGACGACCTAATGATTATGAATAAATCAGGTATCACAATTCGTATGGAAGTTTCTTCGTTGCGAGTAATGGGGCGTGTAGCTCAGGGTGTTAGATTGATTAACTTACGACCACAAGATTCTATTGCAGCTATTTCTACAGTTCACGTTGACCCTGAAGATCGTCAAGCAAGTGCTGAGATGAACGAAGAAGATAGTGATTCTGAACAAACGGAAAATCAAGATGAAACAAATACAGAAAACAATAACGAATAAATAGTAATGAGTATGAAAAAAACATTTGTAATAGCAATGTTAGCCATATTCTTTGGCAACATAGCATATAGCCAAACCGATGAATTTGTCATGACATGGGCTATAGTAGAAAGCGAAGCAAAAAAATCCGATTTAAATATTGCTAATGCAAAGAAAGCAATTAAGCCAAAAACATGGACTGAGCGTGGTCGTAAATACTTGATGGTATATACGTTCGATGCTGAGAATATTTATTATGGTACAACGCAACAACAAGTTCCATATATAATGAAAACCGGAGCTAAATCGGAAGGAAAATCTGGTGACACTACTATCTTGTCTTATGATCGTGTTGATTTTTACTTGGTAGATAGTTCGGTTGTAAAATATGAAAGAACTGGAAGAGCAAAAGAATTTTTCTTTCCTACCCACACTGCTGCTCTTGATGTTGCAACAGAGTCATATTTGAAAGCGAAAGAACTTGATCCAGAAGGAAAACTTACGCCGCTTTTAAATAAACAATTGAAAACAATTTCAGACTTCTACCAACGTGAGGGTTTGTTTTATTACTATTCAGAAGATTATAAAAATGCAGCTGAGTATTACACAAAATCAGGAAATATAATAAATACAGGACTTACCGGAGAATCTGATTCTGTTATAATGGCATCTTTGAACAACTGCGGTATTATAAACCGTGCTGCAGAAAATTACAATCAAGCTATTACATTCTTCCAAGATGTATTGAAAATTGCCGGCAACAACCAAACTTCAAGTATGTACGACGGTATCTATTCATGCCAAATGGAGATGAAAGATACTGCTGCTGCTATTCAAACGTGTTTGACGGTGGTAGAAAAATTCCCGTTAGATTCAAATGCTGTCGTGTATTTAAACCAATTGATTGACATGTATCAAAAAACAAATCAATCTGATTTGGCTATTACATATTTGAATAAGGCAATAGAAAAAGATCCTTCAAACTCATTGTATTATGTTGTTTTGGCAAATGCTTATGAAAATCAAAAGAAATCTGATTTGGCAATAGAAACATATCAGAAAGCATTACAAATCAATCCGAAAGACGAAAATGCGAACTTGAACCTTGGCGTTTTGTATGAAAATAAAGGAAACGATGCGTTACGTGTAGCAGATGGTTTGTATGGTAAAAAAGGGTATCAGGCAAAGAAGGATGAAGGAATTGGTTATTTGAAAAAAGCATATCCTTATGTGGAAACATTTGCAGAAGTAACAACAGATATGTATCGTAAACGTGATGCGTATTTCGATTTAATGAGTATCTATATGAAATTGGGAATGATGGATAATTATAAAGCATCAAAAGCAAAATACGATGCTTTGAAAACAAAATAATAATTTTTTCATAATGGAGAAAAGCGAAATGTCAAAAGCATTTCGCTTTTTTTTTTGATATAGAGTATCGCATTTTCAATTTGCTACATTAAAGATTAAGTGCTGACAATCTGTATTGCAAACGTCAAATAACAAAGACATTTGTGCAAAAAAAATACCCACTAACTATTAAATTAAAAGTTTAGTGGGTATGTGTTCTAGTTACTAGATATTTCTATCGTGCTGTTTCAAATTGTTTAATGAAACGAGTGTCATTTTTAAAGAATAAGCGAATGTCTTTTACTTGATATTTCAACATGGCTATACGCTCTATTCCCATACCAAATGCGAATCCTGTGTATGTATTAGGATCAATATTACAATTTTTCAAAACATTTGGGTCAACCATACCACAACCAAGAATTTCAAGCCATCCGGTTCCTTTGCATACAGGGCAACCTTTTCCGCCGCATATAGAACATGAAATGTCCATTTCTGCTGATGGTTCGGTGAATGGAAAGTATGATGGACGTAAACGTATTTGAGTGTCGTTTCCGAACATTTCTTTTGCAAAATATAACAATGTTTGTTTTAAGTCGGCAAATGATACATTGGTATCAACATACAAACCTTCTACCTGATGGAAAATACAATGTGCTCGAGCTGAAATAGCTTCGTTACGAAATACACGTCCAGGGAATATGGAACGAATTGGTGGTTGTGTTTTTTCCATTACACGAACTTGTACCGATGATGTATGAGTACGCAAAAGAATTTCATTAGTCTTGCGTTCTATGAAAAAGGTATCTTGCATATCGCGCGCCGGATGTTCTGGTGGAAAGTTGAGTGCTGAGAATACATGCCAGTCATCTTCAATTTCTGGTCCTTCAGAAACGGTGAATCCAATGCGTGAAAATATGTCAATAATCTCGTTGCGTACGATAGAAAGAGGATGATGGCTTCCTAATTGAACAGGAGCTCCAGGTAATGTTAAATCGCCAAGGAAATCTAAGTTCTCTTCAGTTGTATGGGATTGTTGCAAAGCCTCGAATTTAGCTTGTGCAACATTTTTAAGTTTATTGATTTTTTGACCGAATTGTTGTTTTTGTTCTTTCGGTACATTTCTAAATTCTTCAAAAACTTTATTTAGTTCGCCTTTTTTTGAAAGGAATTTGAGACGAAATTCTTCTACTTGTTCTTTATTCTCTGCCTTGAAATTTTCAACGTCGGCAAGTAGTGTGTCTATAAGATTCTGTAACATATTGTATTTTATTTTTCAACTGAAACGTTCTTTATTATTATATCTTGAAGAGGGCGATTTACTTGATCGGTCTTTACTTGTGCTATCAAGTCAACAATATTTAAGCCTTCAATAACTTCGCCAAAAACGGTGTAATCCATATCAAGATGTGGCGTACCGCCTATAGTGCTGTATATTTCTTTTTGCTCATGAGTATAGGCAAGAGATTTGAATGTTTTGAGAGTGTCTTTATATAACTCAACAAAATTATTGTACTCTTTCATAAAATTTTCTCGGTTTTGTGCTTTTTGCAAAGCAACCAACGTGTCTAAATGTGCTTTGTTTTCAGGCTTATAGAGCTCTTTATTTATAAATTCACCTTTGGCTTGTTCTACTTTGTTAAGTGCCATTTGATCAAGTTGATCGGCCGGAACTTTTTGACCTACAACAATATAGAATTGTGAACCCGATGATTCTTTTTTTGGATTTTGTGGACCACCTAAACGAGCGGCAGCCAACGCACCTTTTTTATGAATAAAATTTGGATTAAATTCAGCTGGAATTGTATAACCAGGACCGCCAAATCCAAGTTGGTCGCTTTGCTTTGCACCTTTTGATTTAGGATCTCCGGTTTGAATCATAAAATTTCCAATCACTCGGTGAAAGAGAAGACTATCATAAAAATGCTGTTCTGCTAACTTAATGAAGTTATCACGGTGAAGAGGTGTTTCATTATACAATTTTACCTTGATAGTGCCAAGGTTCGTTTCGATAGTTACGATAGGTTCTTTCATCTTCTGTTGAGGATTTTTCTTTGTAGGCATAGCAAACGCGACAATCAGTAAAACAGTAGCACAAGCAAGACTTATTTTATATGAGAGTTTCATTTTAAAAATTTTCTGCAAGTTAAAAATATTGCACCGAAAAAACTCACAGAAAGGCAATATTTTTCTATATTGGGAAAGATTTAATAACAAATACAATGAATAAAAAGGATGATTTCGTTTTTATACAACGTGCAATAACTGTTGCTGAGGAAAATATTCGTAGCGGAGGAGGTCCGTTTGGCGCGGTGATAGTAGAAAATGGTGAAATTATTGCAGAGTCGGGAAACAAAGTGAGAATCGATAATGATCCAACGGCACACGCCGAGGTTTTGGCTATAAGAAATGCTTGTTCGTTGAAGCAGAACTTTTCGCTGGAACAATGTACAATTTATGCTTCTTGTGAGCCTTGCCCTATGTGCTTAGGGGCAATTTATTGGGCAAAAATTCCTCGCTTGGTATTTGCTTCTACTAGACAAGAAGCAGCAAGTGCCGGTTTTGATGATGCTAAAATTTATGAAGAAATGTCACTCCCGTTTAACCGTAGAACCATTGCCACCAAACATATTGATTTATCAGAATCGAAACGAGTCTTTGAAAGTTGGAATCTCAAAGAAGATAAGAAAAAATATTAAAACGTAAAGGAATATTCTAGCATTCAGAGTATTCTATATAAAAAGCAATATGCCATAAATGATAAATTTATGCAATCTCTCAATTGTTCGTAATCTTTTTAAACTTTCGGTTTGTTAAAAAATGATATTGTCTATATTTGCCGAAAAATAAATTCAGTACTATGCAACAATTGAGCGAGCAAGAGCAAATACGTAGAAATTCCTTGCAAAAGTTGCGTGATTTGGGTATTAATCCCTATCCGGCAGAAGAGTTCAAGGTAACAGCTACTTCAAAAGAAATTCTCGAGAAATTCACTCCTGATTGTGGCTTGTTCCAAGATATTACATTGGCGGGAAGACTTATGTCACGCCGAATTATGGGAAAAGCCTCGTTTGGTGAAGTACAAGATGCTACAGGCAGAATCCAATTATATATCAATCGTGACGAAATTTGTCCCGATGAGGACAAAACGATGTATAACGAAGTGTTTAAAAAATTGCTTGATATTGGCGATTTTATTGGTGTTTCGGGATATGTGTTCGTTACACAAATGGGCGAAGTTTCAATTCACGTAAAAGAACTTACGGTTTTGAGCAAATCATTGCGTCCATTGCCTATCGTGAAAGAAAAAGACGGCGTGGTATATGATGCATTTAGCGACCCAGAGCAACGCTATCGTCAACGTTATGTTGATTTGGTAGTAAATAATGGTGTGAAAGACGTGTTTGTGAAACGTGCCAAGATTATTGACACCATGCGCTCTTTCTTCAATTCTCGCGGATATTTGGAAGTTGAAACGCCTACATTGCAGTCAATTCCGGGTGGAGCAAGCGCTCGTCCGTTTGTCACACATCACAATTCGTTGGATGTAGATTTATATTGCCGTATAGCAACCGAATTATATCTCAAACGATTGATAGTTGGTGGTTTTGAAGGTGTATATGAAATAGGTAAAAACTTCCGTAACGAAGGAATGGACAAATTCCATAATCCTGAGTTTACTTGTATGGAAATCTATGTTTCGTACAAGGATTACAACTGGATGATGGAATTTACCGAACAATTACTTGAAACTATTTGTATTGCAGTTAATGGTTCTACGGAAACGACATTTGAAGGTAAAACAATCAGTTTCAAAGCACCGTTTAAACGCATTACGATGCTTGATTCCATTAAAGAAAAAACTGGCCACGATTTGGACGGAAAGTCTGAAGATGAAATTCGTGCAATTTGCCACGAACTCAAATTGGAACATGTAGATGAGACGTTTGGTAAAGGAAAAATGATTGATGAAATTTTCGGTGAATTCTGCGAAGGCACATACATTCAACCTACATTCATTATTGATTATCCGATAGAAATGTCGCCTTTGTGCAAAAAACATCGTACTAATCCGAACTTAACTGAACGTTTTGAGTTAATGGTAAATGGTAAAGAGTTGTGCAACGCATATTCTGAGTTGAACGACCCGATAGACCAATACGAACGCTTTAAAGATCAACTTCGTTTATCTGAAAAAGGAGATGACGAAGCGATGTTTATTGACAAAGATTTTGTGCGTTCGCTCGAATATGGAATGCCTCCAACATCAGGTATGGGAATGGGAATTGACCGTTTGTGTATGATTATGACTGGTGCGCCATCTATACAAGATGTATTATTCTTCCCACAAATGAAACCTGAGAAGAAAATTCAAAAAGATGATATTTCAGTATTCACCGCTGCGGGAATACCTCAAGAATGGGCAGAAGTGATTCAAACACTTGGCTACCTTAAATTGGCTGATGCTCAAGCTGTAAAATACACAAAACTACATATCGAAATGTGCGGTTTTAACAAAAAGAACAAATTGAATTTGGAAAATCCAAAACAAGAAGATGTAAAATTGTGGTTGAATCAATAAGTTATAAAAAATGACAAAAAAAGTAGCATTACTCGGAAGTGGAAGCTGGGCTTCTGCAATCGTAAAGATTCTTCATATAAGCCAAAAATCGGTTGCATGGTATATTCGTGAGCCAGAAATTTTAGAAGGGGTTGCAACGCAAAAACACAATCCAAGTTATGTGTCTGATATAGAATATGATACACGTAATCTTGAATTATACGGCAATGCCGATGATGCAGTGCGAGATGCTGATATCATAATTTTCTGCGTACCTTCTAAATTCATTGATTCTCTTTGCCAAAACATTACCATTGACCTTTCTCAAAAACAATTGGTAACTGCGGTAAAAGGTATGGAAACAGAACAAGAATTGTTGGTTTCTGAATTTTTACAACAACGTTTTGGCGTAACAAAGGATCAAATGGCTGTAATTTCAGGACCATGCCATGCCGAAGAAGTAGCATTGGAACGTATGTCTTATTTGACTATCGGTTCTTCAAATCAAGAATTGGCAAAAGAAGTTGCTGATATTTTATCGGTAAGTTTTATTCGTACCTCTTTGTCTTACGATATGGAAGGTATTGAATATTCAGCAGTTATGAAAAACATCATGGCGTTGGCTACCGGTATCGCTCACGGATTGGGCTACGGCGATAACTTTACTTCGGTGCTTATTACCAATGCCATTCAAGAGATGAAACGTTTCTTGGATACCGTAAAACCAACTCCACGCGATATCAACGATTCTGTGTATTTGGGCGATTTGTTGGTAACAGCATATTCTCAATTCAGCCGAAATCGTTCTTTCGGAATGATGATAGGAAAGGGCTATTCGGTGAAAACAGCAGAATTAGAAATAAACATGGTTGCCGAAGGATATACCGGAGTTGCTTGTATTTATCATGTGAATCAACGTTATGGCGTAGATATGCCAATAACACAAGCGGTGTATAATATTTTGTACGAACATCGTTCTGCACGCCGTGAATTCAAATCGTTGTCGGAAAAATTCAAATAAACTATATTCAAATGAGCGAATTGCCTTCTCAATACAATCCTTCGGACGTAGAAACGAGGTGGTATCAGTATTGGCTTGATAATAAATTTTTTAGTTCAAAACCAAACGAGAAAGAACCATATACCATTGTGATTCCTCCTCCCAACGTTACGGGCGTACTTCACATGGGTCACATGTTAAACAACACGATACAAGACATTCTTGTTCGTCGTGCCAGAATGACCGGCAAAAATGCGTGTTGGGTTCCCGGAACTGACCATGCGTCTATTGCAACTGAAGCAAAGGTTGTGAATAGATTGGCTCAACAGGATATCAAAAAAACAGACTTATCTCGTGATGAATTCTTGAAACACGCATGGGATTGGACTGACGAACATGGTGGCATTATCTTAAAACAACTTCGCAAACTTGGTGCTTCTTGCGATTGGGACAGAACAGCGTTCACAATGGATGAAGAACGTTCCGAAAGTGTGCTCAAAGTATTCTGCGACCTCTACGAAAAAGGAAAAATCTATCGTGGTGTTCGTATGGTAAACTGGGACCCAAAAGCCTTGACAGCATTGTCAGACGAAGAGGTCATTTACAAAGAAGAACAAAGCAAGTTATATTATTTAAAATATTACGTTGCCGACGATGTAGAGTCTGCAAATGATAGCGGAGTGATTCACAAAGATGAACAAGGTCGCTATGCAGTAGTTGCAACCACTCGTCCTGAAACCATTATGGGTGATACGGCAATGTGTATCAATCCGAATGATCCGAAGAATGTTTGGCTTAAAGGGAAAAAAGTTCGTGTTCCACTTGTAAATCGCATGATTCCTGTAATTGAAGATGATTACGTTGATATAGAATTTGGAACAGGTTGTTTGAAGGTTACTCCGGCTCACGATGTGAATGACTACATGTTGGGCGAGAAGTACAACCTTGAAACGATTGATATTTTCAATGACAACGGAACGTTAAACGAAAAAGCAGAACTATACGTTGGACAAGATCGTTTTGTGGTTCGTGAGCAAATTGAGAAAGATTTGCAAGCAGCTGGTTTGCTTGAAAAAGTAGAGGCGTATACCAATAAAGTTGGTTTCTCTGAACGTACCAATGTTGCAATAGAACCAAAACTTTCAATGCAATGGTTCTTAAAAATGTCTGATTTGGCAAAACCGGCACTTGATTCGGTTATGAATGACGACATTAAATTCTATCCTTCAAAATACAAAAATACTTATCGGTATTGGATGGAAAACATCAAAGACTGGTGCATTAGCCGTCAGTTGTGGTGGGGACATAGAATTCCAGCATATTATTTGCCGAAAGGTGGATTTGTTGTTGCAGAAACTCCCGAACAAGCATTGGAAAAAGCACGCAAACAGTCAGGCAATGAGCAATTAACTCTTGCTGATTTGCGTCAAGATGAAGACTGTCTCGATACATGGTTCTCTTCTTGGTTGTGGCCTATTTCGTTGTTCGACGGTATCAAAAATCCGAAAAACGAAGAAATTGCATATTACTATCCAACGTCAGACTTGGTAACCGGACCGGATATTATTTTCTTCTGGGTTGCTCGTATGATTATGGCGGGCTACGAATACGAAGGAAAAATGCCGTTCAAAAACGTATATTTCACGGGTATTGTTCGCGACAAAATCGGTCGAAAGATGTCTAAATCATTGGGAAATTCTCCTGATCCACTTGCGTTGATAGAAAAATTCGGTGCCGATGGTGTTCGTATGGGTATGATGCTCGCGGCTCCTGCAGGAAACGATATTTTGTTTGACGAATCTTTGTGCGAACAAGGACGAAATTTCAACAGCAAGATTTGGAATGCACTTCGTTTGGTAAAAGGTTGGCAAGTTGCTGATATTGAGCAACCTCAATATGCAAAACTTGCAATTGATTGGTTCAATGCAAAATTGAGCGCAACAATTGACGAAATAAACGATGATTTTGAAAAATATCGTCTTTCAGAGGCCTTGATGACCGTTTACAAATTGTTCTGGGACGAATTCTCTGCGTGGTATTTGGAATTAGTAAAACCATATTTTGGTCAACCAATAGACAAGAAAACGTACGAGCAAACAATAGAATTTTTTGAAAAACTCGTTTTGTTGCTTCATCCTTTTATGCCGTTTATTACCGAAGAAATCTGGCAAGTATTGAAAGAACGCAAAGAAGGCGAGAGCGTAATGGTTTCTCAAATGCCAAAAGCAGACTGCGAAAATACTACGCTCATCACTGATTTTGACGTTCTAAAAGAAGTTATTGCCGGAATTCGTACGGTCCGTTTGGAACGTAATATTCCTATCAAAACGCCTCTTGATTTGGTTATAACGAAAGGTGAACACAATGAAGCGTTTAATGATATTTTGGTTAAAATATGTAACCTTACTTCAATCGCTGCCGGTGAGAAAAATGCAACTTCGGCTTCGTTTATGGTGAGAACAACTGAATATGCGCTTCCATTGGATAATATGGTAAACGCCGAAGAAGAAATCAAAAAGATGGAAGCAGAAATTGCATATCTTGAAGGTTTCTTAAATTCAGTGATGAAGAAACTTGGAAACGAGAAATTCGTTGCGAATGCAAATCCTGAAGTGGTAGAAAATGAACGGAGAAAGAAGGCCGATGCTGAAACAAAAATCAAAACATTGCAAGAAAGTATTGCTGTTTTGAAAAAATAAACTTGAGTCTATTCAAACAAAAAGGCTGTCCGAAAATCGAACAGCCTTTTTTGTTGTGGAATTGTAATTATTTATTACAAACAACCATTTTAGGGAAATTACCTACGTAGTATGATTTAATAAGTGTACCATCGCTGGTATAAAGAGCAGCGGTATGTTTTCCACTGTATGGAGTGGATACTACCCAAAATTTGTTTTCCTCGTTATCGAATGAAATTCCATAGGCATTTATGTCTTCCTTCAATTTAGTTTCAGAACCGCCATTTTCGCTTACGCGGTAAGCACCACCGTCAAGGAAATAGATTGAGCCGTTGTTGTAGGTCATAACGTTTTCGCCATAGCATGCTAATTGATGGTCGAAAGATTTGATTGTAGATACTGCATACGATGATGCATCAAGTTTTACGATTGAAGAATTAGAAACGACTTCTGCTCCGAGGTACGTCCCTTCTAAGTCGTAGTTGTATTTCGTTAGTCCTTTGCAAAGAACCAAAACATTTCCTTGGTCGTCAAGTTCCATGTCGGCTGGAACGTCACCAACTGTAACGGTTTTTAAAACAGATAGCGAGTTAATATCTATTATAGTAATCGTGCTGTCGTTTGACCATCCGCCCATGTTCGCAACAAATAGTTTTCCATTGGAAACAACCATCGCATTTGGGCCTGTACCCGCTTTTACGGAGTCCGTTTTTTCTAAAGAAGAACCATTTACGACATATACGTAACTATTGTCTGAAACGTTTCCATTTGAAACAAAAAAATCATTGTCGTTTCGTTCTGCAACATAGCGAGGATATGAGAAACCTTTAGCGGTTCCTTCGCTTTCAAATGTGTTGGCATTAACAACTTCAACCTTACCGGAATTGTTTACTACAATGTATGCTTTGTCGCCAATAATAGTCATTGATTGTGCCACATCGCCAAGCGGACGGTTGTTTATACTTGCAAAAATTTCTTCTTGCAATGTGTCATTTTTAATTGCATAAATAGAAGCATCATTGCTTCCAAAGTTCCCTTCACACACAATAAATGCAGCATTTCCAAATGCTCCAAGCGGTGTTACTTTTTCTTCTTCACATGCCGATAAGGTGGCGAGACCAACGAGAAATAAACTTGCTACTCGTAATTTGTTTTGTTTCATTGTATGTATTATTTAAAATTATATTTAATACTAATTTCATAACTGCGCAATGGGAGCGGATAGGAGCGAATTTGCTCATACACTTCGTTGGTGAGATTCTTCACCATTGCATTTACTATAATTTTTGACGTTTTTATGTTGAATATTTTCCGTACACCAAGATTTACAATACAATACGCGTCAAGCGTTTTGGTGAGATTGTAGTATCGTTTGCTTTCGTAGTTTGTAAAAATTGAAAGCGTCCAGGTGCGATATGTAAAGTCGGAATGATATTGCAATCCAAATTTGGGAACGTAGTAGAGTCTATGCCCAACGCTTTGATTTTCTTCGTCGGATTCGTAAATTTTAGAAATATGAGGATTATTGAAATTCACACCAATAGAATGATTCATCAAAAGTTTTTTGAAGTTCTGTTGGTAGTGTATGTTTGTTTCCACTCCTTGTAAAATAGCCTGTGCAGTGTTGTTCGGGTGCCAAACCGCGCCTTGCGGCGTCCATAGTATCATATCGTTTATGATAGAGTGGTAGTAGCCAAGGTCAAAGTCAAGCGAAAGAGAATCTTTTTTTATAGGAGAGAAACGCAGACCGCATTCTCCTGCAAAACCGTGTTCCGGTTTTAAATCAGGATTTCCCCAAGCTATCCAATAGAGGTCGTTAAACGTAGGCGTGCGGTATTTGTTTCCCGCAGTGGCTCGCAGTTGCAGTTTGTTTTTAAGAATAACATATTCAACCCCGGCATTTGCTATCAGTGGTATTTTGTATTGCGAATTGTATTCTTTTCGAACCGAAAGATTTCCTGCCAATTTCGTTTTATTGTAGTGAATAGAAGCAATGCCGGCAATCGTATTTTCTCGTTTTGTCGTTCCGTAATCACCAACATCTGCTATTGCAATTTTGCCTTGCAGTTCTGTGTTTAGAGAAACAGAATTAGAGATTTTTTGCCGTAAACGGAGAAGGTGCATATTGCTTCGGTTGATTATTTCACTATATGTCATATAGGTTGTATGCATCGGAGAAATTTTCTCTGTATATAATTCATAATCATTAATATATGATATTTTATACGTTATGGTTGTTTTGGGGTATCCGAAAATTAAAGAGACAAAAGCGCGTAGCGAAGAATCTGTTTGTGCTTCTGCATTATTTGGTTCGCACCCTAAAAGTGCCGGCAAATTAGATTTATTTACTTGATACCAAACTGCTGCATGAGCATAAATATGATTGGATATGCGAGCGTGGAGATTTTGTATCGTTCCGTACTTATAATAGTCAGCATGGAGGCGGTTGAGTGTTTCCAAACGAATGTAATCATAGTATTCATAATCACTTTCGGATTGCGTGAAAAACATTGTTCCGGAATATTGTAAACGTGTATTTCCTACGGTGTATCCTACGTTTGCTTTGTAGGTGTCAAAACTTCCAACCGAGAGAAAACAAGATGCTTTTGCTTGTTTTTTCCACGTAGGAGAGTTTTTTAACTCAACAGCGCCACCAAATGTTCCGCTGCCAAAATTGGTAGCCGAAGCACTATGATTTATCTGAATTTCGTTGAAACCCGTTACCGGAATGAGCGACATATTGTTTTCTCCCGACGAATTTGCATTGAGCGGAAAACCTTCCCAAGAAATTTGCGTGCGAGTACTGCCACCGCCACGGAGCGAAAGAGAACTTGTCATACCTTCGGTACCATAGTTTTTTAAGATAATTGAAGAGCTGCGAGAAAGGAGTTCGCCTACGTTGTTGCTCAGTGAGCTTTGAATGAGTCCGGTATCAATAACTTCTACTTTTGCTCCTTCGTTAAACCGATTTACCGGAGCAGAAACAGTTACCAAGTGTAGCCGAATAGTATCGTCTAACGGTTGGCTAAAAGCATTTGCAACAATACAGAATAAGCCTAAAAGTGTAAAAATTTCTTTTCTCATCTTTTTACAAAATGATTTTCTCGCTCATTTTAGTAATTATCAGAATTGGCAGGTCTTCTGACTCATTCCGTTCTTTAACTATCTTCCCATTCGTAACGAACAGTGATATAGAGAGTTGTTAAAGAATAATTTGGAATTTACAGCTGCGGAAACAGTTTAGGTTTTTCACCCAATTCCCTTTTCACTTGACATACGAAATGGTATGTACAAGCACCAAATCTTTGAGACAAAGATAGTAATTTTTGTATTCGTTATAGGATTTTCGTTTTTATTTCAACGTCTAAGGTTTTTATACCTGGTTAGCAACATTTTATAATGTTAGCGCCCCCAATTACGGCCAAGGTGCCAAGTATAATGCTTAGCGTGAGATATAAAAGTGAAATGAATAATTCTTGCCCTTGCAAAAGCATTAGGTTTTCGTGCATAAATGTAGAAAAGGTTGTAAAACTGCCACAAAAACCTACCGTAAGAAAGAGCCGAACAGATTGATTCCCAATGTTGTATTTTTCAAATACGGCATAAAACAAACCAATACAAAAACAACCCAAAACGTTTACGAAAAATGTACCAAGGGGGAAATTGTAGAAAGAAAATTTTTGAAAAAATTTGGTAAGTAGCCAGCGGAGTACACCACCGATACTACTACCCAATGCTATTGTGCAAATATTTTGCAACATTATTTTTGTTTTAAATTATCTGGAAGAAATTTAAAGAACGTATCGCCGCGGAAGCCCATACGTAAAGACTCTAGCGCAATAACTTCGTTTGTTGAAATGTTACCAAGGTTTACGTTACTACCAATTTCTTTGATGAACATTGCTTGTTGTGGTTTTTTAGGTGCTTCCCACATGATTTTGTTGATGTCAATGTCTTTCATAATAGCATCAATCAATTCACGGTTTGCGCTACCATCAGCGTTGTAAATACCAACGTTTCCGGCTTCACGAGCTTCAGTGATTACTTTTTGTGAACCAGCTTCAAGTTCAGCTTTTATAAGCGAAACATATTTTTCGGTAGGAATTTCAATGCTTGCATCTTTTGAACCAACTTCAGAAATAACATAGAAGTTTTTCTTCAATTCTTTGATGTAATTCAATTTATCTGCAAGTGGCATATTCATAGAACCGTCACTTACTTCGCACATTTCAATGTTATATTTTTCAAGAAATTGTTGGTATTCTTTGAAAAGGCCTCGTACGATGAATAGTTCAAAGAGGGTTCCTCCAAAATACGGAGTGATGTTCGCTGCTTTATAAATATCAATTTTTCGTTGTAAATTTTTGGTAATAAGCCCCGTTCCGAATCCCAATTTCGCAAAATCGATAAAATCGCCGGCATCTTCTGCCATTCCTTCGGCTTCAATACATGTCAAGCCTTTGTCAATCACCATAGTTTGACCTATTTTGCGAGGTTTTGCTTCTCTCTCAGGAATAAATGATAATGGAAAATTCATTTGTTATATATTTTTAGTTTATTTTTTTGATTGATGTTCGTTACGAAGCAAATCGTTAACTTCTTTTACCGGATTGAATGTAATAGAAGGAACTTCAACAAAAATGGTGTTCCAATTTGACATAGCTCCATTCCATAATCCTGGAAGTTCCAATGCTTTTAGTGTTTTACCATCTTTACTTTTAGAAGTAATTATACCGGCTTCGTTGTCAACGAATTTTTTCAAATCGTATTTTTTATCGCTAGAATCCATTACACCACATATTATGTCAACTGGGTTGAAGTGGGTCGATGCGTTGAATTTTTCTTGTTGCTCTTTTGATTTTGAATCAATTTGTGCTTTTTCAATAATTTGAAGCGTTTGTGAGCCATCTTTTTCTTGTACGAAAAATGGTCCGCCACCCGGTTCGCCTTCGTTTTTAACCATACCACATACACGAATAGGGCGGTGCAAGATGTCTAATAAATAGTCTTTGCAATCGTTGCGAGCCCAAGTCTCAAAACCTTCGGGCAATATGTAGTTTAGCTCATTTTCTAAGAAATCAATGGCTTTACGCAAGCGTTTGTCAGACAAGTGGCGACAATATTTTACTTTTTCATACAGCTTAAACAGTGTTGACTGATAATGAATTAAAATTCCGGCAAGAGCTTTTTTATAGAGAATAGAAATCTCTTTGTAATCATCAGGAACTATGTTGTCAATATTTTTAATGAAAATAATATCGAAATTGAGTTCATTTAGATTCTCAATAAGCGCACCATGTCCGGCAGGGCGGAACAACAACGTATTGTCATCGTTTAAGAATGGAGTGTTGTCGGCATTTGCTGCAATAGTATCGGTGGTTGGCTTTTGAATGCTGTAATCAATGTAATACTTCGTTTTGTATTTTCCTTGATACTTACTTTTTACTTCAACAACTTTTGTCTTGAAGTTGTCCATAAACTCAGGAGAAACAGTAAAATGAAGGTTTACATCATTGCTTCTGTTTTGAGCATAGAGGGCTCCTTCTACCAAATGTTCTTCAAGTGGAGTACGATTGCCGTCTTCGTATTGGTGAAACAAAATCAAACCTTTGGGAAGATTTCCGTAGTTCAATCCTTTTTCAGTAAGAATATGCTCTAAAATAGGCTTGTAGTCTTTCTTTTCAAGGAGTTCGTTTACATTGAACCCGTGTTTTGCAAGCACAATTTTCAATTCGTCGTAGAAAGCAAATGAACTAATGTTTTCAATGAAGTTTTTTGCAGAATACAAACCACCATCGGAAAATAATTTCTTGTAGGATTCTTCAGAGCCATTGTATTCGTTCAAAAGTTCGTAAAGCATTTTGAACATGCGTGAAGCAGCACCCGAAGCTGGTACAAATTTTACGATAGATCTCTTTTTTTTCTTCTTGTCGTATAATTTTGCAAAATCTGCAATTTCATCCTTGTCAAAATGTTTTATTCCTTTGCCAAGAATAGCTGGAGCAACAATATTGAGCGGTGTAAAACCTGTTTCAAAACGTTTTAATTGTTCTTCAATTTGTTCGAGTGTCATTCCTCGAAATTGAATTTCATGTAGATTAGATTCAGAAAACATACCTATATGATTTTATTATTCAAAAGTAGGCATTTCATTTAGCATATCAAAGCTCTTATATTTTTTTTGCAAAAATCAGGATTCAAAAAACTCTTTTTTGAAGTTAACTAAGTAGATTTTTTCACTTGCACGAGTAAATGCTGTGTAAAGCCAACGCAAGAATTCTTTGGTAATCATATCGTCGGTAAGGTAGCCATGGTCAATATATACATGATTCCATTGACCGCCTTGTGCTTTGTGGCAAGTGATAGCATACGCAAACTTAATTTGCAGTGCGTTGAAGTAGGGGTTTTTCTTGATTTTTTCGTATTGTGTTCTTTT
>CAYFVM010000003.1:83287-151152 GCA_964346725.1 uncultured Bacteroidales bacterium
TTGGGCGGTATCACCTAGGAGAATGAGTTTGCATTTATGTTCGTTAAAAACGAATCGGAATAAATCGTTGAGTAACGAACCGGAACCAAAATTGGAGTTTTCGCCGATAGTATCAGACAACATTGATGATTCATCAACGATGTACACCATATTTTGTGCAGCATTGAAATTCATTCCAAATTTCTGTATACCATCGGAAACACTGTGCTGACGATAGATTTTTTTATGGATAGTATATGCTGGTTGTGCTGAGTAATTAGAGAGAACCTTAGCTGCGCGTCCGGTTGGTGATAGGAGAGTAAATGGTATCTTCATAGATTCGAGCGTATCAACCACTGCTTTAATTAACGTGGTTTTCCCCGTTCCGGCATAGCCGTTCATAATAAAAACCTCTTGTTCTGAAGTAAGGAATTGCGCTAATTTTGAAAAAGCCTGCCGTTGTCCATTGGTAGGTTTAAATGCGAATTTTGTCAGTAGTTGTTTTTCTATATAATTTGAGAGCATAGCATTGGAAAAATTATTTTGTAATAATAGCAATAATGCACACAAAAAGTTTTATATTTGGCAACTAAATTTTTACAAGATATAAACTAATATAAAATGAATAAAGGTCTTAAATTAGGTATTGAAATCACCTTAGGAATTGTGATTGTAGTTTTAAGTTATGTGATCTATGATACTATTATGGTTGATATTAGATTCGACAAGGAGAAAGCAAAACGTCAAAAATTAGTTATAGAAAAATTAGAGAATGCTCGAGAGCTTCAGTATGCGTATGAGGCCAAATATAATAAATATGCGAACAATTGGGATGAATTGATTCGTTTCGCAAAAGAAGATTCTTTGGAGTTTACAAAAACAATTGGTGATATAGAAGATTCTGTTGAAGTAGCAGAAGGCCGTGCTTGGCAAGAAACAGTGAAAATTCCAGCATTTGAAAAATTAATGATGGATTCATTATTGACTCAAAGTTTTGTGCTTGAAGACATTGCAATAGTTCCAGGAATAAAAAAGGATACCGTATTTGAAATAGCTTCAGGTTCTATAGTTTCTGGTGGTGCAACTATTCCAACATTTCAAATGGGTGTTTCGTGGGATGTGTTGTTGTCAGATCTTGAGCGTCAATTGGTTATAAATTCTAAATCGTATTCAAAGAAAATTAGTGGATACGAAGGATTGTGCATTGGAAAACTAGATGAAGCTTCAACAGAAGGAAACTGGAAATAGTATTATGCGAGATATTACCTTTGTTACTGAAACGTATTCTAAACGAAAACCAAAGGATTATGAATTATCCATTTCGATTCGTCGAGATGGATTTTCTTTTTTGATAACGCATAAGCAAGATGTAATGGCGTATTCTTACGTTATTGCTGTTGGCGAAGGAAGAGAAGCTACTTTTAAAGATTTTCTTGCTCAAGACATTTTACAGCCTATATTTAAATCAGTTTCTATAATATTGGTAGTGCCAAGATTTACACTCGTTCCAAAAAAATTTTACGATGATACATTGTTAGATAAATATGTAGCAATGAACTTTGAAAAATTAGAGAATGAGTCTATTATTACCTATGAATCGATAAATACAGATACAGTTGTGCTGTTCCCAATTGAAACGAGTTTCTGGGCAATGTGCAGATTTGCATTTAAAAAGAATGTTACTGTTTCGTATGTGCCACAAGTGGCTCCTATACTTGAAGCAAACTGTAAATCACGCAAAGAAAAACTATGTATTTCGGTTGAAAATAGTTTTTTTACAGCTTTGTTTATAAAAGGAAAAGAACTTCGTTTTTGTAATGCTTTTGAGTTTTGCAATGTAAATGATTTTTTATTCTACGTGATGAACATTTTTGAACAACTTCGTCTTAATCCTTTGGAAGTAGAGGTAGAGTTGTCAGGGAAAATCAATGAAAAATCAGCATATTACACAGCAATTCAATTATTTGTTAAAAAGGTAGTGATTGTAAATCCTCCAAAAGATGCATATAAAGGTCTTCCATATATGTTGTTTTACAATCATTGTAACGTGGCTCTATGCGAATAATTAGTGGTGATTTGGGCGGACGGGTAGTGAATGCTCCAAAAGAATTTGAATTGCGTCCTACAACCGATAGAGCAAAAGAAAGCTTATTTAATATTCTCAACAACGAATTTGATTTCTCGGAAGTTAGCCTGCTTGATTTGTTTGCCGGTATTGGCAGTATTTCTTTAGAATGTGCTTCTCGTGGCTCGTCATACATTGTGAGCGTTGAGAAAAACGGCAAGCATGCAGCGTTTATCAAACAAACTGCAGCAAAGTTTGGCATCAAAGGAATGAAAGTTCTGAACGTAGAAGTACGCGATTTTCTCAAAATAGCCAATCGTGAATTTACCCTTGTTTTTGCCGATCCTCCATATAATTTACCATGGTTGGCAGAGATTCCCAATGCTATTTATGCCAGCAAAGTAGTTGGCGACGATACGTTGGTTATCGTAGAACATCCTGATTCGGTTGATTTTTCAAACCATCCAAATTTTTCTCGCGTATGCAATTACGGCAAAGTTCATTTTTCGTTTTTTAGAACGAAAAAATAAACTTTCAGCAACGAATTTCCCAGTAAATTAATCTTCTTCTTCGTCAACCTCGCGGTCTCTGAAGCCTAGCATGTATAGGATTCCGTCAAGTCCGAGAGTGCAGATTTTATTGTCGGCATGCTCTTGTACTTTGGGTTTCGCATGGAATGCAATTCCAAGGCCGGCAATGTTTATCATAGGAAGGTCATTAGCACCATCACCTACGGCAATTACTTGTTCTAAGTGAATATCTTCTTTGAATGCTATTTTGCGAAGCAATTCGGCTTTCATTTGGCCGTCAATAATTTCACCAACATAGTTTCCGGTTAGTTTTCCGTCTTTTATTTCAAGTTCGTTGGCAAACACGTAGTCTATACCAAGTTTTGTTTGCAAATAACGTCCAAAGAATGTGAATCCTCCGGAAAGAATGGCAACTTTGTATCCAAAGCGTTTAAGAGTGCGGATAAGTCGGTCGGCACCTTCGGTCATAGGGAGTTTGCGAGCAATGTCTTCGAGCACTGATTCGTCAATACCTTTGAGCAACTGAATACGACGGCGGAAACTTTCTTTGAAGTCAATTTCGCCACGCATAGCCGATTCTGTAATTTCAGAAACTTCTTTTTCTACGTTTGCGTATTTTGCCAACTCAACAATAACTTCCGTTTGGATAAGCGTAGAATCCATATCGAAGCAGATAAGACGGCGGTTACGGCGGAATGCGTTATCTTCTTGAAATGCAATATCGAAACCAATGCGTTTTGATATCTCCATAAAGTCAGCTTTCATTTTCTTTTCATCCGTTGGATTCCCACGAACTGACAATTCTACGCATGCTCTGTTTTTAGATTCAGAACCTGCTTTGAATGAAACACGACCACTCAAACGAGTGATGTTATCGATATTCAATTCTTGTTTGCACAAAACAGATGTAATTTCAGATAGATAACGAGCCTCAATATGGCGTCCAAACAATGTGAGAATGTAGCGTTTTTTACCTTGGTTTTGCACCCATTCTTCATAGATAACATCATCAATTGGGGTGAAACGTGCATTGATATCACATTCGTATGCTTTGAATAATAACTCTTTAAGAACCGGTCCGCTTACACCTTCTTTGGGTAAACGAAACAATATACCTAATGATAATGTATCATGAATAACAGCTTGACCAATATCAAGAATGTCGGCATGGTATTGTGATAAGATAGAGGTTAGAGCAGCAGTAACGCCCGGTTTATCTTTCCCGGCAATGCTCAAAAGAATTACATCTTCGCTATTGTTTCTCATTGCAGATTTTTTTGCAAAAAAACATAAAAAGGGAGAAATAACAAAAAAAGATTGGTGTTTAATACCAGAAAAATGTGAATTCGTATCTTGCTAAAATTTATATATGATTGTTTCAAGGTGTTTTTACTTTCAGTTTTTAACTAAATTTTCTAAAATAATTATGATTTATTAAAACAACTCGCTATTTTTGTGTCAAATTTAATACAAAACATATGGGGCAGACCGTTTTTTTACCAAAGAATTACACACCATTGTTGGATTTGCAGCAAACAGAATTGGCAATTAAATTAATCAAAGATACGTTTGAACATAATCTTTCTGTTGGATTGTGTTTGCGTCGTGTTACAGCGCCATTATTTGTACTCAAGGGTACGGGTATCAATGATGATTTGAATGGTACAGAGCGCAAGGTTGCTTTTCCAGTAAAGGCACTCAATGATGAACAAGCAGAGGTGGTAAACTCTTTGGCTAAATGGAAACGTATGGCTTTGGCAAAATATAACATACAGCCAGGTTATGGTGTCTTGACCGATATGAATGCAATTCGTCCGGATGAAGATTTGGATAATATCCACTCTCTTTATGTTGACCAATGGGACTGGGAGCGTAGAATTACAGAGGAAGATAGAAATGCAACCTTTCTGCGTTTAATGGTGAAACGTATTTACGATGTAATGAAACATACGGAATTTGTTGTCTCAGAGGAATATCCACAAATTACGCCTATTTTACCCGAAAAAATCACATTCATTACTTCCGAAGAATTGTTGCAACGTTATCCGAATTTAACACCAAAAGAACGCGAATATGAGATTACCAAAGAATGTAAGGCAGTTTTTATTATAGGAATTGGCGATGAGCTTTCTAATGGTGAAAAACATGATGGCAGAGCTCCCGACTATGACGATTGGAGTTTGAATGGTGACATTCTTTTGTGGAATCCTGTTTTGGAAAATTCGTTTGAAATTTCTTCTATGGGTATTCGGGTTGATGCTAAAGCAATGGCGTATCAGCTACAGAAAGCTAATGCAGAGAATCGCAAGGAACTTTTGTTTCATAAAAAATTACTCAACAATGAGCTACCATTGTCTATTGGAGGAGGTATAGGGCAAAGTCGTTTGTGTATGTTTTTCCTTCGCAAAGCGCACATTGGTCAAGTACAAAGCTCTCTTTGGGGTGATGAAACTATTGAAATTTGCAAAGCAAATAATATTAATTTAATATAATCGACTGCGTTGATGGTTGCATAAAATCAATGATTTTCTACGATTAATACGCTATCTTTTGTATTTTTGTGAAAATATATTGAGCTTATGATTCAATCAATGACGGGATATGGACGAACAGTTGTAGAACTTCCCGGAAAAAATGTAATTGTAGAGATTAAATCTCTCAATAGTAAACAGCTAGATATAAACTCTAGAATAATAACAACATATCGCGACAAGGAATTGGACGTACGCAGTTACGTGTCGTCACAATTAGTTCGCGGGAAAATTGACGTTACTATTTCTCTCGAAGCAAAAGAAGACGTTGCTGAACGAAAATTACACACTGCTTTAGCTAAAGCGTATTACAAAGAAATCAGTGAGTTAGCATCGGAATTACATGCGGAAAATTTTTCTGTTATGGATGCTGTTCTTCGTTTACCTGATGTATGGAGTACCGATTCTCAATCATTTGTGAGTGATGACGAATGGGAAAAAGTGATGGGTGGTGTGGTTTCCGCAACAAAAAACATGATAACTTATCGTTTACAGGAAGGTGAGGCACTGAACAAAGATTTGCGCATGAATATCTCTGCTATTAAAGATTTGTCAGCCAGCATAGAACTTTTTGAGACTGCTCGTGTTGAGAAAATTCGCGATAAAATTGAGTCTGCATTGGCGGAATTTATAGCATCAGACAAGATAGATAAAAATCGTTTGGAACAAGAAATGATTTTCTATATTGAAAGACTCGATATTAACGAAGAAAAAGTTCGTTTGGCTCAACATTGCAAATATTTTTTGGATACAATGGATGAAGACCCATATGCCGGTAAAAAATTAAATTTCATAGCACAAGAAATGGGCCGAGAAATTAACACAATGGGATCTAAGTCAAATGATGCAGATATGCAACGAATTGTTGTGCAGATGAAAGATTATTTGGAGAAAATCAAAGAACAGGTGTTGAACGTTTTGTAGTAATGGTATGGAAACACACAAAATGTTGATATTATCAGCTCCATCTGGTTCTGGCAAAACCACAATTATACAGTATTTGCTTAAAAAAGGAATGCCGTTGGAATTCTCTATATCTGCAACTACACGAGCTCCTCGGGGAACAGAACAAAATGGTAAAGAATATTATTTCTATACGGTAGATGAATTTAAGCAAAAAATTCAACAAGGTGATTTTGTGGAATTCGAGGAAGTATATGCCGGTATATTTTACGGCACATTAAAGTCGGAATGCGAACGAATTTGGAAGAATGGTAATGTGATTGTATTTGACGTTGATGTTGCAGGAGGCGTGCGCCTAAAAAAAATGTTTGGAGAGCAGGCATTATCCTTATTTATTCAAGCGCCTTCAATAGAAATTCTTCGAAGTCGTTTGGAAAGTCGTAATACCGATTCGCAAGAAGAGATTGAAAAACGAATTGCTAAGGCAGCGTTTGAAATGCAATCAGCTCATCAATTTGATAAAATCGTTGTGAATGTTGATTTACAACGAGCTTGTAATGAAGTAGAGCATTTGTTGCAAGATTTTTTGAAATGAAATAAACTTTATATATTTGTAGAAATAAAAAAAAATAGATTATGAAAAAACTATTACTTTTCCCTTTAGTACTCGTTTTAGCTTGTTCTACAGCTTTTTCGCAAGGTACAATCAAAAACAACTCGTATTTTAACGTTATATGGTCACGTCCTATTATGGATAACGGTGTGATTTTCGAATCAGAAACACCCAATAATTTGCGCGAATTCTATAAAGCAAAATATGGCACAGAACTAAATCATTATTCAGGAGGTATAAATGTTGGCGCTAATTTCTATATCCATCCAATTGGTTGGCTTATTGAAGGTTTCAAAGCAGGACTTTGCTTAGATTTTATTGATTTAGGAGCTGACTATTATAGTTTTTCTGGATATCAACAAAATCCTGGAGGAATACAAGCAAGCGAAGAAGAAAAATTCACAGATTTGAAGGTCTCATATTCATTAAATGTTGGTATTATTGCTACAATTAGTCCAGTTAAAAATTTCTACATTGATTTGACAGCTAAATTGTGTCCAACATTTGCAGTAAATTATTTCAAATTGCCGGCATATCAAGATGGTACCACACCATTTGAACGTAGAAATACAGGAACACAATGGGGTGGTTATGAAGTTCCGGGAAAAGATTATCGAATTCTTGGTACTAAAAATGCAGAAGAAACAGGTATAGGTTTGGGCTTGGATTATGCTTTTGGTTTCAATCTTCGTTATTCTAAAATTTCAGTAGGATGCGAATGGTTGCTAGGTAACGTAAAATATTCATATGAAAATTGGGACGAACAAAAAGTTAATAATCAACAATTGAAAGTGAAACTAGGTTTCTCTTTTGAATAATCTTTTTTTTAACAGAAATAGAGAGGCTATGTAATTTTGGTGTAGAAATTGCATAGCCTTCTTTTTATAAACTAAAACATACTAATTATGAAACGTATATTAATCGCATTAACAATGGCAGTAACAGCGTTTACTGCATGTAACATCGGTAATAATGGATATGACGGTGAAGCTTTTATTAAATTAAACTGGTCAGAAGTAGAGCCTGCGTATATTAATCCCAATGGCGTTGTTCCAAACGACTTTGCATGGGATACGTATTATTATACTACCCCAGGTAGATATATAATTCATACTGAATATGAACGTACCTATAATTCAGGAAGAACAGTTGTGTATCCGTACGATACTGAAATAGAAATTTTTGTAATTGAAGGAGAACTAGGACGAACAAAAGGTCGTGATGGGCGAGATGCTAATGAAGACGTGTTTTTTGATTTAGACTTATACCCTGGTGGCGATATTGATTTTACACATGAAATAGTAGCACGCACAACTGTAAAATCAGCATCTACGAATGAAAAGGTTCTAGTAAAAGAAGGTTCAGAACAGTCTGGGAAATATGGTATGAAATATACAATCTATCGTTTGCCAGAATATGTAAAGTAAACAATAGAATTAGAAATAGATAAAAAAAGACATCTCAAACGAGATGTCTTTTTTTATGCTCTGTGTAGAGAGTTGTTATGCAATATTAGTAAATACTGCTTGCACATCGTCATCTTCCTCCAAACGGTCTATAAGTGTGTCTATTTCGGTTAATTGTTCTTCGGTAAACTCTTGCACATCGTTAGGGATACGTTGTAATTCTGCTTTAAGTAATTCAGCTCCACAATCTTCAATAGCCTTCGCCATGTTGCCAAAGTCTTTGAAACCAGCGTAAATTACGAGCATATCTTCTTCCTCTTCAATAGATTCCAAACCTGCATCAATCAATGTGAGTTCAAGTTCTTCAAGATTGATGTTTTCAGTTTTCTTGATTTGAAAAACAGCTTTGCGAGAAAACATGAATTCAAAAGAGCCGCTAGGAGCAAGTGAACCACCCAATTTGTTGAAATATGATTTTACGTTAGCTACGGTTCTTGTAGTGTTTTCTGTAGCACATTCTACTACAACCAAAACTCCATGAGGACCTTTTCCTTCGTAAACAATTTCGGTTAAATCTTCCGCATCTTTGCTTGTTGCACGTTTTATTGCTGCATCAATGTTAGCTTTCGGCATGTTTTGAGCCTTTGCGTTCATGATAGCAGTACGCAATTTTGCATTCACAGTTGGATCAGAACCGCCTTCTTTTGCAGCGAATGTTATATTTTTTGCCAATCGGGGAAATACACGAGACATTGTTCCCCATCTTTTTTCTTTTGCTGCTCGTCTATATTCAAAAGCTCTTCCCATACTAATTATTTATCTGGTTATTATTTATCTGATTCGTCATCGTCATCCTCTTCCTCGACATCAACTGCAATATCATCAATGTCGTCATCGTTATCTTCATCATTTTCATTTTTCGCCTTACATGTATCATCGTCGTCTTCATCGTCAGCATCATCAATCTTTAAATCAGCAGGTTTTTCGATTGAATCAATTTCCAAATTCAACAAGTCTTCGTCTTTTGGAAGATCATCATCTTCCGGATTTCTGTCAATTTGAGAATCAATGAATTCGTCCATACGAATCATGTAATAGCGGTCGCTTGTCTCATAAGGGAGGGCAAACCGTTCTTGTCCTGTTTTAGGATCTGTGTATGATACTAAAAAATCGGCAAAACCATTTGGGTAGAGTTGAATAAGTTGATCCCGCATGGATTTGTCTAATTTGTCAAAATCTTTAATAACACGAGGTTTTAATTGCATATGTGTACCTATTTACAAATTTGTCCAAAAATAATAATAGTCTAAAAAAAACAAAGGGTATTGAAAAAATTATCTTTGAATGTTGTCAATTATTTGTTTTGCGAGGGAATTGGCGGCTTCAAACGATGAACTTTCTGCATAAATGCGTATGATAGGTTCTGTATTTGACTTACGTAAATGAACCCAACCGTTTGCAAAGTCAATTTTTACCCCATCAATTGTGTTTACTTGCTCATTTTTGTATAGCTCTGCTATATTTTTCAAAATAGCGTCAACATCCGTTTTGGGAGTGAGTTGAATCTTGTTTTTTGAAATAACGTATTCAGGATATTGTTTCTTTAATTCTGTACATGTTTTGCCTGATTTTGCGAGTAAACTTAAGAACAAAGCAATTCCTACAAGAGCGTCCCGGCCATAGTGAATTTCTGGGTAAATAACGCCACCATTCCCTTCACCACCAATTACTGCATTGGTTTCTTTCATTTTTGTTACTACGTTTACTTCACCTACAGCAGATGCAGTATAGGTTTGTCCGTATTTTTTTGTTATATCAGAAAGAGCTCTAGTAGAAGAAAGGTTGCTTACGGTGTTGCCAGGAGTGTGTTGTAAGACATAGTCTGCAACCGAAACAAGGGTATATTCTTCGCCAAACATGGTTCCGTCTTCGTTGATAATAGCAAGACGATCAACATCGGGGTCAACAACAAAACCTACGTTTACATTGCCTTTTTTGATTGCTTCGGCAGTTGTTACAAGATTTTCAGGTATTGGTTCCGGAGTGTGAGCAAAATTACCGGTAGCTTCACAATTGAGTTGTAATACGTTTTTTACTCCCAATTGTTCCAAAAGCGATGGCAAAATTAATCCACCTACCGAGTTTACGCAGTCTATAGCAACGGTGAAGTTTGCTTTTTTAATCGCATCAACATCAACTAACGATAGTGCGAGCACTTTCGCAATGTGTTTTTCATTATAAGTATTGTTGTTTTCAATTGAACCAATAGAATCTATATCGGCGTAGGTAAATTCTGCCTTTTCAGCACGCGTTAATACATCATTCCCTTCAAAGGCATTGAGAAATTCACCTTTATTGTTAAGTAACTTAAGCGCATTCCATTGTTTAGGATTGTGGCTAGCTGTAATAATTATACCACCATCGGCAGATTCTTCTGTTACAGCAATTTCGGTAGTGGGAGTGGTAGCTAAACCAATGTTTACAACTTTGAAACCAAGCGCAACAATCGTTTGCATTACTAAATTGCTTACCATGTCACCCGAAAGGCGAGCATCGCGGCCGACAACAATTTTATTTGTGCCGTTTTTTACATTGTCTTTTACCCAAGAACCATACGCAGAGGTAAAGGCTATAATATCAACCGGGGTTAAATTGTCATTTATAGAACCACCGATTGTGCCTCTAATACCAGAAATAGATTTAATGAGACTCATTGTTATTGTTTTGTCGGCAAAAATGATAAATATTTTAATATGGCAAAATGTTTTGCCAAAAAATATTTATGAAATCTATTGTAAGAAGAAGAATTCTATCAATTCCGACAAATCTTTACTTGTTAAACTAGCTCCCGGACCTGCATCTGGACCTTCATCAAAGAAAGAATTGATGGTATTAAGAAGTTCATCCAAGTCAATAAAATCGTTTTCGTCAATATCGCATTTCTTATATTTCTTTGGAATGCGTTTGTAGAATTGTTTATTAATCGTACTACCGTTCAATAAATCAGGATAGAATTTGTATAATTCTTCTTGAGAAAGTCTTTCTCCTTTTGTAAGACGATCAATAAGTTCATTTTCGGTGATACCTTTACCTTTTGCGTCATGCGAAAATGCTTTTGTGTATACTTCCACATCGCGATAGTTTGGTATACCATCTTTATCATCATCAAACGGACAACCATCTGCAAATACGCGAACACCTTTAGGAGTATACGGACAATCATCTTCTGTTTCATCAATACCATCATGATCCGCATCCCATTCGGTGTAGTATAACTCGTTTGGCATTGATTTAAATTTGGATAGTATCGCTAATTGTGATAGATAGGTAGTAACACTTACATATGCATATGAATATCCATCGGGGTATTTAGAACCTTTTCGTCCTTCAGATCCATTATATGTAATATCATCAAGGGTATTAGTAGCCACAAAATGATATCGATATCCAAGGTTGACTTTGAATGATTTTGAAATATTGTACGTAAGACCTAATTCAACAGGAAACGTAGCAACTATAGGTGTGTAATACTCACGTTGTTCAATATCTTCTTCTTGCATAGCAGTTTCGTAATCATAGTCACGATAGACAACAGAAGCTCGAGATGCGTTATAGTCGGTTTGAGCAAGGTTTCGGAATGTGCCATCTGACCATAAATAAATGCGATCACCATCGGCTGTGTAATAGTCTCCTCGTGCCTCAGGGCGTTGTAGTATAGAAACTCCTATACTTACATATGGTTTTATAATTTTACTTCGGTTGGTTATTCTTCGAATGTGTTCAAAATTATAATGTACAAAAGCTCCGTATGAATTAATATCTGTTTTGAAATTATATTGTGTCATAATATCAGGGTAGTATGATGAACCCCGAATTTGACTACGTTCATATCTGACTCCAAATTTCACCGAAGGAGAAACTGGTTGCAATATTTCAAAATGAACACCATTATTTCCAATAGAAAAATTAGGAGATTCATCGTTTTCTACATCTCCATGATACGAAACTATTCCTGTTCCTATATTAAAAATAGGTAAGGATAGTGAATGTTCTAATGTAGGTTTGTTGATTTGTAAAATTTTATCAATCGCTGAATATGTCTTTTCTTGAGAATACCCCCAAAAAGGAACGAAAATCAATATCAGTATAAAAACTCTACGTTTCATATTTTAAATCCAACACACAAATCTACTATTTTATTTGGAATCTTCAAGCTATTTGACCCATTTTTGATTAGATAACATGAGAGCTTCTTGAACAGTGATACGTTTTTTACCATTATATGCTACCACAAATGCACCTTTTACGGGAGTACTTTCCCATATTTTATTTCTCTGATTACGAGCGTTTAGGTATGTATCAAAGTCTTGAATAGTGTATTTATACCAATCATCAATTTTTTCAGTTGTAACTTTTTGTTTTATGTTACGTTTTGCATAAAAAATTTCGGTATTTTTAATTGCATTGTGCGTAGCACCTACTTGAACTTTGTATCCTATGGTGTTGGTGTTCGTTGTTGAATTTTTAACACTACCACGTTGTTCTACATTATTTTTATTAGAAAGAGTAACGCTTTTGTTCACTGATATTGAGGCAGATGTAACCGCTCTTGGTTTTGGAGCATACGATTTTGCATCTAAACTTGTTCTCGTATTTGCTTTCACAGTTGGGGTTACGGTTGTAGTAGTGGTAACTTGTGTAGTGGTTGTTTCTACAGTTGTTTGACTTATTGCACTAGGTTCAGAATCAATACGTTTTAGTGTTGGAGCTGCTGATTTTTCATCAAAAATATTTTTTATAAGATTCGGATTGTTTTCAGTAGAAACAACTTCTTTTGAAGATGTTTTTTCAGTTGTTTTCGTCACCTCATAATATTGATTTTTTTCTGCAGTAGTAGGTTGTGCAACTACAGTTTCTGCTGCTACAGGTTGAGTAACTACCGTTCTTGTTGTAACAGGTTCTGTAACTATTGGTTTTGCAACTACAGGTTCCGTAGTTGTAGTTTTTGTCGCTATAGGTTGGGTTACTACCGTTTTTGTGGCAACAGGTTCTGTAACTATTGGTTTTGTAACTACAGGTTCTGTTTCTATCGGTTCTGCAACTGTAACGGTAGGAGCTGGGATATCTAAATTGCTTTGGAAGTTGTTGATTTCTTTAGCTGAAGGCTGATTTATTGTGTTTATAGCATCTGTGTTAGCCAACTCAGTTTCTGGTTTAGATGTATTTGATACTTCTGTATCAATATTAGGGGATATGTTGTCATTAGTGTAATACTGCTCGGTTTCAGTATTTTGTACGGGAATAGGTTGGCTTTCCGTTTCGGTTGTTGCCAAACCAGTACTTTCACTAATACGTCTATCTTCATCTGTAATTACAAAACTTTTACTTTCGTCATTGTCATATACTGTGAAAGCACCATTAATATATAAGTCTTTAATATTATATCCGGCTTGAGGCAATACTTTATATGTAACAGTGAATTTTTCTGTTTCAGGGGCCTTAACCCACATGAAACGAGCAATGTTTTGTACGGTAGAAACCGTACTGCCAGCTGTCTCCAATGCTTCAAATGTATAACCAGCAGGAAGCATTTCTTCTATTTTGCACATTGTTTGCACATTGGATTTGTTGGTGGTAATTGAAATAATCGCATTGTTGTTCAAGAAATCAACTGTACGTGTACAAGTAATAGCATCGTAATTGATTTTTTCACGGAAAGGTTCGCTTACTGTTTCAGCAACAATAGAAGAGGAGTTCCCTAAAACTGATATTGTTCGTGGCGTAAGTTCTTTTGATTGTTTAACATTCTCTGATACGTAGCTGAATTTCCCTGAAAACACAAATGATTCATCGTTTACAATCTCTGGAACTATAACATTAAATTTAAACGTAAATGCTTTACTTAAAGGTAACACAACCCAAAGCATTGTAATAGTATTCTTCTCAAATTTAAAATTTTGATCAGAGGATGTAGCTTGAAATCCTTCCGGTAATTTGCAGGTAAATCTTCCGAAACCGCTAATTTCACCTTTTTCTATCGTAACTGTAACGGGCACGGTAGTACCAGACTTTATAGTATCAGGGAAATCGCTAGTAACGGTAACAATATTAGCTAAGTATAAATTTACTGCTGAAAAGAATAAAATGCCGCCGACTAATATGGTTAGCAAATGTTTTGCATTTTTTACACTAATAGTATTCATAAGGCTTACCTAAATTTATTGTGTTGACAAAAATAAGGTGCATTTTTTGAAAATGCAAGTAAAATGCACGAAATTGTTCATAGTGTTGTTAATAAAATGTGAATTTCTTATTGAGCTAGAACCCCGAAACCCTACAACCCACAAAGAATGTGGTGCAATTTTACTGCGTTATTAACAATTGAGAATTTTTTCAGGATTTTCTCAATTATTAGCAACAAGTATTAAAATATTCTACAGATTTGATACAACTCTATTGTATTCATAATTAGAAACAAAAAAATAGAGTGAGTTGTACTATATTATTGATAGGAATAAAAAAACACGGAAACTCTATCAAGAATTTCCGTGTAACATATCGTAATTATTTCTTAAAGCTATTGTATAAGATTTTTGCCTGTCATTTCTGTTGGCTTTTGTATCGCAAGTATGTGACAAATAGAAGGGGCCACATCTGCTAGAATGCCATTCTCTACTTTTGCATCTTTGTTTTCGCTGATATATACAAAAGGAACTGGATTAAGAGAGTGTGCTGTGTTTGGAGTTCCGTCAGCGTTGATTGCGTTGTCGGCATTTCCGTGGTCAGCGATGATGATTGTTTTATAGTGCATTGTTTTTGCAGTTTCTACTACTTCGTTCACACAAGAGTCTACAGCAACAATAGCTTTCTCTATTGCTGAATAAATTCCGGTATGTCCAACCATATCTCCGTTTGCAAAATTCACAACGATAAAGTCGTATTTATCTGTTTTGATAGCCTCAACCAATTTGTCTTTTACTTCGAAAGCACTCATTTCTGGTTGCAAGTCGTATGTAGCAACTTTTGGAGAAGGAACTAAGATACGATCTTCGTTTTCGTATGGAGTTTCACGACCGCCATTGAAGAAGAATGTAACGTGAGCATATTTTTCTGTTTCGGCAATGTGTAATTGTGTTTTGCCTAGGCTTGAAATATATTCTCCAAGTGTGTTTTGTACGTTTTCTTTATCAAATAATATATGTACGCCTGTGAATGAAGCGTCATACGGAGTCATACAATAATATTGTAGGTTTGGAATTGTTTTCATTCCAGCTTCCGGCATATCTTTTTGAGTAAGAACGATTGTTAATTCTTTTGCTCTATCGTTACGATAGTTGAAGAAAATAACAACATCACCTTCTTTGATACGTCCGTCAACGTTTGTATTTACAATTGGTTCTATGAATTCGTCTGTGCCTTTGTGTTCTGCACAGTCTGAGTCATAACTTTCTTGTACGGCTTGAACCATGTTGGTAGCTTGTTTTCCGTTACCATTTACTAATAGGTCGTATGCGATTTTTACACGTTCCCAACGTTTGTCGCGGTCCATAGCGTAGAAACGACCAATAATAGAAGCAATGCTTCCCGTGTTTTTCGCTAAGTGAGCGTCTAATTGTTCAATAAAACCTTTACCACTTTTTGGGTCGGTATCGCGACCGTCCATAAAGCAGTGAACAAATGTGTTGTCAATATTATATTGTTTTGCTATTTCAATCAATTTGAACAAATGATCCATAGAACTGTGAACGCCACCGTTTGATACAAGTCCTAATAAATGTATTTGTTTGCCTTTTTCTTTAGCGTAGCTGAATGCATTGATAATCTCTTTGTTTTGCAAGATAGAATTGTCAGCACATGCGCGATTGATTTTTACTAAATCTTGATACACCACGCGACCTGCACCAATATTAAGGTGACCAACTTCAGAGTTTCCCATTTGTCCATCGGGCAAACCTACGTTTTCTCCTGATGCTTGTAGTTGTGAGTAAGGATATGTTTTTAATAAATAATCCCAATATGGAGTTGGAGTTGAACTAATTACATCGGCTTTACCTTTGCTTCCGAAGCCCCAGCCGTCCAAAATCATTAACAATGCTTTCTTTCTCATTATTTTACACATTTAGTATTTTGCGTGCAAATTTATAATTATTTTGGAATAGAGGTACGAGTAAAGACTATTTCTATTTATGCGTTTAATTATGTCTATTTATATCTTTCTGATTTGAGTATCATTTGGGTTATAAAGTACACCTGCAGGTGCTCAAGATTCGTTAGTTATATTAATTTCGCAGAAAAGTAAATGTAATGAAAAGAATTCTTTTGTGTGTGATTGCAAGTATGTTTTGTGGGCTGTTGTTTGCGCAGCAAGAAGTTGGTTTATGGGAAACATTTGACAATAAACGCAACAAACCTATGTCGCATGTGCAGATATATCAAAAAGACGGGAAATTGTATGGTAAGGTTGTGAAAGCCTTAGACAAAACCTATACTACATGCACCAAATGTTCCGGTGCAGATAAAGACAAACCTATTGTTGGAATGATTATAATTCGTGGATTAGAGAAAGAGGGGAGTAAATGGGAGGAAAGCGATGGCATTCTTGATCCAATGAGTGGGCTTCTTCTTGATGGTGAATTGTGGATGGATGGTCCCGACAAAATGAAGGTAAAGGGGTCTTACGGTTTTTTACATGATACCCAAACCTGGCGACGCATTAAATAAGAGCAATTAGGTAGGGTAGAAATACCATAACTCCAATTACAGCAGCTGCAATAGCGCATATAAGCACTGCTCCGGCTGCAACGTTTTTTACGAAGCCAATGTGTTCGTTTTGTGAAGAGCACACTTCGTCGGAAAGTTTTTCTATTGCTGTATTAAATGCTTCGGCGGCAATTACCATTCCTATCGCAAAAACAACCGCAATCCATTCTGTTTTTATTATTCCAAAGAGAAATCCTGCTACTATTACACAAATAGCGGCAAAACCATGAAACTTGGCATGGCGTTCAGTTTTGAATAGTTGGGCAACGCCCAAAAAGGCATAACCAAAACTTTTAATTTCTTTTTGCAATTTCATATTCTTCGTTTGTTCAAAAGTACAGCTTTTTGTGAAAAATTAGTACAAAACTTTTTTCTCTCTTTCCCTTCGACAATAAAGAAGTTATATCTTTGCGGAATATATAATAATAGTATATGTCACACCTTCCTGCATTGGTTTATGATTTAGCCTTAATTCTCATTATGGCTGGGGTTGTGACGTTGGTTTTTAAGAAACTAAAACAACCCTTGGTGTTGGGCTACATAGTAGTAGGTATCATAGCCGGACCGTATATAGAATTGTTGCCCTCGGTAACCGACAAAACCAATATTTCCACTTGGGCCGATATTGGCGTTATTTTCCTCTTGTTTGCCTTAGGTTTGGAATTCAATATTAAAAAGCTAATGAACGTAGGCGCTTCGGCATTCATTACTGCATTTACCGAAGTTATTTCTATGTTGATTATAGGATTCGTATTTGGTAAAATAGTGGGATGGGGAAATATTGAAAGTTTGTTTTTGGGAGGAATGCTGTCAATGTCTTCAACAACCATTATTATAAAGGCATTTGATGATTTGAACGTACGAGGACAGAAGTTTACCGGAGTGGTTTTTGGAACGTTGGTGGTAGAAGATATAGTTGCTATTTTGATGATGGTATTGTTGCCAACAATAGCTGTGAGTCAACAATTTGCGGGGATGGAAATGATTGAAAGTCTTTTAAAATTGGGCTTTTTCATGGTGCTTTGGTTTATTGTTGGTATTTTTATTATGCCTTCTTTTTTTAGAAAATTTAAACCATTGCTCAACGATGAAATGTTACTCATTATCTCATTGGGGTTGTGTTTAGGAATGGTTGTGTTTGCAGTACAAGTAGGATTTTCTGCTGCATTAGGTGCATTTATTGTGGGATCAATTTTGTCAGGAACAATTGAAGGTCCAAAAATTGAAAGACTCATCAAAGGTCTGAAAGATTTTTTCGGTGCTGTGTTTTTTGTTTCGGTGGGAATGTTAGTAAATCCATCGGTTTTATTGGAGTATTGGGGCACAATAGTAATAATAACTTTTGTGGTTTTGTTTTTCAAGCCAATCTGTTCAGCATTGGGCGTATTGCTTTCGGGACAAGATATGAAAATTGCAGTACAGTCGGGAATGAGTTTGGCGCAAATAGGGGAATTTGCTTTCATTATCGCTTCCGTTGGAGTGTCAATGAATGTAATAAGTACACACATTTACCCAATTATTGTAGCCGTTTCGGTATTTACTACACCTTATTTTATTCGGTTGGCAGACCCTTTATATGAGAAAATATTAGAAAAAGCGCCCCAAAAAACATTGAATAGAATTGAGAAGATTTCACTAGGAACAAGGCTTCTAAATCGCGAAAGCGATTGGAAACTATTGATAAAAAAACATTAGGCCGCGATATTATATACAGTGTTATAATGTTGGCAATACACGTCATAACATTTAATTTCATAAGTCCATTGTTAATGAAAATAGTGCCGGAAAATCTTGTCAAAATAATTGCTGGAATTATTGCTTTGGTGGCTATGGCGCCTTTTTTACGTGTTATGTTGCTAAACAAAGGGAATGTGGATTTGTTTCAAAAATTATGGACACAAAATTATTTCAATAAAGGTGGACTTATCTGTGTGGTAATATTTCAAGCAGGTGTTGCATTGTTCTTCATTTGCACCGTTTTGGCAAAAATGTTCAATATGTCGCAACGAGTTGAAATTTTGGTGGGGATAGCTGTATTTGTTTTAATCGGTTTGTCGCGTCACTTATTGCGTGGTTATAATCGTATAGAACGTAGATTCGTTGATAATTTGAATATCAGAGAAAATGGCATAAACAATGCCACTTTTCATTATAACAAAACTTCACAAAAAATCAATCGAAATCTACACCTTGCGCAAGTAAAAATTCCTGTAAATTCTTCATATATAGGTAAATCGTTACTTGAAACAGAGATAAAACAATCTTTTGGATTAATAGTGGTGAAGATAATTCGTGGTGCAATGGAAATTGATTTGCCTGAGACGACAGAAATTGTCTACCCACAGGACATTTTGATGGTATTGGGCAACGATGAACAAATAGCAAAACTAGAAACATTATTAAACTCAGAAAGCGATGTTCAAGAAAACACTACGAGGACAGAAATGACGTTAGAATCATTCATAGTTGAAGAGCATTCAAAATTATCAGGATTAAGTATTCAAGATTCAGGAATGAAAGACATAAACTGTATGATTGTTGGAATAGAACGACATGGAAAATCAATGCTAAACCCTCATTATACAATGATATTCGAATCAGGAGATTTAGTATGGGTAGTAGGTGATAAGCACAAATTACATGAATTTTTAAAAATAGTAATTTAAACAAGCAAAACTTTCTAAATAAAATTTTACATAAAGCATAGCAAATATTAAAGAAAGTTCTATTTTTGCATGCAAATAAATTTATAATTCGAAATAACAATGGCAGAAGAAATAGAGAATCAAGAGCAATTAAAGACAATTGGTGATTCACTTACAAAAGTTGAACAAATTATAGAGAAAAACAAGAAACCATTACTATATGTATTATTAGTTATTGTTTTGTTGGTTTGTAGTTTCTTCGCATATAAGAATTTATATTTAGGTAAACAGCAAGAAGAGGCTTTGTCAGCAATGTGGCCCGCTGAAGCTCAATTTCGCATAGACTCTTTTCATATAGCATTATATGGCAACGAAAATGTTACTGGTTTCGTTGATATTATAGACCAATACGGAAATACCAAAGCTGGCAATGTGGCTCGTTTTTATGCGGGTTGTTGCGCTATGCGTGTTGGCGAATACGATGCAGCTGTTGAATATTTAGAAGATTTTTCTACCGAAGATCCTATCTTGGAATCTGAATCAATCTGTTTGTTAGGTGATGCATATTCAGAGATGGAGAAATACGATGAAGCAGTTTCTAACTATGAAGAAGCAGCAGAAGTTGCAGATAATGAATTTTTAAGTCCACGTTGCTTACTAAAAGCTGGATTAGTATATGAAAAATTGGGGAAATTTGATGATGCAGTAAAAGCATATAGTAAGATTAAGAGTGACTATAACGGTTCTCCAGAAGCGGCTTCTGTAGACAAGTATATTACTCGCGCCCAATTGAAAAAATAATGGCTACTTCGCTAAAAAACCTCTCTGATTTCGATAGCACATCGATTCCTGATGCTTCCGAACTTTCTATTGGTATAGTCGTTGCTGAATGGAATATTGATGTGAACACCAAAATGTTGAATGGAGCAGTAGAAGTATTGCAGAAACAAGGGGTTAAAAGCAAAAATATATTTGTAAACTATGTGCCGGGTGCTTTTGAATTGACCTATGGCGCTCGCATAATGGCAGAAAATTACGATGTAGATGCTATTATCACACTAGGAACGGTTATTCAAGGAGATACACCACATTTTACATATATTTGTCAGTCAGTTTCTTACGGCCTTACAGAATTGAATTTATCATATGAAATTCCATTTATATTTGGAGTTCTTACTGTAAATACCATAGAACAGGCATTAGAGAGAACGGGCGGTAAGTATGGAAACAAAGGTTCTGAAGTCGCTGTGGCGGCCATTAAAATGGCTTTATATAATTAGTCTATTCCCATATTCTTTTTTACACATAATTGAATAATTTTAATATCTTTGCTTGTCTTGCGACTTAAAGATATTAAAATACTATGGATGTTGTAATAATTGGTGCCGGCAATGTAGGGACACATTTTGCCAAAGCGTTAAAAGCTGTGGGAATAAATGTAGTTCAAATCATGAGCCGTACCATGAAATCAGCAGTCGAATTGGCATCGGAAATTGGTTGCTCGTTTGCAACTGATTATTCTGATATTAACAAGAAAGCAGATTTATATATACTATGTGTAACGGATTGTTCTATTGGTTTGATATTGCGCCAATTGAATCTTAAAGAAAAACTGATAGTACACACCTCTGGAAGCGTTGGTATTAATGTGTTTTATGATTATGCAGTAAACTACGGAAATATTTATCCTTTGCAATCATTCTCGAAATTCAAAGATATAAATTATGCTGAAGTTCCCGTTTTTGTAGAAGCAAACACCGATGAGAACAAACAGATTTTGATAGATTTGATGAAACTTGTCACTCCTCATGTGCAAGTGCTTAATTCTCAACAACGATCAATATTGCATTTATGCGCGGTGATAATCAATAATTTCCAAAACCATTTGTGCACTATTGCAGAATTGTTGATGAAGGACAACCAGCTCCAATTCGATTTGCTAAAACCATTGATGAAAGAAACTCTTGAAAAAGCAGTTAAATATTCACCATATATCTCCCAGACCGGACCTGCTATGCGCAACGATGAAATGATATTAAAAAAACATCGTGATGCTTTGGTAAATTATCCAGATGTATTGCAGATATACAACGCTATGAGCGATAGTATCAAAAAAACACATTCTCAAGATAAATAACGTATGACGAATTTTAAAGATAAATTAAAGAATATTAAAGCTTTCGTATTCGATATAGATGGTGTTTGGACTAATGGTTGGGTGTATGTTGATGCCGATGGTAAACAAATGCGTACAACCAATGCAAAAGATGGCTACGCCGTACATTATGCATCAAAATTGGGATACAAATTTGCCATCATAACCGGAGGGAAATGTGACTCTATTATTTCACGGTTTCATGACCTAGGCATAGAAGATATTTATATAGAAGCATGCGACAAAACTATCTATTTAGAAGAATTTATGACAAAATATAACCTCAAACCTAAAGAGGTCATGTATATGGGTGACGACATACCCGATTATCGTGCAATGAAAAAATGCGGGTTAAAAGCATGTCCAGCCGATGCCGTTTACGAAATACAAGAAATATCTGATTATATTTCGGGTAAAGATGGTGGGAAAGGATGCGTACGTGATGTTGTAGAGCAAACTTTACGTGCACAAAATAATTGGTTAAGAAAAGAAGCATTCACTTGGTAAAAAGAGAAATATGAATTATTTAAAGCTAATTCGATACAAGAATCTGTTGATTATAATAGCAACAATGTTTATTATACGGTATGCTTTAATTCGGGAATTAATGCCGTTTCAACTCTCCTTTTTAGGATTCTGCTTATTGGTATTTGCTACGGTATGTATCTCCGCAGCCGGTTATATTATCAATGATTATTTTGATGTAAATGCCGACATGATGAATAAACCGGATTCTGTGATTATAGGCAAATGTATCAACCGACGCAATGCTATGATACTTCATTGGGTGTTGAGTATTTTAGGATGTATTAGTGGTGTTGTAGTGTCATACGGAATTAGTTATGAAAGCTATTCCTTGATGTTTATATTCATAGTTGGAATATTATGGTTTTATTCAACCATGTTTAGCAAGGAACCAATTATAGGAAATGTTATAGTTGCTGTATTAGTAGCCATGGTTCCGTTAATAGAGGTGTTGTATGAATTATTACCAATATTGTCGTTACCAATAGAAGCTGTTTCACAATTGAATATCAATTTCGAAGAAATAATGTTGTGGAGTTTTGGTTATGCAATTTTTGCATTTCTCTTATCATTACTACGTGAAATGGTGAAAGATATAGAAGATGTAGAGGGTGACAGAACGTATGGTAGAAATACATTACCTATTGCCTTTGGCATAAGAACCGCACGTCACACGTCTGTGGGTGTTGGATTAGTAATATTGATAGCATTTGTTTTTGTTCAAGTATGTAAACTTCACGATGTATATTCGTTATTCTTTATAAATATAGGTATAACAATTCCATTTTTGTATTCGTTGATTATACTCATTAAAGCAAAAAACACAGAAGATTACGCAAAAGTAAGTTTTTGTTTAAAGTTAGTAATGATGATGGGATTATTGTATTTATTGGGAAAACTCATTTGATATGCATCAGTTAGCTCAAAAATTAGAGAAGTATCATGTTATATTAGGTTCAGCATCACCTCGGCGAAAAGAATTGTTACAAGGTTTGGATATACCATTTGAGGTGTTTTTGAAGAACACACAAGAAACTATAAACGCAACACTACCTTTTGAACAAATACCACAAGATATCGCACAACAAAAATTTAATGCCTTTTTACCCGATTTGACTGCCCGAGATTTTTTAATAACGGCAGATACATTAGTCTTTTGTGACGGGAGATCGGTTGGAAAACCAAAAAACGAAGCTGAAGCAAAAGAAATGATTTCATTCTTGTCGGGTAAAACTCATTCGGTAGTAACAGGAGTGTGTTTTGGAACCAAACAAAAACAAGAGGTTTTTTATCAACACTCGCAAGTTACATTTGCCGCCATGAACGAAACAGATATTGACTATTATATAGCAAAATATAAACCATTTGACAAGGCAGGAGCATATGGTGTGCAAGAATGGATTGGCTATATGGGGATAGAATCAATTTATGGTTCGTATTACAATGTCATGGGATTACCGGTTCATAGTTTGTATTACAAAATATTGGATTATGAAGAATAAAATTTTGTTGATCTTATTGTTGTTGTTTTCGTATGCGACAAATGCTGCAGAGGGAATGTGGATTCCTTTGTTACTAGAGAAACAAATTTTACCTGAGATGCAAGCAGAAGGATGTAAATTGACTGCTGAACAAATTTATAGTGCTGAAAAAGCCTGTTTGAAAGATGCCGTTGTCCGTGTTGGAGGCTGTACAGGAAGTTACATTTCAAATCAAGGTTTACTACTTACAAATTACCATTGCGCACAATCATTTGTTGCGAACGCGAGCGAAGGTGGCGTGAATTATCTTCGAGAAGGATTTTTCGCAAAAACACAAGACGAGGAAATTCCAACGGGGAAACTTACCGTGGAAAATTTAATAGCAATTTATGATGTAACAGACAGATGTAGTCGAGGTTTGTCTGCAAATCAAGTTATGGCAGAAATTATCAAGGATTCATCGCAAGAATACCAATATTCAATAGAGGAATTTTATGGCAATAGCCAGTTCTTGTTATTTAAATCTAAAAAATACACAGATGTTCGTTTGGTTGCATTTATGCCAGCCGATATAGCATCGTATGGTGGTGATGTGGCAAATTGGTCATGGCCGCGTAGTTGTGCAGATTTTGCACTGTTGCGAGTGTATGAGAATGGTAAACCAATTGTTCCAAAAAAATATTTTGAAATAAATCCCGATGGCGTTACAAATGGAGATTTTACTATGGTTATGGGATATCCGGGAAAAACCAAAATGTATGGGACGGAACAAGAACTGAAGGATATTTATACCATATTGAATCCTGCTCAAATTGCAATGCGTGAAGCAACGTTACAACCTATGGCAAAATATATGTCAAAAGGACAAAAGGAATACGATGCCTATTTTGCCCGATATTCTTCATTATCAAATTATTACGAAAAATGGAAAGGAGAACAATATGGAATAGAAACGTCCGATGCATTGAAAAAACGCCATACTCGTGATAGCCTTTTGCAAACATGGATATCATTAAATGATTCTTTACAATCACAGTTTGGAACGCTTTTTTCTGATTATAACAAACTTTGCAGAGACTATTATTTAGCATATACACATGTAGTTGTTAGTATTGAAGGGTTATGGAGAATGCGCATTCTTCAAGCTTCTAGTTCTATTATCGTGGGAAATAATCCAACCTTCGTGTATGAAGATCAATTCGTTACGAGTGTGGCAAAATGTAATATGGAACTTGAACGTAGTGTATTTGAAAATATGTTATTTTTTGCATACGCATCAGGATTAACAAAAACCCCAACGTTAGAACGAATATATTCCGGTAAAACTGAACCCTATGTGGAATTTATGGATTCGGTTCTCAATAAAAGTGTGTTTACCGATTCTGTTCGCGCTGCGCAATTTAGTTATATGATAAATAACAAACGAAAGTTTAAAAAACACGAAAATGTAATTGCATATTTATTGAAAAACGATGCATTGTATCGTTTTACCGATGAGATATACAATGAAATAATCAATAAAATGTTTCCTGAATACACCAATGCGAAATTGTTTTTTGATAGTGTTGCTAATCGAATGATAAAAGTTTTATATACCTATAATAAAGGTGCAATTGCTCCAGATGCTAACAGTACTATGCGTGTTAGTTATGGGAAAGTTATACCATTTGGCAATATGAGTGCTACAACATCAGAGTATTTTATTGAAATGTTATCGGATTCTTCAAATGCATATAAATCAAATGAGATATTTAATACACTGCTCCGTGAAAAAGAATTTGGTTCCTATTCAAAAGATACATTATACATGAACTTTGTTGCAACCAACCAAACGTCAGGAGGTAATTCAGGTAGTCCGGTGATTGATGCAGATGGTAGACTAGTAGGGGTGAATTTCGATAGAAATTGGCAAGGTGTTATGAGCGATTTTAATTATGATGAAAACTATTGCCGAAATATATCAGTAGATATACGTTATATATTGTTTTGTCTAGAAAAATACGGGCATGCAAACAATATCATATCGGAATTAACGTTTAAAAAAAAATATAAATAGATACATATGGGAAGAAAATTCGCATCGCTTGACACTACGAATAAATTATTGATGTTGCTAGTATTGCCAGTCTTTTTTTTAGTCCTAAAAGAATTGTCTGCTATTTTTGTTCCTTTGATTATTGCTAGTTTTTTTGTCTTGCTTTTTATGCCACTTATACGTTGGGCAAATCGTAGAAACGTTCCTCGTTGGGTCTCTATTGTTGTTGTTTTTATTATATTCTTCATTGTCGTACGATCATGTATTTGGTTATTGCAACTCACTGGTAATGAATTTCGTACAACCGATCCACAAACGTGGCAGAATATATTCGCTGAATTCAATACTTTTGTCGTTCACTTCATGCAATTAATTGGACTCAAAGAAGATACGTTTCTTCAATATATGCAAGAAAATGATATAAAAACAACAATTTACGAAAACATAGGGAAAGTATTTACAGCTATACAGCATACAGCCTCAATCATATTTCTGTCGGCATTTTTTATGATTTTGTTGATAGCTAGTTCTTTTAATGCACAAAAATTATTACAAGTAACTCTTTTCAAAGAAAAAATGCCTTCAATGCGCACATACATCACTATTGAAAAAAGTATTTCAAAATTTATCTTAGTAAAATTCCTTATCAGTTTGTTTACCGGAATTTCATTTTCAGTACTCTGTTATTTCTTTGATGTGAAATTTGCGATATTTTGGGGTATGCTTGCGTTTATACTCAATTTTATACAAATGATTGGGTCAATCATTTCAACCGCTGTCTTGTGTGTTTTTGGTCTTACCCAAATTGCAACAATGCCGATGATAATATTATTTATTGTAATAGCTATTGCTATACAGATATTTTGGGGGAGTATTTTGGAACCTATATTTATGGGACGAACATTCTCAATCAATACCATTACTATTATTGTAATGCTGTTCTTCTGGGGATATGTATGGAATATTCCGGGAATGATATTGGCTGTGCCATTAACAGTCACCGTGAAAACTATATTGGAGCAGTTTGAAAAAACAAAAAAAGTAGCCCAATTAATGTCATAATTTAAAATTTTGTAAAAAAAGTCGTAAAGGGGTTATGTTTTCTAAGAATTTTGTACTTTTATACATGATTTTTTAGAAATAAAATTATGGCAGAAAAAAAACCAAAGATTTTTGTACTTGATACAAATGTTGTTTTACATAACTATCGAGCGATATATGCGTTTCAAGAAAATGATGTGGTAATTCCAATTACCGTATTGGAAGAATTAGATAAATTCAAAAAAGGTGAATCGGAATTAGGGTGGAACACACGCCAATTTACCCGAGAATTAGATGCACTTGCTGGAGACAAAGTCTTTACCGAAGGTATTCCATTGGGAGATGGATTGGGGAAATTATTTATCAAAACCCATGCAAAATATCCGGAAATAGTAAAAAACTCTTTTGTAGAGCAAATCCCCGATCACAAAATTATAGCTACTGCCGTTATTGTCAAAGAAGAGAATCCAGATAGGACAATTATAGTCGTTTCAAAAGACATTAATTTAAGAATGAAGGCTAAATCAATAGGATTGATTGCCGAAGATTTTGAAAATGACAAAATATACGATATCGATAGGATAGAAGAAGGTGTACGTATTCTTGACAATATAGATATTACCTATATAAATAAACTATATGCAAAAAATACGACAAATAACGTTGTTACTCCAGAAGAAATAGGAATTCGTCGCCCCGAAAGTAACGAATATTTTATGCTAAATAGCGGGAATACCTCTATAATGGCATATTATAGCCCACAAACTAATACAATTTCTCGTGTAAATAAATATAGAGTAACGGGTATAGAACCTCGAAATTCAGAACAAGCATTTGCAATGCATGCCTTGCTTAATGATGATGTTAAATTGATTGCATTGACAGGAACAGCTGGAACAGGAAAAACATTGTTGGCTTTGGCAGCAGCTTTGGCTCAACATGAAAACTTTGATCAAGTGTTGCTCGCGAGACCAATAGTAGCATTAGGGAATAAAGATTTAGGATATTTACCGGGAGGTGAAAAAGAGAAAATCAAACCATATATGTTGCCTTTGTTTGATAATTTACAAGTAATCAAGCAAAGCTTGAGAAACAATGGCGCTAAAATAACAGAGATAGATGATATGTTGCATGATGGTACATTGCAAATATCTCCATTGGCATACATTCGTGGTCGTTCATTGTCGCATGTATTCTTTATAATTGATGAAGCCCAAAATCTAACGCCACACGAAGTGAAAACAATCATTACGCGAGCAGGAGAAGGCACCAAAATTGTATTTACCGGCGATATTCAACAAATAGATTCTCCATATTTGGATACATATTCAAATGGACTTTCTCATTTAAGTGCAAAAATGAAAGGACAAAGTATATTTGAACATATAAATTTAGTAAAAGGTGAACGAAGTGAATTGGCAGAATTAGCGAGTAAATTACTCTAAAATTTATTAATAAGTCAAAAAAATGTTCATAACCCCTATAAATATAGGGAAAATGAGGGGGGGGCAAAGAAAAAAAACAAAAAAGTGTTGTATGTGTTAAAAAAAACATATCTTTGTTAATGTTGATATTAGAATAATTAAAAAAAACAATTTTAAATAATTAACTTAAATTAAATTATTATGAACAAACAAGAACTAGTAGCAGCAATCGCTGCTGAAGCTAACTTAACAAAGGTAGCTTCAGAAAAAGCAGTAAACGCATTCGTAAAAGCAGTATCTGGCGCATTGAAAAAAGGTGATAGCGTGCAATTGATCGGTTTCGGAACATTCTCTATTGGTAAAAGAAATGCTAGAGTTGGAAGAAACCCACAAACAGGTAAAGAAATTAAAATTGCAGCTAAGAAAGTAGCTAAATTCAAAGCAGGAAAAGTTCTTTCTGATTTAGTAAAATAGTTTTTATTAAATATTATCAAAAAAAGAGGACTCTTCGGAGTCCTCTTTTTTTGATAATATGCGAACAGAAACTCGTTGATCCTCATAGGATATAGATAGGCTAACTTGTTCCGCTAGTCGTAGTTTTACCAAGGTAAGATATGTCATGAAAACGATCTTTGAAGATTGTTCTTTGCCAAAATTGACTATCTTTGCAATCCAAAATGGCAGCAAAAACGGCTGCAAATAAATCAAATATGATAACAGTTGATAATTTAGCTATTCAGTTCGGTAAACGAACTCTTTTTCAAGATGTTAATTTAAAGTTCACGCCTGGTAATATATATGGCGTTATTGGTGCAAATGGTGCTGGTAAAACAACATTCCTACGTCTTTTGTCTAGTGATTTAGAATCAACTCGAGGCTCTGTTTCGCTTGGTTCAAACGAACGTCTTTCGGTTTTACGTCAGAATCACTTTGAGTACGACGATTGTACCGTTCTCAACACAGTTCTTATGGGATATGCCCAGCTGTGGAACATTATGCAAGAAAAAGAGGTAATTTATGCTAAAACAGATTTTACCGATGAAGATGGAGTTAAAGCAGCAGAATTAGAAGAGAAATTTTCCGAAATGGATGGTTGGAATGCAGAGAGCGATGCCGCATCATTATTGAGTGGACTAGGAGTTGCAGAGGATTTGCACCAAAAATTGATGAAGGATTTAAGTGGTAAAGAAAAAGTGCGAGTAATGCTTGCGCAATCTCTGTTTGGTAATCCCGACAATTTATTGCTTGATGAGCCTACCAACGACTTGGATTTAAATACTATTTCTTGGTTGGAAAACTTCTTGTCAAACTTCGAGAAAACCGTGTTGGTAGTATCTCACGATCGTCACTTCTTAGACTCAGTATGTACGCACACTGTAGATATTGATTTTGGGAAAATTCAATTATATGCCGGAAATTATTCGTTTTGGTACCAAAGTAGTCAGTTGGCATTACGTCAGCAACAACAGCAAAATAAGCGAGCAGAAGAAAAACGAAAAGAATTGTTGGAGTTCATTGCTCGATTCAGTGCCAATGTTGCTAAGTCAAAACAAACGACCAGCCGTAAAAAAATGCTTGAAAAATTGAACGTGGAAGAAATTCAACCTTCTACACGTCGTTATCCGGGCATAATATTTAAGCCAAATCGTGAGGTTGGAAATAAAATATTGGAAGTAAATGGGTTATCGGCATCCATAAATGGTGAACCTTTGTTTAGTAAAGTTGATTTCATGGTCGAAAAAGGAGACAAAATCGTATTCCTTTCTCGTGATCCACGTGCTATTACTGCTTTGTTTGAGATTGTCAACAATAACAGAATACCTGATGCAGGAAAATTTGAATGGGGACAGACTGTAACTTCAGCATATTTGCCAGTAGATAATTCATCATTCTTTAATACCGATATGTCGTTAATTGATTGGTTGGGGCAGTTCTCAGAAGACACTCATGAGGTATTTTTGCGTGGTTATTTGGGAAGAATGCTTTTTTCTAATGAAGAAGTTTACAAAAAAGTGAACGTACTCTCTGGAGGTGAAAAAATGCGTTGCATGATTTCAAGAATGATGTTGCGCGACGCCAATGTATTAATATTGGATTCGCCTACCAATCATTTGGATTTGGAGTCAATACAAGCGTTTAACAATTCTTTGATACAATTTCCTGAGATAGTGCTATTCGCTTCTCATGACCATGAATTTATTCAAACGGTTTGTAATCGTATTATAGAATTGACACCTAATGGTATCATTGATAAGAAAATGGATTACGATGATTATATTACTGATGAAAAAGTAGCTGCACAGCAAGAAAAATTATATTCAAAATAGAGTTGTGTAGTTGAGGATTTTCTTATTGAAGAAACTCTGTCTAAACAATAATAAAAAAAGAGATGTACCGTAGTGCATCTCTTTTTATTTTATTCCCATTCTATTGTTGCGGGTGGTTTTGATGAGATATCGTAGCATACGCGATTTACACCTTTTACCTTATTTATAATGTCATTGGAAACTTTTGCCATAAATTCGTATGGTAAATGAGCCCAATCGGCTGTCATGGCATCGGTGCTGGTAACAGCACGCAGTGCAACTGCGCGTTCGTATGTACGTTCATCCCCCATAACGCCTACACTCTTGATCGGCAACAAGATTACGCCTGCTTGCCATATTTGATCGTATAAAGAGACTTCAATTTCTCCGTTTGACATATCAGCCGGTACGCCAGCAGCAAGAAGTTTACGTGCTTCTTCACCGCTTAATTTCGTTTTCCAATCACGTAAGCCTTGTATGAAAATATCATCGGCATCTTGTAGGATACGAACTTTGTCAGGAGTAATATCTCCCAAAATCCGGACAGCCAAGCCCGGACCCGGGAATGGGTGACGAGTAATTAAATGTTCAGGCATACCTAATTGACGACCTACACGACGAACTTCGTCTTTGAAAAGCCATTGTAATGGTTCGCACAATTGTAAGTGCATTTTTTCAGGAAGACCACCAACATTGTGATGACTCTTGATAATCATACCGGTAATGCTCAAACTCTCAATCCTATCAGGGTAGATGGTGCCTTGCGCTAACCATTTTGCATCGGTAATTTTTTGAGCTTCGTCATTGAATACATCGATAAATCCGGCACCAATAATTTTACGTTTACGTTCTGGTTCTGTTATGCCTTCAAGTTCTTTGAAGAATTTTTCGCTCGCATCTACGCCAATTACGTTCAAACCAAGACATTCGTAGTCGTGGAGCACGTTTTTGAATTCGTTTTTACGAAGCATACCGTGGTCAACGAAAATACAGGTAAGATTTTTACCAATAGCTTTGTTGAGCAACATTGCGCAAACAGATGAATCAACACCACCGCTCAAACCAAGAATTACTCGGTCGTTACCCAATTTTGCTTTAAGTTCAGCAACGGTTGTTTCAACGAATGAAGCAGGGCTCCAAGTTTGTTTTCCACCGCAAATGTCAACAACAAAGTTTTTAAGCAATAAAGAGCCATGTTTTGTATGGAATACTTCTGGATGGAATTGTACTCCCCAGGTTTTTTCCCCTTCAAATTGATATGCTGCAAAACGCACTTTGTTTGTTGATGCAATCGTTTTGCAATTATCTGGTAATTTGGTAATTGAGTCTCCGTGGCTCATCCAAACTTGTGAATTATCTTCGAAATTTTTAAAGAGTTGATTCTGTTTGTCAAATGATGAAAGATTTGCGCGTCCATATTCGCGAGTTCCGGCAGATTCAACTTTACCGCCAAACGTATTTGCCATAAATTGAGCGCCATAGCAAATGCCAAGAATAGGGTATTTTCCACGAATGTCCGTCAAATCAACTTTGAAAGCCTTTTCGTCATACACACTAAACGGCGAACCACTCAAAATGACACCGATTACATCTTTGTCGTCTTTAGGAAATTTGTTGTAGGGAACAATTTCGCAAAACATGTCCAATTCGCGCACACGACGGCCAATGAGCTGCGTGGTTTGCGAACCGAAATCAAGAATTATGATTTTTTCCATTGCATATTTTTATTATGTGCCAAAAATACTATGATTATTGTAAAATACGGAAAGATGCTGAAAGAAAAATTATTTTTTTTGCCACAGTGCTCATAAAGTCTAATGGTGTGGGGGTTATGTGTTTACACGTAAAAATTATTTCAGGGAATAATTTATCAATATGACTAAGCATGACATATTTACCAAATTGCTTCTAAAAACTCTTTATTGATTTTAAAGTTTCTAAATAAAAATAATTACTTTTGTAATTCTTATGAAGTAAGAAAGAGTTTTACTCAAATTAAAAACTACTATATTAAAATGAGTTCAAAAGAATATTGGAATGAAGAGTTGGAGACGATGAAACGCCCCGATTTAGAGAAGTTACAAGTTGAACGTTTACGCAAAACGGTTGAAATTGCAATGAATTCGCCGTACTATAGCCAAGTTTTTAAAGAACACAATATCACACCTAAAAGTATCAAATCGTTAGACGATTTACAACGTTTTCCATTCACAACAAAAGACGATTTACGCAGTCATTATCCGTTTGGTTTAGTTTCTGTACCGATGGAAAAAATAGTACGTATACATTCTTCAAGTGGAACTACAGGTAATCCTACGGTAGTTGCTCATTCTCAAAAAGATTTGGACGAATGGGCAGACCAAGTTGCACGTTGTATGTATATGGTTGGATGTCGAAATACCGATGTATTCCAAAACACTTCTGGCTATGGAATGTTTACCGGTGGATTGGGGTATCAATATGGAGCAGAAAAATTAGGAACAATTACAGTTCCAGCTGCTGCCGGAAATAGTAAACGACAAATTAAATTTATCATGGATTTTGGGACAACTATAATCCATGCTATTCCAAGCTACGCAACTCGTTTGGCAGAAGTTTTCTATGAAATGGGAATAGATCCACGCACTGATACAAAATTGAGAATTTTCTGTTTAGGTGCAGAACCACATTCAGAGGAACAACGCCAACGTATAGAACAATTATTCGGCATAAAAGCATACAACTGTTTTGGTATGTCGGAAATGAATGGACCTGGTGTTGCGTTTGAATGTAAAGAACAAAATGGTCTTCATATTTGGGAAGACTTCGTTATCGCAGAAATACTTGATCCTGTTACATTAAAGCCCGTTCCAGAAGGTGAAGTAGGAGAATTGGTACTCACAACTATTAATCGTGAGGCAATGCCATTGTTCCGCTATCGTACACGCGATCTTACGCGTTTCTTACCGGGCTATTGTCCATGTGGAAGAACGCACCGTCGTCTTGATCGCTTCAAAGGTCGTAGCGATGATATGTTGATTGTAAAAGGTGTAAATATTTTCCCTATACAAATAGAACGTATATTAATGAGCTTTAAAGAGCTGGGAATGAATTACTTGATTACCATTGATACAATCAATAATAACGATGAAATGACGGTGGAAGTAGAAGTTGGTGACAGCATTAACATAAGCGATTATCCTCAACTTCTAAATCTTACCAAAGAAATTACACGTCAGTTAAAAGACGAAATATTGTTGACGCCACGAGTAAAATTGGTGGAAAAAGGTTCTATTCCTCAATCGGAAGGAAAGGCTGTGAGAGTAAAAGATTTTAGAAAAAATCATTAATATTTTTAGACTATGACAATGAATCAAATTTCAATATTTCTTGAAAATAAATTCGGTCGATTGAGCGAAATACTTTCAATACTTCGAGATGAAAACATTAAAGTGATTGCTGCAACCGTAGCAGATACATCAGATTATGGTATTTTACGTATCATAACAACTGATCAGCAAAAGGCATTCAAAACATTGATTAAAAACGAGGTATCCGCTAATATGAACGAAGTGTTGGCCATCTCACTTGATTCAAAAATAGGACAATTATCTGATGCTATGGAAAAAATAACCCAATCGGGCATCACAATAGATTATATGTATTGTTTTTCGTTGAATCAAAAATCAATGTTGGTTTTGCGCTCAAGCAATATGGAAGCTCTCAACGACGTAGCTCGTAAATATAATATGAACTGTATTTCAGAAACCGATTTAATAAATCTATAAAATATGTTTGGCATACCAGATCCCAATATTTGGATAGTATATATACTATCCATTATTTGCGTACTTTTTTCCGCATGGTTCGGCATAAGGTATTGGAACGAAGAAGATTATGAAAGTGGTCAGATTACAAGTATACCAAGAAAAAAGAAGAAAAAACGTACTAAAAAAGCGACAAAATAATGGATCAGTTTTACATGTATGCTCTTGTTATCATATACTTCTTGGCAGTAGCATTTTTAGGTTATTTAGGATATAGAAAAACAAACGATTCAAGTGATTATTTGATTGGTGGCGGAAAAATGAATCCCGTTATAATGGCGTTGTCGTACGGAGCAACGTTTATTTCCGCATCTGCTATCGTTGGATTTGGTGGAGTAGCAGCAACATTTGGAATGGGAATACAGTGGCTCTGCTTCTTGAATATGTTTGTTGGTGTGGTAATAGCGTTCATATTTTTTGGACGAAAAACACGACAAATTGGAGCAAAAACCAAATCGTCAACATTTGCCGAATTTTTGGGCAATTGCTATCATTCCAACAAAATTAGACTGTTTGTAGCAGCAATGATTTTTATTTGGATGCCATTATATGCCGCTGCCGTTATGCGTGGAGGCGTTTTCTTCATGCAGGAAATCTTTGGTATCAGTTTTGACCTTGCATTATTAGTATTTACAGTTGTTGTTGCCTCGTATGTGATTGCCGGTGGTATGAAAGGGGTTATGTATACAGATGCATTACAAGCTATTATAATGTTTTTGTGTATGATTTTCTTGCTAATTTGGTTCTACAAAGAAATTGATATGGGCTTTGGTGAAGCAAATCAAGCTTTAACGAATCTGTCTGACGAAATTCCTGACTCTCTTCAGGCACAAGGTCATCAGGGATGGACTACAATGCCGTTATTTGGTTCTTCACGTTGGTATACATTGGTTACCTCTCTTATTTTTGGTGTAGGAATTGGCTGTTTGGCTCAACCACAACTTGTTATTCGTTTTATGACCGTTGATAGTACCAAACAACTCAATAGAGGTGTATTTGTTGGATGTTTATTCATTTTTATTACAGTTGGAGTAGTATATCATGTGGGTGCATTATCAAATTTATTCTATATGAAGACTGAAGGCACCATAGCGTCAAATGTTATGGTAGGCGGGCAATTAATTAAATCTGATGAAATAATACCTCACTTTATCAATAATGCCATGCCGTCGTGGTTCTCTGTATTGTTTATGCTTTGTATTTTATCAGCAAGTATGTCAACATTGAGTGCACAGTTTCATACAATGGCAGCTGCTGCGGGATATGATATCTATGGCACATGCATAGGCGCTCGGAAACGTGAACGTAAAAAACGTACAACAGTTGTTATTCGTTTCGCAGTATTGATTTCTATCTTTATTAGTTTTGTTATTTGCTATTATTTTCAAGGAAATGCGAGTCAAATCATAGCACTATCAACATCTATTTTTATGGGAATCTGTGCTTCTGCATTTTTACCTTCGTATTTCTGCGCATTATATTGGAAAAAAGTAACCAAACAAGGTGCTTATGCAAGTATGTGGGTAGGATCCGTTGTAACAATGGTTGGTTTATTGTTCTTTCATGCAAAAGAAGCAACAGCAATAGGTTTATGTGCTAAAATGTTTGGCAGTCCAGTGTTGATTCCTGGTGATTTTGCTCTTGTTGATCCTATTGTATACGCATTCCCATTATCATGCATTACAATTGTACTTGTTAGTCTTGTAACACCACGTAAATCAACGAAACTCGGAGCAATGGCAGAATAGGGTCTAACTATTTCCGTCCAAAATCAGCGGGAATTTCACCCCACTTGTCGGTTTCCCACTTTTGGATAGAGGTGGTGTAAGTGTTGTTCGCCAACCATTGTTCTGCACGACTAATCAAATCGAATAATTCTTGATTGCGGCTGGTTAGTTCTAGTTTTGTGTTGCAATGTTTCCGTCTGACCCATCCTATGGCAGTCATAGAATCTGAATAGAGTGGCATAGAGAGGTTTTGCTTTTTGAGCAAAGCAAGTCCATGAACAATGGCCAAAAATTCACCAATATTATTAGTCCCATCGGGAAATGGGCCCATTTTGAAGATAACACGACCGGTTTTTACATATACGCCACGATATTCCATATTTCCAGGATTCCCACTACATGCCGCATCCACGGCAAGACTATCGGAACAATACTTTGCAACAGTGCGTATCAGTTTTGTTGCAGGTTTTGCAATAGTGGTTTGGCTCTGTTTGGGTGTTTTTTGAAACCCATTTTTAAGAGCTTCAAAAGCTTCCTCTTGCGATTCGTATGATTTATAGAGAGCTCCTTCAAATTTATCAATAGCTGCTTTACATTCTTCCCACGTATAAAAAACGCCGGTATCGCGCCCTTTCCATACAACGTAAAACTTTGGTTTGTTTTTTTTCATTAGGTATAATTTGATGCTTCAAATGTACAGAAATATTATATTTGCGCAAAACATGACAGTATAGCAAAAACTGCCAGAAAATAGTGCCAATTTGACTATTTTCAGGAATGGCAAACAATTTGAGTATGTCAAGACAAAATTTGTAGATATGGCAAACGAAAACGAAGAAACAAAAAAGGAAAACATTGAAAATCAAGAAGAAGTAAACGCTACCGAAAGCGATACTCAAAGTCAGCAAGAATTAAAAACAGAACAATCTAACGCTGATGAGGCTACACAAACTGAAGCGAATTCGGACGAATCGTCAGTGACAAGCGATGAATTAAACGATTTGAAAGATAAATACTTGCGTCTTCAAGCTGAGTTTGAAAATTATCGGAAACGTACTGTGAAAGAAAAAGCTGATTTGATATCATATGCGAGCGAAAAGGTCTTATTAGACCTTTTACCTGTAATTGATGATTTAGATAGAGCAATGGACTCAGTGGCAAAAACTGAAGATGTAGTTGCAATGCATGAAGGGCTCGAATTGATTGTCAGCAAATTTCAAAGCTTTTTAAAGAAAAACGGTGTCCTTGATATTGAAGCAAAAGAACTCCCGTTTGATGCTGACAAACACGAAGCTGTTACAAAATTTCCAAGTCCGAGCGAAGACATGAAGGGAAAAGTAATCGATGTAATACAAAAAGGATATACTCTCAACGGCAAAGTAATGCGCTATGCTAAAGTTGTTGTAGGGGATTAATTAAGACAAAATGGCTGAAAAAAGAGATTATTACGAAGTATTAGGCGTTTCTAAGAGTGCAACGAAAGATGAGCTTAAAAAAGCCTATCGTAAGTTGGCTATTAAATATCATCCAGATAAAAATCCGGGTGATAAGCAAGCCGAAGAAAAATTCAAAGAAGCTGCTGAAGCATATGATGTTTTAAGTGATGACACCAAGCGTCAACGGTATGATCAATTTGGACATGCGGGAATGGGTGGAGCAGCTGGTGGCGGTGCTGGTTTTTCCGATGTGAATGATATATTTTCTCATTTTGGAGATTTATTTGGAGACTTTTTTGGTGGTAGAGGAGCTGGTGGCGGTCATCGTCAAGCGGTTCGTAAAGGAAGCAATTTGCGTGTCCGCGTTCGTTTGAATCTTTCAGAGATTGTAAACGGAGTAGAGAAAAAGATAAAAATTCGTAAAAAAGTAGCATGTACTACATGTGGTGGTTCGGGAGCTGCTTCGCCAAACGATGTACAAACCTGTCCTGATTGTAAAGGAACCGGATATGTTGTTCGTATAGTGAATGGAATTTTTGGTAGAATGCAGCAACAATCTCCTTGTCCACGATGCAATGGTGAAGGGAAAATTATAACCCGAAAATGTGCAACTTGTGCAGGAGAAGGCGTTGTTGATGCTGAAGAAACAGTATCAGTAAAGATACCCGCTGGAGTAGCAGAAGGCATGCAACTTAATGTACAAGGTAAAGGAAATGCTTCGCCTCATGGTGGAATAAACGGAGATTTGTTGGTATTGATAGCCGAAGAAGAGCAAACAGACTTTGAACGTGATGGAAATGATTTAATCTACGATTTGAATATCAGTTTTCCTGATGCTGTTTTAGGCTCTACTGTTGAAATTCCTACTGTAGAAGGAAAGGTAAAAATTAAGGTAGAAGAAGGTACCCAACCAGGAAAAATATTGCGATTACGAGGTAAAGGTATTCCTGATGTAAATGGTTATGGCAGAGGTGATTTGCTTGTACATATTCATGTATTTGTACCCAAAACGATTACCAAAGACGAAAAGAAAATTCTTAAAAAATTACAAGAGTCTGAATCATTTAAGCCAAGTACAAAAAATGGCTTTTTTGATAGAATGAAAGGCTTCTTTGAATAACGATATTTTGTAAAAAAAAGGAAACACTTGTTCCAAAAGAGCAAGTGTTTTTTGTTCTATATCGGGGTATTTTTTTACCTTTGCAGTGATTTGATATGTTATGAAAAGAAAGACTTTCTTGTTCCAGTTACTAGCTTTTATTGTACTCTCACAAACAGCGTGGGGACAAGTAAATTTCTTTACCAATGATGAACAAGATTCTTTAGCTAAGAACTTCTACGAACGAGGCGAAAGAATCACGGTAATGGCAGTTACTAACATTCCTTCTTTTCAATATGGTGCGATGGTATTTTTTCATAATGCCGAAAACAAGTCTTCGTACTTCTTTGAAGTAAAAACAAACGTAAGCCGTCGATATGTGATAACCGGAGAGGAATTGTATGGAGAAGGTGTTCGTCAAAAGGAAGTGGCATATACAACACAATCCTTAAATACCGGATTTGCACGAGGAATTACTCGGAATTGGTTTGTGTATGGAGGTTTTGGTGTTGTAATAAAAAACACCAAATTTGACAATCAAGTAGAAGGAAACTATCGATATCATATACCCAACAATGGCGTTTGGTTCAATATTGTTGGAGGAGCGATGTATGTTGCCAATAACAAAATTTCGGTTTTGGCTGGGCTTGATATGTACGATAGAAGTATTACACTTGGTTTTGGATACACATGGTAAACAAGAGAAATTCTTCCGTATTATTTTGTGTTGTTTTTCTGCTTGCAACATTTTCATTGTCAGCGGGAAACCCTCCCAAATACACTCAAAAAAAACCTTATCCGAAATTTACAGAAGCAGATAGTCTTCATGGCTATTTGAGTCCGGCTCGTAGTTGTTATGATGTTAGATTTTATGATATAGCTGTTGATATAAATCCGCAAACAGAATACATTGTAGGTAAGGTAACAATGGATATTAATTTTATTGATATGCAGCAACGCACTATCCAAATAGATTTGTCTTCAAAATTAACTATTGATTCAATCTATCTTGATGGTAAAAAATGTACTTACTCACGAAAATACAATGCCGTTTATATTAGTTTAAATCAATTATACGAAGCTAACAAAACATACGAACTTACTTGTTGGTACCAAGGTTCTCCCATGAAAGCAAACCGACCGCCATGGGAAGCGGGCATGGTTTGGAAAACTTCAAAAGACGGAAATCCGTGGTTTGGAATAACGTGTGAGACATTAGGTGCAAGTTGTTGGATACCTTGTAAAGATCACTTATCTGACGAACCAGAACAAGGAATGAGAATGCAAGTCTCGGTTCCTAAAGATTTAGTTGTAGTTTCCAACGGAAGATTGCAATCACATGAAACTATTGCTGACAAGGAAGTTTGGACATGGCAAACAAATTATCCGATAAATAGTTATAATATGACATTCTATTGCGGAAATTTTGTCCATTTTGGCGAGGAATATAAGGGAGTAGAAGCAACGTTTCCTCTAGATTTTTATGTTTTACCTGAGGATTTAGAAAAAGCAAAGGTATCATTTGCACAAGCAAAAGATGTGATTGCGGTATATGAAAAATTTTACGGTCCGTATCCATGGGCTGATGAGGGATATAAACTTGTAGGAAGTCCGTATGAAGGTATGGAACACCAAACTGCCATAGCATATGGCAGTGGATTCAAAAACATGTTTGGCTTCGACTATATTATTGTGCATGAAACAGCCCATGAATGGTGGGGAAATTCAATAACTGTTGATGATTACGCCGAAGTGTTTATTCACGAAGGTTTTGCAATGTATTCTGAGTTTTTGTATGTAGAGCAAAAATTTGGTATAGATGCAGTCAATACCTATATACAAATCTGGGCTCAAACAATGAAAAACATTCGCCCGGTGGTTGGTCCACGTGATGTAAATTTCTGGGATTATCACGACACCGATCCGTATGTAAAAGGAGCATGGACGCTTCATGGGTTGCGTTATTTGATAGACAATGATAGTTTGTTTTACGACATAATTAAAACGTATTATTCAACTCGGAAATATTCAATAGTTACCGTGGCAGATTTTACCGATTTTGTAAACGAAAAAACAGGAAAGGATTATTCTTGGTATTTTAACCAATACTTGCATAGCGCTTCGTGTCCCGTGTTGAAATACCGATGGATACCACTTAAAGAAATATCAAAATACAAAAAACAGGTTACGTATAGTATACAAAATGAAGATTCAACATTGTCAACTGGATATGCGTATTTGCAGATGTGGTGGGAAAACGTGGATTCTTCTTTTACTATGCCGATTTCTTTATATTCAAAAAACAATGATTCTACGTCATACAAAGATGTTTTGTTCCATGACAAAGACAACAACACAACAGTAAACCGATTACCCGTCACAACTGAAGGTATAGTTGTTGTGTCTACGAATACAGATAATCCTATTTATTTTAGCTTAAATAAAGCGTATTATAAAATTGAGCACGAAAAGAAATATAAACATAAAAAGAAATGAGTGAGAAAACAGTATTTTCAAGAGACATTGTAGATAAAGCGTTGGCAGAAAATGGAATAGCTGATGTTTCAAAAGCTTCAATACGACAAATTGTAAAAGTTGTTCGCGATATAGAAAAAGCAACCGGCGATGAGTTTGTGAAAATGGAAATGGGTGTACCGGGTTTGCCTCCTGCACAAGTTGGTGTAGAAGCAGAAATTGAAGCATTGAAAAACGGTTGTGCGTCTATCTATCCTCCTATAGAAGGTATGTATGAGCTAAAAGAACAAATGTCATTGTTCGTTAAAAATTTCCTTGATATAAAAGTATCTCCAGAATCTTGTGTACCGACCGTTGGTTCAATGCAAGCAAGTTTTGCTGCATTTCTAACTGTTGGCCGTCGCGATGCAAAAAAGACCAAAATACTCTTCATAGACCCTGGATTCCCAGTACAAAAGCAACAACTTCAGATGATGGGTATTCCCTATGAAACATTTGATGTCTTTAATTATAGAGGAGAAGCATTGCGCGGAAAATTGGAATCATATTGCAAAAAAGGCGACATTGCTACAATTGTATATTCTAGTCCAAACAATCCTTCTTGGATTTCGTTTAGTGATGCCGAATTGAAAATTATTGGAGAAATTGCCAACACATATGATGTTGTAATTATTGAAGATTTGGCCTATTTCGCTATGGATTTTCGAAAAGATTACGGCAATCCTGGTGTGCCACCATACCAACCAACGGTAGCGAAATATACAGACAGCTATATTTTGTTAATATCTGCTTCAAAGGCATTTAGTTATGCTGGACAACGAATTGCATCGTTAGTCATTTCAGATACATTATATGAAATGAAATTTCCGGATTTACTTCGTTTCTATGCGCAAGAAGAATTGGGACGTGCCATGATATATGGTGCTGTGTATGCCTTGACATCTGGAACTGCATTTTCAGCTCAATATGCGTTTACTGCTATTTTGAAAGCAGTAAACAATGGTACTTACAATTTCAGAAACGACATTTTAGAATATGGGAAACGTGCAAAACAAATGAAAGACATCTTTGTGCAAAATGGGTTTGAAATTGTGTATGATTCCGATATGGAAGAACCGGTAGGCGATGGTTTTTATTTCACCGTTGGATATCCGGGAATGACCGGTGGCGAACTGCTCGCTGAATTATTGTACTATGGCGTAAGTGCCATTACATTGGACATTACAGGTAGCGATCGTCAAGGATTGCGTGCTTGTACATCACAAATGTCACAACACAAAATAGATTTGTTGCGTGATAGAGCTAAATTATTCAATGAGAATCATAAAAAATAGAAGTATAATTTATTAGTAATTTTTCAGTACAAGTAAAAAGGCTGAGAAAAAAAACGTATTTTTGAGCAAATAATTTAAACAAGCGATTATGGCAAATAAAAGAGATTTTAAAAAGGATGTAGATGGAGTGTTTGCAACAGTTATAGAAGAATGCTTATTTACAGCAGACGCATTTCCGGCTAAAAGAGATTCAGTAGATAAAATTATTGATGAAGTTGTTACGTTATATCAAGACACTCGTTTTGCATACAAAATGGATGGAAAAATGTCCAATAAAGCATTCTATAATGGATTGTTGACAAACTACATGGCTAAAATGAGTGAAATCATTTCCAAATTGAATGCAAAATAGAAATTCGTATTTTGTTTACGTTCAATAAAAAAGTCCAACCTTTCGGGTTGGACTTTTTTATGCCTTCCAGAATACAAATACGATAGCCATAATCGCGAATGCTGCCAAATGATTCCAGGCTATTTTTTCTCTTTGAAAAAGAATGTTTGCAATTATGCAAAATACAAAAATTGATAAAACTTCTTGAATAACTTTTAACTGTAATAGAGTGTAGGTACCACCGGAACCGACGAATCCAATTCGGTTTGCAGGAACTTGAAAACAGTATTCAAAGAATGCAATTCCCCAACTAAATAAAATAACGGCAATTAACGGCCAATGAGACGAAATACCAAGTTCATTCATTTTGAGGTGACCATACCAAGCTAATGTCATGAATACATTGGACATAAGCAATAATGCGATAGGTAAAATATAGTACATTGTATGGATATTAAAAAAGAGTCAGGGTTAAAATAACTCTGACTCTTTGGTTGTATTAGTATTGTTTATTCGTAATCATCATATTCGTCTTCAATAACTTCTTCCTTCTGTTTCTTTGGCTTATCTGCTTGCTCTTCAGGATCTGGAAGATCTGGCATTACGTCAAGATAAGGTCTGTTTTTACGGAAACGTTCAACAAATGTTCGTTTGAGAGCATCTCCACCAACTTCGTATTTGTATGGAGTTTCTTTTTTGTCAACTTTCATGATGCGTTTAGTTTCTTTTACATCATTTATAGCTTGCATAAGAACTTTATCGCTCTCGCTGGTTACAAACTGCATGTTGCCATCACTGTAGTTAAAGAACACCCATTTGTCATTGCTAATTTCCAAATAACAGGTAAAGATATCTCCATCGTACAAGTTAGCGTATTCAACGAAACCATTTACCATACGGTTTACGAGAGTGTTTCCAATGCTAAATATGCCGATTTGTCCGGTAGAACGATATGAGTGAGCTGCGGAATCCCATACCATATCAAGTTTTGAGAAAGAAATTGTATGTTCCATTTCTTTCGGCAACTTACGCATATTACCATACAATTGTATTTCAGCCAAGTATTCATCAGCTTTTGCTTTTCCAAGCATTTCTGAAAAACCTTTCTTAAATGAAGCAGTTGTCATGTTTACACTTTTGAGTTGTGAACTTTTTGTACTCATATTCAATGTATCGGCAATACGTTTCAAAACTCCATCGTCAAACATGAAATCAACCGTACTGAAAGTTTCCAAGGTAACACGTCCCGATGTCATATTGTTGATAACCGATCCGTATGTTCCAATTTTTACTTGACCAAAATCAACACCAAGATTTAAAGAACCTTCGCCATTGGTGTTACAATATTCTCTGTGATAAGAAATTAAATTACCACTTTGCGTTGGGTCAAGTATTTTCTCTTTAGAACCTACTTTGTACATACGTGAAGCATTGTCATAATACAAGTATCCATTAGCACTAATCATTGGTATATCTTGCGGATTGCTTTTAGCAGAAGTAAATGCCGTGTAGATACCCGTTGGACGTACGTTCGTGTATATAGATGCACCAACTGCAGTAGAATCAACATCAAACATATTGTCGCTTACAGGTATGAAAATTTCTGCAGGATTGATTTCTCCTGAAAAACCGAACCACAATGGTTTTATAAGACCACATTCGTTTGCAATTAAGACATTACCATCAAACACCAAATATTGTTGAGTTGAATTCATACGATAGTCGCCATAGAAACTATATACAGATGAAAGTTTGAAATCATCATCCGCAGCAAGAGTTCCTGTTCCATAGGTATGAAATGCAGAATCCACTTTGATTTTGCTCAATGGGAGTGGATGTTTCACTTTTGTTTCATCAATGTAATCGTACATACCATGTCCTGAAAAATTGTTACGTCCTTTTACAAAGAATGTTGCATCGTACACTGAATGGTATTTATTATCACGACTTGCTACCAATTTCGCATTGCGAAGTGTATCCATATAAGCTTCGCTGCGAATATTAATTAAGCTATCTTTGTTTGGTACTATTCGCGAGTCGGCAACATCAATATAAGGAACTTTGTGTGCAGACACTACATAGTTTTTTAAATCATATGAAGCGTAAGGAGAAAGGAAGTTCAATGTATCTTGTTTTGGATGAACAGAGTAAAAATGCAAGTCGCATTTGTCTGTATTTAAGTCTTTGAAATCACCCAAGGCAATTTGTTTTGTGGTCATATCCCAGGTGAATTTAGTAAGGTAGCAGACATACATGTTTCTTGGCAACTGAACTAACGAAAGGCTATCGTTGGTTGTGAAGTTCGCTTTTTTCGTTGTGTAATCAATGTTTGCTTTTACGTTTTTCGTTTTGAATGCGAGTTCGTCAAGTGCGCCACCTTGTGTCAATAAATCAAAATCGGCAGAATCGGCATTAACGATTTTCTCCTTAAATTGAAATTTATTTGACGTAATCAAAGCTTCGCTGAATTTGTATTTTCCAAAACCGCCCAAACCGGTAGGAGTATGAATCAAACCACCTGAAAGAGTAGTGGTATCGCCATACATTTTGAAGGCTGTGCCAGTTTCTACAGCATACATTTTGTTTTCATATGGTTCCCAATGGATAGCAATGTTTTCGCCTTTCACGCTAGGAGATTCCGGTGTTAGGGTTGCATTTTGTTGTGCTATATCAAATTTCGTAGCAAATCCGTTGGTAGAATCTGGGAAGAAGGTATATCCCTTTGGAGCAGAGATTGATTTCGAATTTAAATAACTTAACGTTCCGAATCCGCGTAATCCTTTGAAACTTAAGTTAATAGTATCAGTAAACATACCTTTGCCTTTGTATGCTTTGTAGCCAGGTTTTCCAGTTACTTTGGTAAAGCCAAAAGAATAATCAGGTTGTACAATAACTCGTTCGCGAATATTCTCGAAGATATCGGCCGAAATTAATTCACCTTCAAAGAACAAAGCATCTGTAGAGAAGTCGTTAACACTATCAATCACGAATGGATCTACTTTATAGTAGAATTTATTACGGTCATATACACGATTGTAAATGCTTGCATAGTCGTAGTAGATGTATGAAATTTCTTTACTATTGAAAATAGGATATTGAGGGTAGTTCTTTACAGACGATTTATTGTTCTTGTCATCAATTTGAATATCACCGGTCACGTGTTCAATTGAGTTCTTGATTTGTACAAAATCCTTGACTCCATATTGGTTTTCGGTAAAACTTCTAACTTTAATTTTAAGAGAATCTACATTTTTCAAGTTGATTTTGAATTCTTCATAGTTAAAATCAAAACCACGTCCGTAGAACGTAAACAAACCGGTTTCAATAATACCATCAAATTCGAAATTTCTGTTTTTGTACATCGTCAATTGGCTACCACGAGGGTAAAATACCACATTTTGAGAGTCGGAAACTTGAATTTTGGAAACACCAATCATTTTTAATTCCTTATTGCTCAAATCAAATGTTGCATTTGACATTCCTTTCATGTTATGTTCTGATTCAAAACGAATTACATCGTAGTCAATCTTTCCAACTACTGCGTCAAGATATTCATATGTACGAGGTTTAATTTTGACCATTTGCGTTTTTGAATCATAATCAATCAAACCGCGGAATGATAAATCCAAACAAAGGTGAATAGCCGCAGATTCGGGCATTCTCATGTATGAAGCATATTGTCTAACGCTGAACGTCTCTGTTTTCTTTTCTTTACTCATTCTGCGAAGTGCTACAAGAGGGTGAATTTGGTTGTTCATACCTATTTCCATGTAGCGTGCTTCTCTAAAGTAGTTAGCTGATTCAAAGGTAGCTTTGCTCAAGTTTGTTCCTTCAAGACCGCCCATTTGCATTTCTGGGTTGTCAATTTGCCAAGTAAGTTGTTGAAAATCCATATCAAGCATGTGATATGAGTCGAAGTAGGGACTTCGTGACAAGTTTTCGGTATCACCATTTCGAATAAGATTTACCGTACGATTAGTAACGTTGTAACGGAAAAGCAATCCCGGATGGTAGATAGAATCTTGCTCTGCGTAAATGCTTATAGATGCATTTCTACTGCTTATTATATTTTTTTTGAATGTATAGTTTAAAGAATGAGTCTGGAAAATCAATTTACTATTGTTTGTAAAACGCAAAATAGCAGGCTCCTTAGTTGTACCGGAACCAATGAAATTAGATCCGTTCATACTAAATCCACCTTGATAGTCAACGCCAGGATAGATATCTTTTATAATAAATTGATTCTTGTATGATTTGAATTGAGGATAGGTAACTTCGGAAGGAGATTTAACATTTATAGGTCTGTCTTCTAATGTTCCCAAAATGCGGTCTTGATAGTAGCTATCGTTTGTAAACCAAACAGAATCAGCTTTATATGTCTGTTTTGTTACATCTATTTTATAATTGCTTAATTCTGCAAATACCGCTTCGCTATTGAATTCTGAACGTTCCCAAGTTACTTTTCCAGCGTTTCCAACCCAAATATTATCAAATGGTAAGAAATAGCCATTTGCTTGGTAAATCATAAAAGAATTGCCTGTAGAAGTACATTGTAGATTGGTTGGAGGCATTACCAACTTTGCTTCATTGTTTTCAAATACAAAAGAGAATGATTTTACACGAAGAAGAGTCCATGACAATGTGGTATTGCTATATAATTCATGATTAGTGAGAAGTTTGAGCGTTTGTTCACAGAAATCGTCCGCTTTTTTCAATGACTTTGTTTTCAATAAATAATTGTAGGCATTGTCCCAAGCGTGATAACTTTCATTTGTTTGTTCGGTTAAATAAAATTGTTCTACCGTTTGCAAAAAATTGTAAAAATGTGGAGTTGGTTTCCCATATTTTTTCAAAAGATTGTTTGACGTTTCAACAATACGACTTTTATCTTCTCGTTCGATAACACCTGAATCCCATGTCTTTTTAAATTGTTTGAGATACTTATTCAGTGTTTTGCTTTGAGCCGAATTAGAAAAGAATTGTTCCAATTGTTGGAAATACAATGTTTCATCATCGGCAAATTTCTTTATTTGCTGGGCATTTGAAATAAGTGCAGCACACAAAAAAGCGCCGATTAGTACTATTTGTTTTAGTCGTGTTATCATATTATTCTTTTATAAAAGTTAATAGAGTCCAATTATTTTTTGCTGTATTTGCAGTGAGTTGTAAACCAAATTTTATTGCTATTTCGCAGATATCGTCAACATCTTCGGAATAAAATCCGCTTAACATTACAATTCCATTGGGAGTTGCTGCTTGTGAAAGGTAGTGCATATTAGCAATTAAGATATTTTTATTGATATTGGCTATAACGTAGTTATATTGCTTTCTTTCAAGGATTTCCAATCCTGCATTTTCTATGGTTATATTGTTAGTGCAATTTAGTTGCGCATTATGTTTTGTGTTACGTACACAGCCTGAATCTGTATCAAATGCAAATATATTAGATGCTCCAATTTGAGCAGCAAAAATTCCCAAAATACCAGTTCCACAACCACAATCGGACACTGTTTTTCCTTTGAAATCAAAAGAAAGCATTGTTTCTAAAATAAGTGAAGTGGTTTCATGTGTACCCGAACCAAATGACATTTCAGGTTGTATAATAATTTCGTGACGATATGGTTTACTCGGTTTGTAGTCTGGAATGCGGATAAGAATGTCTTTACTGATTTCTACAGATTCGAATGAAGATTCCCATTCTTTGTTCCAATTTTGCCATGGAATTTTCGTGATAGTTCCCAAAGGTTTTCCTATAAGCGGTTCGGCATCGGCAAGAGTTTCCAACAAGGCTTGCTCATCAAGTAATTCACTTAGTATGTAGGCTTTGAAGCAGTCATTTTCCTCGTAAAAACTTTCAAAACCGATTTCTGCCAAGAGAGCTGTCAATAGTTCTTTGGTTTCGGTAGTTAAGTTTTGTAATTCGCAACTATACTCGCTATAATTCATAGAAATAGTAAATCAACCAAATTTCGTCTATTTTATTTTTATAGAGAAAATTAGCGAGTAGTACTTATTAACAATTTTTCTACGGAAGGCTTAATTTATTTGTTGATGAATAAATGATTCTACGTTTTGATACGTAAGTTTCATTAAATCGGCAAGTGCAACATCGCTAACCCATGCTACGTGCGGTGTAATGATGAGTTTGTCTTGTATTTCGCTGTCAAGAAGTGGCGATTCTACTGGTAGAGGTTCTTGGGTCATTACGTCAACACAGGCACCGGCTATGTAGTCGTTTTTCAGGGCTTTGGCCAAAGCATCTTCTTGAATAATTCCACCACGTCCTACGTTGATTATGTATGCCGTTGATTTCATTGCTTGCAATTCGTCAAGACCAATGAGATTTTTAGTTTGCTCGTTTAATGGAGAATGAATCGATATGATATCGGATTTGGTAAGGAGTTCTTGCTTTGAAACTTCTTCATAGTCTTTCGTGTGGTTGACGCCTGATGTAGAGTAGTACACAACCTTACATCCAAAAGCGGTAGCCACATTTGCCACCCGACGGCCAATGGTTCCCAAACCAATAATACCCCAGGTTCTACCGCTGAGTTGTAAAAATCCTTTTCCTATATGGGTAAATAAATCTTGATTTGAATATTCCTTTGAAGCCACATACTGGCGATAACATTCAATATTATTCATCAAACTCAAAAGCATTGCAAATGTATGTTGCACAACACTTTCGGTAGAATAACCGGCTACGTTTTTTACCGTTATTCCTTTTGTTTTTGCATATGGCAAGTCAATGTTGTTCATGCCTGTAGCTGTAAGACAAATGAGTTTTAACAAAGGACAGGCATCCATAATCTGTGCATCTATAATTACTTTGTTTGTAATGATAATAGAAGCATTTCCTATGTGTTGTAAACGCTCTTCTGGTTTCGTTTTAGCAAAAACACGTAGATTACCTAATTTTGAAAATGACTCAAAAATGGTGTTTTCGCCAATAGTGGCAGCATCAAGAATAACTATATTTTCCATACTGAATAAGAATAAAAAAGGTCGGATACATGGTATGCACCGACCTTACTTTTAAAAGAATGAAGATTATTCTGGTTTTATTGCACCAGTAGGACAAACTTCTTCGCAAGAACCACAGTCTGTACATTTGTCTGGGTCTATTTTGAAAATATCTCCTTCTTCAATAGCACCAGCAGGGCATTCACCTTGACATGCACCACATGCTATACAATCTTCTGAAATTTTGTGAGCCATAATTATAAAATTTTAAATTGTTATTTTCTGTTTGCAATTATACAAAAATTCTTTTTGGGAAAGCCTATTCTTTATGTTTTTTAAAACGAAGAGCACGTAATAGGAGTGAAGGTAGTGGCTTTTTCGGATCTCTACCTTTTAATTTAAGAGCAAACCATTTTGTAATTGGAATTTTATATGCTTCTGTAAACTCTATAAGAGTACCTCCTAAGTCTTCAATATATGCGAACATACCTGATGTGTCGCCCATATCAAAATCGCCGCCATTCAATACTTCTAATGTATCAACGGTAAACGGACAACCTTTGTCTTTGCATACTTTGCGAAGCACGTCAACACCTTGTACATCAAAGCAGAGGTGAATAAAACCTTGATCACCCCAATATCTGCCTTCAAACATTTTGCGTGGTTCGCGGTCGGTTACTTCTACCAATTCTATTTCGCTTGGTCCAAAGATTTTTCCAAATCCGCCTATGCGTTCTTCAGAGTGACGAAGAAGTACTCGTTTGAATGTTGACGTTCCGCCTGGAACAAATGAAAAATCGTCTTGTTTGCCTGCTTCAGTAGAATATACTTCAATATCGTAGCCTAAAATCTCTTTATAGAGTTTTTTTGCTGATTCAATATTTGGTACACCTATAACTGCACCAACTGAAAGACCTGTAATTTTCCCTTCGTCTAAATATTTGCGTGCGTCAAGAACTACTTGAAAGTAGTTTCCAAATGGATCTTGTATCCAGAAATAGTCATCGCCCTTGGGATCTTTACATATTTCTGATGTTTTTGTTCCATCGGTTTTGCTTTCAAAAAAATCATGTGCTTTAACAACGTTGTCGGTCTTTACTTTCCCTGCAAAAATACCATAGTCGCCAAGTTGAATATCAAACAATGGTTTTGTTGACTCGTGTGATTTATATTGCCAAATTTCAAATCCACCGCCACCTTGCAAACTTATCACAAGAATAGCATGCCGACGGTGTGGTATACCTCCAGTGTAACGGAGCATATATTTAGCTTCTGAGTCGTCGTCAAGTATTTTAACATCGGCACCGAAGTTTTCTCTATACCATTTCCAAGCAGCATTAACATCAGAAACGCCAATGCCTAATTGTTCCATTCCGCGGATGTAATATTTTTCCATATTAAGTTGGGTTTATTTTATTTGCTAAAAGATGAAATAATCGTGGTAGTTTACGATATATATGAACCATTATTAGTTCGTGTTTTCCGATTAATAATTCGTGTTTTTTTTGAGCTATTCCTTGTATGATTTTTTTTGCGCAGACATCTGCTGGCATACCATTGGCTTGACCTTCGTCCATTTGTCCATTAGGCGTGCCATCTTTGGTTAGGGCAGAATAGGAAATTTCCGTATTGATTCTTCCCGGGGATACAATAGTAACGGCAATGTTTTTAGAACGCATTTCTATATCTAATGCTTCATAAAAACCATATATTGCATGTTTTGCTGCGCAATATGCAGAACGAAGAGGGAATCCAAAACATCCTGAAATACTACTTGTTACCGCAATATGTCCAAATGAATTTTGCATCATGTGCGGTAAAACGGCTTTTGTAAGTATTATAGTACTGAAATAGTCTATTTCCATTATCTTTCGATCGTTTGCAATCGGTGTTTCATATGCATACGATCGTTGACTAATACCGCCATTGTTTATGAGTATATCAATTCTACCAAAGAGTGCTATGGCTTCTTGAACTTTTATTTCCAACGTATCAGTTTGCTCCAAATCAAGTGGCAACACTTTGCAATCTGCTCTTTTTTCGGCACACTCGCTTGCTATATTTTCAAGATTCGTAACTCTACGTGCCGAGAGTATGAGCGAAATTCCATCTATTGATGCCAAATTGAGTGCGAGGTATTTTCCAATTCCACTTGATGCACCTGTAATCCAAACAACTCTATTTTGAAAATATGTGGTAACCTTACTGCTCATTAATAGTTATTGTATATCTTTTCCAGAATTTCCGCTTGTTTCTGTTTCATGTTGTAGTCACTTTCGAAAAATCCGTTGAACATTATGCAAAATGATACTTTTTTTCCCGATTTAGTGTCCATATAGCCAGCCATGTTTCGAACGCCTGACATTGAACCTGTTTTTGCATTGATTTTATCAACCAATTTTGCTGAGATAGGGAATGAGCGAAGAGTCCCACTACGTCCTGATACTGGCAAACTTTTGTAGAAAGATGAAGTATCCCTTCCTACAGTTAGATATTGTTTTACCAAAAATTCTGACATATGGTTTGCATTTGTGAAATTAGTACGTGACAAACCACTACCATCATACAATGCAACTCCACTGCTTTTTATTTCAAGTTTTTTGAAATAATCAATAACTTGCAAAGCACCATCGCTAAATGTACTTGTGCTTTTTTGTTTATATGCTAAATATTTTACTAAATGTTCAGCATAATTATTGTTGCTATAGTAGTTCATTATTGCAACAATATATTGTAATTCAGGAGAATAAATCTCTTTTAATACATTTACATGTACGCTCTTTTTAGAAATTCTGTATTCGTGAGTGTATTCAACCAACCCTTTTTTGAAGAAAGCTTGATGAAGTTCCATACCTAATACATCTGGAGGTGAAGGCATAGCACTGCGAACTATATATTCATTTCTATTGGGAGGAAGATATCCGTTTATTTTTACTAATTGGTCATTTGCCCTTGAGTGAAGTAAAATAGTAGAATCACCCGTTATACCTTCTTGTATAGAAAGATCTAGACCATTGGTAGTATCTGATAATTGAGCAACTTCTCCTTTAACTCCTGTTTTAATATTTACTTGGAAAATATTATCTTGGAAAGCAACGGGGAATACTCCTGCGGCGTAATCTTTTCCATAGTCATCAAATAACCATGTTTTTGGTATTGTTTCTTTTTCATCTTTATATAAAGAACAATCTACTACAACTTGTCCTTTGATTTTTGTAATGCCAGCATTCATTACCGCCGTTACTATAGTATCTATATGTTTTTTGGTAGATGGGAAGAATTTAGAACCCATAGTAGGATCGCCTCCTCCAACCACAACTATATCTCCGTATAACGTTCCATTTTTATCAATACGGCCAGTATAGCCTATAGTTGTTTTGAATTGAAATCCATCGCCAAGATACGAGAGTGCTGCTGCGGAAGTATATAATTTTACAATAGACGCAGGCGTCATTGAATGATTGCCATTAATTTCTGCTATAACAGAATCTGTTTCTACGTCCCTCACACTGACACCGACATTTGTGTAAAAGAAATTCTTTTCGTCTAAGCAGTATCTATCCAAATCTTTTTGCATACTATTCTGTGCAACCCCCACCAATGAAGATTGAAGGAGTAGAAAAGAACAGCAAAATAATTGTAATAATAATCTATTTTTTTTCATAATCTAGAAAGTAAAAGACATACTATATTCTACATAATCGGCTTGTGCGCCATTTGTTTTAATATACATTCCAAACGCAAGTTTTTGCGGTGAATAAGCATTCCAAATAGGATAAAATTTAACTCCTATTCGTGGCGCAAAAATAGCTTTATACCACAATGCCGGATCGTGTTCCAAAAAGTACGAACGATAAAAAGGATCCAACACTTTAATGCCTAAATCGGTATCAAATCCAAATCGGTTGATTAAAAATTCATGTCCGATGTGTAATGTAAGCACCGAAGCCATTACGTATTGAAAATTGTTGTAGTATTTGGTTAAGTGTATAAATGTGTGGTAACTTTCGTAATATGCCAATGATACACCAAAATGCATTTCATTTATAGGCGACAAGCGTTGAAACATGTATCCTGAAAGTTTGTATACATTATAGCTTGGTCCATCGGTAGGATAGGTAGAATGTGCCAATTCGTGACGTCCCAAAGAAACACCAATACTTTTTTTCCATCCTCCATCCATAGTTGGCGCAGAACGATGTCGTGTTGTTTTTCCTATAAGTGTTCCCGGTTCGTATATCACACCAATTTTCGCTGTAATGTCATTTAAACCATAATTTGGAATAGCAGTGTGTCCGTTTGAAAAATGAAGGAATGATGAACCTGCTTCTATTTTCCATTGAGGAAGAAATCTAAACCATAAATTCAACCCAATTTCTGTTGCATTCATTATATGTGAACCAACCAAGAGGTTTTCTGGATTGTCGAACTTGTTATATGGCTTTGTAAACCAAGCCAAACCAGTACCTAAACGGAGATTTATACCGATTGTGTTTCGTTCCAAAAATGTGTAACGCCAAGTAGGATAGAGAGCTATAGTAGATCCTAATACGTCTTTTTTGCCTAAGAATCCACCTAATACTGTAATACCAACCTGCGGTTTTTTGAAATTATTGTAAAAACTGCCTGTTTGCGTTCCCGTATTCATGGTGGCGCTTAACTGTATGTAATTTGAGCCATTTTTTTCTTCTATATCTTTGGCTTTTAAAACATTACCGTGAAGAAAACTTGCAGAAAATTGAGGAATAACGAGTCCACGTTCGTCCATATCCTCACTTTGATATGGTGAAGTGTAACTTGAATTAGCTTTTTTGCGTTGATTTTGATCTGTGGAGGAATTTTCCGATGGCATTAAATTATATTGTTCATTTTCAACACTATCTACTATTTGCGCTTGCGCAGAAATAATGGAAAAAACCGAAACAACGATACAAAAGATTCTATTCACCGTAAAATATTTTTCGCTAATATAAATAAAAAATATTAATGGCAAATCAAAGATTTTAACCTGTTTTACACATATATGTTAAAAACGGCTCGGAAATCTCATTTTTAGATATGAAATAATTAATGCCAATGTTTGCTCTTCTCCAAGTTTTGATACATCTATAGAAATATCATACGTGGCAGAATCGCCCCATGTTTTATCGGAATAAAAATTGTAATAGCTTGCACGTTTTTTGTCTTCTTCTCGCATTATGCTTATTGCTTCATCATACGAAACATTCATTCTTTTTGAAATACATTCTACGCGATTTTTATCGGAAGAATGAAGAAATATGCTCACGCAGTTTGGATTGTTGCGCAATACGTAATCGGAACAACGGCCAACTATGACACATGATTTTTCATTAGCTAATTTTCGTATTGCATCCGATTGAATTTTGAACAACGTATCACTAGAAAGAAGATTGTTGGTATTGAACAAAACATTTCCATTTAGCCAATCTATGGCGTGTTCAAAGATATTTGACGATTTTTCGTCGGTATGTTCAAAAAATTCCGGAGCTATGCCACTTTCTTTTGCTGCCAATAGGAGTAATTCCTTGTCATAATATTCTACAGAAAGAGCTTTGGCTAAGGCTTTGCCTATAACTCGTCCGCCACTACCAAATTGACGTCCAATGCTTATGATTATATGTTCCATCGTCTAATTGTTTAGAGTTTCTGCTAACTCGAAGGGTTTATCTTCAAGTTGTTTGAATTTCTTCATTTCTTTTCGCAATATAATAAATGACAATATAGCTGCCAAAGCATCTGATATTGGCATAGCCCACCATACGCCAAGCGCACCGTAAATAGGAGGTAATATGATTAATAAAGGTACTAATATAAGCAATTGACGTGATGCAGATAGAATAACTGCCAAGGTAGATTTACCAATTGATTGAAAGAAGTTTGACGTTACCATTTGGAATCCCACAATAGGGAACATTGCAACTGTTATTCTCATTCCTATTACCGAGTTTTTGATTAATTCGGCATCATCGGTAAATATGCGTACTAAATAGTAGGGCGTAAATTCTCCAACAAGAAAGGCAACTATCATTACGGTTGTAGCACTTAAAATGGTGATATTTAAAGTTTTACGTACTCGAGAGTAAAGCTGTGCTCCATAGTTAAATCCGGCAATTGGTTGCATACCTTGATTGAGTCCCATAACAAGCATCGCAAAAACCATATTCAGCCTGTTTACAACGCCATACGCTCCAACGGCCATGTCGCCACCATATTTAGCAAGTTGATTATTTATTAAAACAACAATAATACTTGAGCAGAAATGAAGGGTAAAAGGAGCCATTCCAATAGAGAGAATGCCTATTGTAATTCGTTTTTCTATAGAATATATACCTTTTTTGAAGTGTAAAAAGTTTTTATCATCGAAAAAATGAATAATAACCACCACCAAAGCGATAGCTTGTGCCAATACTGTAGCCAATGCTGCGCCTCTAATTCCCCAGTCAAACACAAATATAAAGATTGGAGCGGCAATAACGTTTATTACCACTGTAGCCAAGGTAATGTTCATGGCTTTTTGTGGATAGCCCGAAGCACGAATTTCATTGTTTAATCCCAAATATAAATGCGTTATTGGATTTCCTATCAATATGATTTGCATAAACTCACGAGCATAAGGTAAAGTGTTTTCACTTGCACCAAAAAGTACCAGTAAATCATTAAGAAAATACAAGCCTAATGCCATGAGAGCAAATCCAATTATAAGATTGAGTGTTATTACGTTTCCTAAAACTTTTGTCGCTCCAGCATAATCTTTTTGCCCCATTTTAATAGAGGTAAGGGTAGCACCTCCGGCGCCAATCATTGAACCAAATGCCGCAGAAAGGTTCATAATAGGCATACTTATGGCAAGTCCTGACAACGCTAGAGCACCAACGCCATGACCTATAAATATGCTGTCTATAATGTTGTATATAGATTGCGCCATCATAGCTAAAATGGCGGGACCTGAATATTCACGAAGTAATTTCTTAATGTTTCCTGTCCCTAATATAAGTGGAGATGCCATATATAACTATTTTTAAATTCGTGGGCAAATGTAAAAAAAGCGTTGATTTTTACATTGTTAGATTACTTAATTTGTTTGATTACTTTACACGGATTTCCTACCGCAACACAATCCGAAGGAATGTCTTGTGTAACAACGCTACCAGCTCCTATAATCGTTCTTGGTCCTATTGTTACCCCCGGAAGTATCGTAACATTGCCACCAACCCAAACATCGTCACCAATAGATACAGGGAATGAGGTTTCTTGTGATTTTCTTCGTTCTTCGTAATCGATCGGATGACTTGGAGTATAAATCTGCACATTTGGACCAATTTTCACATGATTCCCAATTTTAATATATGCACCATCAAGAAACGTACAGTTGTAATTGATAAAAACATTTGTTCCCAATTGAATGCCATTTCCATGGTCGCAATAAAATGGAGGTTGTATTACACACGAATTGGGAATGTTTGGTATAAGTTCTTGTATCACAGTGCGATATTCTGGGTTAGAAGAAGTTATTGTGTTCAACTTTTGCAGTACTTTTTGAGATCTTTCTATGCTTTCTACTATTGTAGAGTCGCTGTAGTTTGTCAATTGTTGACTGCGCATTTTTTCAAATTCTGTCATAGCATATAGGTTTTAGAGTTATTCCAACATACAGTTTACAAAAATTGATTCTTGAAAAATTGCCGACGTTAATTCGTTGATAAACATTTTATTTTTTGAATTATTTGATGTTTTTATGGAATTACAATTTGCGATAGTTTTGTTATTAGCTTCAATTTCTGAATCAACAAGAGTACAGGTTGGAAATTGCTGTGAATTTATTTTTGTAAATGCTTCTACAATCGGCTCTGGACAAAGAATTCGAATCATACCATACCGTACTTTCTTGCCACTGTTTTGCGTAAGAATAGTGCGAAATTGTAAACCATTTTGTTTACAATAGTTGCTGAAACTATTGGCGTGATACACGTCTCCATAAACTTCTAGGCTCGTTTCTCTAACTAACGCAAATGCTTGTACTTCATTCCCACTGTTTATAGTAAGAATTTGACCTTCTGATAAAATCACCTCGTCGAGGTTGTTTAAAAAGTCAGCCGTGTCATGTAAAACACAGTTTGTTTTTGCAGCATATTTTTCATATGCGTGTATCAAATCAGCGAAAGAATCTTTTTGTATAGATAAAACTTCGTATTCGGTAGTAAATGAATACGTTAGCACATCGGTTTCTAAGCGATAGAGGTCGGGAGAAAAACCGAATTGTGCATAATAATTATACAAACTTTCTTCTTGAGGAATAAGAAACACAAGAGGAATTTTTCGTTCATGGAGAGTTTGCAATGTTTGTTGCAAGAGTTGTCGCATGTAGCCTTTATTTCGATATTCAGGATGGGTGCATGCTCCCGAAATGTAAGCAGCTGCAAATGTTTGTCCCAATGCATGTATTTGGTAGGGAATGGACTGTAAAACGCAAACCATCATGCCTTTTTCATATATCGCGAATGTATTCTCGTCGGAATATTTAGCATCAAAATAGAAACGAATAAAGTCATCACTGTCACCAAAGCAGAGTTTCCATAATTGTTTGGTATAGTCTTGTTTACTCATGTTTTTCTGCTATTGATTTTTCAAATAAATGTATTGGCTTATATGAAAGTTTTGATTTTCGTAGACCTTCTTTTCCTAAATCTTCCTCACGGTTTATATAAGTATACTGTTCTGGTATAAGTTTTGCAAAAGATTGATTTATAACACTATAAATGCCATTATATAAAGGATTTGCTTTTTCAAACATCACGTCGAACGTATCACCATTTATGGGGGAACCTATACTAAATGCTTCAATTTTTCCATCTATAAAAATAACACCACCTAATAGCTGCAGTGCTTCGTAGTTGGATAATGCAGTTTCTATCGCAATTTTTTCTTGTTTATACGATCGTTGTTCTTCTTGTAAATGTTGTTCTCCCCATTGCTTTTCCAATGCTATACACTCGGGGGCGAGCTCTGGAGTTAATGGCGAAAACGTATACTTGTATGTATTTTGGAATCGGTTGATATGATTTCGTTTTGATTGAAAATTTCCCCCTTTGAGATTTACCAAGTCGTCTCGTAAATATATGTAATTAAAATAATTACGAAATTGTGTAATGGTGTAGTTTGTGTCAAAATATGTTTGCAGAAGAGAGAGCTCTCCTTGTATTCGCACTGGTTGATTAAAAAGGCGAGCATCCGTTTCTATAGCTTCAATTGCAGAAGAAGTTATATGTTCGCCGATAGGAAAGGTATACGTCATCATGCCATCAAGACATAGGCGCAAAATTAATTGATTATCAATTATCGTAAAACTTGTCTTTTGTAAAGATTTCCAACTGAAAATGGTGCCGATAGAAAACTCACAATCTTGCGGAGCATATTGTTGAGTTATTGCAATTACAGAACGAATAGTTTTTATTGTAATTGATTGAAATACAGAAGCATATTGATTGCCATCTAATACCATTTTGTAAGTCTATTTTTGAACAACAGGAGTAGCTTTACGAGTAAATGTATTTTTATCGTATTCCACTATATTTGTTGCGGTATTAAGAAATGCACCATTGTCTTTTTGTTGGAAATAGAATCGTTCTGTTAAACCGTCAAAGCCTTGATTTGTGCGTATTGAAGTAAAAACATTGGCATTTTGTGCACACAATTGTCCGAAATAGAGCATTTGATCAAATCCTTGAAAACTGAATTTTGTAGGCTCAGTACTATATATCTCTCTATATGTGCTTATAAAGTTGTTAATACTTTGAGACGTGTAATCTATCTCGTTCACTGTTACGAGTTTAAAATTAAGGTCAAATAAAAAGTCTAGTTCCAAATTTTCATACAACTCCCATTGTGGCATACCCCAAAGTTCAATATTGTGGCTTTTTGAAGCTTGATAGAGTTTGGTTACTATATTATTTGCAAAGGCTTGTTGCTTTGACAATACTACAATTATTGTTTTCTGTTTCTTGTCCATAGCCCTATCTAGTGTAACCATTCCGTTAGCTAATGGATTGTATATGGTTTCGTACGTAATTTGTTTTGGAAGTAATTGATTTTTTTGTTCGTCAAATGCTGCTTTGCATTGTACCATATTTTTCTTCTCAAGTGATTCTGAATTGTAAACGATACAAACATGGCAATTTTCATTATTTTGAATAATATAATCAACCATTGCTTTGTAACGATTTTTCTGCGGTGTATTCATTTGAATTGTAAATGGATTCAATGAATTAGCTTCTTCTTGAGAGAGAGGATACACAATAGGAATTGAGTTGCGTTTTGCGAAACCAGCAACAGTAGGGAATGTTTTCGGAAAAACTGGACCTATAATCAAATCGCTTTTTGTCTTAATTTTTCCAACATTTATTGATAATGAATCATTGTTTGATTCTATCACATCAAGATTAACCGAAATGCCTAATTTTTTGAGAGAATCTAAGGCAATAAGCACTCCTTCGTAGTATTCTAAGAACTGGTATGTGTGAGTGTATATTTCTTTTGACATATTAATTATACCATCATCATTTTGTGGTGCATTTTTACTTAAGAAAAATGGTAAAAGCATAGATACATTTATTGTCGGCCGTACAAGAACTGTAGTGCCTGTAGTGGTAATTTCAGTAACAGGTGTAACTGCATTAGTATCATTATTTTTTAATGTCTCATTTGGACTTTCTGACAAAGGGGTCATGTTGTCCATCGTTATTTTTGCTTGTTCTTCCGAATCAAAAGGTATCCACAATACTTGATCAACCGAAAGTGTAGGATTTGTAGCAAGACTTGGATTTTTATCGAGAATTTGTTGTGGAGATACTTGGTATAAACGAGAAATAGAATATATCGTTTGTCCTTGTTTTACAAAATGAATAACATACGTAGCTCCTTCTTTTATAACAATTTGACCTTCTTCGTATAGTAAAGGCTCTGTTTCTGTAGCAACTTCTTCTACCATCGGTATCATTATACGTTGACCTACATTCAATGACTCTATGTTTTCATTACTTTTTTTTATGTCATCAATTGATACATTGTAGAGGCGACTCAATCCATAAAAGGTTTCTTGTGCATGAATAGTATGTATGTAGTATCTATTGCCGTTATTTAATGTTCCTATTTCGGTGCTACGCATTTGTGCATAGAGTTCGCCGAATGTGAAAACTGAAAGTATAGCAATGATTAACGATCGTCTCATAATTCCGAATTTTAAGCAAAAATAAGAAATGCTTTATAAATAATTTACAATTAGTTTATTTCATTATCCCCAAGTTATTCACTAAATTGTCAATCTTTTTACGGATATCTTGTAAAAAGAGTAATGAAAAAAAGTATTTTTGTTTGCATCAAAAAGGTAGGAATGGAAAAATTATGGAATAGGAATTACATTAAGGTGATGATTACCAACTTTACTTTGTTTTTTTCATTCTATCTGCTCACGCCATTGCTTCCATTGTATTTAAGTGAGACGTTCACCACCACCAAAGATACAATAGGTCTTGTACTTTCGGGATATACGTTAATGGCGCTCATTTTTCGATCTTTTAGTGGATTTATGGTTGATAATTTCCCTCGCAAAAAAGTATTACTTGTTTGTTTATGTGTTTATTCTCTTGTATTTACGAGTTATTTGGTTGCTGGAAGTTTGTTATTGTTCGCAATCTTCCGTACAATACATGGAGGTCCATTTGGTGCTTCTGCCGTTGCAAACAACACGGTTGCTATAGATGTTTTACCACGGTCTCGAAGAAGTGAAGGAATTGGATTGTATGGCTTGAGCAATAATATTGCATCAGCTATTGCGCCAACAATCGGTATTTTTTTGTATAAATATGTGCACGATTTCGATATTCTTTTTTGTATCTCTTTTATCGTAGCTGGTATTGGATTTACATTTGCTTCAACTATAAAAATGCCATCAAAAGAAGAAAGCGTTGCGCCTAAACGTGCCATTTCATTAGATAGTTTTTTTTTGGTTCGTGGATGGATGTTAGCACTCAATATGGTATATTTTGGCTATTGCTGGGGCGTTTTAAGTAATTATCTTGCTATTTACGGAAAAGAACAATTAGGCATAACAAATGGGACAGGTATATTTTTCTTAATACTTTCTTCGGGCTTGATTTTATCACGTCTTGCCAGTTCTAAATCATTACGTGAAGGAAATTATACCAACAATGCATCTATGGGAATCATACTTTCAACTATTGGATATACATTGTTTATTGCGTGGCCAACTATGGTAGGATATTACGTTTCGGCTCTTTTTATAGGTTTGGGTAATGGTCGCATGTGGCCTGCTTTTCAAAATATGATACTTGCTATTGCACATAGCAACGAACGTGGTACAGCAAACTCTACAATCCTTACCTCATGGGACTTAGGACTCGGATTGGGTATCTTGTTTGGCGGAACGATTGCTGAATATTTTGGATATAGTATTACTTTTTGGGTGACTGTGTGTGTGCATGCTACCGGACTATTATTATTTCTTTTGGGTACTAAAAAATTCTTTCAACAAAGAAAATTAGTGTAATGATCAAAATAAAATGCTTTTTATTGACAAAAGCGAGACTACTAATCTGATATGTGCATACATCTCTAATTTTTTTGTACGATAGTAGATATAGATTTTGCAAATTCAACGAAACGTGTAATTTTGTAAGAAATTTAAAAACCAAGAAATATGTTAAACATTCTATTACAAGAACCAGGCGCTCAAGGAGGAGGAGTCGGAAGTTTATTGTTACTAGTCGGAATTATGGTGATATTCTTTATCTTTATGATTCGTCCTCAAATGAAAAAACAAAAAGAAGAACAAAAATTCCGTGAAAGTTTGCAAAAAGGTGACGCTGTTATTACAATAGGTGGCATCAGCGGTAAAATTGTTGAAATTAAAGGTGACAATACCGTAATGTTGGAAATCGCAAAAGACGTTGTTATAAAAGTAAGTAAATCAGCATTACTTAAAGATCAAGCCGCTTTATCAGGTCAACAAAAATAATTTCATTATTCTTTAGGTACTTTTCTTTTTAACAACACGTAAAGAAATAATACAAATAAAAATAAAATAAGAAAGGTTGATGATTTATTTATCAACCTTTCTTATTTTTACGATGTGAATCAAGGACATAAATATAGTTCATGGCAAATCTCTATCATACGAGGTCAACGAAAATACCTACCGTTTTTCGTTTGTTTAGGCATTGCCACAACTCTTTGGTTTACTCGCGAAATGGGTAAGAACTATGAGGAACGTCTCACAATGCCAGTTGTTTATGAAAATATTCCGTTATCTCTTTCTTTAGTTTCAAAAGTTCCAGCTACAATTACAATCACGGTAGAAGCATCTGGGTGGGGGCTGTTAAAGCATTATCTTTTTGAATATCAATCACTCAAGGTAGATGTTGGTGTTTTAAAGAGCACAAATACTTTGCACATTGAAACAAAAAATCCCACATTCCTTGCTTCACTTGGAGAACAACTGCAAGTGATAGAAGTATTTCCCAAAGAAATTAAATTCGCTTTTGAACCAATTCATTCCAAAAAAGTTCCAATAAAAACAGCCATAGACATTTCTTATACACAACAATATATGCTCAATGGTGAAATAGAGATTTCACCAGATTCTATTATACTATACGGATCGCATGGCGAATTAGATACCATTTCAATGGTAGTATCTGAACCATTGCAAATGAAAGGGGTTAAAGAATCTTTTTCCGAAAAACTTACTATAACTCCGATTCATAATGTTCGTATGAATTCTACATATACAACCGTAAAAGGAGAGGTAGAGAAATTTACAGAACAAACTATTTCCATTCCTATCAAATTTATGAATGCACCCAGAAATAGTGTTGCTGTTGATTTAATGGTAGATAAGGTTACTATTACTTATTTAATAGGATTGAGTAATGTACCAAAGTGTTATCCATCAGATTTTGAAGCAATTGCCGATTACGAAAAACTTTCAAAAAATGGCACTATTCCTATTGAAATCGTTCGTTTTCCTCAATATGTCCGTATTGTTCAGCAAAACCCTGTCAATGATGGGGTTATAGTCAATTACATAGACTCAAAACAGAATGAATAAACATATAGCATTGACTGGTGGTATAGGAAGCGGAAAAAGTGTAATTGCTAAAATCTTTTTAATACTTGGTGTTCCCGTCTACGATAGTGACAGAGAGGCTAAACAACTTATGGAAATTGATAGGGAAGTCGTTTCTTCGTTACAAAAACTCATAGGAGAGGAGTTATATCAAGATTCAAAATTGCAAAAAGACGTAATGGCACGGGCTATCTTTTCCGACAATAATCTTTGTAAAAAGGTCAATGAAATAGTGCATCCGCGCGTGTGGAGCGATTATATAGAATGGAGTAATCGGCAACAGGGACCTTTTACCATAATGGAAACGGCCCTGCTGTATGAATCGGACTTATACAAGAACTTTGATGCAGTTATAGGAGTTACCGCTGATGAAGAAACACGCATTCGCCGTGTTATGCAACGCAATAATTGTGATGCCGAAAGTGTACGCAAACGTATGCAAAATCAACAGACTGTTGATTTTGCGTTACAAAACGCCGATTTTATTATTGAAAATAGTCATACCTTTGTCATTACTCAAGTATTAGATATTTATAACACGTTAAAACAACAATAATATGCGCTGGGGACGATTAATAGGAGCAGGAATAGGGTTTGCCACAGGTGGAATTATAGGCGCACTCATTGGAGGAGCTATTGGTTCGTTGTTCGACAACGTAACGGTAACCACGAATACATACTCTTCAAATTCCCCGTTCACGCAACAGCAACAACAAATGTCGCGAAACGACTTCTACATTTCATTACTCGTACTTATGGCTGCGGTAATGAAAGCAGATGGCGTTGTTAAAAAGAACGAGTTGAATTATGTAAAACAATATCTTCTTTCATCGTTTGGCGAAGAACGAGCAAAAATCATGCTCAAAGCATTGCGCGAAGTTCTCGAAAAAGAAATTCCACTACAACAAGTATGTGCACAAATTCGTGCAAATATGATGTACGAATCTCGCTTAGAATTGATTCACTTTCTCTACAATCTCGCACAGAGTGATGGTGTAATAGACAAAACTGAATTTTCTATTATAGAACGAATAGCCGATTTTCTCGGTATTAGTTCTGCCGATGCACAATCAATTAAATCAACATTCTACGATGATTTAGAAAGTGCATATCAAATGCTTGAAATCACATCAAGGGCTACCGATGACGAAGTGAAGAAAGCCTATAAACAAATGGCTATCAAATATCACCCTGACAAGGTGATTCATTTGGGCGAAGAGGTTCAAAAATCGGCTACAGAAAAGTTCCGTAAAGTAAATGAAGCCTACGAACGCATCAAGAAAAATAGAAACATAAAATAATATTCACATAAAAACAATTGTACTATGTTAAAAGACATTCTCTCTATTTCAGGACACTCAGGATTGTTTAAATTGGTTGCCCAATCATCAAGAAGTATCATAGTTGAATCATTGGAAACGCATCAACGTATTCCGGTGTATTTCACTTCAAAAATAAGCGCATTGGAAGATATCGCAATTTATACTGAAGATGAAGAAGTTCCATTAGCTCAGATTTTTGAAAAAATCTACAAAATGGAAAACAAAGGAAAAACTTCAATTTCTGCAAAATCAACTAACGAGGATATTAAAGACTATTTTGAAGACATATTGCCTGACTACGACAAGTCACGCGTATATGTTTCGGATATGAAAAAAGTGCTCAATTGGTACAATATTCTTTTGTCTCAAAATATTTTGAATTTCGAAGAAGAAAAGAAAGAGAAAAAAGAAAAGAAAGCCGAAGAAACTCGAAAAGCTCAAGCAAAACCAGCGAAAGAAACAAAAGAAGAAACACCAAAGAAAGCTGCAAAAAAACCGGCAACAAAAACCGCTAAAACGACAAAACCAAAAGCGGGCAAAAAAGATGAATAAATTATTCGAAGAGGCGAAACAAAAACGAACATTTGTCGCTCGCGATTTGCAAATCAATTCGTGGGACGATGTGCGGCCGTATTTTGAGAAACTGATTGCGTTCGACATCAATTCAGATGCAGCGATGAAACAGTTTCTTGCAATGCGCAGTGAATTGGAGGCGGTGCTTGAAGAAGACATGTCGTGGCGTTACATAAAAATGACCTGCAACACTACCAATACCGAACTGCGCAACTCGTTTAATGTGTTTGCAACTGAAATTGATCCCGAGATTCAAAAGGTCTCAAATCAATTGGATAAAAAATGCTTAGAAAGTCCTTGTTTTCAAAAACTTTCAGGCGATTATGGTATCATGAAACGCACTATGCAACAACGCGAAGCTTTGTTTCGCGAAGCAAATGTGCAGCTGATAGCCGATTTGCAAACTATGGAGCAGGAGTACGGACACATTTCATCGCAAATGACCATTGATTACGATGGTAAAAAAACATTGCAACAAGCAGCTATTTATTTGAAAGAATCGGATAGGGCGGTGCGCGAAAAAGTATTTACAATGATACAAAATCGCCGTTTGCAAGACGAAAAGCCTCTGAATGATTTACTTTCTCGCTTAATAGCAAAACGTCATGAAGTTGCCCAAAATGCCGGGTTTCAAAACTATCGTGACTATAAATTCCAAAGCCTTTGTCGGTTTGATTACACAAAAAACGACTGTTTTTCTTTTCACGAAGCCATCAGACAAGCGGTTCCGCCAATTTTGACTGCTATTCATAAAAATCGCAAGCAAAAACTCGGCTACGAAACGCTTCGCCCTTGGGACATAGAGGTGGATGCAGAAAACAAACCGGCACTCAAACCATTTACCGATATTCCGGATTTTACGGCAAAAACAATTGCGTGTTTTACCGAAATCAAGCCATATTATGGAGAATGCATAAAATTATTGGCTGACAATGGATATTGGGATTTGGAATCGAGGATAGGCAAGGCTCCGGGCGGATACAATAATCCGTTGTACGAGAGTAATGTGCCATTTATTTTCATGAACGCTGCAGGTGCTTTGCATGATGTAGAAACACTTGTTCACGAAGGAGGACACGCTATTCATTCCATTATTTCTGCCGATTTACCATTGGTAGCTTTCAAAGATTTACCATCGGAAGTTGCAGAACTTGCCTCAATGAGCATGGAATTGATTTCTATGGAACATTGGCACCATTATTTTAAAGACGAAGAAGCACTCAAACGTGCCAAACGCACACAGTTAGAGGGTATACTTGAAGTGTTGCCATGGATTGCCATAATTGACAAATTCCAACACTGGCTATACGAAAATCCAACACATACTGCCGAAGAGCGTGAAAAAGAATGGGTACACATTCTTGACGAATTTGAAGCAGAAGGTGTAGTAGATTGGAGTGGACTAGAACATATGCGTGAATGCAAATGGCAAAAACAGTTACATATATACGAAGTTCCGTTCTATTATATTGAATATGGATTTGCGCAACTTGGCGCAATAGCTATGTGGAAGCAGTACAAGGAAAATCCTGAACGTGCGCTACAACACTACGAAGCATTTATGCGCTTGGGTTACACCAAATCTATTCCTGAAATATATCAAGCAGCTGGCATTGAGTTTTCATTCTCACACGAATATGTAAACCAATTGACTGATTTTGTATACGCTGAAATTCAAAAGTTATAAGATTTCTACTATATCTAAAATGAAAAGCACAGACATTTTGTTTGTGCTTTTTTGAATATTTAATCTATGGTGGAGTGCTTTTTCGATATTATTATTTAACATAATATCAATTATAGGACAAAAGGAGAAAACGAAAGGAAAGAGAGGGGTTCTATGATATAACCGTTATTTGCTTGTTTCCTGGTTTTACTTTGATTATTTGTATTTCCCTCTTGAACAATACTTCTGTATAAACCTTCAAAAAATCGACATATTTTTCTCTCGGCTGATTATTTATCCGAAAAACCGAAAATTTTGAGGTTTTGCCAATTGTGTAGAAAAATTTGAATTTGTAGTATTTCTACAGATCTGTTTTCGTTTTGCGCATCAAATCACAATTTCTATAATTATAATTAGAACTGTGAAATTCAGTTTGCACATATAGATTCGATGTTCGCTGATTTTTTTACCAGATAAAATCAGCGTGATTACTTAGTAATCCAAAATACAAACAAATTGCTGTATAATTTAATGAGTATAAAAAACGGAAATCTTTCGAAATCCGTTTTCTTT
>CAYFVM010000004.1:0-62056 GCA_964346725.1 uncultured Bacteroidales bacterium
TGGATTGATTGTTACTGTCTTGGTCATACTCGTTGCCGGACAACCACTCGCGCTTTTATAATTTAATGTTATCTTAATTGTTTCTTGCGAAGTGACTGATTTAGTTAGTGTTACCTGTGCTCCACTACCCGTAATACTTGACGTGGTTTCATCGGTAGTCCATGTGAATTCACCTGCCTGTGCATCACTGGTGGTTGCGGTAAGTGTAATTGTCGTTCCACTACAAACTGCATCTTTACTTGCTGTAAGTGATGTAATTGTTGGAGTAGGATTTACCGTAACATCGATTGATATAGGATCGCTTGAACAAGCATCTTTTGTTGTAGTAGCTGTATACGTTCCAGACATTGATGCTGTTGTTGGAGAAGTTAATGAATATGTAGCAGATGTTGCTCCGGAAATAGTTGTCCCGTCTTTCTTCCATGCATAAGTTACCCCCGTTGTGGTACTTGATGCGGTAAGAGTTACAGGTGTTCCTTCACATACTTCACTAACTTCCGGCAACGAAATGTTTGGCTTTTCTTTTATAACAACCGAAGCTGAAGCCGCTGATGCAACACCCGGACAATAATTATCTGAAAAACTACCGATTGTATATGTATAAGAACCTACTGCTGTTGACAACGTTGGTTTGTATGTGGTTGCCATTAGACCTGTTTTGTCTACGCTTGTGGTTCCATCTGAATAAGTAAAAGCAAAAGGTTGTGCTCCAGTAAACGTATACACAACAGCCGTTGGTGTTGCTCCTTGACAAACGGTTGATCCACCCGTAATAGTTACTGTTGGGGCAGCATAAGCTGTTACAACTTTCGAAGCAGTTTTCTTACATGCAGTTAATGTTGGGTAATTAACATCATATACTACAACAGTATATGTATCTGCTTCGTCGTAAGGAACTGTATATGAAAGTGTTTTAGCCGTAGTTGGTCCGGCTACAAGTGTTCCTGTTTCTCCACCTTTGTACCATGCATATGCATATGTTGTAGCATCATTTTGTTCCGAAGCTAATAATTCAACACTTCCATCGGGACACAAATTAGTTGACGTTGCTGATGAAATCACAATATCAAGTGGTGGCTGACACGATGGACAGTTATAGATAGCTTCTACCGAAGGTGATATTGAGTAATTCTTACAATAATTGGTTTGGGAAAATGTAGTGGTAGAATTTAATGTAGCCTCTGTGGCTGCTACTACTCTAAAATAAACCGATTCTCCATTACTAACTCCAGAGAATATTGGCGAACTACTTGGATCTGGTATTGGATAGGTGCTTGAAGATGAAGTTGTGATTGTGATCCAACTAGTTTCAACATTTGGAGTTTTAGTATATTGAAAACGATATTTCAATGTAGAACCATAAAATGCCGTCAACAAATTACTTGCCACCGAACCTAATGTAAACGGATCGGAACATACGGTAGTAGCACGCTCTAAATTGGTAACATCTGAAAATAAGTCCAATGCTGGAGACGAACAAGCCATAATTTTGATATCGTCAAAACAAATATCCTGTCCGTTGTTCCAATTGGTACCAAAACTTTGAACCTTTACTACAATAGTTGATTGAGTCAAAATGATATTGTCTATTGAAATTCTATTCCAACCAGTACCCACGCCTACGGTTACATTTTCTTTTGAAGCCAAAATGTTTCCACTGACATCTTCAATCGTTAATGTAATTACCGGATCGGTTCCCGCTGACATATTTCCTACATAGCATTCAAACGTTAATGCTTTTCCTGTACACAAACCAGAAATTGTTCTAGAGAAAATTGGACCTGTAAAGTTTTGCGTTACATTCATAAATAAACATGCACTATGCGGTCTGCCATTTATCATACTGGTATGGTCACTAGTAATGGCACCATTTCCAATCATCCATGTTGCTGTTGAATTACAATTTGCATCAGTGCAATACCCTATTGGTGTAGGCACAATCACTCCGTAATACCCATCATTAATTTGACCGGTAGCATCAAAAGTACCGGCTGTCGATGGCATGGTAAAAGTAACATCAGTACGATATGGGATTGTAGATGCAGCCGTAGTTGAAGTATTGCCTTCTGCGTCTACATAATCATGAGTATCGGTAAAATATCCAAAATCTTCGTAAAAAATTGTTTCGCGAGAAGAATAGACCGTGTTTCCATCAACAACAGTTTCACAACAAGTAACTGTTGTTACTTCATATGAGGGAGTTGTAGTACCACCAACGGTAGCACGATAATACATTTTTGCTGCAGTTACCTCATCATACAAACTTGCTTTTGTAGAAACTGATGTCCAACTACTTCCGGTAGCTGATTTTTCCCAAGTTATTATTGCGTCACCGTAATCTCTATCAAGAGTTAATAATGTTTGTTCTCCTCGACACATCTCAGATCCTTGACCTGATAATATTTTTGGATTGAGTACTCCTGTTACCGATATATCCGAGATACCAACCACGGTATTGTCACTCATATTATAACCTTCATACATGGATATTACTGTTGAAGTGGCTGACGCTGACAATGTTCCAGACCATGTTATATCCATTGCAGTTCCTTCTTGTCCTATAGTAAATTTCACCTCGTTTACAGCACCACCACTACCTGAGGTTACCTCCATATATTGATTTAAATCCGTACCAACTTGAAGCGCTCCATAGTATCCTTTACTAGGTTTTGCCTTTGATAACGCATAGACACGCATGGTTACAGTATACGCACTTCCCGGAGCCAACCCATTAATGGTATAAGAAAACAATTTTGTACAAGCCGTACCTGTTAGGTTTGTAACAAACATGTCATCTGCTATATCATAATATAGGCTGGTATCGTTGTCAGTGTTGGTTCCTAATTTAAAAGGATTATCAACGCATACCCAGTGACCGCCAGTTTGAATACTAGACCCATCCTCCAAGTACGTGAGACCTGCAGCTAAAACATTACCCGATGGCCCATAATGGCTCGTGGTAGAAAAATCCCACCCCCAATCAGCGTAATTTTCTTTTTGTGCAAAAGAAGTTCCACCAACAATTGTCTGCGCATGTAATGCTACTACCATAGACATCAAGCATGCTATTATAAAAAGCCGTTTCATAACTGCATTTTTTTTCGTTACTACCTAAATTATTCTTTAAGACTATACTTTTATCTATAAAGTTACAAAGTGTAAATATAACACTAAAATTATACAAATTACAAACTAATACTGTAAGTTGTGTTGCATGCACATGCTACGACAATAAAAACACTCTTGGGGTTTTATTCATGTTAAATGTCTAAAATTATTATTCCTTTCACATAATTTGCTAATTGTTTGTAACTTTACAAAAGTTTATCATAGTCTACTATTCAATGAGGAAACACTTTCTTATTATAATACTACTAAGCATTATAGCATGGAATACCATGGCTCAAGAATCAAATATTTTTTTCATTGAAAATAAAAATCAATGGCCCGAAAATGTCTTGTTTCGCAGTCAATTGTATGGAGGATACGTGTTTTTGGAAAAAAATAGTTTGACGTATTATTTCATTGATAGCGAAAATCTACAACACCGACACGGCACGTATAGCACAACTGAAGAAGATTTACAGAAAAGTTTGGATGCATTTATAGAAAAGAATGAACAACCAGAAGTTGTTCATGAAGACAAAGTTCCCACTACTTTTAAAGCTCATGCTTACAAGGTTTCGTTTGCAAACATGAACTCGCGTACAAAAATCTACGGAAACAATAGCACTCCTTATACCGAAAATTACATAAAAGGTTCCGACCAGAAAAAATGGGCGATAAACGTACGAAGCTTCAATGACGTTTTGTATGAAAATTTGTATCGAAATATTGACCTCCACGTGTATGGATCTGCTACAAGTCTGAAATATGATTTTGTAGTAAAACCGGGAGGAAATCCTCAAAAAATTATGTTGCAATATTCCGATGTGCCATCTATGAGCGTTCGTCAGAATGGTGCTTTGGCTATTACGACCTCAGTAAATGAAGTATATGAACAAAAACCCTATGCATACCAAATTATAGCTAACGATACCATAGAGATTCCATGTTCGTACCACTTGGAGCATTTTTCCGTAACATACGACCTTGGTGCATACAATCAGAACTATGCATTATACATAGACCCAGACTTGATTTTTTCTACCTATTCCGGTTCTACCTCAGACAACTGGGGATTTACCGCAACCTATGATTCAGAAAATAATGCCTACCTTGGTGGTATTGTTGAAGGCTTTGGATACCCTGCAAGTATGGGTGCTATTCAAACCGAATATGCCGGAGGAGCATGGGATATTGGACTTATTAAATTTGACAAAACAGGAAAAAACCGATTATATGCTACATATCTTGGAGGGTCAAGCTGTGAAATGCCACACAGCCTTATAGCAAACAGCAACAATGAATTACTTATTTTAGGAACGACCGGTTCTTCAGATTTCCCCATAGTAAACGGATACCAACCTACATTTAAGGGTGGTGATTCAATTCTTTACGACAATACGATTTTGTTTGAAAAAGGTGTTGACATGTTTATATGTCGACTTTCTGCCGATGGAACAACGCTGCTATCCTCTACATTTTTGGGAGGAACAAAAAACGACGGTATCAATTTCAGTTGGGAAACCAATCTTGAATATGGTCATGATTCGCTGTACTATAACTATGGTGATGGCGCACGAGGTGAAATTATGGTTGACGAGGAAGATAACATCTATATAGCTTCTACAACATTTTCTAGTGACTTCCCTATAGTGAATGGTTTCCAAAGCACATTTGGAGGCATGCAAGATGGTATAGTTTGCAAATTTGACCCAGCATTAACAACCCTAGAATGGAGTTCATACATTGGTGGCGATAGTAAGGATGCCGCATACTCTATTGATATAGACAAAAGCAATAATGCATTTGTTACCGGAGGAACGTGCTCATCAACATTAAATTTTCCCGCAGGGGGTTACCAACCTACAAGAATTGGCGGAACAGTTGATGCGTTTGTTATTCACCTTGACAAAAACATGGGTTCACTACTCAATGGCTCATATTTCGGTTCTACCGGATACGACCAAGCACATTTTGTGAGAGTAAATTCCGAAGGGAATGTGTTTCTTTTTGGGCAAACCACAGCTCAAGGCAATACACTCATTTCCAATGCAAACTATAATTCACCCAATAGCGGACAATTTCTTGCCTCATTCACAAACGATTTAAGTACACTGAATTGGTCAACCGTATTTGGCAATGGCTCAGGTAAACCTAACATTTCACCTACAGCATTTGAAGTGGACATCTGCAACCGTATATACCTTGCCGGTGTTGGCCGCGAATGGAACGACCATCCACAATGGTACAAATATGGATCAACCGGATTATTTTTATATGACTATGGTTGGCTTTCAATTGCTGGCACCAAAGGTATGGAGGTGACCGAAGATGCATATCAGACAGAAACCGATGGCAAGGATTTTTACATCATGGTAATTGATGATAAAGCAAATAATCTTGACTATGCAACGTTTTTCGGTGAACTTGGAGATGGATATGTGCTCTACAACCCTCTTACAAACAATTATACCTATTATGGTTGTGCAGCAAGTGGTCGCGACCATGTTGATGGTGGTACGAGTCGTTTTGATGCCAATGGATATATCTATCAAAGTGTATGTGCAAGTTGTGGCGGATGCAATGGATTTCCGGTGTACCCCAATCCTGGTGTTTGGTCAACAAAAAACAATTCAAGCAACTGCAATAGCGCCATTCTCCGTTTTATGATAGACTTTGGTTTGATACGTGCTGATTTTGAAATCCCTGAAATTGGATGTGCCAGCAAAGAACTTTCGTTTGAGAATAAAACAGAAATTCATTACAACAATCCACACGTTACGTATCTTTGGGATTTTGGAGATGGAGAAACATCTACCGAATACTCTCCAACCCACATTTACGCAGAAGTTGGGAACTACACAGTGACTCTTTGGGTTAAAGATTCCACTTCGTGTAATCAAAGTGATTCTGTTTCAAAAACATTTGACATTGTAACAAAAAAACAATATCAAGATCTTGATGTTAAAAATATTTGTTTGGGCGATAGTGTACAAATTGGTATCCCCAATGAATATGATGAGACCCTTGAATATTCATGGTCCCCCGAAGATTGGCTATCCGACCCTTCTCAACCTAACACTATTGCAACACCGGAAGATACAATTACATATGAACTCACGGTTACATCTGGTTGGTGTCAAACTATTTATAGACAGACAGTGAATACGTTCAACAGTAGCTATGCTATCAATGGAATACAGATAGCCAATGGCAAGCTTCCGCAAATTTGTCGAGGAGAAACTATTCAACTAATAGTAGAAACAAATGCTCCTACACAGCGATTTTTATGGGCAACCGACAGGAATTTTTGGCATATAGTCAATCCAGATTTTTCAGTTAACTATGTTAACGTTTCTCCGAAAGAAAACACCACCTATTATATAAAAACGCTCAGCACCTATTGCGAATTTGAAGCTATTGATTCCATTACTATAGAAGTGTTTTACAACAAAATAGCTGCAATAGGCGATACACTTATTTGTGCTGGCGACTATGTACCCGTTTCTGTCGTGAATGACAACCCTGATAATGCTTTGTCATATACATGGACACCCCAAAATGTCGTTCATAGTGGAGGAAACACAGAAAATGCTATTGTTAATCCAAAATCAACTACCGACATTATTGTATTTGCGACCGATGCCGTTGGTTGCGAATACACCGACACCGTCCATATAGAAGTGGATGAACTTGATATCACTATGGAAAATTACAAACCAATAAGTTGTTACGGAGAACGCGATGCACAATTTGAGGTTGTTCCCATTGGTTTTGCGCCATACAAATATTTGTGGGAAGATAACAGTACTAATCCTGGACGCTACAACTTAGGGGATGGAGAATATAGAGTTGTCATTACAGATAGTTTAGGTTGTATAAACGCTCTTACAATTAACATAAAGGAACCTGATAGTTTAAAAATAGATACTGTTATATATACCAACGAAACTTGTGCCGGAGCCTGCAACGGAACAATTGCACTCACCGTTTCGGGAGGTACTCAACCATATAGTTATTTGTGGAACAACAGTAAAAAAACTAGAAAACTTAGCAACCTTTGTCCTGGATATTTCATGGCTACCGTAACAGATGCTCACGGATGCGAAGCGAGTCTTAATAAACGAATTAGAATTGTACTAGAAGAAAAGCTACCAGAACTTGATGCCTACGCAGACTCACCCATTATTTTTATTGGCAAAAAAACGGAAATTCATGCCATCAAATATCCTAACGACACTATTTCATATATCTGGAAACCAAATATTTGGCTTGAAGATAATTTGAGTGCAACAACATCGGTCACTCCCGATATTCCTCTCGAAATTGATTTTATCGTAACTGCTACCGACCGCTATGGTTGTATAAATACCGATACAGTACACCTTCTCTCTGCCGAATGGGTTTGCGACAAACCATTCATTTTTGTCCCAACTGCTTTTACGCCAAATAATGATGGGAAAAATGATGTGATTCAAGTAAACAGTGGCGTACTCACAGAACTCACATTTGCCATCTTTGACCGTTGGGGAGAAAAGGTTTTTGAAACAAACAACACAAAAGACACATGGGATGGAACATATAACGGGAAACTATTGGAGCCACAAGTGTTTGTGTACTATTTAAAAGGTACCTGTCTCAACGCTGAAACATTTGAAGAAAAAGGAAACATTACTCTTATACGATAATGTTTAGAAAAATATGTCTATATATGTTCTGCTTTTTTGCAACGCAAAGTGTTGTTGCTCAAGACATTCATTTTTCCAATTTCTATACAAATACACTAAATGTTAATCCTGCAAATTCAGGCAATTTTGTCGGTCAATATCGTTTTTGTCTTGCTTACCGCGACCAATATAGAACAGTGGCACAACCATATCAAACATTTACCGCAAATTTTGATGGGAAATACACCAAACGATATCGGAAAGATTTTTTAGGATATGGATTACTTTTCAATTTTGATAAAGCGGGAGATGCTAATTACAACATGGTACAAATAGGAATTCCTATTGCATACCTATTCCCTATTGCCAATAGGAAAATTATTTTTTCAGCAGGAATTCAACCTTCGTTGGGCTATAATTCTATTGATTATAGTTCGCTCACTTTTCAAGAGCAATTTGATGGAATACAATACAATCCAGACATTGAAATCTCAGAAAATTTTGAAACAAACTCTGCCCTATACTTTGACTTGAATGCAGGAGCTTTGGCCATATTCAAAGCCTCAAAAAAACAATCGTATACATTGGGTGTTGCCCTATTCAATATAAATCGTCCTAGTATTTCTTTCTTTGATGATGATGAGGTAAGCCTTAAATCTCGTACCATGTTTCATGGTTCAGCAAATCTTTCAGTTACATCAGACTTAGACGTTGTTCCCGGATTTAAAATACAATTTCAAGGTAAACAACATGAATTTCAGTTCGGGGGTATGTGTGTGAAATATTTTGACAAGTCGGCTATTTCACAAATTCAATCTGGAATTTGGTATCGTTCGAAAAATAATGATGCAATCATTTTGGGATTAGGCTGCAACTACCAGCAATTTGACATTATGCTTAACTACGATATAAATATTTCATCGCTAAGAACTGCGAGCAACGCACAGGGAGCATTTGAAATAACGGTGTCGTGGATTGTCGAGAAATCTAATAGAAGTAAACGTATGACGGCAATTCGATGCCCACACACTCTTTAACGCTGCAACAATAACTTACCACATTTCTTATTGAGGAATGTCGTCTCATCTGTAGGCAATGAATTCCAATCGGTTTGGTTGTCAAACACTAATCTGTAGAAATACACACCATTCGGCAATTCAAAACCTGACATATCACGACCGTCCCAATACACATCTACACTATTTGTTCCAACGTGTACGTTTTGTAACTCCAATATTTTCACCTCTCGCCCTGTAGCATCAGCTATTTGTATCCGCATATTGTTCGGCACATCCACACCCGTCAATACAAAACGGAATGTGGTGAAATCGCTACACGGATTAGGGAAATTATATAAAACCGAAACGGCTTGCTCTTGTGTATATTCAAATTGCACTATATACTCTTGTGAAGCCGATGCGTTTCCTGTGGCATCGCGTGCCTGAACATGCAATTCATATGTACCTTCATTAAGTAAAATTGGTTCCAATATCACTCGCACAATTTTCGGATTTTCCAAATCAGGAACTAATATCAAAGAACTATCAGCAAAATAATAATTTGTTATGATTCCTATTGATTTATTTACAAGCGAAACTGTAAACAAACTTGTGTCTGCTATAGAGATAAATTTATTTTCATCATACAACGATATGCATATTTCCGGAGTTGAAGAAACATTATCTCCATTTATAAGATGACGACCATCTATGGTAACATCAAGCACCGGTGCTGTTTTATCAATTGATACATAAAAAGAATAGTGGTATATATTATTAAAATGTATTTTTTCAGCTTGGTCATATTCGCCTGTTTGCGGATTTATCGGATTGAATTCAACTCTCATAGTATAAGTTCCTGCAAAATTCGTAACAGGGACTATCAAGGTGTCTACAAGATAACTATATGCTTCAATACCCTGCGATCGTTTGTACGATATATACACTAATTCGTTTTGTTGGTTTCGTATTTCACATGCAAGTAAAACGCTATCCATAGAGGCTGGTGAAACATTTTTTGCCGAGACTACAATACGTGCGGTATCTCCTTGCTGTATTGTGTCTGAATAAAATGAGAATGCGTATTCTGGAGAGATTGCCAACTCTGCTGACGGAGTATAATACACCTTCCAATAATTTAAGTCTATTGGTGTACGATCAACATCCTCAATCGAACAAATCATTTCCAAATTTGGAAAATTTATCGTTTTAATAATTGTATCCAATCTATCCCACTCTGTTCCATAGACATTTGTTAGTACATAGGCATCATCTCCTTTGGTGACTCCACTCACCGTCAAATAAGACTTATCATTACCGGTCTTTGTTGCATTCCACACAATCTTAGAATATTCTTTTGCAGGTCCAATAGTAGGAGTCTGCACATATCCAGCATCAAAGTTTGCGAGCATTTTTTTTGTCAATGAAATTAAATCCGTTGGAGTATTTCCCACCACCTCAACACACGAACCCGGATTACCTTTTTGCATATAGAAAATATATGGATAATCGTCAGGCGTTGTTTGGTAACGAGAAAAACCTAACGAATCCATTGTTTTCTTCAATGAATCGTCCCATGATTGACAATAAGGACGCTTAAAACTATATCCAAATACATAACTGCCATCGGGAATTGTATCATATAAGAAACTTGCCAACATTCGTTGAGAAGTTGCGTTATCTGACTTGAAGTCCAAATACTTTCTTACGCTTCCATTTGCGGTGGGATAATTTTGTTGACCATAATATGCTTTGTTTGAAAGCCATGGTTCCATTGTAGTTGAGTCAAGCACAAAAATGTGTAATGCTGGTTGTGACAATGGGAATCCACTATTTGCCATAAGCGTAGCATCTAAAACACAAAGACATTCAAAATATTCTTTTTCTGTTGCACAATTTCCTCGTGTCTGAACCATAACCTCATGAGGTATCGAAAGGAATGAATACTTTTTGGTTGTGTCATTGTATGACAAATGTGCCAAAGTATTATTTACAAACTGATGTCGGTGAATTTGAGCCCAACCATTTTCTCCCTGTTCGTATGTAAAGGACGCTTCATTCCATTTTATAGAATCGGCATCAGAAACTCGCCAGAAATATGTTGTACCATCAATTAATTTCCCTTTTGGAGACCACGATACTATTGCTCTTCCTTGTACCTCTATAGTATCAGTTTGTTTCAAGGGAGATGTATAAAAATGCGATGTATCCATCTCAATTAATAGCTGTTTTGGAGGATTCAAAGCGTCAACTAATGAGCTTTGCAATGTAATGGTATCGGTTGGTATTATGGCATAATCAGGAGGATACACAGGAAGAACATCTTGAGAACTTACAAAAAAACGATATGACGTTGTATTGTTCGTTTCTGATAATTCCGAGATTGAATCTAGATAATCTAGTGTAACTGCAACAGTGTATTCGCCAGACACAAAATTATCCATGCTCAATACTAAACTTATCGTATCATGACAATAAGCACCAACACCAATGGTATCTATTTCAAATGGAGTTCCTGCACTATTTGCCGGAGTAAAGACAGCTTTAATCGTATATGAGCCACCAAATGCTTTTGCTCTATTCTCAACTGCAATATTAAATGTTATATTCTGAAGATCGGTAGTAATAAGATTGGGGGTAAAAAACAACGAAGACGAATTAAGTGCCAAATCGGGATATCCAAAAGAGTGTAAGGATACCATCGGGTCACCATGAAGTGTGAATCCAATTACTTTTTCATACAAACCACTATACACCGATGACTTATTTGAAATATCAGTCAAGGTTCTTGCTACACAAGTCCCTATTGGTTCTCCATAGCTTGTGTTTGCTATTCTTCGTATAAATGAGGAAGAAAACATATTCAAATAATTCGGATAACCAGGACCAACATTTGCAAGGAAGCCTATCGCTCCTTTATTTGGAATAAGAATCCATGTGCGACTTACATTATAATCATTATCGACAAAAATATCACCCGAATAACATGAATTTGCCAAAATCAACGGATACTTTCCTTTATTGTTGAACAACGATGGATGGTCAATGCTTTGATCAAAACCACTTCCCGAAGCATGCCCGAAAAATGTCAACATTGATGTTCCTGCATTCATATATGCACGAATAGCCTCGGGCTCCGTTGTTTCATACACATCAGAACTTTCTTTGTAAAAAGAATGGACATTGGCTCCAAAATATTCGCCTTCGAGCATTCTTTCATATTGCGACAAATAATACCGGAACAAAGTCTGTTCATAGACCGTTGAGCCTCCTCCGAAATGAAGCACAGTTTTCATCCATGTATTTGGTTCTTGTGCTTCAAAATCGCGCACTTTTATTCTATAGCTTTCTACATCTGTCAATGTTTTTGCAGCTAGACGTCCTATCCCTATTGTGGTTTTAATTGATTTTCCTTGCGGACTAACAGTAAACAACAAATCGGTGGCAGGATTGCCCATAGTTGGTATCAGTGTTTTGGCATACAATGTTTCATTGTTTCTATAATTCGGCACATGAAACCCTTGACCTATCAAAAAAACTTGCTTCGGCTCTACAGCCCATGTACTTTTGGCGTACTCAAGAAATGCAATTATAGAATATGGGTGTTTTTGGATGCCATATGAAAATTGATTATACAAATCTTCAATATCCACAAGCACTACTGTTTGTCCGGTTATTTGCCTATATGACTTGTATAAATTTGCTTGCTTCCACAAAGATTTTTCAGTGATAATAATATAGTCCCCTTGATTTTTTGCCAATGAATAATCAACAAAATTGCCTGTTGTCCCTCCTTTTGAAGAAACTATTTTCATTGGAGGTACTGGGTAATACACATTTTGCGAAACCAAAAAACAATGAAGTTCTTTCTTCATATTTGGAACCAAAACTCGAACCTTGCCATCTTGAACCGTTGTAAGTATTCGTTTGTTTATTTCAGGGCAATATAATACTGGAGGATTGCTGCCTGTATTGAATTTCTCCAAATCAAGAAGAATGTAATTACCTTCAGTTACCTTTGGCAAGGTAAAGCCAAATGAAGCTTGATAGTTACAATTCAATTTGCTGGGGTACTTTATTTGTACGTATGCTACACTGTTTTTGTCGGCCGTCTTATTTCCTGTATTATAGCTTTGAAATGTCAATAATGACGTTGCTGATAGTGCTTTTGAAGTTTCTATAGTTCTATGAACGGTATTGTATTCATAATACGTAGTATCGAAACTAAAGGTTTCGTCGGAACTCAATGTTACAAGCACATCGTGTTGTGTTTCGGAAAATCCCGCCAATCCAAATGATACTTGTGCTGGAACTCCAACCGACACATAATTTGGAGTTATCAAACCCTTTTGCGTCGTGCCTCCCATATCAAAATAGGAATCACACCAACCTTCGCCCGGTAGTATGTATGGCGAGGTATTTGTTATATTAAAAGTGGAGACAAAATCGGTTCGTACAGTCCGTAATATATACGATATCGATACATAGTTATTGTAGTCGGTTGTGCGAGTTGTATCATACCGAGGGCTTACCAATGTATTGGCAAACGTAAGGAAATACGATGCCGTATCGTTATATAAACTATAGTTCTTATTTAACTGCTTTCCTGTATAATATATGGTGGAATCGAGCCAGCCGGTGTTACCTCCTTCTGCATAGAACTCAAAATAGTCGGAGCTTCGAAAAATACCATCACTTTGTGCGGAAACAAAGAGAGGCAACACTTTGCCGTTATGATATATTTGTAGATTTCGATGGTCAAATTCGCCTACCAAAATACCATTATTTACCAAATCGTTGTAGGTAACTCTATATATACCTTCGGTGGTGATAGGAATTCGGTAGTATTTCTGGGAATGATTTATCCAATCATTGGAGTATTGACCAAATGACAAGCAACTGTATAAAATGAGGAAGATGAAAGCAAAGCGTTTCATAACTATACTTATTTAGCTTTAAAGATAGCATCTCCTTCATACTTTTTCAAATCTTCTTCGGTATTTTTTGCTTTGGTTGAATTTGTTTTTTGACCTTCTACGTTAGCTGGATCAGAAACAGGTACGTCTTCTACCATCTCAAATATGATTGGAGACGAAGCCCCACTCTGTGGTTTTAGTTTTGACGGATCTGAAGTTTTTTGTCCTTGTTCGTCTTCATTCTCTTCATTAATAATAAAACCATTTGTTTCCGATGTGCTTTCTTCTTCTTCAAATTCGTTAGGCTCTTCTCCTTCTTTATACAAAGACGTTCCATCTATTTCATCAACCATTTTCTTTTGAGTAGAGATTTCTCGTTTTATCTCTTCAAATAACTGATCTTCGTATTCTATATCTACAGCAATGATTTCAATTTTTCGTTGATATGCTGCTGCCGGACTATATACCGACATCCATTTTTGTCTGCGGTCAGATAAAGCACTTACTTGCGCTCCAGTACTCGTATAGAACGTGTTTTCAGTTTTCACAACACCTATCGGCTCATACACATACTTCAAACTTCCTTTACCCGATTTTGGTTGATTATGTAAGTATTGATTTAAAACACCCTTATTATACGTCACGAAATAGTTTTGAATACATGAAATACGTTTTTTTGCCACAATTTCATTATATGCCAAATTCCCTACCGGACTTGCATAACCTTTGAACGCAACTACTATATCTTGCCCGTCTTGAAGTATAACCGACATTAACTCAGCAAACAATGAAAGTTTTTCGAATTCTTCTTGCAAATCACCAAAGAAGGTTTGCACCGTTTGTATATCGTATTTCAATCGTTCATCAGATGAGTAACGAGTATATTCATCTATATACTCATTTTCCTTCGCCATAAAGTCGTTATACAAATTCTCGTAAATCTTATCTGTTACAGAATCTTTCGAACGAGGATCGGGATAGTCATTATCAAAATACAATGTGATAGGGATCAAATCGGTAATACGCGCAACCGATCGGCGAACAAGTGAATGAGAATATATATCGTTACTAAATGCTTTATCGATTAATTTGATAGATCCTTCGCGATTGGAACACCAATATGCACGTAAAGAATCACGAGAATAATTATAATACAAATCATTATATGAAGAATTTATCGGCAGACCTATATTTACCGATTTCGACCACCTTCCGTATTTTAAGTTTCCCTTTGATGAAAAAATATCATATCCTCCCAAACTTGTATGCCATTCACTGCTATAATACAACAAAGAATCGCGAGAATCATAGAAAGGTGTTACTTCGTCGCCTATGGTGTTAATGTTTTTTCCACAATTTTGTACAGAAGTAAACTTTCCTGTCGAATCTATTTCCGAATACCAAATATCATATCCTCCCTTTGTGCCTTTTCTATTTGAGGCAAAAAACAAATAATTCCCTTGCGATGTGCATGATATCTGAGGAGTTGTATTGCTTGTTTGTGCCATATTGATAGGTGCCGGCAATTTTGTAATATTTGAAAAGTCAGCAAACTCTGGGTCAAAATCGGCTTTGTATATTGAACAGTTATAACCTACACATTTGCTAAAATAAACTGTTTTTCCGTCTTTCGTAAATGACAAATTGCTTACATGCGCTTTGGAATCTATCAATGACTTTACTTCTTTCACATCTACCCATGTTGAATCATTACGACGGGTTGCTTGCAATACTCGTGTTAGGTAGTTTGCATAAATATACGATGTGTCTGCCAACTTTACATCAAGAGGACGAACACCTGCAAAGAAGAACAAGGTATCATTGTACTGACATGGTGCATATTCGGCATACATAGAATTCAATTCGTTTTGAGAAATATGATTTACCTCCAATCCAACTGATTCACCTATTTTTAGAATCTTCTTATCTAAAACACCCATCTGCTCCTTTGCTCGCCTTGTGTAATAATCATTCTTCCCTTTATTGAGTTTATAATGAATTTCATATTGCGTTTTTGCTTCACTATATTTCCCTTGCAATTTAAGCATCTCCGCATACCAATAATTTGCAAGATGGAATGTTATCGAGTCTTTTGAAATAGCAATCTTGTAATACTTTTCAGCATCGGTATAGTTTTGATATCCTCTACATGCCTCTGCACAACGGAATGCAATATTTGGATTGTCAATATATGCTAATGCTTTTTCGTATGCTTGATGTGCACCAAAATAATTTGCATGAGCATAACAAGTATCACCCAAAGCAATATATGCTTCATAATATTGTTTTTTCCCTTGTCCATACGACAATAAGGAAATCAAGCAAGAAATCAACAAAACTGTTACACGAGTTATACGGCGCATATTCTATCTGTATGGATCATTAACAATTCCTTCCGGATTAACTATTATTGGCAAATGACAATTTAAGAATTTAAGGGACAATTCAAAACTATCCCCGCGATTAACACCAGATGCCCAATTATTTGATTCTCTATATGATGATAATGTTACATCATAACTGAGCCCCAACTGCATAATCCAATTCTTATTAAGAGGTTTGTCAAAAGCAAGTCCTATTATTAAAGCATCCATCCAACGATACCAAGCGCCAACATAGAATGCATCAACAATTGGGGTGTATTCTCCGACTGTGAATTTCAGATATGACCCAAAATTCATTTCATTATACATTTTCTGATTTGTATAAATAAAACTTGGCAACAAAGTTAACATAGTATTTAGAGGATACGATGCATTAGCATTAAGAGAAAACCTCAAATAATTTCCTAATTTTGAATCAGCAACCGCTAAACCTCCACCGCCCGAACCGAATAAATGAAAAAACGTAACACCCATATTTATTGGGGTTATTGGTGTTACACTATATTGAAAGTTAAAACCAAGTCCTAAATCGGAATAAAATTTTGTTGTATGCTCAAGATCATATCCAGGAGTTTTTTTACCCGTTATTGGATCAATACCGTCATTCATTACTATTTGGTCTTCGGCTCCACTCATAATGTTGAAAATTACATCTAAACCAGTTGAAAAACGTAATTTTCCAGGGATAATAGAATGATGATATGCCGGCATTATTTTTATCTGAGTATTTCCATAATTATTTTCACCAGCATAATCTGCAACAACTAACCCACCTAAACCAAATCTACCTCCGAAAAGATTGATTTTTTCTATTTTTTGATCATACGAAGCCAAAAAAGTATTGTATGTATTCCACTGCCCTTTGTAATTAGTGTAAATTCGGTTATTACACTCGTCTACGCCAGTTAAAGCAGGGTTATAATAGAGAGGTGCAGCATCAAATTGGGAAAAATGGACATCTTGCGAAAAGGCTCTCTGCACTAATACAATTAATGCAATAGTGAAAACTATTAATTTAGATTTTGGCTCTCTCATTTTCCGAATTTAGATATACAAAAGTAAATTAATTCTATTTAATACCAAAGAATTATGGTACTTTTAACTTATTGAGCTTCCATTTTTTACGCTATTACCTGGCAGCACGAACTCTAATTTACCATCAGCATTTTCTGCCATCAGTATCATACCTTTTGATTCAATATCTTTAAGCATACGTGGCTGTAAATTGACCAACACACATACTTGTTTACCCACACATTCTTCAGGAGTAAAATGTTCTGCTATACCAGAAACAATGGTTCGTTTATCTATGCCAGTATCAACACACAATTTCATAAGTTTATTGGTTTTAGGCACACGTTCTGCTGCTAAAATGGTTCCTACACGGATATCCATTTTTTCAAAATCAGGATATTGAATTAACGGTTTTTCCGCTGTCACCGGAGCTTCCATTGCCAATTCTCTTGCATGGCGTTCTTTCGCTTTTTGTAATTTTTCAAGTTGGGCATCAACCTCGGCGTCTTCTATTTTCTTAAATAATAACTCTACTTCACCAATTGATTGACCTTCTTGCATAATGTCTGTTTTTCCGCCGTCAGCCCATTCTATGCTTTCTTTTTTCACCATTGCACGAATTTTTTTCGCAGTAAATGGCAAAAATGGCTCAAATAAAATTCCACAATTGGCAGTAATTTGCAAACACACATTCAAGATAGTTGCAACACGTGCTTCATCTGTTTTAATGAGTTTCCAAGGTTCTGTTTCAGTCAAATATTTATTACCCACGCGTGCCAATTGCATTGCTTCTTTCAAAGCATCACGGAAACGGTAAACTTCTATATTTTTTGAAATAGCCTCTTTTGCAACTTGTATTGCCTCCAATGCTTGCGTATCAACATCTGTCAAGGCTCCTAGAGTTGGGACTTTACCTCCAAAATATTTTTGAGTAAGCACCACAACACGGTTTATAAAGTTTCCAAGTATTGCAACCAATTCGTTATTGTTGCGCGCTTGAAAATCTTTCCATGTAAAGTCATTATCTTTTGTCTCAGGTGCGTTTGCAGTTAATACATAACGCAACGTATCTTGTTGATTTGGGAAATCTTCCAAATATTCATTCAACCAAACAGCATGATCTTTTGAGGTTGAAATTTTATCTCCTTCAAGGTTTAGGAACTCATTAGCCGGCACATTTTCCGGTAAAATGTAGTCGCCATGGGCCTTCAACATAACAGGGAAAACAATACAGTGAAATACAATGTTGTCCTTGCCTATGAAATGTACCAATTTTGTGTCTTCAGATTTCCAATATTTTTCCCAATCCGGCGTGCATTCTTGCGTTGACGTGATATAGCCAATTGGCGCATCAAACCATACGTACAGCACTTTACCTTCAGCTCCTTCAATTGGAAGCGGAACACCCCAATCCAAATCACGGCTCACCGCACGTGGATGCAAACCTCCGTCTAACCACGATTTGCACTGACCATACACGTTAGATTTCCAATCTTTGTGATCTTCAAGTATCCATTTACGCAAGAAATCTTCATGTTTATCAAGTGGCAAATACCAATGCTTTGTGGCTTTTTTAATTGGCTTTGCGCCAGACAATTTGCTCACAGGATTTATTAATTCTTCAGGAGAAAGAGAACTACCACATTTTTCGCATTGATCGCCATAGGCTCCTTCTGCTCCACATTTGGGGCAAGTTCCTACAATGTATCTATCTGCTAAAAATTGTTGTGCCTCTTCGTCAAAATATTGTTCGCTTGTCTGTTCTATAAATTCACCTTTGTCATACAATGTTTTGAAAAAGTCTGATGAAACTTTTGAGTGTAACTCGTTAGTTGTACGAGAATAGTTTGAAAAACCAATGTCGAAATCTTCGAACGATTTTTTTATAATCGCATTATATCTATCAACAATATCTTGAGGGGTACAATTTTCTTTTTTTGCTTTTATTGTAATAGGAACACCATGCTCATCGCTACCACAGACAAATAGCACATCTTTTTTATTCATTCGCAAATAGCGAACATAGATGTCTGCTGGAACGTACACTCCTGCCAAATGTCCTATATGTACCGGACCGTTTGCATAAGGAAGTGCTGCTGTAACAAGGTAACGCTTATATTCTGTCATAGTGATTATTTTTTTTGTACTTTCGCAAAAGTATATATTTTTTATCAAAGTTATTACGTTTACAAAATGCATAGACCTAACTTTTTGCAAAAAGGTGACACTGTTGCGATAGTTTCTCCATCAGGACCAGTAAAAGAAAACGCACTTGAATTTGCATTCAACACACTATCCTTGTGGGGACTAAAAGTTATTGTTGGCAAACATGTCTATGATCAATGTGGCGTATTTGCAGGCTCCGATGCCAATAGAACAGCGGATTTCCAAGAAATGATTGATAATCCCATGGTAAAAGCTATTATATGCGCACGTGGCGGATATGGGGCTATTCGCATCATCAACACATTAGATTTTTCAGCGTTTAATACCCATCCGAAATGGATTATTGGCTTTAGCGACATTACAGTGCTACACTCGCAGCTCAATAGCCTTAATTATCAAAGCATACACGGTGTTATGGCGAAAGGCTTTGGAAATGTTACTCCCGAATCATTACAGTCGCTCCACGATGCTCTTTTTGGCATTTTACCTCCTATTGAATTTTCTAGCGAATGTGTAAATCGTTGTGGAACCTGTAGTGGCGAACTTGTTGGGGGAAATTTATCCATTCTATATAGTTTAAGAGGTACGCCCTATGAGTATGACTATTCAGGAAAAATTCTTTTTATTGAAGATCTCAATGAATATCTCTACCACATTGATCGTATGATTCAAAATTTAAAACATTCAGATATATTATCAAAAATATCAGGGCTTATTGTTGGAACCATGAGCAATATGAAAAATGGTATAGACGAATACAAAGATTCTGTAGAAGGAATTATACTTGACGCAGTGCAAGAATATTCATATCCTGTTGCTTTTAATTTCCCCGCAGGGCACGAAACACTAAATCAAGCTATGATTTTTGGAGCTCAATACAACCTTACAGTACAGGAAAAGACTGCACAATTACTTCAATCAGCATTAGTATCTTAATGCCTACTGTAGGTTAACTAACTTTTGATAGTTGGCGACACTGAAAACCGAATCATTAACAGGATGTGACTTTATTGATATGACCAACAATGTTGATTTTGTTGCACGCAATAATGTTTTGTCTTCAATCAACATAGGCATACTTCCTTTTAAATTTGCAGTTGGAAGTGCGTTATAAAACAAATAGAAATCATCCAATGGCATTGCTATTTGCGATATTGGGGTGTAAAAATTGAAATTACCACCCGCAATCCAATAGGTTATTTCGGTGTTTTCTTCTTCATTCTTAACACGCCATTGCTCACATCTGTACTCATTTATGTATTTGTAATTGCCGGTATTTATGACACGTATTTCTTTACTTGAATTATTGTTTTTCTTTGAATCAATGGTCGTATATATTTGAGTTTTTGGGTTAATTACCAATATGGATTTATCTTGCAAATTAACAATGTATGATCTTACAAGTGTTTTGTACTTGTTACTCTCATTAATCCGCACATAATCACCTTTGATTATATAGGTATAATACGACGTATCGGAGTATGTCGTTTTTACATAATTCACTTCACCTTCAAATTTTCCTTGGGAGAATACTACATTCGCTACAAAGCTAAATAGCAATGATAAATATTTTTTTTTCATAACCTTACACTACACAATCAAATATACTACTTTTTGGAAACGAAGTCAACAAAAAATAAAAAAAAGAGGTTGCTTTTTTAGGGCAACCTCTTCCTTTAGATGAATTTATATTTCTTACTTGATAAATCCTTTAACTATCACGCCATCGGCAGTTTCTATTACTACCTTGTACATGCCTTGTGCGAAACTTGAAGTATTGATCTCCCAGCTATCACCAAATGCTTCTTCTTGAGCAACTACTTTACCAGTAGCTGATACTACTTTAACAGAAACTAGGTTGTTTGCTTCAATTGTTACATAATTTGTAACCGTTGTAGGATAAACCTTTGCCTCTATAGTAGCAACCTCGTCAATAGCAACATTAGGCTCTTCAGTTGGAACTTCACCCATAGCAACTATAGCATTGTATAAAATTCTAGCTGCTTCATCAACTTCTTCTTGTGTTGCATAATCTTCATAACGAACATTCTGAGCTTCAGTCCATGCATCTTTGAATTCGTTGAACACAATTGGTGAAATTTTACCTTTACCCCAACCAATTATGATAGTTGAATCAAGTACTTTTTGATAAACTGAATATGCACCCCAAACTTCATCATCAATCAAACGGATTAAGTATTCTTTGTCAGCTTTTACCGGAGTTACGGTTACTGTAATCGTCGCTGTTACTCCATCTTGAGGAGCTGTGATAGTTACAGTAGTTGAACCTTCAGCAATTGTACTGATATTTCCGCTTGCGTCAACACTGATAATTGAGTTGTCTGCAGGCACATACGTTAACGTTTTGTATGTTGCATTAACCGGAGCAATAGATGCTTTGATAGTTGCAGTAGAGCCAATTTCCAATGTTACGTTCGATGCTGTAATTGTTTGTACAGGAATTGTTGTAACGTAGATATTACTTACACTACTTATACCTGAGCCATCATTTGCTGTAGCAGTAATGGTTACAAGACCACCCTTAAGAGCTGTTACAAGACCGGTAGCCGATACTGTAGCTACTGTAGGATCACTTGAAGTCCAAGAAACTGTCTTGTTAGTCGCAGTTGTTTCTCCAACTACAGCTGACAATTGTGACACACCACCAACCATCATACTTTGAGGTCCGTTTATTGTAATATTCTTAACTAACTCTGTAACATTTACTGTTACTTCTGCAAGAACATTAGGATTAGAATTAGATCGGATAGTTAATGTAGCAGAACCTCCTTGGATACCCACAATTGTGATAGTACCATCTCCATTATCAGTGTATGAGAATACACTTGTATTTGCATATACAGTAATATCTTTTTGTGTCGTATTAGCAGGTAGATAGCTTACAGTAATTGTTTTTCCTACTATGTCACCAACTTTAACTTCTACTGTTGTAACAGAAGGAACAATATTCGTTACTGCAATAGTTTGAGCGATAACAGATACAGCACATTCATTTGACTCTACTCCACCAGCATCCGTTGCTGTTGCAACTACTACGAATGAATCACCAGGATTTCCGTTTACAGTGATCAAACCAGTAGCAGCATCAATAGTAGCACCACTTCCTGATTTAATTGACCATACTACAGTCTTGTTATCAGCATTTGAAGTAATTGTCTTAACTGCCATAGCCTTAGTAGAACCTACTTCTAATGTAAGAGCATTATCAATAACAATTTCTTTTACAAGGATAAGATCTTTCTTTATAGAAACTACTTGTGAAGCTGTTTTACTCGTTCCATCAGTGCCTGTAACAACTACCCTCACTGTTACAGTCTTATCAAGAGTTACAGCAGCAGGAATTCCTTTTAATACACCGGATGTTGAAACCGTTGCGTATGAAGAACCTTGAGTAATACTCCAAACTGTAGTAGCAACCGTTGCAGTTCCTGGATTTATTGTAATCAAATTTGATAAATCCAATTCTTCAGATGCATAGATTGAGTATGGATCTGTGTTAAATGTAACACTTGTTACAGGAATTGATTCTGCAATAATTGTTACAGTCTCAGTACCAGTTACACCTGAAGCATCGTTTGCTGTTGCAACTACGGTGAAAGATGAACCTGGAGTTCCTGTTACTGTAATTACTCCAGTAGTAGGAACTATTGTAGCACCAGTACCTTGAATTGACCAAGTGTAGGTCATGTCATCAGCATTAGCAGGAAGTACTTCTGCTGTTGCAGAATATGTCTTGTTCTGTTCCATAGAAGTTGGACATGTAACTGTAATGCTCGTAACAGGAATTACACCCTTCAAGATGGTTACTGTTTGTGATGCAACTTTTGTTACTCCTCCAGCTGTTATTGTAGCTTTTACAGTAATTGTTTTATCAGCAGTAAGACCAGTTTCAGCAGTTAATAAACCTTCAGTAGATATGGTAGTTGTAGTAGATCCTTCAACTGACCATACACATATAGGACTAGAAGGCTCTTCAGGAGTCATGGTTACGTATGACGAGAAGTCAAGCGTTCCTCCTTCTGCCACTGTAGTTGGAGTTCCTGTTTTGAATGCTGCTCCTGTAATTGGAACGATTGCTGCATTTACTGTTACCTCACAAGAAGCAGACATTCCAGCAGTATATGCAGAACTTACAGTAATTGTTGCAGTACCCGGTCCAACGGCAGTTACATTACCATTAACATCTACAGTTGCAACATCATTATCACTTGATATCCAAGTAACTTCTTGGTTGCTCGTACCTGTTGATGGTGTCAATGTTTTAGTCAATTGGTATGTTGGATCGCCAACAGTCAATGTCAATGTAGGAAGAGATATTGTAATGTCTGTAATATCGGGATCACTACAATCTTCTATTTTAATTGTTTGAGGAGTAGCCTCACCAACACAACCATTTTCATCTGTATAGCTATATCCAATTACAAATGTTCCTTCTCCCAATGTTTGAGGAACAAATGATGTAGCTGTATTTCCTGCAATTGTAAAATCTCCACCTGACAAATCTGCTGTCAATGAAACTGTTGCAGCAGAACTTGAGCAGTATGTAAGTGCATTTGTAATTGTAGGTACTGGCAATGCATTTACTGTTAAGGTTGCTGAAGCAGGTAATGAAACACATCCGTTGATAGTTTGAGTAACAGTGTATGTGTAATCTTTAGCTGTAGTTACATCTGAAACAACTTGTGTTACAGCAGTTCCCTTTGGAGAACTATTAGCATCATACCATTGCAATGTTGCACCTGTACTTACAATTGCCTCTACAATGTATTCACTTGTATTTCCTATACATGCTTCTGTAGGATTTACAGTAGGAGCAGCAGGAGTTTCTTTTATTGTATACACTACTGGAGTAAAATCTGAAGTACATCCATTTACAACTTGATTTACATAGAATGTTGTTGTTTTTGTTAAAGAACTTGGAGTATACGATTTAACTGCCGTAGCCAAAGCAGCACCTGCTTGATCAGCATACCAATTTGATGATTCTGTAGTAGTCATTGCAACAAATGCAGCACCCGCACAAGAAGAAGCGCCTACAGCTGTTGGAGCAACTGGTTTAGCTATTACATCAACTACGACACTTGCTCTAGGTCCTTCACAACCATCTGTTTGTGAAGCATAATAAGTTCCAGCTGCAGTTGGAGTGTATGTTGCACTCGTTCCTAAAGTATTTCCGCCTGTTATAGCATCATACCATGTATATGCTGTTCCTGTTCCTGAAGCTGTTAATGTTGGGAATGTTTCGCCTTCACAAATTGCATCTACTTCAGCAATTGTTGGAGCTACCGTAGTACATCCGGTTACAGTTAAAGTAACTGCACTTCTGCTACTTTCACATCCACTTTCAGTATTGCTTACATAATATGTATATACATTTTCTGCAGCTGTTGAAATGCTAGGAGTATATGTAGCACCTGTTGCCAACGATGTTGTTGTAGTTGCATCAGCATACCAAGTAATTGTTCCTGATGCACTAGCTGACAATGCAGGAACAACAGCACCCAACTCTACAGTTTTTGGAGTTACAGTAGGAGCCGTTGCTTTTGTTACAACAATTGTAACAGCATCACTTGCTGAGCAACCTGCTGCAGTTTCAGTATATGTAATTTCATAATTACCTGCAGTAGTTGATGAAAATGAAGTACCACTTACACCTGTACCACCCCATGTTCCAGTTGTAGGAGTTAAAGCAACCGCCACACCAGCACAAGCTGTAGTAGGAACACTAGACAAGTCAATAGAAGGAGTTGCATTTACTGTAACTGCTGTAGTTGCAGAACCTGAACATCCTTTTACTAAAACAGTATATTCTACATTATGAGATGCAGCACTTAGTGTTGAAGGGTCTAATTGTGTTGCTGCAGTTCCATCAATTGTGAAAGAACCACCGGTTGGTGATGCGCTTAATGCAACTGCCGCATCATCACTACAATAAGTAGCCTCTAAACCACTAATAATTGGTGTAGGATTTTCTGTTACTGTTATTTCAGCTGTTTTTTCTACTGTACATGCACCACTTACATAGGTATATTTAACAACTGCAGAACCGCTTGCTGGGCTGAATGCTGAACCACTCAAACCTGCTGCTCCAGAACCCGTTGCTGACCATGTACCACCTGCAGGAGTTGCTTCCAATGTTTGTGCGGCATCGTTAGCACACATTGCTTCATCTACCGTAATGCTCACAGCAGGAGCAGCACTAATTGTTACAGTTTTTGTATCTGTCCCAAAACAGCTACCTGAACCCAAAGTAGCTACTACAGTATGGTTACCTGTTGTTAAACTAGCAAGATCTAATGTAGTTGCAGCAACACCATCAACAGTAAATGTTGCACCTGTAGGGGTTGATTTCAAAGCGACTACCTGACTTGAAGCACAATAAGATGTTTCCAAACCTGAAATAGAAACAGTAGGTGCAGTTGTCGAACTTGTAGTTACTTCTACTGCCGTTGTACCTTCGCAACCATTTTCATATTTAGTTACGTAATATGTAGTCAACAAATCCTCTATAGCAACATCAAATGAATTCCCTGAATGTAAAGGCGTTTGTTCTTCAACTTCATATGGATCCCACTTATACCACCTAGCTTCTGTAGTTGGGTTAGTAAAAGATGCTGTCAATGTCATTGTTGTAGCACTTGAACAATATGACTGAGAAGGATTTACTTCAGTAACTGTAGGGGCAGCTGTTCCACATAGTACATTAACAGTCAAATTGTTTGAAGTTTTACCATTCGCACTTGTTGCTGTAATTTTTGCTGTTCCAACACTGACACCATTTATTGTAATGGTATTTGTTGATGAATTGTACGATACAGTAGCTACTGCATCATTTGAAGAAGTAAACGTTATTCCAGGTGTGGTTGCATTACTTGGATTAATGGTCAATGTTACAGCTCCTTCTGAAGTAGCATTTGTATTTACGGTTAAAGTTGAAGGTGACAATGCTAATGATATTACGTCAATTGCCGTTACTTCAATATCAAACGTACCAAAAATACTCGCATCAACCGCACTTTTTGCAGTAATTCTAACTGTTCCTAATTTTGATAACGCAGTTACTTTACCATTTGCGTCAACCGTTGCAACAGTTGCATCGCTCGTAGACCAAATTACTGATTTATTATCAGTTGTTGCCGGAAGAACTGTAGCTGTCAACGTTTGTGTACTAGACATTTGCATAGTAGCATTACCAGCTACTGAAACTGAGGTCGGTTTTTGAACAATTGTAACAGTAATTTGAGTTGAAACAGTCGAGCCATTTGGATCAGAACCATTTGCAGTCAATGTAATTGGAATTCCAACGCCTGCTGAACTTTTTGCTCCGGTAACTGTTATTGTTCCTGAACCAGCAGAGTTTTGTGCAGCATTATAAGATACGGTTGCATAATCGCCCATGCCTGTAATATCCAATGTTTGATCGGCAGCATCGGCAGCATCAAATGTGATTGTGAAACTAGCAGAATCTCCAACATTAATTGTTTTAGCAGAATAATCGAGGTTTAATCCTGTAACATAAGAAGCACTTTGTGTGATTGTTATTCTTTGTGATGGACCAACTAACTCTGTTCCTGAAACTATATATACATAATAATATCCTTCAGCAGCACCTGTGGTTGCAAGACTTCCTGATATACCAGAAATTACTCTGCTTGATGTTGCAACTGTTGCAATATTTGCTAATGTAACTGCCTCATTGCTATTAACTAAATATGCCGTACAAGCACGAGATACGATTGCTGTTATAGAATTACCAGACTCTGTTTCAAGAGGACTAACTGAAACTATTGTCAAAGCAACATCAGCAACTGTAATACCTGCGGTTGGCACTACTTCAGAAATATTTCCTGAAGGGTCTACAGCAATAAATTGGAATGACTTCCCTACAGTTAACTTAGCAGTATATGACTCCATTGATTTAACTATAGACTCCCCTCCAGTTACAGCAAAACTATACAACGCATTCGTTGCAATTTTTGCCTCTGTAGATACATCTGCTCCTTTGGGGACAATATACACTGTAGCATCTTCGCTTACTGTTATTGAAAACGAGGCATCTTGTGCAATTTCTTTCAAATTGTAGTATTCGGTAATAATAGGAGCTGTTACGTCATTAATAGTAATAGGAACTTTCATTGAAATTGCTCCTGCTATTGGATCATATGCATATGCATAGAAGAATCCATATCCTATTCCGGTTAAATCGATTGTTGCAGGAACATCAGCAGAACACTCAACCTTTACACCTGTTCCGTTTACTGCTGCTGTTTCAAAATAGTTATACTGAGGAGTAGTTTCAAATGGTACTACATAAATATAACCATCAGCACTACTTGTTCCTACTATTGATGAGTTTTCTGCAACGCCAACTGTTTGATTTGTCGCATTTGGTGTTACATCGGTCAATGTAAGTGCACTACCAAGCGAGATATAATCAAACTGGATTGTAGCCTTAGGCAATATTGGTTCATAAGCAGCATTTTCACCCGTACGGAAATAAATCAAGGCTTGATATATATTGGTGCGGTCTACCTCACCTGGAGATTCCCCATATGTATTAAACAAAGTAGAGCTTAGGTCGAATGTATATTCATGCCATCCTGGTGTTGTAGCTAAAGTTTGCCATGACATACCGTCAGAAGAACGATCATTAATATAATCTTTCAGATCTACTCTACATTGTAGAGTAGAAACGGTACCTGAAGCTATTTTATACTTAAAACTAACGGTTTCCTTCCCCGTCAAATCCATAACAACGTGAGAATCATTTGCTCCTGAAGAATATGTTACAATTGTAGGAGCACTCCATGCTTCTTTACCATCATATGTAACCGATATTAATGAATTAGTAGCATCTTCATCACCTATCACTACGTGACCTTCTTCATCGCCACCCAAATTCAATGTAATATAATCGGTTGCGTCAGCAAAGTCATCGTACCAACCTGTTGCTACAGTAATGCCAATCAAATTAGCTAGAGTGACAGTACCTGCTGAACAAGTACGACCATCAAGTGATTTTAAATTTGTCGTTACTGATGCTGTTACTACTGAGGAACTTGACTCTATTGGATCTGTAAGTGTTAGAACCAATACCGATGCATCACCTGTTTTAGTTTCTATCTTACTAATAGTTTTTGCTGTTGTTCCTTCTTTTACTGTAATATATGAAAGAGCACTAGGAACTTTCATACCTGTAGTAAAACGAAGTTCTACTTGATAGCCATCGTATGAAACCTTTCCACTTTGTGCTTCTACAGTTGGTGCAGGAGGACAAATTGAAAAATCATCAAAGTAGAATTCCAATGCAGAAGAACCATCTGCTGCATTTTGACCTGAAGCTTGAACAACAATCATATCATACACTTGCGAAGCAGGAGTGTTGTATGTTTTTGAGATATCTACCCATTGACCTACAGTTAATTCACTTGCTGGTATGGTTATTACTCTTTCATCACTATCATAATAACTACCAGAAGTAGATTCAGTATAATTTGAGAATTTAATAAGAATACTTTCATTATTCGCATTACTCTTAACATATACCCTACAATTCACGGTTGATTGAGCAGTAGTAAATGCCGCTGTAAAATTTGATAAATTAGCAGCTGCAAGTTGACAACGAGCTGCACCATACTCTACGCTTGTTCCTTTAAAAGACATACAAGTGTTGTTAGCATCTGTTGGATCTGTTGCGGCATTGGACCAAATAACAGCACCTGTCCAACCAGCAGCCAAACCAGTGTTGTCTATTACACCATCGTTAAGAGTGTAGCAATCAACACTCATATAATAGTTTTGAACCGGAGCATTAGTAAATGCTTTTGATTTTTTAGTACCGGTAGAAGAGGTAATTGAAGTTCCACCAAAACTAATTGTCACTTCTTGTGTCGATGAAGTTAGGTATGAACTCTCCGCCAATTTTAATACGACAACCGTAGCATCGTCAGCACTCAAAGCAATAGATTCTATTGTTGCAGAATTCCCATCTACTTTTACACTAAAATCACTCTTGTTTAGTGTTGATGCATTTATTTCCTTACTCCATTGTACATTCACATACATACCATATATGTCCGTATAGCGAGCTATCGGATACGGTTCCATACTTGTAATAAGGTTGGTTACCTCCAAGTCTGTAAATGAAGTGGCATATGCATTATCATCAGATTTGATTGCATTACTACAATTATAATCAAGAGTTATATATGGTTCAGAGATTTCTTGAGTAAGATTAAGTTGTAATATTGTGTATTTCCCATTTACATCAGCAATACGAGAAACACTACTAACCGATATGGATGTTGCTGTAGCATCATCTGTCGTAGCATATGTCTTTATCTTCCAGCAATTTGTAGAAGTACTAAGACCTGTAAGCGACATTGCTTTCGACATTGTAAGATATACTACAGATCCATCACTATTGGTCTCGGCTGATTTTGCAACTGGCAACATATCCCAAAAGTTCGGCATATTACCTGTAATACAGAGCATAAACAAAAGTTGTGTAGTATGAGTATAGTATGCACCATAGTAGTCAGTTGCAGAACCACGTTCCCAACATTTTTTTAAATAATCACTATTACTTGGATTAACCATTGCCCCCATAGAAAGACCTCCACTCCATGCCGAGCTATGACTAGTTCCCCAAGAAGAAAGAGAACCACCTAAGCCACCTGTTCCCGCAGTCCCGTTAAGCTCATAACCATCAACAATACCTGAAGGGTCTGAATATTTTCCTTTACACCATGTTGTAATGGTATTTGCAATGTCATATGCATCTGCATCACCATACCAAGCATAAGTTTGAGCCATACGCCAAGGAATACGAAGAGCGTCATACCCAAAAATTGATTCAAATTTAGAATCAATCAAACCCGAAAGATATGACCCATTCTCGTAACACCAATCAGGAATCAAGCCTGTAGAAGTATTGCGAGATTTTTTCATCAAGTTATAAGAATTTGTTATAACTGTCTCCCAATCGCGATCTGTCCATCCTGATTCTGTTGATTCAACCGCATCAAACAAATGCAATGCATTCAAAATGAAATAGCATGGATTTTTATAGTTATCAAAAGCATCACCAGGTTTGATATATTTGTTAGCGTTTATTTCATATGCCCAAATATTGCCAATAAGGGTCTTTGCTTCCGACAAGTAATTGATAGTACCAGAACTTCCCCATTGTTTGTGAGCCATCAACAATGCTTGTGCGGCATCAAGTTCCGCATCGGTAGCACCATTGGCATTGCCAGTACCCGCAGTAACGTTACCGGTAAAGGCATTTACTTTCCAATTCATTAAACCATGCTGGTTGGAATTGAGTTTGTAATAATTCCACAACTTGTCAAATTCATCTTGAGTACTATTAGTAGCGTTATCCATATACACGAAGATAAGCATACCATATGCAATTCCTTCAGATACAGTATTAGTACCATTTTCTCCACTCTGTATGAATTTGATTCGAGCATAATTTCCACTCTCCGTGTAATACGTTGATTTCCAAGTCGTATAAAGACTTTGAAGAGTAGACTGAACATTGGCACCCGTGTAGATAATCCCATTCGGATACTGATAATTTTGAGGGAATGGATAGTTTCCTGCCGAAGCGAAACCAGCACACCCTAGGATTGTTACCCAAAGTAACAGTAGGTGTTTCCACCAACATCCTTTTGTTTTTGAAATCTCTGTGTGTTTCATAACTATTTTATTTATTGTTGTTAACAAATTTAGTGTACAAAATTAAAATAAATTTTCCAATACTTTATGCTAAAGGCTATTTTTCTTTGCCTGATTTTTAGACAAGCAAAGGATATCTAACCCTACATTAAATAATTAATTTTTGATTTTTGAGGTAATTATTAGCTCTTAGAACATTTTAAGTTGCTTATACATTACTATATATGTATAGCTATTCTTGTTCTTTTTTGAATAAATCTTTAAAAGAATTAAACTCTTTGGTAAAGAAAAATCCTACTCCTTGTGTATTTTCTTGTTTTTCGGTAAGTACACCATCGTTGCTTCTTGAGAAACCTTTAACCTTAATTGTTCCCTGCTTATTGAGCTTCATTTCTACACTTACATTTCCGGAGAAGTCTGTTGATTGAGACTGAGAATCGCTTGGTTCTAATCCCGCTTGCTCTGTGGTTTCACCACCTCCAAAATCAGTGTAACCATTAACATTTACTAATATTCTATCGTGCCAAAATTGGCGTGTAATACCAAATTCTAATTCGTTATTTGTCGCATTGTTTGTACCCATGTGATAATTCACATTCAAATCTAGTTCCGAATCTATTTGCGAAAGTAAGTTACTTACTTGATTACTCAATACTTCAAACGAAACCGAACCTCCAGCAGTTACATCAGAATTAACTGCCATGAATGAGTTTTGAATTAAAAGAGAGAAAAATTGCAAGGTTTGCTGATCTTCGCTCAATGTAGCAAGGACTTCGCTCACTTGTATCGCAGAAGACGGCACTTCTATGTTGTATGAAATTTCGGGAGATAAAAGATTGTTTTTTAAATTCACCTGACACGTTACTGCTATTCGCTTTGAGACGTTGACCGTACTGTCAAACAATGGTTGTGGCGATGCCTTTACATCATAGGTTGCTACCAAGTCTACTTGCGCATTAAGTGGATCTCCATTCCACACTATTGTACCTCCTTTTTGAATTACCAATTTTTTGTTGATAAGGTTCTTCAAGGTAAACAAATAATCTCCCTCGTCTATTTCATATTTACCATACATTCCCAAATCGCCACTTTTGTCCATTTTTACGTGCAAATTTCCTCTTCCACGCGCTTTAATAATGTCACCCACTTTGGGGTCAAATATAATTTGTGCTAAGGCATCGGTGGTAACGTCTACTGTTAAATCAAGCGATACGGCTGAAGAAGACGTTGATTTTTGGTATTCAGGAACAATAGCTGTGTCGGTGGAGAATAGCAAAAAGTCGTACACTCCCGATAGTTCAGAATAGCTCACCGGTATACTTACAGTTGTGTTATTCAATGTTTTCCCGTTGCACGAAATATTTGTTTCTTTTAAATCACCAGAAATCATTCCTGAGCCTGCGTAATATACCGTGCCATAGAAATAGTCATTGTCTTTTGCCGTAGTATTCATCACTATCAGTTTTTGGGATTGTATGCCAATTACATAGTGAGGATTAGCAATTTCTTTCAAGTCAACAAATCCATGAATTGCGGCAGTATTTGATGCATAGTCATTAAGAGTGAAATCCGAGAAAAAAAAGCGAGTGTTTCGTGCCTTGAGTTTCCCTATAAAAGTGTACGGCACATTGGTGTATGCAACTTTCATTGCGCCATTGTTCACCGTAAGTTCACCAGAATAAGAAAGTTCCTTAACTTTCCCATTTACAGTACATGTACCGCTTACACTGCCTGAAATATCGTTGATTGTCCCGTAAAATATTTCGCTAAACGTACTGAGGTTAATATTTTCTAGAGTTACACCACATGACAAGGAATCAGCTTGCGGAGTGTATGCGCCATCAAGCGAAAGAATATCTGTTTGCTCATTCTTTACAGAAGCATGTACCACCATTGCCTTGCTTTTATTCTCCCAGAAACTACGTACACGAAGCGCTCCCAATATATTGTCATTAAACGAAATAGCCTCAGACTGCACATCTGCAAAAATCAAAGGTAATTTATACATGTTTTTCACGCGCACCTTCCCATGTAAAGGTCCACTCAATCGTACTTTGGGATTGTTTATAAGACTTGAGATTTCCTGTAAATCATATTTTTCAACAGAAATCACAAGATAATCGTCTTTGCTTTGCGAGACCGTTCCATCTATTTCGATTTTCTTAGCATCTTTATGTAAACTGAAATTAGAAATAGCTATACTTGATGTGTCTACTACAATATTAGAACGTGCCACATTCCACAAGGAGTCTGAAAAATACATTTGCGTAGGCTGCACCTCCAATAGAAATTTAGGGAGTTCTCCTTGTCTTTTTGTTTGCATTTTTCCAAATATTTCTAACACTCCATTGGTTTTGACTGACGATGCGTAATTCCACTTAAGACGTGTTTTGAGACTATCCTGCGCTACTTTGCATATGACTTGAGCAATATTTGCGGACCGCTCAACTGAATCAAGTGCGTATAGCAGATTAAAGTCTAATCCTGAAAGCGAACTAGTTCCATCTAGGCGACAATCATTCATTACAAACTTTTTGTAGGAACATTGTGGCGACGTTGCCAAAAGAGAACATACATTATCGGAACCGGTATAAACGGCCTCACAACGAGTGCCCGGTGCTATTTTTAAGTCCGGTTGCATTACTGCTAAAACGGAATTAAGATTTTTGACTGTGAGCTCCACATGAAAATCGGACATCGCAACAATTGTTTCCTTTTGTTCTGGCAACGATGTGATATGACTGCTGAGTGTGGCCATGATATTGTTTACCAAATCTTTATATTTTCCTGTCCCTGAAACCTTTGCATCAAGAAAAGCTGAATGCAACATGATATCTCGTTGTACATCTTCGTTTAAGACTCGCAGCGTAATATTTTTTGTAGAAAAAGAACCAATTGCATTCGCATATTGAAGATCATACAAAGCAACATCGCCACTCATATCATCAATACGTGCACCCGAAAAATCGACCTTGGTAGAAAAGGAAAGATTCGATAAACTATCACGAACCAAATTGAGTTCGTCCAAATTAGCTTTATCGACTGAAGCTGTGAATTCGAAATCAGGGATAGTTTTTGACATATCAAGACCACCTTCAAACTGCATCCGTAAATTCTTGTCATCTACATCAATTTTTCCTAAAAATTTATGAGTCGAAAGTTCGCCATCAACGTTTATATTGGAATAATCATATCCGTTGCACTGGAACGATTTGATTTGTCCATCAACATCGGCACGAATCAACGAATCTGAGTTAAACTTTGCTTCTACAGCTATTGTTCCTGATGTTTTTCCTATAATTGTAGTATTTGCAATAAACTTCGAAACATCAACCTCATCAAACAAAACAGTGCCTGAACAAATATTCGTTTCTCCTTGTTTTAAATTGGCATCAACATCAACATTACCCCCATTCGTTCGCAGTGTTCCTTGCGTTGACAAATCATTCCAAGTGCCTTGCACAACTCCTTGGTATTTGTAAAACGTTGTTTGTCGCATGAACAATGGTAACCTCACATACTGTTCATCATTATAGGGAGGAATACGCGTGTGTGAAATGTCATATAGGTTTGTTGACAATTCTTTTGCATCAATAAAAAATCGAGCACTATTAATATCGGGTAATCCCGTCACTTGCATATCGCCTACAAATCGCGAACTACGACCATATTCTATATGGAATTGTTTTGCTGAAAAATCTGAAACTGTACCTTTAAAAAGCCCTTGTACTGAAAAAGCATACGGAAAATCTTTCAATGCAGAAGCAAAATAGGAAATATCGTGTAGCGTAATGGTAGTGCGATTCAAAGAAGCTGAAAGACGAACTTTAGTAACGAAATCGGAAAAATCGGAAAACGAACTGAATGCCATAGAATATTCTTTCGCAAAAATCTTTGATTCAGGGGTGTAAATGGCAATATTTTTACACTGAATCAACGTGTCGGACACATGAGCATCGGTGTGTAAATACTGAATATCAAAGCCTGATTGTTCCAGACATGAGAACTTTTCTATCGACAAATTGTACGACCCATCATACATTGAAAACGCATGCGCCTGTAAGAATAAATTGGAAACAGCTATGTTATTAAAATCAACGCCAAAGTTAGAACTACGTTCAACGGTACTATCTCGGTATGCGAACCGGGCTTTTCGTATTGTAATTTGATCTATCTCAAAACGAAATGGTGATGTGGTATCTGAGGATTGAAGTGCATTAAGCATAGATGCTATGTTTAATTCTCCTTTGGTGTTTTTTGCTATATAAATTGATGGCTCAGAGATTCTCACATCGGCCAATGCCACATGTGATGAATCTAATTCTAATGTTTTGACAGTTGCATACAACCACCGCGACTGCATTATGGTATCGCCTTGTAAATTGCATGCTGTGACATTTTGTAACGCAATTCCTTTCCAAAAAATCGGATATACTTTTTCAATCTGTAATTTCAACCCTATTGATGGACCGACTTTTTCAACGACGGCATTAGTTAATTTACTTTGTATTGCGGGGATTTGGAGCACGAGATATGCCAACAAAATTATTCCCACCATACCTAGCAGCAGTGATGCACATATTTTTACTATCCGTTTTAGTATTCTCAAAGGAAAATAACTGTATTTTTGTATGCAAATATATATAGAAGTCGGGAGGTATCAACCGATAAAATAAATTATGAGCACAACTATTCTTGCTATAGAATCATCATGTGATGATACATCTGCCGCCGTTTTACGCGATGGCATACTTCTCTCCAACACCATAGCAAGCCAAAAAGTACACGAACGATATGGAGGTGTTGTTCCCGAATTGGCTTCGCGTTCACATCAAGAAAACATAATACCTGTGGTGGATGATGCTTTGAAGCAAGCACACGTTACTCCAAATGAAATTGATGCAATAGGATTTACACGCGGCCCGGGATTGCTTGGTTCATTGCTTGTTGGTAGCTCTTTTGCAAAAGCATTCGCACTTGCAAAAGGTTGTAAACTCATAGAAATCAATCACTTGCACGGCCACGTATTGGCAAACTTCATAGAAACGCCAGAAACAGCAGGGAAAGAGCAAGCAAAATTTCCGTTTCTCTGCTTGTTGGTTTCGGGAGGACATACACAAATTATCATAGTAGAAAGTTTCACTAGCATGAAAATCATTGGTACCACCATTGATGATGCCGCAGGTGAAGCATTTGATAAATGTGCAAAAGTATTAGGTTTACCCTACCCTGGCGGGCCACATATAGACCGTCATGCAAAAGAAGGAAATCCTAAGGCATTTCTGTTCAACAAACCGTACATACCCGACCTAGATTACAGTTTCAGCGGACTTAAAACTTCCGTTTTATATTCCATCCAAAAAGAAGTTCAAAAGAATCCGAATTTCGTCGCCGAAAATATTGATGACTTATGCGCATCTATTCAAACCACCATTATTGATATTTTATTAAAAAAATTATGTCTGGCGGCAAAACAAACTGGCATAACTGACATAGTGATAGGTGGTGGCGTAGCTGCAAATTCAGGATTGCGAAATGCCCTAGTTGCTACGGGTGAAAAAAATGGATGGCGAACATTTTTACCCGAACTCCGTTACACTACCGACAATGCTGCTATGATAGGACTTGCAGCGTATCATAAATATCTTGCAGGCGAGTTTATTGGACAAAATTTAGCACCTCGCGCTCGATATTCTTTGCAAGAATATTTTGCAAAATAAATTACTTTTCATACCTTTGGAAGTAAATTCTATTTAATGAAAAAAATATTTTTTTCTTTTAAAGGTAATCGAATTACGAATTCTTCAATAGAACCTATATTGAAGGAAATAAAAGAGGTTGCTAAAACTGAGCAACTCTCTAAAACTGTTGCTCATTCCCTCATTTCTATTATTTCCGAAATCGCAAACAATATAGCTTGCTATGCATATCAAGATGATTTGAAAGGAAATGATAAACTTGAAATCTCACTTACTGATGATGAGACATTAATTCACATATCCAGTCAAAGCCTTATTTCAAATGCTTACGTTGGACATCTTACCATTTTGCTAAACAAGATGAACCTGATGAACCAAGAAGAGCTGAAAAATCTGCAACAAAAGACATTATGCGAAAATCTTAATTGCAAGGGAAACGCAAGCATAGGTCTTATAATGGTACGAAGAAGGATTTGCAAACCGATGATTTGTAAATTTGAACCCTTTAAAGATGGAATTTCAACTATGTCATTGGATATGCATATAAAAAAGGATTTGTACATAAATTTTGAAAAAGAACAAACAAAACGAACTCCACAAGTAAAATTTGATGTTGCAAATCAGTCTTTTGAAATCACCGGAGTATCGTTTCCTGAAGATCCTGAAGACTATTACAACGAAATAGAAGAATGGATTAAAACAAATGAGCTGTATTTAATCGACATGAAGAATCCAACTCTCAAAATTGATCTTGATTATTTCAATTCTATTTCGCTCAAAAACATCGTTCGTCTTGTAAGAGATTTAATTTCCTCCAATTTTGATGGGTTCACTATCAATTGGTATTATGACATTGATGATGAAATTTCATACGAAGAAGGTATAGAAATGAGTGAAATTTTGCATAAGAAATTCAATTTTATTCCAAAAAAATAAATGTACATTTGTAACATAAATTTTAAAAAACTATGGCTATGAATAATATTGTTATGATAGGGTCTGCAAAAACGCCAGATTTGAATTTTGACGCAAACACAGGAGTTCTTACTATTAAAGGACGTTCTATCCCTGAAAATTCAGTGGAATTCTACAAACCTGCTCTTGAATGGCTGGATGAATATATGAAACAACCACAAGAAAAAACAGTAGTTAATATTCAATTAGAATACTTTAACACAAGTTCTTCTAAATGCATTCTTGATATTTTGAAGAAATTTGAACTCATAGCAAAAAGTGGTAACAACATTATTATTAATTGGCACTATGAAAGTGACGATGAAGATATGTTGGAAGCAGGGGAAGATTATCAATCTATCATCAAAGCTCCGTTCAATATGGTTGAAGTAGAAGATTAAGTTTCTACACGAATATATACAAAAAAGACGATGCTGAAATTCTCAACACCGTCTTTTTTATGCTTACCTGAACAGAATAATTACTTACACTTCGAAGATTCCGTTTTTGATAGCGTACACAACTAATCCAGCGGTATTTTTTGCCTCTGTTTTGAGCAATAAATTTTCGCGATGCTTGTCAACCGTGCGCTTGCTTATGCACAAAGAATCGGCTATTTCTTGATTTGACAAGCCTTTGCAAATATTATAAAGCACCTCTATCTCTCGTTCTGTCAAATCTAATACCGGTTTTTCGGTCTTCTTTTTATACATACTTGAAATGATGTGCTCCAAAATTTCGGGAGAAAAAAAGTTATTCCCTTCATATACCTCAACTATAGCTTTCTGCACATCTTCAAACTGAGAGTTTTTTAGCAAAAAACCTTTCACTCCCACATCAATCATCTTGGTATAGTATTCCTCTTCGGAAAACATTGACAATGCTATAATTTTGAGATCCGGGTATTTCCCCAATGCAAGTTTTGATGCTGTAATGCCATCAACTTCAGGCATTTGGATATCCATTATCACTATATCAGGTTTTGCAATATTTAGTTTTTCCAAAAAAATCCGTCCATTCTCTGACTCTTCCACATCGGCAATAAAATTACTCTGCAAGAGCAGAAATTTCAATCCCTCACGAAACAAAGAATGGTCGTCAACCAAATGTATGCGCAATTTCTCCATTATACTCGCACGTTGATAGATACTTTCATTCCATTTTTAGGGGAACTCACAATAGCAATAGCCCCATTTATTGACTTAACCCTTGATTCAATATTTGACAAACCCATTCCCTTGTTTGTCATATCTTCCATATCAAAACCAATTCCATCATCGGAATAATGCATGCTCAAAATGCCATCTTCGTACAAAAGCGAAATAGATAGATTGTGTGCGGCGGCATGACGTAGCGTATTGGTAATTAGCTCACATACAACACGATACATAACAGTTTCTACCGTAAAATCATATCGTTTACCTTCAAGATTAGATTTATAGGCAACCGCAACATTTTGCTTAATCATTACCGTATCAAAAAATGATTTGATAGCACGTTCCAAACCAAAATTAGCCAAAATATGAGGACTCAACTTGTTTGAAATTTCCTTAATTGTAATAATAGCTTCATCTATCGCAAAATTAGTTTTCAGCATTATCAACTTGTTGTCGTCGGTTGCAATATCTTTATTCAACGCGGAGAAAGCCATTTTAATTGAAGAAAGAATTGGCCCTAAACCATCATGCAGTTCTTTGGCAAAGGTTTGACGTTCGTTTTCCTCGGTACGAACAATTGCTGAGAACACGCGATTTTCGTTTTCCTTGGCTAAATTCTCTATTTTACGCGTATAGTTGAACAATTTCTTCATGTAAATTGTTCCAAAGAAAATAAGCAAAGCTATTGCCACCGAAATCCAGTTACTCAATACCGACACATCAGAAATCTGATAACGTCTCAACTGAGCAATATAAATGAGGTCGTAAATACGTTGCCCAGCCATAGCGGTAAAGGCAATTGAAAGTAATATCCATGCAATGTTGAATCTAGTGCGTTTAATTAAACTGATTGCCAACACCGACGAAATAAGCAAGAGTGCCACTGATAGCACGAGCGCAATAAAAATAAGCATAGCCTTCTAAATTATTTGACGTAAATATATTCATATTTTTTCAAAAAATTTATTCTTACATTTGCAATATAATTTAAACAAGCTATGGTTAGAGTTCTTATCATTACAATATGTGCAGTTTGCGACATTTGGCTTTTGCACCAAATTTGGATTGCTGAAAAAGGCCTTCGGACAACTTCTGAAAAACTATTGTGGACAATGTTTACACTAGTTTTCCATGTTATTGCCGTTGCAGTGTATATTTTTCTTGATACCACAGGCAACAAGAATAACAATCAAGACGATTCCAATACTACTATTTATATGTAGTATTTTTTAACTGCAATAAAAAAGACAGCCATACCAATGACTGTCTTTTTTAATATTTGTGCCAATATAAAGTTCTACTTTATGTACTTCTTTTTAAGAAATTCGGTACAATCTTGAAATGTTTCAAATGTATTTTCTTCGGGAACAAGTTCTGGAATCACCCTCATCTTAGTTAGCATATACTTTGGCTGCGGTTGAATAATTGTCATTAATACCGTTTTGCCTCTTGCTTGTAAATCATTAATAGCAGTTTCCATAGCATACAAACCAGATTGGTCCATAAACGAAACTCGTTTCATACGTATAATTACCGTCTCAGCACAATCAGGGACAGACTGCATTACATTTTGAAAGCCTGCTATAGATCCGAAAAATATTGGGCCATCCAGACGCTGAACATATACTTTGTGACGAATTTCATCAGGAAAGCCCGATTCATCATCCCATGGGGATTCTTTATCAAATGATGAAAATTCTCCAGCAGAATAATCTCCTTCAACCAAGTCACTCATGCGTTTCATAAACAATACACAAGCTATTACCATACCTATTCCAACGGCGGTTAACAAGTCTACAAATACTGTTGTTAAAAGCACAACAAGCAACACAAAAGCATCGGCCTTTGGTATCTTTAGTAAATCTTTAAATCCTTTAAAATCAATAATGCCCCAACCTACAGTGATTAAGATTCCTGCCAAAACAGAAAGAGGAACATAACGAACTATTGAACCAAGTCCTAACAATATTGCTAAAAGGAATACGGAATGAACCATTCCGGAAATTTGCGTTCTACCACCAGTTTTTACGTTTACAACTGTTCGCATTGTTGCTCCTGCACCCACAATACCACAAAACAATGAAGCTGTAAAGTTCCCTATACCTTGTCCAATTAATTCCTGATTGCTATTGTGTTTCGTTTTGGTAATATTATCAGCCACTACGGAAGTTAACAAGGTGTCTATTGAACCAAGCCCTGCCAATGTTAATCCCGGTATTACAGATGCTTTAATTATTGTTCCCCAATCTACTGAAGACAAATCTATACCATCTTTAACGAAGAATGGTGTTGGGAAACCCGAAGGAATTTCACCGATTATAGGGAAACCTTCGCCTACAAATAGAGAAATAACCGTCATAATAATCAAAGCTACCAATGTTGACGGAATTTTTTGAGTTAGCAGTGGGAACAATTGAATAATCGCTATGGTACCTATACCCATTAAAAGTGCAGTCAATGAAATTCCATTCGAAATTCGTTCCGGAAATTCCATAATCATATCTATAACAAGTAACGGCGATTTAAGACCAATCAATGGATAAATTTGTTGAAAAATAATTATGATACCAATACCACTCATGAAGCCTGAAAGTACAGGATACGGGATATAACGAATATATTTGCCTATCTTGCATATGCCAAATAATATTTGGAAAAGTCCACAGAAGAACCCTGCAAAGGACATTGACAACAAAATAGTTCCAATTACTGACTCAAATGGAATTCCTTGTGACTGTATAGTAACCCATATGCCCGAAACGAGCGAAGCGGTTATTACCGTCATAGGACCGGTTGGCCCACTAATTTGTGAATGTGTGCCACCAAAAAGTGCTGCAAAAAAACCTAACATAGTTGCACCAACCAAACCTACCAAAGCTCCAACAGCACTTGCACTAGGATGATCTATGCCACCAAATGCTTGAATACCAAAAGCCAATGCCAAAGGCAACGCTACGATTCCGGCAGTGATGCCACCGAACAAGTCGCCTTTCAAATTACGTGTAGATATAAAACTCATTATTATTATATATTGATTCCGAATTAATACCGGGGGGGGGTATATAACCTCTCTCGGAAGTTTTTACTTTTTTTTTAAAAGCGTGCAAACATACGCATTTTTATCTATTTACAAAAAATTGAGAGCAAAAGTTCTGCGCAGCACTGTTTGTAAAGAAATAAAAGAGATTTAATCATATGCATATTCTCAGTTTTTGCATGGGAAATTTTATACTTTTATAACAACATGGACATTTAGCAATGAGCAAAACAAAGAAATGACAGCTATTTTAGAGCAGATTTTTGAGGATGTGTTTTTATATCGTTTTAGATAAAATAAACATGCTCAAGAGATCATATAAAAGATTGATAATCTAATTATAAAATAACGCCAAAAAAAAACTTTTTTAATTCCAACTAACACTGCTACACCACGCAAATTTTTATACATTTGCTGGCAAAATAAGTTTGCATGGAATACATTCGTAATTTCTGTATTATAGCACATATTGATCACGGCAAAAGCACACTGGCAGACCGTTTACTTGAGTCTACCAATACTGTGTCTTCTCGCGATGCGCAAAACCAAATTCTTGACAACATGGATTTGGAACGCGAACGTGGTATTACCATTAAGAGTCATGCCATACAAATGGACTATCTCTATAAAGGACAGAAATACGTACTCAATCTTATTGACACTCCAGGACACGTTGACTTTTCATACGAGGTGTCGCGTTCCATTGCAGCATGCGAAGGCGCGCTGCTTATTGTTGATGCTACACAAGGTATTCAGGCTCAAACAATTTCAAACCTTTATTTAGCAATAGAAAATAATCTTGAGATTATTCCTGTGCTCAACAAAATGGATTTGCCTAGTGCCATGCCTGAAGAGGTAAAAGACCAAATTGTAGAACTCATTGGATGCAAACGCGAAGATATACTTGAAGCAAGCGGAAAAACAGGTCTAGGAATAGAAAAACTGCTCGAGACAATTGTTGAAAGAATCCCAGCGCCAAAAGGCGATAACAACGCTCCGCTCCAAGCTCTCATTTTTGACTCGGTTTTCAATCCCTTCCGTGGCATTATTGCATACTACAAGATTATTAATGGTGAAATTCACACCAACGATCTTGTAAAATTCATCAATACAAAGAAAGAATACGAAGCACTCGAAGTTGGTGTGTTGCGACTCAATATGGAACCCCGTTCAGTAGTAAAAACCGGAGATGTTGGTTACATTATTTCTGGAATCAAAACCGCTCGAGAAGTTCGCGTGGGCGATACTATAACTCATCGCAACAATCCATGTCAGAATGCTATTGAAGGCTTTGAGGAAGTCAAACCAATGGTGTTTGCTGGTATTTATCCTATTGATACTGAGGATTACGAACCACTACGCACAGCAATGGAGAAACTCCAACTCAACGATGCCTCACTTACATTCTCAAAAGAATCATCGGCGGCGCTAGGTTTTGGATTTCGATGCGGTTTCTTAGGCTTGCTTCACATGGAAATTGTGCAAGAACGCCTTGATCGCGAGTTCAGCATGAGTGTAATCACTACTACTCCTAACGTATCGTACTATTGCTACACGAAAAAAAACGAGAAAATTATCGTAAACAACCCGATTGATTTACCCGAACCGAGCAAGATTGATTATATAGAAGAACCATACATTGCCGCACAAATAATCACCAATGCCGAATTTATAGGTCCGATTATGAAGTTGTGCATAGACAAACGCGGTATTCTCAAAAATCAAACATACCTAACTGGAAATCGTGTGGAAATTAACTTTGAAATGCCACTTGGCGAAATTGTGTTCGACTTTTACGACCGTCTCAAGAGTATTTCTAAAGGCTACGCTTCGTTTGATTATCATATCATTGACTATCGTGAATCTAGCTTGGCCAAACTAGACATTCTTCTCAACGGAGACCCCGTAGATGCATTGTCGGCATTGATACATCAAAGCAATGCATACGATTTTGGCAAACGTATTTGTGAAAAGCTGAAAGAAATTATTCCGCGTCAGCAATTTGATGTGGCAATACAAGCGACTATCGGAGCAAAAATTATTGCTCGCGAAACCATAAAAGCAGTACGCAAAGATGTGACCGCAAAATGTTATGGTGGCGATATATCACGTAAGCGTAAATTGCTTGAGAAACAAAAAGAAGGGAAAAAACGAATGAAACAAATTGGGAACGTAGAAATTCCGCAAAAAGCTTTCCTGGCTGTTCTCAAACTTAATGAATAATAACACAAAATTATGGCAAAAATAACAAAAGAGGCTGCTCTCCTCTATCACTCACAGGGAAGACCGGGGAAAATTGAGGTTGTCCCGACGAAACCATATCGTACACAAAAAGATTTATCGTTGGCTTATTCACCAGGTGTGGCGGAACCTTGTTTGGAAATTCAAAAAGATCCTAACGATGCTTACAAATATACCGATAAAGGAAACTTGGTAGCGGTAATAAGTAATGGCACAGCCGTACTTGGCTTGGGTGATATTGGTGCCTTGAGTGGAAAACCAGTTATGGAAGGAAAAGGATTACTTTTCAAAATCTATGGTGGTATTGACGTTTTTGACATTGAAGTAGACGAAAAAGACCCTGAAAAATTCATACAAGCGGTAAAAGCTATCGCTCCTACATTTGGAGGTATCAATCTTGAAGATATCAAAGCTCCTGAGTGTTTTGAAATTGAACGTCGTTTGAAAGAAGAACTTGACATTCCTGTAATGCACGATGACCAACACGGAACAGCAATTATTTCATCAGCCGGATTGATCAACGCATTGGAAGTTAACGGCAAAAAAATTGACCAAGTAAAAATAGTTGTAAATGGTGCAGGAGCTGCAGCAATTAGCTGTACAAAACTATATGTTTCACTTGGTGCAAAGATTGAAAATATTGTAATGCTTGACAGTAAGGGAGTTATAGGCAAAGACCGCGAAAACCTTTCTGAACAAAAAGCTGTATTTGCAACCTCTAGAACTGATATTCACACATTGGAAGAAGCTGTTCGTGGCGCAGATGTTTTCTTAGGATTATCAAAAGGAAACGTGTTGACACAAGAAATGATTTGTTCAATGGCAAAAGATCCAATAGTATTTGCGTTAGCTAATCCGGTACCGGAAATTACCTACGAAGATGCTATGGCTTCTCGCCCCGATGTATTGATGTCAACCGGGCGTAGTGATTATCCTAACCAAATCAACAACGTTATTGGATTTCCTTACATTTTTAGAGGTGCACTTGACGTAGCTGCTACAGCTATCAACGAGGAAATGAAACTCGCTGCCGTTAAAGCTATCGCTAATTTGGCAAAACAACCGGTTCCTGATGTTGTAAACGAAGTTTACCATGTAAATAACTTCACATTTGGAAAAGATTATTTCATTCCAAAACCAGTTGACCCACGTTTGATTACTGAAGTTTCTACTGCTGTTGCACAAGCAGCTATCAAATCGGGTGTTGCACGTAAAACCATCACCGATTGGGATGCATACAAACGTCGCCTTCGTGAACTTATGGGATACGAAACTAAATTCTCACGCCAATTAATGGACACGGCACGCACCGATCCACAAAGAGTTGTATTCGCAGAAGGTATTCACCCAACTATGCTTAAAGCTGCTATTGAAGCAAAAAGCGAAGGACTTTGTTATCCGGTTTTGCTTGGAAATACAGAAAAAATCAACAAGTTGGCTGAAGAATTGGACCTCAACCTTGATGGAATTGAAATCGTTAACCACCGCGAAGACAAAGAAGCAGACCGTCGCGAGCGTTTCGCTAAAATGTTTGTAGAAAAACGTCAACGCCAAGGAGTTACTCTTGCAGAGGCAAACGACAAAATGTTTGACCGCAACTATTTTGGTATGATGATGGTAGAAACCGGCGAAGCTGGTGCTTGTATTACGGGCGTATATTCAAAATATCGCGATACCATAAAAATTGCGAAAGATGTTATTGGCCTTCGCGAAGGATTCAATCACTTTGGCACAATGCATATTGTGAACTCAGAACAAGGAACATTCTTCTTTGCCGACACACTTATCAATCGTCACCCTGACTGTGAAACATTGGTTGATACTGCAAAATTGGCTGCCGATGCTGTTAAATTCTTTAACAAAACTCCGGTAGTAGCTATGGTGTCATACTCAAACTTTGGTTCTGACGAAGTTGGAAGCCCTGCTATTGTTCACCAAGCTGTAGAAATTGTACACAGAGATCGCCCAGAACTTAGCATAGATGGTGAAATGCAGATTAACTTTGCCATAAACGATGAATTGCGAGACAAAACATTCCCATTCAACCGTTTGAAAGGACAAGTAGTTAATACTTTGATTTTCCCTAATTTGAGTAGCGCAAATTCAAGTTACAAATTGCTTGCTTCAATGAACAACAAAAACGTTGAAATCATCGGCCCTATCCAAATGGGATTGAACAAACCTATTCATTTTGCCGATTTTGAAGATAGTGTTCCAAGCATTCTCAACATTGTTGCAGTAGCTGTAATTGATGCAATTGTAGAAAAGAAGAAACTTCAGAACTCTCAACTATAGTGTAAAATCTACACTATAGACCATTCTTTATTCCCCCTGAGAAATACACAATTTTTCAGGGGGAATTTTTGTTTATTAACCATACAAGCAAAAGAATATCAACGCAATACAAAGTTTGAAAATCTTTCATTGCTCATAACTTTGAACATAAAATTATAACACCAAATTCAATAATTTTTAATTTTGAAATGCATAAGTGATTGAGATATTTTCTTATCAAAATTGAAAAGGGAATTTGGTGAAAATCCAAAACTATACCCGTAGCTGTGAGTTCTTACAGACATTTGCACAACCCAGTCACTGCCAATAGGTGGGAAGACGGTGCAAATTGAACAAGTCAGAAGACCTGCTTTGCATTATTACCGAAATTCTCGGGCAAAAGAGTTTCCGTAAAAATGTAGAAGACCAATTTTTGGTGCAGAAATTTTAATCGCTTGACAAAATTAAATTTAGTCATTGATAAAACTATATACTAATGGGAATATCAGAAATACGTATTGTTAAGCGTGATGGTTCAAAAGAACCATTCTCTATTGAGAAAATCAAATACGCCGTGAGCAAGGCATTTTTATCAATAGGCTGTTATGCAACCGATGATGATTTGGCAGGAGTTCTTAGTCGCGTTCACATTGCCGATGGCATGAGTGTTGAAGAAATCCAAAACCAGGTAGAAGTTGCCCTTATGGCAGAACGTTACTATTCTGTGGCAAAAAGCTACATGCTGTATCGTCAGAAACACACAGAAGATCGTGAGGACCGAGAAAAACTGAATTTCCTTGTTAGTTATTGCAATGCAGAAAATGCTGCAAGTGGCTCAAAATACGATGCCAATGCCAATGTTGAAAAGAAAAACATTGCAACTTTGATTGGTGAAATTCCAAAATCAAACTTCATTCGTTTGAACCGCCGTTTGCTCACCGATAGACTCAAAGAATTATACGGTAAAGAGTTTTCTGACAAATACTTACATTTGCTCACAAATCACTTCATATACAAAAACGATGAAACGTCTATGGCAAACTATTGCGCATCAATTACCATGTATCCATGGTTGCTCAATGGAACCGTGTCGGTGGGAGGAAATTCAAATGCGCCTACAAACCTTAAATCGTTCTGTGGTGGTTTTGTAAATATGGTGTTCATCGTTTCCAGCATGTTGAGCGGTGCGTGCGCTACGCCCGAATTCCTTATGTACATGAACTATTTCATCGAAAAAGAATACGGCGAAGATTACTACAAACGCGCTGACGAAATTGTTGACCTTTCAGTAAAAAAACGCACAATTAAGAAAGTGGTTGAAGACTGCTTCCAACAAGTAGTTTACTCTATCAACCAACCTTCAGGAGCACGCAATTTCCAAGCAGTGTTTTGGAATATTTCGTACTATGACAAATACTACTTCAAAAGTATTTTCGGTGAATTCTACTTCCCCGACGGTTCACAACCACATTGGGAATCTCTTTCTTGGTTGCAAAAAGCATTCATGAAATGGTTCAACAAAGAACGCACAAAAACAGTGCTTACCTTCCCTGTAGAAACCATGGCGTTGCTTACCGAAAACGATGACGTGAAAGATACCGAATGGGGAGAATTTACCGCAGAAATGTATTCCGAAGGACATTCCTTCTTTACCTACATCAGCGACAATGCCGATTCATTGGCTTCATGCTGCCGCTTGCGCAACGAGATTCAAGACAACGGATTTAGTTACACATTGGGTGCCGGCGGTGTTTCTACCGGTTCTAAAAGTGTGCTTACCATCAACTTGAATCGTTGTATTCAATATGCGGTAAAAAACAATATGCACTACCTCACCTATCTCGAATCTATTGTTGACACCGTTCACAAAGCACAAATCGGATACAACGAAAACCTTAAAAATTTACAAGAAAAAGGTATGCTTCCGTTGTTCGATGCGGGATATATCAACATCAACCGCCAATATTTGACTATCGGTGTAAATGGTATGGTTGAGGCGGCAGAGTTTTTGGGAATTGAAATTAATGACAATCCTAAATATGCAGAATTTGTACAAAATGTGCTCGGCTTGATAGAAAGATACAACAAGAAATATCGTACGAAAGATATGATGTTTAACTGCGAAATGATTCCTGCCGAAAACGTTGGTGTAAAACACGCAAAATGGGACCGCGAAGATGGCTATACCGTTCCTCGTAATTGCTACAACTCATATTTCTATATAGTTGAAGACGAGTCTCTTAATGTGGTAGATAAATTCCGCCTTCACGGACGTAAATATATAGCTCACCTTACCGGTGGTTCGGCTTTGCACGCTAACCTTGAAAGCCATTTAACCAAAGAGCAATATCGCCAACTCATACGCGTTGCTGCTCACGAAGGCTGTAACTATTTTACGTTCAATATTCCTAATACCGTTTGCAATGAATGTCATCACATTGACAAACGATATTTAACTGAATGTCCAGTATGCCATAGCAAAAATGTTGATTATTTGACTCGCGTTATCGGTTACATGAAACGAGTATCTAATTTCTCCGGAGACCGTCAAGAAGAAGCAAAAAAACGCTTCTACGCAAGCGAGAAACAGTTTGTTCTGGACATATAATGTTCAAATACTATAATTTCGATATTGTCTTTGCCGAAGTACCCGATGAGGTTACTTTGGCAATCAATATTACGAATTGCCCAAACCATTGCCCCGGCTGCCACAGCGCCCATTTGCAAGAAGACGTAGGCTCACCGCTTAATGACGACGCAATACTTGCTCTCCTTAGTTCATACATGCACGATGTAACGTGCATTTGCTTTATGGGTGGCGATGCCGAACCACAAGAAGTAGAACGGTTGGCGCTGTTTGCAAGAGAAAAGTTCCCTCGCATAAAAACTGCGTGGTATTCGGGGAAACCAACTATTTCCGACAAAATCGCAATTTCTTCTTTTAACTACATTAAAATTGGCGGATATAATGCCGCGTATGGCCCACTCAACAAGCCTACAACCAATCAACGACTGTATCGAATAGAAGAAAACTGCACGGAAGATATTACCTCTCGTTTCTGGAAAAATAACTTGAATTTCTCATAATTCTACCCTATTTTCGTTGAATAAGTTTTAAGTGGTATGATAAAAATTGTTGTGCTAACCGGAGCCGGCATTAGCGTAGAATCAGGAATAAAAGCATTTCGTTCAGAAGATGGTTTGTGGGAGAATTATCCTGTTGAAGACGTTGCAACACATAGCGCATGGTTTCGCAATCCACAATTGATACTTGATTTTTACAATACCATGCGTACCAATCTCCAAGCCAAAGAACCAAACCGTGCGCACCAGTGTTTGGTAGAAATGGAGGAATTCTTTCAAGTAACTATTATAACGCAAAATGTTGATAATCTGCACGAAAGAGCCGGGAGCTCGAATGTAATTCATCTTCACGGAGAACTTACCAAAGGGTGCAGTTCTGTTCACGAATCAGACTCTCGCTATTTTGTAGAAATTGGCTATAATCCTATTCACATGGGAGACAAAGCCCCTGATGGTTCTCAACTTCGTCCGCAGATAGTTTTCTTCGAAGAAGCCGTTCCCAATATAGAGCCGGCTATTCACCTGACTGCCGAAGCCGATATTCTCATGGTAATTGGAACTTCTATGCAAGTATATCCGGCTGCGAGCCTTGTACGATACGTCACACACGGAACACCAATTTATTTCATCGACCCAAATCCGCAAGTATCTGCCTTAGAAAATCTTACGGTTATTGCAGAAAAAGCCTCAACGGGCGTTGACAAAGCCTACGAAATGATTTTGGAACGATTGGCGAAAACGGAATAATTACTGCACCTCACTCGTTACTTGTCCATCGCTGAAATGAGTAACAATAACATCGCCAGCCTGCACTTGCGACTTTGAACGAATCATTTCGCCTTTGGCATTTGCAGTGAACGTATACCCTTGCTTTAGAATATTTTCGGGATTTCGAGCAACAATTGAAGTTTCTACCACTTGCAGCTTTGACCTCGCTTGCAACAAGCGTTTTTCGATTAATTCCTGAATTTTTCTTGCTATTGCCAGCAAACCACTTTGCTGTTCCGACAAGCGTAACTGTGCTATATGCGTTATTTTTTGCCCAAACGACGACAATGTATTGTTCGTTTTTACAATCGCAAATTTCAAACTCTGCGATATTCGCGCCTGAAAATCGCTTATCATAGCTGTTTGCTGTTGCAATTCATCGGCTATTGCGATTTCTATACGATACGTAACCTCAGCCAATTGTTCTACAAAAGCACTACATTCGTCTATCAAAAATTCAGCAACAGCAGTTGGTGTTTTGAGCGACGTATTGGCCACCATATCGGTTATTGATTGATCTTTGTCGTGGCCAATTCCGGTAATCACGGGCAACGGAAATTGTGCTACGTTGGCTGCAATTGCATAACTGTCGAACCAGCGTAAATCAGTGCGAGCGCCGCCACCGCGAATAATCACCACAACGTCAAAATCGGTTTCACGTTTGTAAATTTCATCAAGTTGCGCCACAATTGTAGCCTCAACATCGGCACCTTGCATGGCAGCAGGAAAAAGTTGTGTTTGAAAAACTATGCCGTATTTATTTTGTTGCAATTGTTGCATAAAATCTTGATAGCCGGCAGCCGTTGACGACGAAATAATTGCCACACGCTGAGGAACCAGCGCCATTGAAATTTCTTTGTTCAAATCCATCACGCCGTCTTCTTCAAGCTGACGGATAATTTTCATACGACGTTGCTCGTCCTCGCCTACCGTGTAGGTTGGATTTATGTCGGTTATCACCAAACTGAAACCGTACATGGCATGAAACGAAACGGAAACTTGTACCAAAATTTTCATGCCCACCGTAAGTTCACTGCCGGTTTCCGACACAAAATATGGCCCTAACATTCGGTAGGTGTTGACCCACACCACGGCGCGCATTTTTGCCGTAGGATTTTGCTCTCTTTCAGGTTTTTCAATCAATTCTAGAAAACAATGCCCTGTGCGATTGACTTGAATTTCACTTATTTCCGCAACAACCCAATAGGTTGGTTCCAAAGTCCGTTCAAGCCCTTCTGTAATTTGCGCTGCTAACTCCGATAATGAAATTCCTTCGTCCATACGACAAAGGTAGAAAAATAAACTGTACTTTTGTTTGCATGAAAACGAAATCAGAACTGCTATTGCAGGCATATATTGAAAATCACATTGACGACGAGCCGGAGCTTCTCAAGGAACTTCGCCGACAAGCTTTTCTCACGCTTTTGCACCCTCGCATGCTTTCGGGACATGTGCAAGGACGCATTCTCAAAATGTTTATGGAAATGATTCGCCCCAAACATGTGGTTGAAATTGGCACGTACACCGGCTATTCCGCTCTTTGCATTGCCGAAGGTCTTGCGGATAAGGCGGTGCTCGACACGATTGAAATTAACGATGAATTGGAAGACAAAATTCTCAAGTTTTTCAACGCTTCGGAACATGGCAAAAAAATTAAGTTGCACATAGGCGATGCCGTTGAAGTCATTAAATCATTGCCCTACAAGATTGATGCAGCGTTTATTGATGGTAATAAACGCCACTATATCGCATACTACGAAGCTTGCATGGAAAAACTGAATGCCGGAGGGTTTCTTTTTGCCGACAACACGCTCTGGGACGGCCACGTAATTGACGAAGTAGTTGACAAAAACGATTTGCAAACTATGGGTATTCTTGAATTTAACCAAATGATAAAAAACGATGCGCGCGTAGAAAAAGTGATTTTACCCATTCGCGACGGCATAACCATCGTTCGAAAACTATAGTTTCACCACCACCGACATAGGCATTACAACGGTATTTTTCATTGGTTGATGTTTGTGTAACCACGGCACAACTATTCCACACAAAGCGCCAAAAGCATACCCCGTGAGTACGTCTGTCGGAAAATGTCGTCCCGACTCTATTCGCATACCACCAATTACGATAGGCATAGCCGCTGCCATTCCCCATCCTACATAGCTTTGCCAAGATTTTCCGTAGGTCTGAGAAATAATAGAAGCAGCAAAAAAAGAACTTGCCGCAGTAAACGAAGTGTGCATAGAGAAATATGAAAATCGCGCATCTCGCTCCATTTTACCCGCCAACGGCGCTTCGTCGATATACACATATGGACGCGTGCGATGCACCAACGTTTTTACCAATAAATTGGTAGTATAGGTTAAGGCCATGGTCTCTATATACATTGTCCCATAAATAGCCGAATTTCTCCAAAAGTCAGGACACGAAGGACTTTGTGCCAACGAAATTGCGCCCACCGATGCTATTCCCGATAACATGAAACCCACAGCCATATAATCACTCGTCTTGGCTATAGGGTTTGAATATTGGGAAGTGGCATATCTGTCAAACGAATTTACGTGCGAAGGATCAAGAGAATTAATTTGGTCAATGGTTAATGGTGTAGTTTTTTGTTGACATAGCAAACCTACACCACCTGTTACTAACGAGTAACTTACCAACGCCAAATCAGTGCCGAGTCGCAAAGAATATGCCCCGGTTTGCCCCAAGACACTGCTTGAAAGCATTGCTATACAAATAAACAAGGGAAAAAGTAATCGTTTCATTCTCAAAATACTACATAATTAAACAGCATAAAAGTCTGAAAAATTTTGAGAAAAATAAGAAAAATAAAAGAATTGTGTATATTTGCACCACCAAATGCCAAAGTGGCGGAATTGGTAGACGCGCTGGACTCAAAATCCAGTGATAGCAATATCGTGCGGGTTCGATTCCCGCCTTTGGTACTAAGTCTTAGAAATAAGACTTTTTATGGTTCCTTGGATGAGTGGCTTAGTCACCGGTCTGCAAAACCGTCTACGGCGGTTCGAATCCGCCAGGAACCTCCCAGGGAGACTTTACAGTCTCCCTTTTTTATTTCAAGCCTATGAGAAAATACAATTATTCATGTGGTTCTTCTGACATTTTTAAATAACTGATTTTTTTGCAACATTTTTTTTTGTCGTTATGAATTTTATTACAAAATATCAATATATTTGCAACAGATATGAAACAAACTATAACTAACATATTACTCGCTCTCTTGCTCATTGGTATTTGCTAAGGGGTTGAGAAATATATGTTGTGTAACAAATAACCCCTTGGCTATGGCTTAGGGGTTTTTTTATTAAAATATAAGACTATGGATAATAACAAAGTTTACATTTTCGACACTACGCTTCGCGATGGCGAGCAGGCTCCCGGTAATCAATTAAACATGATTGAAAAGTTGGAAGTTGCGCGTGCACTCGAAGAACTTGGCGTAGATATTATTGAGGCAGGATTCCCTATCTCCAGCCCCGGTGATTTTGAATCGGTTATGCAAATATCTAAAACGGTAACAAATCCTACCGTTTGCGGATTGACTCGTGCAATACAAAAAGATATTGACGTTGCCGCTGATGCACTTCGTTATGCAAAACATCCACGTATTCATACCGGATTAGGAACATCGCCATATCATATTTTTCACAAATTGAAATCAACACCCGAAGAAATCATTACTCGTGGCGTTGACGCAGTGAAATATGCCAAAAAATATGTGGAAGACGTAGAATTTTATTGTGAAGATGCCGGTCGTACCGACAATGAATATCTTGCACGTGTGGTTGAGGCTGTAATTGCTGCCGGAGCTACTGTGGTAAATATTCCTGACACTACCGGATACTGCTTACCTACTGAATTTGGTGAAAAAATCAAATACTTGATTGACAATGTGCCAAATATTCACAAAGCAATCATTTCTACCCACTGCCACAACGATTTGGGAATGGCTACCGCCAACACCGTAATGGGCGTATTAAACGGAGCTCGCCAAGTTGAAGTTGCAATGAACGGTGTGGGTGAACGTGCCGGAAATACTGCACTTGAAGAAGTTGTAATGGCAATTCGCAGTCACAAAGGATTAAATCTTGAAACCGGCATTGTTACGCCAAACATTATCCGCACGAGCAAAATGATTCAACGGTTAATGAAAAGCCCTGTGCAAGCAAACAAAGCCATTGTTGGTAAAAATGCATTTGCACACTCTTCGGGCATACACCAAGACGGTGTACTTAAAAACCGTGAGAACTACGAAATCATTGACCCTAAAGATGTTGGTGTAGATGAATCGTCAATCATTTTGACAGCTCGTAGTGGTCATGCTGCATTAAAATATCGCTTACAATTATTAGGCTACACGTTTGAAAATGAAGAACTTGACAAAATGTATGATAAGTTCTTGAAAATGGCCGACCAGAAAAAAATTGTAAACGACGAAGATTTACTTGTGTTAGTTGGCAAAGACACCAAAAAACGAGAACGTGCCATTACTATTCAGCAATTACAAGTAGTGTGCGGAAATTCAACAATTCCTACCGCTACCGTTTCTTTGAATATTAAAGGCGAAACCAAAACAGAATCAGCCATGGGAAATGGACCGGTTGATGCTGCATACAGTGCCGTTAAGAGAATTTTTAAAGACAAAAAAATATATTTGCAAGAATTTTTAATTCAAGGCTTCAATGGCGGTTCCGACGATAGCGGACGCGTATCGGTACAAGTAGAATGCGATAAGCACTACTATCAAGGACTTGGTGTTGATACCGATATTGTTACTGCATCGGTTGATGCGCTCGTTGACGCAATTAGTAAAGCATTAGAATAACGATAAATTATATACAATGGGAAAAACATTATTTGAAAAGATTTGGGACGCGCATGTGGTGCAGGTTGTAAAGGACGGTCCTACACAGTTGTACATTGACCGTTTATACGGACACGAAGTTACAACTCCTCAAGCTTTCGACACCCTCCGTGACAAAGGAATCAAGGTTTTCCGCCCAAACCAAGTTATAGCAATGCCCGACCATAACACACCTTCTGACCAACAGGAGGTTATCAACGACCCTATCGGTCGCAAGCAGGTTGACACATTGACAAAAAACTGTGCTGAATTCGGCATAACATATTTTGCCATGGGAACCAAAGACAATGGAATTATTCACGTAGTTGGTCCTGAAAAAGGATTATCACTACCGGGAATGACCATCGTTTGTGGTGATTCTCACACCTCTACTCACGGTGCTGTTGGCGCTCTTGCAATGGGTATAGGAACAAGTGAAGTTGCAGAAGTATTGGCAAGCCAATGTATTTTGCAAAGCAAACCTAAAGCAATGCGCATCAATGTAGAAGGCACATTGCAACCGGGAGTTACCGCAAAAGACATTGCGCTCTATATTATGGCACAAATGACTACTTCGGGTGCTACAGGCTACGCCGTTGAATACGCTGGTTCTACTATTCGCAACCTTTCTATGGAAGGAAGATTAACATTATCAAACCTTTCAATTGAAATGGGTTCACGTGCCGGTATTATTGCTCCTGACGAAACCACATTTGCGTACCTTAAAAATCGCGAATATGCGCCAAAAGGTGCTGATTGGGACAAAGCAGTTGCATACTGGCAAACTCTCAAAAGCGATGACGATGCTGTTTTTGACAAAGAAATTACGTACCGCGCAGAAGACATAAAACCACGTATCACATACGGAACAAATCCGGGAGCAGGTATTGCGATTGACGAAACAATCCCCACACTTGACGGTTTAAGCGATGCTGAAAAATTACAATTGCAATCACAACTTGACTATATGCAATTTAAACCGGGACAAAAATTAGAAGGTGTTCCTGTTGATTATTGTTTCCTTGGCGCTTGCACCAATGGTCGTATTGAAGACTTTCGTGCATTTGCATCAATTGTAAAAGGCAAAAAGAAAGCTGCAAATGTTGTTGCATGGTTAGTTCCAGGTTCTTGGTTGGTTCGTCAACAAATTATTGACGAAGGAATTGACAAGATTCTTGAAGCAGCCGGCTTTGAACTTCGTTTGCCATCATGCTCTTCATGCCTTGCTATGAATCCAGATAAAGTACCTGCAGGCAAGTTGTCAATATCAACATCAAACCGTAACTTCGTTGGCCGTCAAGGTCCTGGAGCTCGTACGGTACTTGCATCACCGCTTGTTGTAGCAGCTAGTGCTATTACCGGCGTAATTACTGACCCTCGTAAATTATAGAACTATGGCTAAAGAAAAATTCAATATAATCAAATCTACCTGTATTCCGGTTGCTATAGACAACTGCAATACCGATTTAATCATTCCTGCGCGCTACTTAGCAAGCACAACTCGTGACCCGCAATTCTTTGGCGACGCATTTATGCACGATCTTCGCTACGATGGTGAAGGAAAAGCAAACGCTGACTTCGTATTGAATCAGCCAAATTTCTCTGAAAAACCTCGCGAAGGTGTTCACGAAATTATTGTTGCAGGTCAAAACTGGGGCTCAGGATCTAGCCGCGAACATGCAGCATGGGCAATTGCGGGATATGGTGTACGCGTTGTTATTTCATCAAGTTTTGCTGATATTCACCGCAACAACTTGCTTAACTGCTTTGTGTTGCCAGTAATTGTTAGTCCTGAATTCCAACAAGAATTGTTCGCTTCAATTGCAAAAGATCCAAAAACAATTGTAACAGTTGATCTTCCAAACCAAACGGTGACGAATGAAGCAACAGGCAAAAGCGAAAAGTTTGAAATAAACGGCTACAAAAAGCATTGTCTTATCAATGCGCTTGACGACATTGACTATTTATTGTCGGTACAAGACAAGACTGAGACTTACGAGAAAACTGCAAAGAAATATTAGTATTTACTCAAATTATAAGAAACGTCCGATGATTCACTTTATCGGACGTTTTTTTATACATAGTGTTCCAAGACTATTTTTATTCCAATACAAATAAGTATGATGCCGCCCAGAATTCCTGCTTTTAATGTAAATCTTGAGCCAAACGTATGACCTATATACAAACCTGCTGTTGAGAACAACAAACTACCTATAGCAATAATAGAAACTGCCAAAAGAACAATATCAGGTGTAGAAACAAAAATGATTCCTGTTGCCAATGCATCAATGCTGGTAGCTACAGCAAGCAACAACACACGTTTCCAATCAAAAAAGCCATTTGCACAATCGTCTTCATTATCCTCTTTTGATTTGAATTCCTCTAGAATCATTTTAATACCTAAAAATCCTAGTATAGCCAATGATATCCAATGACTGAATGAATCAATAAATTCTGCAAAAGAGATTGATAACAAAAAACCTATCAAAGGCATTGCTCCTTGAAAAAGGCCAAAGAAGAGTGGCATTTTGTATGCCTGAGAAACTTGCATTGTTCGGCATTTTAAGCCAGTTGCAATTGAAACAGCAAAACAATCCATAGCAAGTCCTATGGATAAAAGAATAATATCAAAAATCCCCATACACTACTTATTCTGAATCTTCATTACTACCGATTTTTGAATAGTAATTTCGAATGTAAGCTTACCACCTTTAGGCGACAATTCAGGCAATACTACTTCGCTATAATCGTGATTATATACGATAAAAGTTTGTGGTTCCTCGCCATTCTTTTGTTCTATTTTAAACAAAAACTGTGAAGCTGCAGAAAGACTTTTACCTTCGTTCCACAAAGCATCCGCAAAGTCTTCAAAATCAGGCATTACGTATTTTGTAGATAGAAATTTATACAACTCCGTTGCATAGAAATAAAAACGAGACTTTGCTACATTTACTGTTCCGTTTCCATATTTATTATTCGGTTTTTCATGTCTATCACAACCAAATAAAATTGCTGCTTTGATAGCTTGTGCTGATGAATCAGGGAATTCCTCCCACAACGTAGCACAACAACCCGCAACCAAAGGACACGAAAACGACGTACCACCACTTGTATTACGTACATTTCCATTAGGAGTAACTATTGTTGGATACAACCCCAATGCCATTACGTCAGGTTTAATACGTCCGTCGGAAGTAGGACCTTTTGAACTAAAATTAACTCGTTTGTTGTTGTATTTGCATGCTCCTACTGTTATAACGCTATCAGCATCAGCCGGAGAAGTAATATATTTCCAAGGTTCATTACCTGAATTTCCTGCGCTATTTACAAGTAACATCCCTTTTGACGAGGCAATATCTGCTGCGATTGTTATTCGAGCAGTATTTCCATCCATTTGTTTGTATGTATGATTTTGCGATTTGTCGTCAAATTCGCTGTATCCAAGCGACGTAGAAATAATGTCAGCACCGGCACTGTCGGCTATTTCAGCAGCAGCAACCCAATTGTCTTCCTCTACTAAATATTCTGTATCGCCTTCCTCACTTTTAAGTAGAATAAAATTTGCTCGTGGCGCTGTTCCTACCAATTTCTGTGGAACAAAGCCTCCAATAAGAGAAAGTACCATCATTCCGTGTGTTCCTTCAGAAAAAATATCAATAGTTGTATCCAAACAAGCTGCCGTTCCGGTTACATCACGTGTAAACAACAATCGTCCGTCTTGAATCATTTTTTGAAACACGTGACAAGAATCCACATGAAGGAAACCGGCATCGATAACCGCAATTGTCATACCCTGCCCCATATGATTGCGATAATGAGACTGAAGAACTCCTAACTGATAATTTTGTCGCAAAGATTGCCCATAATTTAATAACGGAGTGTAATCGTCATCGGACTTGGCCGCATCTTTTGTTATCATAGAAAAGTCAACAGCTCCCAGAGCCAACGATGTGTCCAATTTTACGGTATCAGAAGTGAATTTCTGAATGGGTGCAACATACTCAACTTTCGAAACAAATGGCAGATTCTTGATTATTTGAAACTGAGTATCGGTTGAAATATAAAAAATTGCTGAATTGAACCATTTTGAACTGTTGCAAAAAATTGCACCTCCATCTTCTATGGTCTTAATGTACGAAGGCGTAACAGGAATGTCTTGTTCGGTAATTGTGCTATGGCTTTTAGCTCTTCGCTCAATTGCTTTTTGACTTAAAAAAGCCTGCGGATTTTCAACAGAATATGGTGAATTTTTCTTATCGGCAAAAGTGATACGATAACGACCGGGGATTTCAGAAACAGTATGTTGTTGTGCTTGCACTTGCACGAGCAGCAACGCAGCAACGAAATACAAAAAAAGTTTTTTCATATCAATATTTAGCAAAAAAAAGACCACACAAACGGTGGCCTTTTTTTTATAGTTTATTTTTCTATCAATTAAAACCTGTTAAACGTCCTGAAGCACTTGGCAATACAGTGATGGCAGAAATTCCGTACTTATTTCCTATGATTTTTTGTTCGATAGCTCCAAACATATAATCAGAGAAATCAAGGTCTTTTGACGTAGTAACTAAAATTGCGTTTGCGTTCATTTTATTTGCGAACTCTATTACTTCGTCAGCGAAATCATTAGAACCAGCACCATCTGTTACACTATATTCTATCTTATTTTGATCAAGAACAGATTTTACATGCACCAAATTAGAATAGATCTGCAATTTCAATTTTGAATCGGTACTTTTTTGTACATACAAATGGAAATTTGATTTGAAATATCTATTCATATATACAGCCCACGATACTTTTTGTTTGTCTTCTTTTCTATAACCAATTGAACAAACAATGTCTTCAAAGTGTTCATTGCGAGGAGGGCGTTGTACTACAATGAAAGGACAATTAGAACCTTCAATAACCTTGAGAGCCCAACTTCCTGTGATTTTTTGCAAGCCTTTCATACCATGGGTTCCCATAAATACAAACGGACAATTTAAGTCGCGTGCAACTTCTTTTATTGTTGAAAAAATGCCACCCTTGACTGCAAGGACTTCTGGTTTAAAATTATATTTCTTTTGAGCATCATCAGCAACAACTTTCAGTTGTGCCATGGCATTATTCACGTCTTTTTCATCATCTACTATGTGCAAAAGCGTTACCATTGTGCTTCCAATTGTCGTTGCAAATCTAATTGCATGTTGCATTGCATACTCAGCGACATTAGAAAAATCCCACGCAACTAAAATAGTTTTCTGTAATCGTTCCATATTTTTAATATTTTAATAACTTTGAATGCTTTTTCTACTCAATCCAAAAAAGCGAGTTAAAAATAATAAAAAAAATTGGATTCTATTAAACACATCGTCTTTTTTCTATTCCTTTTGTTGGAAATGTCTGCTTTTTCCCAACAATCAGAATTTGGTACGCCCTTTATTGAGAACATTCCTTACAATCAAATCTCATACGAAGGCGAATTAGGAAAAATTGAACAGAGTGCCGAAGGGCTCTTGTTTATTGAAAACCAATACGGAGTTCTAACCTTTGACGGTATTGATTGGAAATTGCTTCGCACCAATGGTAAACCTACTATCTGCAAAGATATGGAAGGTTCAATATATGTTGGTGCTACAAATTCTATTGGCAAAATCGTACGTAATGAATACAACCAATTCTACATACAGTCATTGCTGTCAGATAGCATCCCTCTCTTTGGTAAAGTAACTAGTTTAGAGGTAGTGAAAGGGACTGTCTTCTTTTTCGCAGGGAAAACCCTCTACAAATTAGTAGATGGAGTTCCTAAAAAAGAGAAAGAACTTCCCGAATTTAATAGCATGCTTGCAAAATTAAATCAGCTCTATATAAGTATAGGAAACAATGTATATCAATACAACGATGGCGAATTTAAACCAGAATTTACATCACCTGCACTTGCATATGATGCAATAAAAACCACCGAAGATATACTAGTGGTTACCAGCGAAGGACTTCGAAGAGAAAATAAAGAAAAGGCATTATTTCCATTTCCTACTGATATTGACTCCGTAATAAATGCCTATGAATTCGTCGCTATAAAAAGAATGATAAACAACACTATCTGCATAGCTACACTCAATTACGGCGTTTTTTGCATTGATGCTACCGGAAAGCTACTATTTCATGTAAATGAATCAAATGGTTTGGCAGACAATCACACAAAGGGAATGGTTGTTGACCGCAACGACAATGTGTGGGTTACAACAAGTAAAGGTGTGTCACGTATTGAAATGAGTTCGGCGATAACCTATTTCAATAAGAAAAACGGGCTTATAGGAGTAGTAAAAACGGTCACAAAAAATGCAGGGAAGTTATATGCCGGCACCGATAGAGGAATATTTGTTTTGAAAGGAAACAAGTTTCAACGCTACACTCAAATACCTTGCAATACTCTCATTTCTCACAAAAATACTCTTGTTGCGGGAACTGTTTACGGATTAACAATTTTTGGACAAAAAACCATACAAATTCTTTCTGAAAACGTACGATTTATTTCTGAAGCCGACGAAAATCATCTGATTATTGTTACCGACAATAACATATATATCTTTTCCACTCTAGGTTCATACCCAAACCTTACCCTAAAAATGGAAAAACAAATTCCTACGCCTAATATTGAAATAACAACAATAGCAAGTAACTACAGAGCGAAACATCTCGCTCTAATAGGTACAACGTATGATGGGATTTGGATGCTTTCCAAAGATTCTTTAGAAAATATCTCTTTCGAAAAATGCAATTGGAGTGGAATTGATTACAAAAACATGGAAAGAATTGATGTTTATAGTACTAGTATAGGATTTTTAGTTTCAACTCCAAACAGTCTCTATTCTTGCGATGTAGAAAACGAATTCTTTTATCATTCCGGAAAAATTAATCTTCCCAATAAACAATTACGCATTTGTGCTTCCCCTATTGTTGAAGACAAAAATAAGAATATGTGGATGGCTTTCCGTTATAACGGAGAATTTGGAACGCAAATAGCCGTTGCTTGG
>CAYFVM010000004.1:62156-118310 GCA_964346725.1 uncultured Bacteroidales bacterium
AAACTCCCACACAAAACAAAATCCATCGTTTTTGATTTTGTAGCAGCTGAATTTGAAAATCACGAAGATCTCCTCTATACCTATTTTCTTGAGGGATATGACAATGGTTGGTCGCTTCCGACACAAGTCAATACAAAAGAATACATGAATTTACCCCGGGGGAAATACACCTTCCACGTAGCAGCAAAACGAAATAATGGTGCTATCTCTGAAGAAACCTCGTTTACATTTGAAATAAGACCTAATCCACTCTTAACAGGATGGGCGTTTGCATTCTATTCGGCATTACTTATTGTTATTTTTATCCTGATCATACGATATCAACTAGATCCGGAAACTAAAAAAAATACCCTACTTATTAAAAAAAGCAAAGCAACTACGAACAATAAAGATTCTAACGTATGTAAATCATACCAAAAACTTATTGAAACTACTAAAAAACAGAAAAACGAAGCTCCCCAAAAAATTGGAATGGCGACTATTCTTTTCTCAAACTTCAAAGGATTTACCAAAATAGCAGAACGTATGCCTGCCAATGCTCTCATTAATAACCTAAGCAAGTATTTTAATGAGTTTGATGAGATTGTACACAAGTACGATGTGAAGAAAATCAACGCAATGGGTGATACCTATATGTGTGTAGGCGGTATACCTAAAAAAGACCTTGCCAACCCGATGAAGGTTGTGGCAGTTGCTCTTGAAATGCAATATCGAATTGCAGAAATGCAAAAAAATAACTCAAGAGAAAACGATGTATGGGGAGTTCGCATTGGTATTCATACAGGGTCGGTTATTGCTGGCACGGTTGGCGAACGAAAAGAGACTTACGATGTATGGGGTGACAGTGTAAATATTGCGAGCAGTATGGAAACCGCAGGTGAAGTTGGAAAAGTTACTATTTCAAGAAACACCTATTTGCTTGTACGCGACTTATTTGAATGTGAGTATAGAGGGAAAACTCCTATTAAGGGTAATGAAGATGATGCCAATTCATATTATTACATTGTTAATGGATTCAAGGAAACTCTTGCAGACAATACTATTAAGGTTCTTCCAAACAAAAATTTCTTTGACAAAATTGCTTTGTATAAATTTGAAGGACTACAAGAACAAATGTATTCGATATACGAGCAGAGTTTACCGAAAAATTATTACTACCACAATATAAAACACATAATTGATGTGGTTGTTCAAGCAGAGACAATTGGAAAAGCAGAAGGAATTAGTGATGAAGACATGTATCTACTAAAAACAGCAGCCCTATTCCACGATGCTGGTTTTATACGTTCCCACAAAAATCATGAAAAACTAAGTATTGATATTGCAAAAGAAATTTTGCCGCAAGAAAAATATACGGAACAACAAATTATAACAATCTGCCGTTTGATTGAATGCACACGTTTCAATGAACCACCAAAAACATTATTAGAAAAGATTATTTGCGATGCAGACTTGGATTATCTTGGTCGAAGTGATTATTGGTTTGTTTCGCGAGATTTATACAAAGAATTATTAGAACTTAAACTCATTAAGAAAAATGAATATGAGTGGACTCTAAAACAAATTAAATTTTTACAAGAACATATTTTTTATACAAATTATTCACGATGCCACCGGAATCCGGAAAAAGTTCGGCATCTTCAATTAATACAAGAACAATTATCAAAATTTAATACTATAATATAAACACATACAATTATGATAGACTGGGCAAATCTTCCGTTTGGATACGAAAAGACAAATGTAAATACCCGATGCTATTACAAAGATGGCAAGTGGGGCAAGATAGAGGTTACCAATAGCGAATATATAAACATTCACATAGCGGCAACATGTCTTCACTATGGTCAAGAATGTTTTGAAGGCTTGAAAGCATACAGAGGGAAAGATAACAAAATCCGTTTATTCCGTTGGGAAGAAAACGCAAAACGCATTAATCGCTCTGCTGCACGCATTGGCATGCCCGAAATTCCAACAGAAGTGTTCAAAGAATTATTGTTTACCTTAGTAAAACAAAACGCTGAATTTATTCCTCCATATGGAACAGGAGCATCATTGTACATTCGCCCATTAATGATTGGTACGGGAGCTCAATTAGGTATTGGAGCATCTAAAGAATATATTCTACTCATGTTCTGCAGTCCTGTTGGACCATACTTCAAAGGTGGCTTTAAACCCGCAAAAGTTATTATTGAACGAGATTCTGACCGTGCCGCTCCACTTGGGACTGGTGCAGTAAAAATCGGAGGGAACTATGCTGCTGCTTTAAACGCATGTATCGAGTCTCACGATAAAGGTTTTGCAGCTGCGTTGTATCTTGATTCTGTTGAGAAAAAATATCTTGACGAATGTGGCGGAGCAAATGTTCTTGCCATTAAAGGAAATACCTATATAACACCACAATCAACGTCAATTCTCCCATCAATTACCAACATGAGTTTGATGGAATTGGCAGCAGACAAAGGAATGAAAGTTGAAAATCGTCGTATTGAATTAGAAGAATTGGCAGAATGCCAAGAAGCAGCACAATGCGGAACAGCAGCAGTTTTAACTCCAATTTCGATAGTATATGACCCTGAAAACAACAAAGAATACAAATTCGGCGATGGCGTGAATCCAGGAAAATGGTGCGTTGAATTATATAACACACTTGTTGGCATTCAATATGGTGACGTTGCCGACAAATTTGGTTGGGTTTCAATTATTGACTAATATTTTACTACAAAGAAAGACGTTGCAGAAACGTTTTCCTTTGTTATTTTTTTATGGCGAAGATTAGAATTACCAAAGAATTTACATTTGATATGGCACACATCCTCTACAATTATGATGGACTTTGCCAAAATCTCCACGGCCATACCTACACGCTGCAGGTAACGCTCATTGGCTCACCTTGTACCGACGAAAAATCACCAAAGTACGGAATGGTGCTTGACTTTAATATTTTGAAAGAAGTTGTTAAAAAACCTATTATTGACCATTTTGATCATGCTCTTATGGTTCCGCAGGGTAAAGGATTTGAGCGTTTACAACAATTTCAAAACAAAGAGAAATATATTGAAGTTCCATTTCAACCAACATGTGAAAACATTACCACATACATTGCATCACAAGTAATGGAAAATCTCCCCAAAGACGTCCAGCTTCATAGTGTGCGCTTATGGGAAACGCCTACCTCTTTTGCTGAATGGTTTGCTGAAGATAATCAGTAAAACAAAACTGTAATTATATACATTGTGAGCACAATGAAGTGTTCAAAAAAAATTTTGTTACTATTCAGTATATAGTATCTTTGAACAAGATTTCATTTGTAAACGTATGCGCGAATTAGTTTCGGGAATAGATATATTGGTAGTTGTTGTACTACTTTTTTTTATATATCTTATAGCAAACAAAATACAAACGGAACATATTGATCGCTTTGCCTATTACTCACACTTTAAACGTGCACTTTTTATTCGCATTGGATGTGGAATAGTTTTTGCATTAGTGTATCTTTTCTACTACGATGGCGGCGACACTCAATATTACTTTACAGGTACGCGCAGCATTGTCCGTATGGCAGGCAAAGATTTTGGCACGTTCCTACAGCTCATGATTGGCGAGCGAACACCGGAATTACTTTCTCAATTTGATTCTAGAACAGGTTGGCCAACGTATTTCAAAGATGCTAATTCATGGGCAGTATGTCGTTTTTCTGTTCCTTTTTATCTGCTTGGTATGGGTTCATACTTAGGTCTAACCATTGTGATGGATTTTCTCCTTTTTATCCCTATTTGGAACTTCTACAAAATGCTAACTAAAATATATCCAAAATCCACAAAATACTCCGCAATTGCATTGTTTTATGTACCTTCTGTCTGTTTTTGGGGATCTGGATTACTTAAAGATGTATGGAGCATGGTAGGTGTCTTTAGTATATACTACTCCTGCTGGATGATTTTTTTACGACAAAAAAAACTCTTCCCTAACATTGTACGCTACATATTTTGGGCATATGTGCTTATTTCTATTAGACCATATACATTATACACTGTTTTAGGCACGAGTATCGCGTGGATAGGATTAGGTTATCTTGAAAAATTTGACAACAAATTTATGCGCACTCTTGTTTTTCCGTTTATGATACTGATTGTAGCGGGAATATTCATGATATTCCTTGACAATGCAAGCAACTTGGCCGAAGGAAAATATGCAACTGTCGATTCTATGCTAGAACAAGCGGTTATTATTCAAGATGACTTAAAACGAGATACATATGGAGATAATTCTTTTGATATAGGAACGTTTGATGCTTCTGTCTCTGGAATGTTAAAGAAAACCCCACAAGCATTACTTGCCGGTCTTTATAGACCATTCCTATGGGAAGCTCGATCACCTTTCATGCTTATTTCAGGATTGGAAAACTTTGCTATTCTGCTTCTAAGTCTTTTTGTGCTATTCAAGCTGAGAATGCGAACTTTTACAACATTAATAAACGATAAATTGCTTTTTAGCTTTTTATTGTTTGCTCTCGCATTTGGATTCTTTATTGGATTGACCATTGCGAACTTCGGTGCTTTGGTTCGTTACCGGATTGTCTTAATGCCATTTTTCGTGTTAGTACTCACACGCTTGTATTCTGTGTACAAAAAATCTATTGAAGAAAAAGAAGACGAATAGCTACTTCTTTTCCAAAATCTCTTCAAGATAGACAGGAAGTAATTTTGTTAGTTGGCGCTGTTTGATATACCAATAACGTTCCTTTTGCTCAAGATAATGCCCCAAATACACTTGTTCGCTTTGTCCCGGTGTTGGAACAAGTATTGCCTTGCAACCCAATTTTTCATAGTCCATAATGGAACTATAACCCGCACGTGAAATAACAAGACTACTGCCACATATAAGTTGGGTGATTTCTTTGTTGGTGGCAAATGTTTGAATTTTACAATTTCCTACTTTCGTGGAACTATTTCGATGTGCTACTACCCCTCTAATAATACATGAGTTGTATGGCAATGAAGGTAAAATTTCACGAAGTTTTGTTTCAAATATATTTCGTTGAGGTTCCGGACCAGACAATATAGCTACAATATCAAATTCTTTATCGCACTGAATACGTTTTCGACCCGAAAGCGGACCTATAAAATAACTATTCGGTACACACCAACTATGTGACAAAATTCCTGAAAGATTTTTGGAACCTTTATTATCGGGAATCCAACATTCATCAAATTTTGAAATCATTACTTTGTTTGCAAGGAAAAATGGATACTCCAACCAACGAAACACGAATGGCAAACGGATACGAATTTGATGTGTTATGAAAATCGATTTGCACAAAGAACTATACATACCAAATCGATTATCTGAAATAAGATATTGAGCCGAATATTTTTTCACCAATTCATTGGCTACACGCTCCTCTGTTTCTTTTGTACCAAATGCCTTAGGAATTTGAAAAAACAATTTTACAAATGTTGAAAGTGCATTTGTACTATATGAAATATTATACTCCGGAACTTTTTCGTGTTTTAAATTTGGAAATTCTTGTCTGAGCAACTCAAACGAACGACCGGAAGTTGCAATAATACACTTGTTACCGTTAACAATAAGTTCGTTTATGATAGGAATGCAACGCGTTGCATGTCCTAGTCCCCAATCTAGTGGAGAAATTATTACTGTTTGATTCTGTATTTTAGCAATTCTATTTTTCATAACTTTGCGCAACCCATTGCAAAAATAACCTTTTAATTGAATTCCAAATAATCTGAATCTGTATCTTTGCCCGAAAAGAAAATACGTATGGAACTCATATTTGCATCGAATAATAGGCATAAATTGGAAGAGATTTCAAAGATAGTAGATACTGCCTTTTCTATTATAAATTTAAAACAAGCAAACTGCGAAGGAGAAATTCCTGAAACCGCTACAACACTTGAAGGAAATGCTCTTCAAAAAGTGCATTGGGTTTATAGCAGAACTCAAAAAAATTGTATTGCCGATGACACCGGTCTTGAAATTGACGCGTTAAACGGAGCTCCCGGCGTATATACCGCTCGTTTTGCCGGTGATGAATGTACTCCCGAAGACAATATTCAAAAAACCCTTCGTTTAATGAAAAACCAAACAAATCGTCGTGCGTGCTTCCGTACCGTGATAGCATGCATTATTGATGGTAAAGAATACCTCTTTGAAGGTCTGGTTGAAGGAGAAATTGCCACTGAAAAAATGGGCGATGGTGGATTTGGATACGACCCTATTTTTATTCCTAAAGGATACTCTCAATCTTTCGCCCAAATGCCTCTTGACGAGAAGAATAGCATAAGTCATCGAGGCAGAGCTACAGCTAAGTTCGTTGAGTTTTTAAAGAACTTATAAGTTTCAAAAAAAGAAGAAAGATACGTAGTATTAATCTTCCAAAATGAAGATTCCACTTGGCGTACAAGAACCATTCGGATGAGTAATACCCTTCCATTGTGTTCCATCAGCAAATGTTGCTGATATTTTCCACATATATTTTCCTCGAGGCAAGTCTGCTCCACGGAATTTTCCATCCCAACCTACAGCTGGTTTCCCATTCTGTAAATCAGTTGATTCCCATATCTTTTCATTACGAGCATTGTAAATTTCAATCTTATAGCTTTGTAAATCGCCGTTTGTCATTGGCTTAAAATATTTGCCGCTTATTGGAGTGAATTTTTGAGGAACTGCAATGAAATTTGTATTGAAATCAACTTCTTTCTGAATTGTTGCTACACAACCATTGCGATCAGTCACTGAAAGGGTTACGAACGAATTATTCATGCCAGTAACTTCATGTTTCACAGTTGGTTCCGTGTATTCCACGTTCTCAATATTCCACATGTACGAATACTCTTTTCGTTGCGTTTCACAGAACACAAATTGATATTCTGTCTCGCTCAACGGATACACTTCAAAACCAATTTTTGGTTGTGGATATACGACAATTCCTATAGAAGCAAACGATTTACAACCTGTCTTTGTATTCACTTTTACTACAGAAAGTGTGTCTTTCCCGCTATCAGTCCAATCTATATTGATATACTTGTTACCTATCTGGTCTATTGGATTTTTCTGTGTCTCCCACAAATATGAGATTTCTTTATTAATCTTTTCGTCAACATAGTACAACTGCTTTTCAGTTCCTTGACATACCTTAACTTTTCCTTTTATAATTGGAACCTCAACTGCCTCGACTGCAACCGGATAATCAAATTGTTTCTTTTCCCCATCAATTTTTACTATGGCAGAAATACTCTGTAAGCCGGCTTCTTGCCATGATATTGATACATTATTCCCTGTCAATGTACTTTTCTTGGCTGATTTTGGAAGTACCCATTTAATCTCGGCATTGGTAGTTAAACCTTCTATTCCATACACCGAAGGAACATCTTCGCAAATGGAGTTACTTCCCACAATCTTCACACGAGACCAATCAACCAAACGACTAGCCTGTGGTTTTTTAGTGTTGAAAGAATTATTGCCAATCTCTGTATTATCCTCGCCATTGGTAGAAAAAGTTTGTGTTGCGACTTGTTCAGATTCTACAATAGATTGCGTAGTTGTATTTTGAGAAACTTCTGCAGACTCTGTTTCTTTCGTTTTTAAAGTAGTTATTGCTTCTGATTTTAATGTTTCTTCTGCATTCATACTATTTTGAACAACTTGAGAAACCGGTTCCACTGTGTTTCCGTCAAACTTCTGTGAAATTTGAAATGCCGAAACACCCAAAACTGTCGAAATTATTGAAGCATAATAAATATTGAAGGTATTGAACTTAAATGTAAGGAATGCACGGAGTGCGAGTATTGAAGACAACTTTTTCCATACTGAAGCAGCCGGACGTACTTCTGCATTCTTGAATGCAGCCTGATAAAGACTTTCAACCCCATTATTTTCAATTTTAGCTTCAAGTTTTGCCCAAATGTCCTGAGAAGGACTGACTTCCGCATCTTGAAACCGTTCCTTAAAAAGTTTTTCTATGTCATCCCCTGTCTTCATACTACTCTTTTTCTTGATTCAACTCCTTCAATTTTATTTGTATCAGCTTTCTCGCTCTATGATATTGAGTTTTTATAGTTGAAATGTCGGCATTTAACATTTCCGAAATTTCTCTGTGCTTGTACCCCTCAATTGCGAACATATTAAAAACGATTCTGTATGTATCTGGAATCGATTGTATTACGTTCATCAATTCTTCGTTTGAAAAGTCTGTATCTTTAAAATCAAAGTCCTTTATTGTTGTTTCATTTATTTCTTCAATATTTTGTTGATCATTAAATTTTTTGTTTTGGTAATAATGTGTTATCGCCGTGTTAGTCATCACTCTTCGCATCCAACCTTCAAACGAATGTTCACGAGAGAATTGGTCAATTTTTGTAAAAATTTTTAGAAATCCGTCTTGTAAAATGTCGGAAGCATCATCTCGGTCTTTTGCATATCGCAAACATACCGAGTACATTCGTGATGCGTATTTATCGTACAACGCTTTTTGCATTTTCCTATCACTTCGCAAACATCCTTCTATAATTTCTTCGTCAGTAAACATTATTCCAATTTCAATAAATAAGACAATACTTTTTTTAAAATGGTTACAACCCGTTTGTGAATTTTTCTCAAAAATATGAAAAAAGGGTCTTCTATGAAAACACTTCTACTCTTTAATCATTTTCATTATTAATTTGTCCGATATTGAGAAAAAATTACTATTCACCCTCTCTGACAAAGAGGAAAAACTATTCTAACAAAAAAAGAGAGGAACGAGGTGTAATTTTCAATAATTCATATCTTTGTAAAAATGAAAATAGAACTCAAATGAAAACTTCCTTTTTACATACTTTTTTTATTGGTTTATTGTGCGTCGCAAGCATAAGTTGCCAAAAAAAAGATAAACTATATTATAACCCTGTTGTCTCGCTTGATAAAGTTTCTATAATAGATATTGCAACGGTTGATACTAATAAATTTCTTGTACTCGGTGTTGACAATGACGACCACAGTGTTGTATATCTTTGTACAAAAAGCAGCGACGGAACATATTCAAAATCAAAACGTTGGAGCAATAGAGTGCATTTTAACACTATAGAATTTGTAAACGGAACCACATGGCTTGGCGGTGACACTCTTGCAATTCGCTCAAGTGCCGACACTGGTAGAAATTGGATAAAATACGGTGATTTCTCAAATTGGAAAGAAAATTGGCCTAGTGAAATGTCTGACTTGCGAAAATTGTACATAAAGAATGATGTTCCTTATTATGCAATAGGAACGGATGACTTACTTTCTGGGAATTTCTATTGGATAAATCCTAATTGGGGTGCGTGGACTAGTACTCAACTAAAATTCGGAGCCAATAGTATGGTAGTATATAATGACTCGGCATACGTGGCGGGCTATGGTTCTATTTTGTTTGCAACAGAAGGCGGAAAAACACAATCACTTGAAGACATTGGTGGGGATAACTTTACAGACATAACTCTTGCTAACACCAACTATTTGTACACATGCGCCTATTCAGGAAAAATCTATCGTTCGGAACTTTTTAGTCATTCTTGGGAAAAAATATTTGATCAAGGCGAGCAATTGTTGCGCATAGCTGCCGATAACAATGGGAACGTGGTTGCCGTAGGGGAGTCCAAGACTGTTCTTATCTCAAATGACAATGGTGAAACCTGGCGAGAAGAGTCGTATTCTGAAGGAAACAAAATTTCATGCATGAAAATTATTCAAAATGACTTCTATATTGGTACAGAAAAAGGGACTATTATAAAACTGAATAACGTCTCGTTAGAATAAACGAGTGTTAGCGAACACTCACTTTGATTTGCAAAGATTATATACACTCTCTAAAACCTATTGATGTGAAAAAGTTTTTTTTTCTTATTCTTGTTTGTTTTGCAAATCTAGACGGGTTTGCCCAAGACCTTATACTCAACGAGATTTGTGCAAAAAATGGGAAGACATACACCAACACCAAAGGAGATACGCCCGATTGGTTTGAAGTGAAAAATATATCACAGTCAACCATAAACCTTTCGGAATATAGCATTGAATTAAAAAGTATGCCAAATATTTCGTGGCAATTACCAGAAATTTCGTTGGCAAAAAATGGTGTCTATCTTTTCGAAACGGATGAAAACACAATTTCTGTGGCACAATGGGAAACGATACTTGATATAGAAAAAGTTTTCTCTTACATAGTTCCTACCGAACAACCCTATGGTTGGACTGCTTCGGACTATGACGATAGTGGATGGGAAACAGGGCCTAGTCCCATCGGTTATGGCGAAACAAATATTCTCTCAAGCGTTCCTTCGGGAAGTCAATCGGTGTTTATGCGCACCACTTTCTCTATTGACAACGTGACTGATATTGTTCAAATGATTTTGCACATGGATTGTGACGACGGATTTATTGCCTACATTAACGGCACAGAAGTAGCACGATCCAATATGAGTAATGACTCATACAATAGCTATGCCAGCAACTATTCGGAAGGGGTTATAATTAACAATGGTATTCCGCAATCATTTATTATTGAAAACCCACAAACTATTCTCCAAAAAGGCACGAATACATTTTGCGTACAAGTTCACAACAATAGTGGAACTTCAAGCGATTTGCTTGCCATACCCATACTCACCCTCGGATATTCTACCGTAGAACCAGCGAGAGACTACATTTCTGAGCATGTTTCATTCTCAAACCAAAGCGTTGCACCGTTTGCGTTCAGCGGTTCCGGCGACGTACTTTATTTGTTAAAAAATCAGCAAGTGGTTGACAGTATTGCGTGGGAAGATATTCCAACCGATGTGTCTATCGGCCGTGAGATAGGCGACAACCAAGCCACATATTATTTTGCAACCCCCACTCCCAATAGCGAAAATACCACACAAACATATGTAGCAAAAACGCTCGACAAACCGAAACTAAGCAAAGACGGAGGCGTTTTCTATAGTAAGAAATTCTACGTTTCTGCCTATATAAGCAACAGCAAAGCAACGCTTCGCTACACCACCAACGGTTCGGTTCCTGACACAACGTCTGCCATTTTTTCGGACAGTTTGTATGTTGCAAAAACTACAAACTTGCGCGTAAGAGCCTTTCGAGAAGGATATCTCCCGAGTGAAACAACTACGGCAACCTACCTCATACTCCCTCGCATTCCCCAATTACCAATAGCATCTATCACGCTACAAAAAGAAGATTTTTTTGATTACTATACTGGAATCTACGTTGAAGGACCAAATGCAGAAAGTGCAGAACCACATTATGGTGCGAATTATTGGCAAGATTGGGAAAAACCCGCTCATTTTGAATACTTTACACCCAAAGAAGGTTGTGTTATTTCACAAGATATAGGTGTAAAAATTGGAGGCAACTGGAGTCGTGCACACGTGCAAAAATCTCTCAAACTCTATGCACGAAACCAATACGGTAAAGACAAATTTGAATATCAATTTTTCAAAGATAAACCTTTGTATGATTTCCATATAATCCTACTGCGCAATGCAGGTAACGATTTTAACTATGCCCACATGCGCGACGGCATTTCGTCCATACTTGCACGAAACATGAACGTGGACCGCGTTGCATTCCAACCTGCAATTGTGTATATCAATGGTGAATACTACGGCATACAGAATGTGCGCGAAAAAATAAATGCGTCATATATTGCAGAAAATTACGGATACAACAAAGATGATATTGATTTTATAAAAAATCATGGCGGAGTTGCCTACGGGGACGACAAAGATCATCTCGAAATGCTTAATTCAATTACGGAAGCCGATCTGTCAATCGCAACAAACTACCAAAAAGCAAGTGAATACCTTGATATAGATAGTTACATTGATTATCAGGTAATAGAAATGTATGTGGTGAACGAAGATTGGCCCGGAGGAAATGTAAATTGCTGGCACTCCCGTTCTGACAATTCAAAATGGCGTTACGTCTTATACGATACCGATTTTGGATTTGGTATTTGGGACGCAGACAAAGTAAATCACAATATGCTCACATGGTGTACTAATGCTGTAGATGAGAATCAAAATGCCTACAAAGCAAATGACCCTTTGGGGACTCTCATGTTTCGCAGTCTTTTACAAAATAATGATTTCAAGCGCAACTTTATGAACCATACTGCCGACCGCCTCAATACAACTCTCTCTCCCGACTCAATAATTCATGTCGTTGATTCGGTAGAAAGTCTTATCGCTTCGGAAATACCGTTTCATACCACGAAATGGAGTGCTTTCACCTACATGGCCGACATGAAATCATGTATCAATGATATTCGTGTTTTTGCCCGAAACCGCGAATCGGTTATGCGCACACAAACTGAAGAGTTTTTTGGCACTAATGGCAGCTATACTCTTTCATTAGCAATTTCTAACAACAAAGCAGGCAAAATTCACCTCAATTCTATTGATGTAACCAGATTTCCTTGGAGCGGAAAATATTTCAACAACAATCAAATTTTTCTTACTGCTATTCCAAATCCGGGATACTCATTTGTAGGTTGGGAAGGTGCCGTTACCTCAACCGAACCAAGCATCACAATTACAACCGACCAAGCCACAAATCTCACGGCAGTGTTTGAATATGTGGGCAAAATACCCAATATCGTATTTACCGAAGTGTATTACAATACTTTACAAGACACCGAAACAGAATGGATTGAAGTACGCAATAACAGCAATTTCACAGTTGATTTGTCAAATTGGAACATTCATTTCGACAAATACAACCAAACCTTTACCATTCCTAGCGGAACTGTCATAGATGCCGACAATTTCTTGACGTTTGTAAATGATTCTACTGTTATGCATGCACTCCATCCTGATAGTAGAATAGTGGGAAATTTGAATATTGATTTTCCAAAAAATAAAGCAGTCATAACCTTGCGTGATTCTAACAATTGCGCTATTGCCACAGTAAGTTATAGCGATCAACCATTACCGCGCAAAGCTGATGGCTATGGATACTCATATGAATACATTGCTTCACTTGACTCATGGAGAGCCCCGTCTCTTGGCGGAACACCTAGTTTTGTTAATAATGATGGGCCTATTTCGGGTGAAAATGAGAAATCTCCGATTATTAACGAAATTAACTATGCATCTGCCGAAACAATTGATGCGGAAGATTGGATTGAAATATATAACCCCGATGGAAATCAATACGACCTTTCGGGATGGGTTATTTCGGATAAAAGCGGAAACATAGCAGTACTCCCTGAAAATGGAGAATGCATCATACCTCCTGGCGGTTATTTGGTAATTGTAAAAGACGCAAGCAAATTCCATCAAATACACCCAGACGTAGCGTGCGTAGAGGTCAATATATCTCTCAATAGGTATATTGACGGCATTTTTTTGTATGACAAGTATGAATACTTGCGTGACTCTGTTTTTTACTCCATGTTTGAAAAGAACTGGACCAAACATGCCTTGAGTACAGGTCGTACTCTATCTCTTCGCACCACCGAAAGCGACAATGCTGATGCCAGAAATTGGTTAGCAAGCAAAAACTATGGAACTCCCGGAGCCACAAACGATTACATACTTTCAACTTCAACATCAACTATTCCCAATATCCGAATATCTCCAAACCCTTGTACTGACTATGTTGTTGTTGAAATTAACGGGGAATTTTCATACAAAATAGTTTGCGGGAATGGATCTACAGTCAAGTCTGGAGAAGGTTTTGGAACACAAACTATTCCTGTGCAAAATCTTGCTGACGGCATATATTTAATTATGATTACTCAAAATTCTACACCTCATATTTCTGAAATTATAAAATCTAGCAGATAACCAGAGTTTTCAACACGCAAATACATGATTGTGAGATTTTTACAGTGAATTTTAGTTTTTATTAACACTTCTATTATAGTTGGAATTTATTGCCTAATTTTGAGGTGATAAAAATTGACTTTACAAAAGATGAATTTACAAAAAATTGCCCTGTTATTAGGCCTCCTTATTGCAAGTACTGCAGCATTTGCTCAATATGATGACGATGAAACAGTTCAATCAAGAAAAACAACTCATAAAAGAGAAAAAGTAAAAGCCGCTCCTTCTGCTGACACTCGTAAGATGAAAAAAGAAGATAACTTCAAAACGAGTGTGAACAAGACTACGCATTTAAGCAAAAAAGAACAAGCTAAATTACAAGCTAAAAAAGAAAAAGAACATCAAAAACGTTTTGAAGAAAATCGTGAAAGGATGCAAAACAAGCAGACCTTGAAACGAATGAAGAAAAACGAAAAATATTCGTATCGTTACAATTCCGCTAAAGGAAAATCTTGGAGCAGCAGAAACCGCGACAACGCAACAACCAAAGCAAATAAGAAACGGTCTAAAGCTCTTGAGAAAAGACAAGACGAAGCACGGGAAAGATATGAAAACAAAGATTATCAACCTGGCGAACGCAAAACAACTAGAAAAGGAAAAATTCGCGAATTTTATAATCCTTTCAAACGCAACTAGCAATTGATGAAACGTTTGTTCGGAATAATACTTGCGACGATGCTCGCAGTTTCCGCTACTCAAGCTCAAAACTGCGACTCTTTGTATGTATCATCGCTAAAGTTATTTGACCAAAAAGCATATCAAGCATCACTTGACACTATTTCTTTCATTATTAATAGTTGCCCTGGAAAAGCAGATTACTATCTTCATCAAGCTAAGTGCTACAAGCAGTTAAAAAATGCGGTTGGCACTATGAACGCACTAAATGGTGCTATAAAAACCGATAGTACCTGCATTAGCGCGTGGGCTACGAAAGCTTTACTGCTTACCGAAGCGGGGCTCAACGAACAAGCTATAGCAGCATACGAAAAAACACTTTCGCTCATTCCTGCCACCGACTCTAGTACAAAAATATACTACACCAATTTAAGTGCTTTATATATTTTAACTAATCGTTACAATGATGCATACCTGCTCCTAAACGATTTGTGTCACAAAGATTCTACCGACGAAAAATTGCTGACAAACCTTTCGGCTTGCGCCATTTATTCGGGAAGAATTGACGAAGCAGAATGGAGTTTATCCAAATTTATGGCCGTAAACCCCAAAAACACTGATTGCCTTATAAATATGGGGTTTTGCAAAGAACACAAACAGGAATATGACTCTGCTATCTATTACTACGACAAAGCATTGCGCATAAAACCTAATGATGCATACGGATTGAACAATCGTGGATATGCTAAATATGCTTTGGGTGAATTTGATGCTGCACTAGCGGATATAAATTTAGCAATTACCTACGACCCATCGAATTCATACGCATACCGAAATAGAGCATTAGTTCATTTTGCTATAGACCAAAACAACGATGCATGCTCCGACTTGCAAACAGCATTAGATTTGGGTTATACAAAAATGTATGGCAACGAAGTTTCTCAAATACAGCAAGAAAAATGCGGTAAGAACATCAAGAAACGCAAGTCGAAAAATTAACTCACGAAAAAAACTTCTATGAACGAAAAAAAACTTTTCCTCATTGATGGACATGCGGTTCTTTATCGCTCATACTTTGCGTTCATCAACAATCCACGCATAAATTCAAAAGGAGTAAACACCTCGGCAATTTTTGGGTTTGTGAACACAATTTATGAAATGATTCGTTCACAAAAACCAACCCACATCGGTGTTGTTTTCGATCCAAAAGGGAAAACGTTTCGTCATGAAATGTTTGAACAATACAAAGCTAACCGCCAAGCCACTCCCGAAGATTTGAAAGCCGCAATTCCCGAAGTGTTCGAGATTGTGAAAGCCATGAACATTCCGGTTGTGCAAGTTGAAGGTTATGAAGCCGATGATGTAATTGGCACCCTTGCCAAACAAGCAGCACAAAAAGGCTACATGGTGTATATGGTTACACCCGACAAAGATTACGCACAACTTGTGGAAGACTCCATTTATATGTATAGACTAGGGCATATGGGCATTGACATTATGGGACCAAAACAAGTTATGGAAAAATTCTCCATTCGCCGACCAGAACAAGTGATTGATTTGCTCGGTCTTTGGGGCGATAGCTCCGATAACATTCCAGGAGCTCCAGGCATTGGCGAAAAAACTGCGAAAGTGCTCATTGAGCAATTTGATAGCATAGAAGGAATCTACGAACACGTTGACGAGCTCAAAGGTAAACAAAAAGAGAAAATGATTACCGCCAAAGACCAAGTTTTTCTTTCAAAAGAACTTGCAACAATTTGCACGCAAGTGCCTATTTCGTTTGATGATTATAATTTTGTAAATGAAGAATTCAACGCCCCAGTTTTGCAAGTGAAATTCAACGAATTGGAATTTTTCTCGTTGGCAAAAAAAATGCTACAAACCACCGTTGAACCGAAACAACCGGTAGGAAAACCGGCTCCAAAGCAAGAACAATCGTTGCAACTTGATTTATTTGCAACGAATGACACTCCTGCTCCATCACAACCGGCACGCCAGCAACAAGATTTTCTTGGCTACAAACTTGTTCGCGCCAACGATATTGACAATTTTCTCAAACTTTTGTCAAAGCAACTCTCTATTTCATTTGCCCTCTGCACTACCACTACGGTAGCGGTTGATGCTGAAATTTTAGGACTTGCCTTTTCGTGGAAAGGAGGCGAAGCGCACTATGTAGCGGTGCCTAGCGACAAAAAAGAAGCCGAGGAGTTTCTTAAAAAGTTCACTCCTATTTTCGTTTCATGCTCAAAGAAAATTGCATACGATATTAAATACAGCATATCGGTTTTGTCGCACTACGGCATCAATGTTTATGGCGAATTGCACGACATAATGCTTGCTCACTACATTTTGCAACCCGAAGTTCGACATGAATTGTCTACCATTGCTCGGCAGTTCCTAAACCGCGAACTCACACAAATAGAAGATATTACGGGCAGAAAGATGGGAAATTTCTCGTTCACAGAAGTCCCGGTTATTCAACAGAAAAATTATTTCTGCGAACAAGCCGATGCTCTTTTTCAAATTGCCACACCGCTCGAAAAAGAATTGCGCGACTTGCACCAATACGATCTTTACACAAAAATTGAATGTCCGCTTGCACCGGTGTTGAGCCATATGGAAATGAACGGCGTACGCATTGATTCTACGGCACTTCAGGACTCCTCAAAAACCATAACGGCCGAAGTTACCGCCTTGGAAGAAAAGATATACGAGCAAGCCGGAGAGCACTTCAACATTGGATCGCCAAAACAATTGGGAGAAATTTTGTTTGACAAACTCGCCATCACTGAAAAAGCGAGAAAGACTAAAACAAAACAGTACGCCACCGGCGAAGAAGTGCTTGACAAACTGAAAGACGCGCACCCTATTGTTCCGCTGATTTTGGAATACCGAGAAATGAAAAAATTGCTCTCGACCTATATTGACAGCCTTCCGCAATTGGTAAATCCACGTACGGGAAATATTCACGCCTCGTTCAATCAAGCAATCGTGGCAACCGGCCGACTCAGTTCTACCAATCCCAATATGCAGAATATTCCAATCCGCTCAACTATGGGGAGAGAGATTCGTAAGGTCTTTATTCCTTCGCAACCGGACAATGTTTTCCTTTCTGCCGATTACTCGCAGATTGAACTCCGCCTGATTGCACACTTTAGCGAAGACGAACATTTTATTTCTGCTTTTAAAAACGGCGAAGATATTCACGCTGCTACTGCGGCAAAAATATTTGGCGTACCGCTGAGTGAAGTCACTTCAGACCAACGACGCAAAGCAAAATCGGCAAACTTCGCCATTTCGTATGGCACAACCGCGTTTGGATTGTCTCAAAACCTCAACATTCCTCGCAAAGAGGCACAAGACCTCATCAATAGTTATTTTGAAAACTATCCGCGCGTAAAGGCGTTAATGGACTCATACATACAGTTGGCACAAGAAAAAGGCTACGTTGAAACCATGTTTGGCCGTCGTCGCTATTTGCCCGACATCAATTCGCAAAATGCTACAATCCGTGGGGTTGCTGAGCGAAATGCCATCAATGCGCCAATACAAGGCTCTGCTGCCGACATTATCAAAATTGCAATGATTCGCATAGAAGAACGAATACAAAACGAGAAACTGAAGAGCAACATGATACTTCAAGTTCATGATGAACTCAATTTTGATGTGTTCCCCGACGAATTGGAACAAATGAAAGCTATCGTTAGCGAAGAGATGCAAAATGCTGTTGCGCTCAAAGTTCCTCTGATTGCAGAAGTTGGCACCGGCAAAAACTGGCTTGAAGCGCATTAATCCAAGCATATTTGAAATGAATAAATCGTATATCTGTTATAAACCCACGTTTCGCTTCCATCGCTGGAATCATAAATCGTACTCGGCGTTTGCGAGTATAGGGAAACAGATTACCATTGGCCGACTCACCACCGACGCGACCGACGGGCTTTTGCGCCTCAATGTGCACATTCAGCGTTTTTGCTCAAGACGATTCCATGTACGTGAATCTTCGAAAAATTGAAGTCGTAAAAAACCAGCCGGGAATTGCGTCCGAATCGCTGCGAATTGTGACCACCCTTACTCGTAATGATATCGACAATTTGCCGGTGCGCAGCATTAACGAACTTTTGGACTACGTGCCGGGAATTGACGTCCGTTCGCGTGGCACAAACGGCGTACAAGCCGACATAAGCATGCGTGGCGGCACATTCGACCAAGTTCTAATTCTTCTCAACGGCATAAACATTACCGACCCGCAAACAGGCCATCAAAATCTGGATTTGCCGGTGGATATTTCGGTGATTGACCGCATAGAAGTCTTGCAAGGCACCGCGCTCAATGTGTTTGGGCTCTCGGCATTTTCGGGTGCTATTAATATCATCACCGGCGAATCGGCAGAAAACGCAATAAACGTGGAACTTGTAGCTGGCGAAAACGGGCTTTTTGCTCCGCACGCCACAATGGTTGAACATCGGGAAAAACTCACCGTGGTAGGGAATATTTCGCACAACGAATCTGTCGGATACATTGACAACACCGATTTCAATTACACGAACGGGTTTTTGCAAACAAAATATGCCGACACGACTCTTGGAAATTTTAATTTTCAGTTGGGTTTACAAACAAAAGAATTTGGTGCAAATGCCTTTTACTCAACAAAATACCCGCATCAGTTTGAAAAAGACAACACGCTGCTTTCCTCTTTGCAATGGAATAAGCTATTTGGCAAATTTTTGGTAGAAGAAGCTACTGCCATGCGCCTCCACTACGATGAATTTCATCTTTTTCGCGACATGGAAAATGCACCAAGCTGGTACACCGGGCACAACCACCATATTACAAAGGTGTTTGTGGAATCGTTAAAAGCAACGTATTTTTCTTCTCTTGGGAAAACTACTGTCGGCATAGAATTTCGCAACGAAAACATTCTGAGCAACGTGTTAGGCGAAAAACTCAGCACAGCCGTTGACGTTCCGTTTGTGGCGGCCGACAGCGTGAAATTTCTCTATGGCAAAAACCGAATGAACTGCAACTACTTTGGTGAGCAGACATTTGTTCTCGGCAAAGTAACCGCATCTGTGGGAGTTTCGGGGAATCATAATTCAATGTTCGGCTCACACGTTTGCTGGAGTGCCAATATTGGATATGCGCTCACTGCCCGGAATCGATTATATGCCAACATAAACAAATCGATGCGAATGCCTACGTTCACCGATATGTATTACAAAAGTGCCACACAGTTGGCCAATCCAAATTTAAAGCCAGAAGAAAGCATTACGTTTGAAGTTGGCAACAAAGCGCAATACACGGCGTTTGCCTACCGCATTTCATCGTATTACCGCATTGGGCAAGACATTATAGACTGGGCAAAAAAAGAAAACGACGATGTGTGGATGAGCATGAACATTCCAAATGTGAACGCATTTGGAGTTGAAGCCTCTGCACAATACAATTTTCAACGGATTTTGAATCACATAGAGCTATCGTATGCGTTCTGCCAATTGAATAAAAAATCGGGCGAACACATAAGCAAATATGCGCTTGACTATCTTCGCCATTCGCTGTCAGTTTCTATTGAACACAGTATTTACAAACATCTTGGGGCAAATTGGCAACTAACGACACAAAATCGTTCGGGAAGTTATTTCAACTCAACAAATGAAGTTACCAAATATGCACCCTTTAGCATTCTTGACGGACAACTTTTTTGGAAAGCGGGAAATGCGAAAATGTATCTTAAAATAGCAAACATTTTCAATACAACGTACTTTGACTATGGAGGAATTGAACAACCCGGCAGATGGGTAAAAATGGGAATTGCAGTTCGCCTATAAAAAGCGGAAAGATAGGGATTCGAACCCTAGAAACAGTTACCCGTTTACCGCATTTCGAGTGCGGCCCGATCGACCACTCCGGCATCTTTCCGAGAGCAAAATTACTTTATTTCTGACTTTTCACAATTTTGCACCTCTTATTTTTTCTGGAAAATATCTCTTTAGACACAATAATTTTGTATAGAGTTTTTCGTTACATTGCATACGAGAACTTTTATTATGCGCCTACAAAAAAAACGTACGACTCTTGCTGTGATTTCAACTATTGTTCTTTTGATTATCACAACTCTCGCCATATACAATTCTCAAAGCCCGTTTAAAATACTGAGAAACACGCATGACATTACCAAAAACCTCCCAAAGTCCGATACGATTTACGGAATAGATATTTCTCATTATCAAGGAAATATAGATTGGCAAAAACTAACTACCGAAAAGGATATTGCCTTTGTGTATATTAGAGCAAGCATGGGTGCTGAGAATAAAGACGAGAAAACTTCGGAATATGCCTTAGGTGCTTCTACGAACGGACTTCTTGTGGGGTTGTACCACTTCTTTTATCTACAAACCGATGTGACACAACAATTCGAAAATTTTGATTCTGTCTACTCCTCAATTCAATCTGATCTCATCCCCGTGCTTGATATTGAAGCAGAAAAAGGTCGAAGAAGAAGACCTAAAACTCCTCCTCCCGGTTTATGCGATTCCATTCAAAAATTTATAGACTTGTATCACGCAAAATATCCCAACGAAACACCAGCTATATATTCAAGCCAGACATTCTTCAATCATTATCTGTCGCACCAATTTCAACAATCATTAAAATGGATAGCGAACTACTCTCAATACCCTACAACACGCGATAGTTTAGTGTTTCACATATGGCAATATACCGACAAAGCAAGGGTTAAAGGCATTAAAGGTTGCGTAGATATGAACGTGATAGTACGCGAAGACGCATTGCCATTACTCCGAAAAAAGAAAGATTTCAATATTTTGATGCCGGTAGAATTTTCTACAACGCCATCAAAATAAGGAATTGTGCAGCCATAATTCTGAGCAACATTGCCAACGGATATACGGTTGCGTATGCCAATGGTATTTTTCCGCTTTCTTCCACACTGGTTGCAAAAGCAAGAGCAGCAGGGTTGGTACAACTTCCCGAAATAAGACCCATCAATTGTGGGATATCAAATTTTAAAAAGAAGCGACCTATCAGAACAACAATAAGAATTGGCACAACCGTAATAATAGTTCCATACAAGAACCACAATGCACCATTTTCTAGAAGAGTTTCCCAGAATATTTTACCCGAACCTAAACCAACAGCGGCAAGGAACATTGTAATACCCAATTCTTGCAACATTCGCAAGGCACTGCTTGTAGCATAGGTAACCATTTTTAATTGAGGGCCAAATCTATTGATGAGAATAGCAACAATAAGTGGACCTCCGGCCAATCCGAGTTTTACCGGTTGAGGAATTCCGGGAATTGCAAAAGGAATTGAACCTAATATAACACCCAATGCAATTCCAAGGAAAATAGGAATAAGATATGGATCGTTTAATTTCTTTTGAGAATTACCCAAGAATACACCAAGTTTTTGAACAGACGAAGAATCTCCTACCGCAACAAGCGTATCGCCCATTTGCAATTTCAACTCTTGCGTAGGCACCAAACTTACACCCGCACGAATTACTCGCGACACGTTGACACCAAATGCCGAACGACAATCGATTGACGAAATTGATTTACCACTAATATGTGAGTTAGAAATAAGAAGATTTTTGGAAACTAAATGAGAATCAAGTTTATCCCATGACGACATATCCATATCAAGGAGCTCGCCAACAAACGAAGAAACTTTTTCAGCATCTTGTTTTGCCGTTACCACATACATTCTGTCTCCTTCATTCAACACAGAATCGTTATTTGGAACTTCTATGGTTTTATTCGCTGCGTGATAAAAACGCGTAACCACAAAATTAACTTTGAGCATCGCCTTTACATCTGCCAACTTTTTGCCAAAGCATTCACTGTTGTGAATTTCTATGGTAAAAATATCTAACGAATTCTCCTCTTGTTCTTCACTGGCAGCTACTTCAGGATCTTTGAAAAATTTGCGAATACCAATGAAAACCAATATCACCCCAATAACACCCATTGGGTACGTGATTGCGTATCCCGCACCAAGAAATGAAGGATTGTTTCCTGTAATTTCGGCATAGGTTTGTTGTGCCGCACCAAGTCCCGGCGTGTTTGTTACCGCACCCGACATAAGACCGACAGCGGTTGGTAAATCTGTGTGAGTGAAAAAATAAATGCCCAATGCCGCCAATACGTTACCACTAACCAAAACCAAGGTCATGATATTCATTTTGAGACCGCCGTTTCGCAATGAAGAGAAAAAGCTTGCTCCAACTTGACTACCAATTGCATACACGAACAAAATCAAGCCAAATTCTTTTATAAAATGGAGCACCTCAGCATTGATATTAAAACAATCAAAGTATCCGATACCAAGACCTGCAAACAAAATCCAAGTTACACCGAGTGAAATTCCTCGAATTTTAATTTTAGCCAACCAGAAACCAATTACGATTGTGACACCAAGCAATACAACCGCTTGAGCTACTCCTTCTTGAGCAAAAAAATCTTTAAACCAAACTAACATAGTACGAATTCCAAAATTTCATTTTTTAGCCAATCTTATTAGATTTATCTGAAAGAGTGACCTATTTTTCGGAGACAAAGGTATACCTCATATTTAGTTTCTCTATATTTGTACAATTAATTTATTCTATGAAATCAATCGATAAAACCGATTTTATTATGGAACTACGTCAACTCCGATATTTTCTTAAAGCAGCGGAAACACAAAATTTTACGGAAGCTGCAAAAAAATCATTTATCACACAAAGCACACTCTCTCAACAAATTAAGCAATTAGAAAATGAGCTTAACGTGTTGCTTTTTGATCGCATAGGCAAGCGATTATTCCTCACCGAAGCAGGAAAGGAATTTGTTCCTTTTGCACGGCAAACAGTGCATGATGCAGCTTTAGGAAAACAACGAATTCTTGACTTACAAAATATTCACACCGGCACTTTGTGCGTTGGCATTACGCATAGTTTGAGTTTTGGACTTTCATCTACCGTTTTGCATTTCATGCAAGAATATCCAAACATCCATCTGGAAATCATTTCCTCAACCATAACAGACTTGCTACAAATGCTCAAACACCGCGACATTGACTTTGTGCTGTCATTTAACTTCCAAGATGATGCTGAAATTGATGTAACAGACTTGTTTGAAGTGCCGCTTTGTGCCATAATGAACAAAAAACATCCGTTCGCACACAAAAAGAAAATTTCGTTGCTCGATCTAAACACCCATTCCCTTGTATTGCCATCAAAAGGATTAAATGCACGCGCTAGTCTTGATATACTTCTGGAAGAAAACCATTACACCATAGATCCACATCTTGAAATGAACGACGCTAATATATTATTGCAATTGGTAGAGTCTTCTCTATACGTCACCGTACTCTCTAAGGCAGCGATTATAGGACGAGAAAATATCGTAGCTATTCCTTTTGCTGAACAAAAACACCCGATGGTAGCATCACTCTTAACATTAAAAGGAGCATATCAGAAAACGTCAGCGAAAGCTTTTATGAAATTTTTCAATGACAAAACTGCACTCCCAAACAAGAGTTTATAGTCTCATTGAAACTACAATTGTTAAAAAATTCTATCTTTGTCAAAATTATAATTAAAGATTACACTATAATGAAAGCAAAAATAGCAGTTCTTCCGGGTGATGGCATTGGACCAGAAATTATGGAACAAGGCGTAGCTGTAATGAAAGCAGTATGCAACAAATTTGGACACGATTTTTCATACACCTATGCAATATGCGGTGCCGATGCTATAGATAAAGTAGGTGATCCATTCCCAGAAGAAACATTCAAAATATGTATGGACGCTGATGCCGTACTCTTTGCTTCGGTTGGCGACCCTAAATTTGATAACAATCCCGCAGCAAAAGTTCGCCCAGAACAAGGCTTACTTGCTATGCGCAAAAAACTTGGATTGTTTGCAAATATTCGTCCTGTACAAACATTCGATTGCTTAGTTCACAAATCTCCTCTTAAAGAAGAATTGGTAAAAGATGCTGATTTTATTTGCATTCGCGAACTTACCGGCGGTATGTATTTTGGTGAAAAGAAAGAAGGCGATGATTTTGCCTACGATACTAACTACTATACTCGTAACGAAGTAGAACGCATCTTGAAAGTTGCATACGAATATGCTCGCAAACGTAACAACCACCTTACCGTAGTTGACAAGGCTAACGTTTTGGCATCGAGCCGTTTGTGGAGAAAAGTTGCACAAGAAATGGCTCCTCAATATCCTGATGTTACAACAGATTATATGTATGTAGACAATGCTGCTATGCGTATGATTCAAGAACCACGTTTCTTCGACGTAATGGTTACTGAAAACACGTTTGGTGACATTCTTACAGACGAAGGTTCATGTATTACAGGTTCTATGGGATTGTTACCTTCGGCTTCCACCGGCGAACACACTCCAGTATTTGAACCTATTCACGGTAGTTGGCCACAAGCAAAAGGATTGAACATTGCAAACCCATTGGCACAAATTCTTTCTACTGCCATGTTGTTTGAATATTTCGATCTTAAGGCTGAAGGTGAACTTATCCGTAAAGCTGTTAATGCCTCTCTTGACGCAAAGGTACGTACCCCTGAAATTCAAGTTGAAGGTGGTGCTAAATACGGGACAAAAGAAGTTGGTGCTTGGATTGTTGACTTTATTGAAAAAGCATAATACTCGTTATAAAACGATACAAAAAAAGCGAAGCTCATGTTTGAACTTCGCTTTTTTATTTCTATTGGGATAGTACTAACGAATACTTTCAATAAGACCCGGAAGTGCCAACTCAAATTTTACACCATACCAGTGGTTTTTATCATCTATCGTCTTTTGAATAGCATCAACGGTAAAATCAACCGCTATTTTGCTTGCTTGCTCAATTGATTTTCCCAAAATCATAGCACCGGCAAAACTACTTGCAAACACGTCGCCTGTTCCATGAAACATTCCATTAATTAAATCACGGAAATAATAGGTGATTTTACCAGTTTCTCCATTGATAGCAGCAACGCCCAACTTGCCCGGTTCGAGACTTACTCCGGTTAATAATGCGTTTTTACAACCAAGATTCAAAAGTTTCTTTAAAATACGTTCAATGTATTCTTTTGTATGTCCTGTTTCAATATATTCTTCATCTAGCATAAATGCAGCTTCTGTCAAATTTGGCACAACTACATCAGCATTACCGCACATTTTTGCCATTTCTTTTGCAAAACTTGGCTCAAAACCCGGATATAATTTGCCTTTATCGCCCATAACAGGATCCACAATGATAACGCCTTCGGGCTTGGTAAGTTCGTCCATTATGTCGGAAATGTATTGTAGCTGCTTTACACTGCCTACATACCCTGTGTATATCGCATCAAACTTGATGTTTTCTTTTTTCCAATGTGCCTTAATTGCAGGAATATCTTCCGTTAAATCGTGAAAGGTGTATCCGCTAAAACCTCCAGTATGCGTAGAAAGAATTGCAGAAGGTAAAATAGCAGTTTCTATTCCCATGGCCGAAATTACCGGTAAGGCAACTGTTAGAGAGCATTGTCCTACACATGATATGTCTTGAATTGTTAAGATTTTTTTTTCACTCATTTACTTGAAATTTTCCGCCAAATTAGTGTTTTTATTGAAAATGTAAAGGAAAAATATATCTTTGTTACGGAAATTGAAGAAACTATGAAACGTTTAATACTCATAATTTTATGTGCACTTTCGGTAGTGCAAGTAGAAGCACAATCACGACCTACAAGTTCACGTTCGTCATCACGACCAACAAAAACGACACAACCACCACGTAAAACTTATGCGGAACGCGTTGCTGATTCAATTGCAGGGAAATATGGTCCAGACAATGTCTATATAAACAATGTTGTAACAGTTGAATCTTCGGTGCAAAATGTAACAGCAACAGATATTACCATAGAAAGAACCGTAATTACTAACGTACTGATTGAGAACGTTATTTGCGAATATCTCACACTCACAAATGCTACTATTCAAGAATTAAAAATTCGCAATTGTAAAATTGATGACTTCTTAATAGAAAATTCATCTGTAGGTAGCATGACTGTTGAAGATTCAAAAATAGATGCCTTTGAATCTGACGAAAGTACTATTAGACGACAAATTTTTATGGCAAAAGAAGAACAACCTGAAGAGGTTAAATCTGGAAGTACCACGTCGAAATCAAAATACGGACAGCGAACACCTAGCAGTACATCATCAAGCCAGACAAAAAGTAGTACTAAAAGAAAAGGTCAACGAAGATAATTCGTTTTGAAAGTATGTATGAATGCAGAAGCAAAGTAGAATGAAACAGTATTGTATCATCACATTGCTTTTATTATCGCTTTTCGTCAACGCACAAGAAAAGGACTCTATTACTTTCAACCAAAAGTTCGATACCACTTCTTTTGAACCAGTACAAGATTCCTCTACTCTTTCTCAAGAAAAAGCATCTCCCAATATCATAGATAGAGCAATGCAACTTTTTGAGTATGAAAACGGACGTACTTCAATGAAATATTATCCGAGCCTCGCAATAGATCCGGCAAGTGGAGTGCAAATAGGTGCGTTATCGCTCCTTTCTGTCATTCCACGCGAGAACAAAAAACTGCGTTTTTATCGACCTACGTGTATCTCAACACATGTATCGTATTCTACAAAAAATTGGCTCAATTTAAAATCTGATATGCGAATTTTTACCAAACATGGATTTGTGGTAAACAATCTTGTGCAATATCAAATTTCTCCCGATAAATTCTATGGTATTGGGAATGACACTCTCAATACAAAACCAATATCTTTTGATACGAAAGACTTTCAATTAAGTGGAAATATCTCAAAAAGCCTTTCTTCGGTATGCTATTTAGGGTTTGTGTTTGACATCTCATATCGCACGTATCAAGCTATTAAGGCTTCCGAGATAGATTCTCTTCCGGTACAAAAAAACAAATTGCTTTTAGGCTTTGGTCCCCACTTTACCTTTGACCGTCGCGATAACGTAAACTATCCGGCTCGCGGTGAGTATATTACGCTTGATATCAAATATTTTACTCCTCATGACAAAAAAAAATACTCGTTTATCAAAGTTGAAATTGATGCAAGAAACTATGTAACCCTCTACAAAGATTTTATTTTGGCTTCACAAGTATTTTTTGGCTACAGCAGTGGCGACATACCATTTTATAGTCTGTATCAAATAGGCGGACAAACAAGACTTCGGGGCATTTCCAATAAATATATGTATATAGACAAGGGTGCTTATTTTGCTCAATGTGAATTGAGAAAACACGTATGGAATCGATTTGGCGTTACCGTTTTTGGTGGCGTGGGAAACACGTACGAAACCTTTTCAGATATTGGAGATAATACACTAAAATATGTCTATGGCGCAGGACTTCGCTTCCAAAGCGATACAAAAAATAGCATAAATTTACGCGTAGACTACGGAAGAGGGAGTTTCGGAGATTCCGGTATTTATATGACCATGCGCGAAGCATTTTAATATATTGACGAAATAGTATACTTTTACAAAAAAATAGTACTGATGAAAATCAATTTTAAATCACTCAACTACAAGCAAATAGTTTTAAGTCTTGCAATCATTGCTGGATTTGCAATGATGTCACTCATATACTTTCAACCAATTCTTGAGGGTAAGTCATTACGCCAACACGATGTGATGCAATATCAAGGTATGTCAAAAGAATCCAAAGACTATGAAGAAGAAACTGGCGAAACGCAACTTTGGACAAATGGAGCTTTTGGTGGTATGCCAACATACCTTATTCAAATAGCAACAGACAATATGGTGACTCATATACACCATATTTTCCACACTACATACAAAAATCCGCAAATGTTTGCTATTATGTATTTCGTCTTTTTTTTCCTAGCCTTGCTTTTAATGGACATCCCAATATGGCTAGCAATGCTTGGAGCCTTATTTTATGGTTTTTCTTCATACTTCTATATAATACTTGAAGCGGGGCACATGACCAAAGCGGCAGCAATAGGATATATGCCTCTTGTAATTGCCTCGGTTTATGCCACCTATCAACCCAAAAAGATATGGTTAGGAGCTGGTTTATTTTCATTGACATTAGCTCTGCAACTAATCGTAAATCACCCGCAGATAACCTACTACACTGCATTTTTATGCCTTACTTTGGTTTGCTGCGAACTATATGAAGCAATTAAAGCAAAAGATTCATTCTTTAAACAATTTATAAAGCCTTCTCTGCTTTTGCTCGTTGGAATTATGCTTGCTTTGGGTGCGAATTTCTGCAACCTATACATGATTTACGACTATGGAAAAGACTCTATCCGTGGAAAATCGGAGCTAACCGACCATACAAAAAATCAAACATCCGGCCTTGACAAAGATTATGCTACTGCGTGGAGCTATGGAATTGATGAAACCATAAATCTACTTGTTCCAAACTTCAAGGGTGGTGCTTCAAATGGTGAGCTCAGCAAAGAATCTGAAACATACAAAACACTTAAACAATATGGCGTTCCAAATGCAACTAATATTATCAAAGGAATGCCTACATACTGGGGCGAGCAACCTATCACCTCAGGCCCTGTCTATATAGGAGCTATTGTTATATTTCTCTTTATTTTTGGTCTTCTCTACGTTACAGGGCCTCTAAAATGGGGAATCCTAATTATCTCGGCCTTGTCTATTGCATTGGCATGGGGACACAATTTTATGTTCCTTTCCAACATATTCCTCGAATTTTTCCCAGGCTACAACAAATTCCGCACGGTTTCTATGATTCTTGTGATTGTGGAATTTACGATGCCTCTTTTGGCTATTATGGCCGTCAAAAAATTCATGGAAGATGAAGACAAAACCGCTGCTTTCAAAAAGTTAGGAATTGCGTTTGGTATTGTAGTTGGATTCTTACTCATCTGCATTTTTACCACCGGGTTGTGGTCATTCCAAGGAATGCACGACAAAGAAATGCTTCCCGAATGGCTTTTACCTTCTCTTGAAGCAGACCGCAAAGCAATGATGGTAAGCGATTTATGGCGTTCTCTACTTATTGTATCTGCAACATTTGTGGTATTTACCATTTATCGTTTTGAGAAAATGAAAGCAGTGCCCGCAATCATGGTACTAGCAGCCATTACCATAATTGATTTATGGCCGGTAAATAAGCGCTACCTTAACGATGATGATTTCAGTAAAACAACAAAAAACGCATTCCGACCAACAGAAGCTGACTTGCAAATATTACAAGATACCGCATTAGATTATCGTGTGATTAACTTCACAGTGAGTCCGTTTAATGATGGCTCAACTTCCTATTTCCACAAATCAGTGGGTGGCTACCATGGAGCAAAAATGAGACGATACCAAGAACTAATTGATTCTTGTTTATCAAAAAATAATATGCAGGTATATAATATGCTCAACACCAAATATTTCATAGTACCCGACGAAAAGGGAAAACCCACGGCAAGACAAAACCCAGGAGCACTTGGGAATGCTTGGTTTGTAAAAAATGTTCAGATAGTACCAAATGCTGACGCAGAAATAGGCGCTCTCAAAACATTTAATCCTACTCAAGAAGCTATCGTTGACAAACGTTTCACTCTATCTGACACCACGTTTGCGATAGACTCTGCTGCATCAATTAAACTTGATTCGTATGCTCCAATGGAGATGCGCTACACAACAAACAATGCCTATAAAAGCGTTGCCATTTTCTCCGAAATATATTATGACAAAGGTTGGAATGCCTATATAGATGGTGAACTTATGCCTCACTTTAGAGCAAATTACGTTTTGCGTGGATTGGAAATTCCTGCGGGGAAACACGAGATTGTATTCAAATTTGAACCTCAACAATATTTTTGGGCAAATAAAATATCTCTCACCATATCAAGTCTACTCTTACTTGGCGTACTCATCATACTTGTTTTGGACATTCGTAAATTTTTATTGCGACAAAACAATGAACTAGCATAATGGGAATAGTTCGTACACAATCTATTGTAGGTTCGTTCCTTATTTATTTTGGAGCGGGCCTAGGTTTTGTTACGAGTGCACTATTGCTTCCGCATTATCTTGATGCAGAACAAATTGGATTGATAAACTTGTTGATAACGTATGGTGCTCTATTTGCGCAACTCGCTTCGGCTGGATTTACCAACACCATAACCAAAATGTTCCCCTATTTTCGAAACAACGAACAACAACATAATGGCTTTTTATTTCTGACGATTGCTGTCGTTTCGGTTGCTTCAATTATCACCATTGGCGTATTTTTCTTACTATATCCATTTATTATAAAAAATAGCAGCCAAGGGGTAAATCTTCTGAACGAATATGCGCTACTGATTCTTCCAATGTTTTTGTTCATCGCACTATTCAATATATTTGACTTCTACACAAAAGCTCTCTACAAGGCCACTCGAGGGATTCTTTTAAAAGAAGTGGTATTGAGAATTTTTGCATTGCTTCTTATCGTTTTTTACATTTTCCAAATAATTAATTACAATCAATATGTGTATTGGTATGTTGCCACATATGGCATAATACTTATACTCTTAATAGTTCCTCTCATTTTCGAGAAACAATTCTCGCTCAAACCCAATTTTTCAATGATTGACCGACCAATGGCAAAAGAATTGGTACGAGTGAGCATATTCGGCATCATTATTTCATCAACAAATATTCTCGTGATAAACATTGACAGAATAATGATAGAAAAATTGGCCATTGATAATCCGTTGGCACAAGTTGGTATCTATTCTACCTGTTCGTATTTTGCAACCATGGTGGTACTTGCCGGTCGCCCATTACAAAAAATTTCCTCTACATTAATAGCTGAAGCATGGAAACGAAAAGATATGCTACAACTCCAAACACTATATACTAAAAGTAGCATTACACAATTAATTATAGGAACACTCATATTTTTCGGTCTTTGCGTCAATCTTGATTACATTTTTCAAATTATTCCTGAAAAATATGAAAGTGGCAAATGGGTAATTATTTTCTTGGGATTGTTGTCGCTCAGCGACATGGCTGCTGGCGTAAACAAAGATATTGTAAGTAATTCTCCTAACTACGAAAAATTGTCACATTGGACCGTGGGACTCATTATTGGTATAATTATTTTGAATATTATATTTATTCCAACGTATGGCATAACCGGAGCTGCAATTTCATCGTGCATAGCCCGGATTGTATATAACTATATAGCATTTCACTATGTGTACAAAAAATTCAATCTACAACCCTACTCTTTTGCGCACATAAGAATTCTATTGATTGGAGCAATTGCTTTTGGACTCTGCTACTTTATCCCCGAAACTGATTTTCTTATTCCCAACATTCTCATAAAAAGTGGGTTGCTTACGTTGCTATTCTGCATTGGCATCTATGCTTCGCACGTATCCGAAGATGTTGACGAACTTTCGGATGGTATATTGAAAAAAATCAGATTAAAGAAATAAGGAAACTCCCGCACTGATTCTAGTAGTTTTGAAACTCATCAGTACCCTCTATTCGTTCCAATTCTGTACCAATTTTACGCTTTAGATAAGGAATAATAGCACTATCAAGATTTGCAACATAATTTACATCAAACATCATGAAACGTTGTGTATCATCTAGATATTCATCAGATTCGTCACCCGCAAGAAAACGCCAACCACTATCATCTTCATCTTCTTTTTCTTCGCGATACATAAAACCAACCTTTTCCCCATCTACGGTAATTCTATCCGATGCAATGCAATATCCCATTGGTTTTATCAAATCTTTTATGTCCTCAAATTGTAGTTTGTATTTGTTGTTAGCCATATCTTGAATTTTAAGCAAAACTACAAGTTTTCGTTGTACAAAAGTATATTCGTCACACAAAATATATGAGTAAACGAATTTCAACACAATTTTTCCGTACATTGCAACGTATATACTTAAAAAAAAAGAAAGATATGAGTTTAAAAGATTTTTTAATTGGAGCTGGAACTGCTATAGTAGGAGTTGCTCTCGGTGCAGCAATCGTGTGTTGCTGCTGCAATAATTGCGGAGAAAAAGGTATGGGAAAACGTTGCGACAAGCAAGCACCTTGCTACGAACAAAGAGACTGTCCTCGTTCAGATGAGTATCGCTCATGCCCCAAAGCCGACAAACCTTGTGTTATGAAAATGGCCAAAGAACTTGGGCTAAGCGACGAACAAATGGTTCAAGTAAAAGCGTTGCAAAAAGCAAAACGCGAAGCTGCAAAAGCTGATCGTGAAAAATTTGAAACAGAATTTCAAAAAATTTTGAACGACGAACAAAAAGCAAAATACAACGAAATAATCTCAGCCTTTGGACAAAAAAAATACCCTAAAGAACAAACTCCTGAGATGGAGGAATAAAAATCAACTTTCAAAAAGAAGGGCCTTGCATAAATTTTATGCAAGGCTTTTTTATTGTAAAACAAATTTTAATACTATATTTGTGCAATTCTAGTGGAAAGATTTGAGTTGATTGCAACCACACAAAAAAATGCTAAAACGGCAGAAGGTTCGTTCTCCATTCATTTTTTTCCCATTGTTTATTTTTTAAATTTTATGTACGTATGGGATACTTTTTTTCTTCCGAATCAGTTTCAGAAGGTCATCCAGACAAAGTTGCCGATCAAATTTCCGATGCGGTTCTTGATAACCTTCTTGCACAAGATGCAAATTCAAAAGTTGCATGTGAAACATTGGTAACAACCGGTCAAGTTATTATTGCCGGAGAAATTAAAACTACAGCACGAATTAACGAACAAGCAATCGTTCGCCAAGTAATCAAACGAATAGGCTACACCAAAAGTGAATACAAGTTCGACAGCGAATCATGCGGTATTCTTAATGCTCTTCACGGACAATCTCCCGACATTAATCGTGGTGTTGAGCGTAAAGAATCGTACGACCAAGGTGCCGGCGACCAAGGAATGATGTTTGGTTACGCATGTAACGAAACCGAAAGTTTGATGCCAATTTCTCTTGACATGTCGCACAATCTATTGATTGAATTGGCTGAAATTCGTCGCGAAGGCAAAAAAATGAAATACTTGCGCCCTGATTCTAAATCACAAGTTACAATAGAATACGATGACAATAATTGTCCATTGCGTGTTGATACGATTGTGATTTCAACTCAACATGATGAATTTATTGTTGATCCAAAAAATCAGTTGAAAGCAGACGAAGATATGGTTGCTACCATTAAACAAGACATTAAAAATGTACTCCTTCCTCGCCTACTTAAAAAGCATCCTGAATACAAAAAACTTTTAAAAGGCGATTTCAATTTGTTGGTAAACCCTACGGGAAAATTCGTAATTGGCGGTCCTTACGGTGATACCGGACTTACGGGACGTAAAATCATAGTTGATACCTATGGTGGCAAGGGCGCTCATGGTGGTGGCGCATTTTCTGGAAAAGATCCTTCAAAAGTTGACCGTTCAGCTGCATACGCTGCTCGCCATTTGGCAAAAAATCTTGTTGCAGCTGGTTTAGCTGACGAAATTCTTGTACAAGTTGCCTACGCTATTGGTGTTGCAGAACCTATGAATCTTTGTGTAAACACCTACGGAACAGCCAAAGTAAAAATGACTGATGGCGAAATAGCAAAGAAAATTACCGAAAGCAAAATCTTTGACATGCGTCCGAAAGCAATTGAAGACCGCTTAAAACTTCGCAATCCTATCTATGAAGAAACTGCTTCGTATGGTCACATGGGAAGAACTCCACAGATGGTGAGCAAAACATTCAAAGGAATTGACGGAAAAGAGTTCACCAAAAAAGTTGAACTTTTTACGTGGGAAAAAATTGATAAAGTAAACGATGTGAAGAAGCTTTTTAAACTCAAATAGTTTCTTACGAACACATTTATATGAATAGATAAAGGGTAAAGCCCTTTATCTATTTTTTATTTCCCACAATGTCTTTTACCTCAAGATTGAGACGTTTCTCTCCTCGGAATTGGTCAAGAGATATTGTGAAACAAACATCAAAGGAATCATTTGAAGAAATAGCATTCCATTTTTCTGCCATACCAAAACCCACAAACGACAAGGTTCTCCCATTTTCATTTTCTAAGCAAAAACGCATATGGGAATACTCTTTCCCAATTTTCACAGAGCCATTGTCGTACATGTCTCGAATCACAAATACCGGATTCATGTTTTGAGGACCAAAAGGAGCTAATTTCTCTAATTGTTCGTAAAATTCAAAGGTAACATCTTCTGCTTCCAACTCCGCATCTATCGTTATTTCGGGCTGCATCTGAGACTCTTGTATTGTAGAACTTACTGCTTCTTCAAAACGCACTTTAAACTTCTCCAAATCACTTTTTAGAAGTGTAAGTCCTGCTGCAAAACGATGTCCTCCAAAAGCCACTAAGCAATCGGAACAACTATCAATCGCCGCATATAAATCAAAATCACCTACCGAACGTGCTGATCCAGTTATTTTTTCACCATCGCCACAAAGAATTATGGTTGGTTTGTAATACGTTTCTATAACTCTTGATGCGACAATACCCACAACACCTTTGTGCCACGATGCATCATACAATACGGTTGATTTTGCCTGCTGCATTGATTCACTTTCATAAATCATCTGCAAAGCTGTTTGCGTAATATTTTTGTCAAATTCACGACGAATATGATTGTATTCTTCAATTGCAGTGCAATATTTTTGCGCATCCTCCTCTGTAGTTGCTGTTAGCAGTGAAATTACATCTCGTGCCGACTTTATTCGTCCTGCGGCATTGATTTTCGGAGATATTTTAAACACGATATCGCTCACCGACAACGATTCTACTTCACTCAATCCTGAATGTTCTAGCAAGACTCGCACCGGTAACAAAACCTTGTTTTTCATCTGCATTTTCAGTAGCCCGAAACGCATCAGAACGCGATTTTCATCAACTATTGGCACAATGTCGGATGCTATACTTATTGCAACGTAGTCGAGGTAACAATTGAGTTGCTCTTTAATTTGTTGCAGTGTGTAATTTTTTCGTAAACAGTACGCATACAGAAACTTATATCCAACACCACAACCTGAAAGTTCTTTAAAAGGATACTCACAATCATGCCGTTTGGGATCAAGTATAGCGTATGCATTGGGGAGCGTTTCGCCTTGATTGTGATGGTCACAGACAATTACATCAATACCACGTTCTTGAACGTACGCAATGGCTTCGTTGGCTTTAATGCCACAGTCAAGCGATATGATTAACTGAAATTGTTGTTCAACAGCCCACTGCATTCCCTGTTTTGAAAGACCATACCCCTCGGTATAACGGTCTGGGACATAGAAATCAACATTGCACTGCAAATCACGCAAGAAACTGTATATCAACGAAATAGCCGTTGTTCCATCTACGTCATAATCGCCATAGACCAATATTTTTTCATGACCATCAATTGCCCTCTCTAACCGATCTACGGACTTGTCCATGTCTTTCATAATCCAAGGATTACGCAAGTCAGAAACATTTGGGCACAGGAAACGTGACAATTTCTCTTCCGTGTCTAAGCCTCGCGCATATAGTATTTCTCTGATTTTTGAATGGTGGTTTGTCGCAAAATCTTCAGGAACACTCACATCCCGTTTAGGGTATTTCCATATATAATTCATTGCAAGTATTCTAATTTCTGATTTCTAATTAGACGTTCATCTTTTTCTAATTCTTCATATTTTCCAATATCTAACCAGAAATCTCCAGTGTGATCATACGCTAGTATTGAATAATCTTTTGCTAATCGCAAATATAAATCCACAATTGGAAAAGCTCCGGTTTCGGTTATATGTTGAAAAATTTCAGGACTTATTATTTGTATTCCGCTAAACGCAAGTGGCGTAGAACGTTTGCTCTCACGCACAATAATCTTTTCGTTTTTCAATCGATTTTCCCATGCACACAATTGATTATTTTCGTCAAAAAGTAAATATCGAGAGGTATCTCGTTTACTTACAGCCAATGTAGCAAGCGCTTTATGTTGTATGTGATATTGGATCATTTTTGAAAAATCTATTGAACTAATAACATCAACATTGCAAATAAGGAAAGGTTCTTCACCATCAAGAAATTCTTTGGCATGTAGCAATCCCCCTCCGGTATCTAGCAACTGCGTTGTCTCGTCTGAAATGGAAATTGGAATACCAAAATCATGTGTGGCGACAAAATCTTTTATTCTATTAGAAAAATGATGCGTATTGACTACGATTTCGGAAAAACCGAAGTATTTGAGTTTCAAGATTCCATATTCTAGCAAGGTACGACCACTGCATTCCACCAATGCTTTGGGTCGGTCAATTGTCAAAGGATACAAACGAGTTCCTAAGCCTGCTGCGAGAATCATAGCTTTCATTGCGTACTTTTTTATAATTAATGTAAATGTACGAAAAAAACAGCAATCAAATAGTTTCTGTCCTTATTTATATGAAGGAAACAGACGAAAAGAGTTTTTAAGAAGTCTCTTTTTTTCTTTAAAGAGAGGTTCAATTTCGTCTATCATTGCTTGTTACAACGATACTCGTTTCCCATTGTTGTAGGCAACAACAAAAGAACCTTTAAAACCTTTATTTATTAATTCGTCTCTAAGCTGCGCGGCCTCGTTGTATGATTTAAAGGAACCAGCAACATATTTTTTCATCCCATTTTCTGAGAGCACGGATATTGTTGTTTTTTCGCCTACCTGTTTCTTTATTTCTTTTAATGCCTGCGGTGATTCGTTTTGCAGAGCGAACACTTGTACACGATATATCTGGCCTGCAACCGATGGCTTCTTTGAAGTGGTTGAAGCTGTTGCTTGGTTTTGTGTTTTTGTATTAGCCGCTGTTGTTACTTTTTTATTAGCAGTTGTGCTTGTTGTTTGAGTTTTTTTCGCAGTGGCTACATTACCTGTAGTTCCTTTCTCAGTCGCAGCTTCTGCAATATTTGGATCCATTGCGGGCTTCTGTCCTTGTGCAGCCATGTCCTCTGTTGTTACTACCTTTATAGTAGTACGTTGCGCCTTCATGGCAGCGGTATCTTGGGCAACTTCCGATGCTATTTTTGATATCGTAGGCTTCTTTGCCTCTGTTCGTTGCAACATTACCGGCATTGTAGGATCTGGCGTAGTAATTGTACCCGATGTTTGTGGATCTTCCGGTTCTATTGGGGTTGACGATATTTGTATTTTTGGAATAACGGTGTCATTATACATTCTCTGAGTAGTTTTTACCGCAGTATCTGTGTCAACTTTAGTTGCTGAAACCTTTGTGGAATCCGCCAATATATCTATAGGAATTACCGCATTAAGAGTTGTATCCTGAGGAATTGTCTCAATCGTAATGTCTTCTATATCAAGAGGTGGCAATTCAAACAAAGAATCAGCCTCTTGAGCAACAAGACTTGTTGCAAATATGAGAGAAACTAGCGATACTATCAAACGTTTCATTATTCTATGAGCATAAACCATCTTCATAATCCTCAATTAAATCAGTTAAATGTTGTAATTCCTCATATTCTGGACTGCCTGGCTTTGCATTCAACAATGCATCAATGCGTTGCAATACGTTTTGGTAATCATCTTCGTTATTGATTTTTTCGATTTCCATACTTACTACTTTTTGTGTGTAATATTCCAAACTTCGTATGCTGTAACACTCTCATTTACTTGCAATTGCTTATATGGAGAGTGATATTCTATTTCTAACAAATCATTATCCTTGCCATGCTCGGTGTGATTATATATTTCAACTAACCCTTGTGCTGGATGTATCTCGTTTTTTGCATGCAATTCAAAAAGAATTTGCATCACATAGTTATCAGTCTCAATTAAAATTTCTGGCTTTGTTGGATAAATGAATGCCTTTGAACTGCGTTCCAAAAAATTTTGATGTGGTTTTTGCGGACAATAGGAAAAATTGCCCTCTGTAATTTCATACGGCATTTCGGTTGATTGTTCGTTCAATACTGGCACCACACGGACATTCTCGGGAGTTGCCGAAACTTTCATTTTGCATTTACCATTAAAACGAGTATTGTGCCACACGTCCCACGCACATGGCTCATTGGAAGTATTCCACACAGTTGCTTGCACCAACACACTTCCATCGGGATTTACAGCAATTTCTTTTTCAATCGTAACGCCAGAAATTGGACTATGAGGTCCTATCAGTTGAATTGCAGATTCGTTTTTTTTAACTACCTTATATTCAGCAATATATAAATATGGATCGGGAGGCCATTCCGCAGCTTCTTGCTTTCGTTGTTGGTGAACCGACTGATGACTCCACCACTCTTTTTGTGGACCAAGCCAAACTGTATGACCATTGTATGGCATAAAGTCAGTATTTTCGTCAACTATGGGTTTTTGAGAAAAATCCCACAAAGCAGGATTTGACTTTATGAGATTTGGAGATTTATCTTTCGTTACCGAAACGATCATTCCACCTATCTCAGGAATGATCCCTACAGTAACGCCAGCATTTGTTATATATTGAACAAATTTATTCTCCATTGAAAAATATTTTGCGTTAAAGGTATGAAAATCATCTGAATTGATGAACTTCTTTATCTCACAAAATAATTGAGACAACAAATTCGGCACTGCGAAAATGATACTAATCTCACAATCTACCCTACAAATTGATTTCAGCCTGTATGCAGCACACCAAGCAAAATCAAGAAGTTCTCTCTTTCTTTAAAAATAATAACGAGTAAGCCGTAAATCGATTATTGTTTCCTAAATTTTCCTACTTTTATGCCAAATTAAATGTAATTCATTATGGCAAAAGTTTTAATTATTGGTGCCGGAGGCGTAAGCCAAGTGGTCACATTCAAGTGTGCACAATATCCGGAAGTTTTTTCTGACATTATGCTTGCAAGTCGTACGAAATCGAAATGCGACAAGATTGCTTCAATTATAGAAGAAAAATTGGGGAGAAAAATTCAAACTGCTCAAATCGATGCAGAAGACGTTCCCGCATTAGTCCAATTGATTAAATCATTCCAACCGAAATTGGTTATAAATGTTGCGCTTCCATATCAAGATTTGTGCATTATGGATGCGTGTTTGGAAGCTGGCGTAAATTATTTAGACACAGCCAATTACGAACCAAAAGATGTGGCAAAATTTGAATATAGCTGGCAATGGGCATACCAAGATCGCTTCAAAGCAAAAGGCTTGACTGCAATACTTGGCTGTGGTTTTGACCCGGGACAAAGTCAAATTTACACTGCCTATTTGGCAAAACATTATTTCGACGAAATTCATTATCTTGACATTGTTGACTGCAATGGTGGCGACCATGGTAAAGCATTTGCCACAAACTTCAACCCTGAAATCAACATTCGCGAAATCACGCAAAAAGGTCGCTATTGGAACAATGGGGAATGGGTTGAAACCGAACCACAAGAAATTATGTTCCCGCTTACCTACCCAAACATTGGTGTGCGTAATTCATATTTGATGTACCACGAAGAATTGGAATCGCTCGTAAAGAATTTCCCAACGCTCAAACAAGCACGTTTCTTCATGACGTTTGGCGATGAATATTTGACTCACCTTCGTGTGATTCAAGACATTGGAATGGCAAGCATTAAACCTATCAAATACAAAGGTATTGACATTGTTCCTCTTCAATTTCTTAAAGAAACATTGCCTGCACCTGAAACACTTGGCGCAAACTACACCGGCGAAACTTCTATTGGTTGCCGCATAAAAGGTATCAAAGACAGTAAAGAAAAAACTGCCTACATTTGGAATAACTGTAGCCACCAAGCAGCATACGAAGAAACCGGTGCACAAGGTGTATCGTATACTACCGGCGTGCCTGCAATGACTGGCGCTATGATGTTCCTCACTGGGAAATGGAGTGGTGCAGGCGTATTCAACGTAGAAGAATTTGATCCAGATCCATTTATGGAAGTAATTGGCAAACACGGTCTTCCGTTTGAAGTTAAAGAGAATGTTGACCTTGAACTTACCTATTAATGAAGGATTTTTATCCAAACATACCTGCTCCGGCATTTATTCTTGAAGAAACATTGCTTCGCCGCAATTTGGAAAAACTTTCCGTGGTTTCAAAAGAAGCTGGAGTTTCCATTATTTTGGCACTCAAAGGATATGCCCTTTGGAAATCGTTTCCAATGGTAAAACAATATCTTGCGGGAGCTACGGCAAGCTCACTCAACGAAGCAAAACTTTGTGTAGAGTACATGGGCAGCAAGGCGCACACATTTGCACCGGTTTATGCTCCTAACGAAATTGAAGAAATTGCGCAATGTAGTTCTCATCTTACGTTCAATTCTCTCTCGCAATTCAATGCCTACAAAGATGTTTGCAAAAAACACAATATTTCTATCGGTTTGCGAGTAAATCCGGGATATAGCGATGTGACAACGGAAATGTACAATCCTTGTTCGCCAAATTCTCGTCTTGGAATTCCTGCCAAAGAATTAGCGCAAGGACTTCCCGAAGGTGTTGATGGTATTCACTTTCACGCACTTTGTGAAAACGATTCATATTCTTTGGAACGCGTGCTCGCCTCGTTTGAAGAGAGATTCGGACACCTGCTACATTCTGCAAAATGGGTAAACATGGGAGGCGGCCACCTTATCACACATAAGGATTACAAACCAGAACATGCGATTTCTTTGCTCAAAGTTTTTAAAGAAAAATACCACGTTGACGTTATACTTGAACCCGGCGGTGCTGTGGGATGGCAAACAGGGGTGCTCAAAGCACAAGTGCTTGATATTGTGAATTATGGCGAAAATCCTACTGCCATTCTCAACGTATCATTTGCAGCTCACATGCCCGACACGCTTGAAATGCCCTATCGGCCAAACATTCGAGACGCATTTTCTGAAAAAACGGAGCATTGCTATGCATACCGCATAGGCGGGAATTCGTGCCTTGCCGGCGATTTTATGATGCCGTACTTTTTCACCAACGAACTCCACGTGGGCGACACCATTATTCTAGAAGACATGATGCACTACACTATGGTAAAAACTACCACATTCAATGGCGTGCAACATCCTGCTATTTGGATACAACATGAAAATGGCAAAAACGAGTGTATTCGGACATTCACTTACGCCGATTTTAGAGATAGATTAAGTTAAAAACGTATGGCAAAAATTGAACTAACCGACAAACAGCTTCAAGACCTGCTCCAGTTGATGTACATGGGAGAATGGGTTTTACAAGCATACGAACCTGCACCCAACGCAGGCAACATTGAATCGCTGAAACAACTCGTGTATGAAAGTGCCTACCACCAAGGAAATGATGACATTGAATTTGATAAATCATCGGGAGGATTTGGTCCATGTGAGGAGTTTGAAGAAGATTGCGACAAGACAATTGAAGCATACGACGACCACACTTTTTGGGAAGAATTAATTCTTCGCATGGCTAACCGCGATTTAGAGAAACAAGGTGCCGACAAGCTTTCACAACGTGAGTTTGAAAAAAGACAAGAAGAACTCATCAAAAAATACGAAAAAGAATTTGGCACGAACGGTCTCAATAATCTGAATATCAACAAATAGCATGAAGGGACTCGTAACCAAATCGACTGGAAATATATACAAAGTCAAAACGCAGGAAGGTATAACCATTGACTGCCGAGTAAAAGGTAAACTCCGCTTGAACGGCATTCGCAATACCAATCCTATCGCTGTTGGCGACTATGTGTTTTACGACTTGGAAAACGAGCAATCAGGAATTATCACCGATATTGAAGAACGAAAAAATTACATTATTCGTAAAGCGTCAAACCTTTCCAAAGAGTCACAAATAATTGCTGCAAATATTGATATAGCATACCTTGTTGTTACCATTCATTCGCCCCAAACTTTGTTGCAATTTATTGACCGCTTTCTCGTTACCACGCAAGCATACGGCATTCCAGCCACCATTCTTATCAATAAATACGACTTGTTTCAGTCGGAAGAAGATCAAAAGAAAATTGAGGAATGGAAAGAAATATACCGCATTGCGGGCTACAATGTGATGTGCATTTCTACCGTCACCGATTACAATATGGATGAACTCAAACGTCAATTGGTGGGCAAAGTAGCGGCATTTTCAGGGAATTCGGGCGTGGGAAAAACGTCAATCATAAAAAAAATCACCGACAACGAAAGTCTGAAAACGAGTGAGATTTCTAAGTCGTTTCATAAAGGACAACACACCACCACCTTTGCCGAAATGTACGAAACACCTAACGGTGGCAATATCATTGACACTCCGGGCGTAAAAGCCTTCGGACTTCTTGATATGAAAAGTGAGGAAATTAGTCAATATTTCCCCGAAATTTTCAAATATTCCTCTGATTGTCAGTACAATAACTGTACGCATTCTCACGAACCAAAATGTAATGTGATAAAAGCCGTGGAAGAAGGCAAAATTCCATTCAGCCGTTATCAAAATTACCTTTCTTTTATGGATGACAAAAATGTAAAACACCGCGAGGCACAATAAAAATTGCCCCAGCAAACGAACATTTTTTTATCTTTGAAAAACAAAACAAATACGTATGGTGCTCACAGAAGAAAATGTTCGTGAAGAAGCAGTACTTGCCCTGGCAAAACAAATTGCCATAGCTGCCCGCACTGCTCCAAAAGCAAAAGGTTGCGACAATGTAGAAATAGTTATTTTGACCGGCAACGACATTGAAAAACTCGCTACTACAATGTGCGAAATAGCCGACAAAGAAAACGGCCGTGCTTCTTTCAAACGCGATGCCGACAATTGCCGGAAGAGCCAAGCCGTTATGCTGTTTGGAACCAAAGTTGAATCACTTGGTTTGAATTGCCGTTTTTGCGGTTTCGATACCTGCGAAGAAAAAAATAAATTCCCCAAAATTCCTTGTTATTTCAACGCCAATGACCTCGGTCTTGCCATAGGGTCTGCCGTGTCAAAAGCCGCCGACTACCGATTAGACAACAGAGTAATGTACACCATAGGCTACACTGCTCTCCAAATGGGTTTACTTCCCGGTTGTAGTGTAATTCTCGGCGTGCCACTTTCGGTAAGTGGCAAAAGTCCATTCTTCGATAGAAAATAAATCCGAAACGTCATCTAGAGAATTGATTATACTATGCAAAAGTTGCAAAAACGACACTATTCTTTACCCGAATGGACTATATACATTGTAGCCGCAATGGGCTTTGTCGCTCTTTTGTTCTGCGCTTTTTTTGTCTACCCTTCCGGCGACGATTATGGATATGCGTTTCGCATAGGTAAGGAAGATTTTTTTGCTTCATGGCTCAATACCTATCTCACGTGGTCAGGTCGATATATAGCGTCGTTGTTTTCAATAGCAAACCCGTTATTATACGACAACATAGCCTTGCTCACCGTCTATTCCATTGCCATGATTATTGGGATTGTTGGGTGTACGTATTTTTTTGTGCATCAGGCAATTGTTGGAACTACTCTGCGAAATAAAATACTTGCGACCTCGCTCATTTCATGCGTATTACTTGCCGGAATGCCCTCGTATTTCGAGTTCTTTTACTGGTTTTCGGCATATATCTCCTATTCTATTCCCTGCATGGCAATTCTGTTGCTTTTAGGATTATTTTTTAAATTGGACAGAGAAAAAGAAAGTTTGTCGTCTCTCACAAAAGTATGGTGTTTTTTTTTAGCAAGCGTGCTCATCATAATTGCCGTTGGTTGTAATGAATTAACGTTGATTGCATTGGATTGCATCATTGCATTTTTGGTGTTTACAAAATGGCAAAAAAAATCCTCCATTGGTTATTTGTGTGGTTGGTTGGCAATTACCGGAATATTCAGCACTGCGATGCTTTTTGCTCCCGGCAACTTTGCAAGGCTTGAACTTTGCCAAGAGACTAGCGATTTCTCGCATGTGTTTTTATTCAGCGTACTTTTTACTATTCAATTTCTTCTCAAAAACTTGCCGCTTCTCGCTTCTACCGCACTCATATATTTCTTTGTACTCGCACCTCGTTTGGAAGAGAAAAAAGTGCAGACACACGTTTCGTCATATCTATTTCTACTCGTTTCTATTGTTTGCGTTTGGCTGATGCACTTGTTTATGTTTACCTCTACCAACACACGGCCTTTGGAACGAACGGAAAATGTGGTGTTTGTGTTTTTACTGTTTACATGGGCAGTATTTCTTTATATTGCTACGCCCAACCTAGCGACAACAATGGCCGGCAAACAATCCAAAGCTATCAGCGTTTTTGTTACAATCTTGTTTCTCTTCTTTATGCTTCGCTTTGAGTCCAGTATCAATGCTACCTATGCCGACATTCTATCGGGGAATATTACGCAATTTGCCAAAGACCGTCAACAGCAAATTGACGTTTTGAAGGCATCAAAACTTCCCAAAACGAATGTGCCATCTCTCACTGTTGCACCCAAAACATTGACCTACACCCTTTACGACGAAGCATTAGGACTCAATGCTGTGATGCTCCCCGGAGAACCATTTTACGGTAGCCAACCGGTATTTCATGTTGATACCATTCGCGTACAAAATAGCCGCATAGTATGGGAAAAAATTAAAGGAAAAGGGAAAGCGTGGATAAAAGGGTACTAAATCTGAACTATTCGAAAAACTTTTTCAAAACCCCATACGCTTCTGCTTTCTTTGCCAGCGAAAGCGGATAGGCACGTGACGACGATGGCATTCTGAAAAAATCATACGTTTTGCCACCAACCTCAACCAAAACTGATGCACCAACTTTGGGTTTCTCACATGAATATTTTGAAACAAGCACATCGGTTGCCTTTTCGCCGGTAGTTACAATAGCCTTACACTGAGGAATTTGCACGAGCAACTGTTCCAAGTCGGTTTCTTCCACAACCTCTAAAAACTTATCGGAAGCGTTATCCTGCAAACGACGGACAGCAGTGGCGGTATCAAAAATAGCAAGTCCTTTCTCGTTGCAGAAATCCACAATTTTCTTATAATCGAACTTTTTTTCTCCTTCAACCACAAATTTTAATGGGTTGGCATAAAAAATCGTTCCTAAAATTCGCCACATGTCGTTTTGAAAATTCGGATAAAAGAACTGAATAGACCACCGCTTTTGCGGAGGAGGAAAACTGCCGAGGAAAAGCGCATGCGCATTATGTGGCAAAAATGGCTGCAATGGATGTTGTTCTATCTGATTCATACTACAATAAAAAAGCCTTGGTTTTCCTACCAAGGCTTGGCTCCCAAAACTGGACTTGAACCAGTGACCCTCTGATTAACAGTCAGATGCTCTAACCAACTGAGCTATTTGGGAATTTATTGCTCTAAAAGCGGTGCAAATATAATAGTTTCCCTGAAATAAAAACAATATATTTGCAAAAAAAATACGATGAATTCATTAATAGTAGGTAGTATAGCCTTTGATGCAATTGAAACTCCATTTCAAAAGACTGATAAAATTATTGGAGGAGCTGGTTCTTATATCTGTTTCTCTGCTTCTTATTTTACTAAACCTCAGGTAATTGCTGTTGTAGGTTATGATTTTCCAGAAGCATATATTCAAAAACTCCACGACAGAGGCGTTGACACAGAAGGCGTGCAAATCAGCAAAGAAGAAAAAACATTTTTTTGGTCAGGTCGCTATTTTGACAACATGAACCAACGCGAAACGCTCGTTACGGAACTCAATGCGATGGAACATTTCACCCCAATTGTTCCCGATTCGTATAAAAATACAGAATATGTGATGTTGGGCAACCTCAGCCCCGTTATTCAACGCCAAGTATTGGAACAAATGAATCATAAACCAAAATTTGTGGCTCTCGATACCATGAATTTTTGGATGGACACCATGCTCGATGAGTTAAAAAAAACGATTGCAATGGTTGACATCATTATTATAAATGACGAGGAAGCATACCAACTTACTGGCGAACGCTGTCTGCCAAAAGCTGCTCGCGCTATTTGCGCAATGGGACCACAACACGTTATTATTAAAAAAGGAGAACACGGCGCCATGTTGTTTAGTAACGATAAAATATTTATTGCCCCTGCTCTTCCTCTTGAAAACGTAGTAGACCCAACCGGAGCTGGCGACACATTTGCTGGAGCGTTTATTGGTTATATAGCCCAAAAAGATAAAACAGACTTTGAAACCATGAAAACTGCCGTGATTATGGCTTCAGCAATGGCTTCGTTTACCGTAGAAAAAATGGGAACTGAGGCGCTTGAAAATGTTTCAACTGCGGAGTTGGAAGAAAGAGTTTTCCAATTTAAAGAACTCGTATCTTTTTCATGCTAAACACAGTTACGACATGTAAAAAACTTGTCGAAAAATGTTTTACAATTGATGTAAACTTTCAAAATAAAAAAGTGCTTGTTTCTCCAAAATTCCGTTGAAACAAGTTCTCTTTCTTTATTACTATCTTCTTTAAAAGTATCTGGTTTATTGTTTCGTTCTGTGAAATATTTTGAATACCACTGGCACCACAATCAGCGTTAGCAGAGTTGACAAAGTCATACCACCAATAATAACCCACCCCAATCCATTTCTCAATTCCGCTCCCGAACCAGACGCTATTGCCACTGGTATCATACCTATTACGGTTGAAAGTGCGGTCATTAAAATTGGTCGGATACGCAATTTAACAGCCGTAATAAGCGAGTTGTCAATAGTTTCTCCTTGCAGAAGTTGTTCCTTTGCAAAATCCACGAGCAGAATTGCATTTTTCGCCACTAGCCCAATAAGCATAACCAAACCAAGCATTGCATAAATATTGAGCGATATGCCCGACAGTGCCAAAGCAAGTATTGCACCCAAAATTGAAAATGGTATTGAAAACATTACCACCAACGGATCTATCCAATTGTTGTATAACAATACCATAGCAAAATACATCAACAATATTGATAACAGCAACGCACCTGTTAAAACTCCCATGGAGTCAGACATTGATTTCATGTCGCCAACAGCCTGAATGGACACGCCCATCTGATTGGCTTTTGAGGTTACTTTTTCTAAAAATTCGTTTGACGCAGATCCTGCCGAAACTCCTACCACGTTAGCACTTATTGACACAGAAGGATTACGATTGTAACGTTCCAATCGATTTGGTCCAGTACCTAATTGAACGGTGGCAAACTGGTCAAGTCGTATAGTATTACCTTGTTGATTTACAAAGGTTAAACCAGACACATCGTCAACATTGGTGCGGTAAAATTTGTCGGCCCTAATGTTGATGTCATATTCGTAGTTGTTGCGCACAAATTTTATTGCCGTGTTGCCCTGAAATGCCATTTGCAAGGTGAAACCAACATTGTCTAACGACAATCCTAAAACCGACATTTTTTCACGGTCCACTTTTATTTCAATTTCGGGCATTCCGCTACCTGTTGAAAGTTGCTGCTGAAGCGTACCTGGCACGGTTCTCAGTTGGTCAAGTGCAAATTCGCTAAACAAGGCTACAGAATCGGTCTGACTTCCCGAAATAATGTAATCGATATCGGAACTATTGGCCGCACCATGAAGCGTTGTGCCAAAAACACGCACTTTTGCATCAACCAAATACCTCGTCAAAGATTGTTTAATGGTTGATATGTAACTCTTTGTTGACTTGTCGCGTTGCGATGACGGGACGAGTTTTACGGTTAATTCTGCCAAGTAAGGCGTGCCTTGGGTGCTTTCATTGTTGCTATTAGTTAGTCCAATTATTGTTACCACTTCGGTAACTTCGGGTTTGGTGAGCATCCATGTTTCGGCTTTTGATACCAAGGCAGAAGATTCTTCTATTGATATGTCTTTTGGCATTTCAAGCAACACGGTGAACTCACTTTGGTCAACATCGGGCATAAATTCAAAACCCACAAATCCTGCTGGGAAAAGGGAACAAATGGCAACCGTAACGGCTAGCACTATAACTCCCACCCAACGTTTATGCACCAATGCCCATGCAAGTAGTGAAGCAATCCATTCTCCGAATTGTTTTACCCTGTCTTCAAACCATTGAAGCATTCGTCCCCAGATGTTTTTTTCGTTTAAAACTTCAATATTACCAAAGCGCGATGTGAGCAATGAAACCAAAGTAAGCGATGCCAATAAACTGAGCACAATTGAAAAAACGATTACTCCGCAAAATTGACGCAAAATATCTGATACCAACGAATTTGTTAGTGCAATTGGCAAAAAAACCACGACTAATACGATTGTAACGGTGACTACGGTTAAACCAATTTCGTTCATTGCATCAATTGTTGCTTTGAGCGGATTTTTACCCATTTCAATGTGCCGATACACGTTCTCAATTACCACAATGGCATCGTCAATCAACACACCTATTACCACCGAAAGCCCCAACAATGACATTAAATTTAGAGTAAAATGGAACAAATACATTCCAATAAAAGCACCAACGAGCGAAACTGGCACTACCAACATTACTATCAACGCGTTACGCCAGTTGTGTAAAAACACAAGAATAACGAGCGTAACCAACAACACTGCCATAAGCAAGTCTTCTATAACCGATTTTATTGACGCCTTTGTGAATTCGGACGTGTCGGAAACAAATCCTATTTGCAGATTCTGATTTTTGAAGGTTTTCTGAAGTTCTTTCGTGGCTTTTGCAACGCTGTTACTCAGGTCAATTGCATTAAGTGTTTTATGTTCAATGAAATACAAATGTAAACTTTTTGTACAATGTTCTCTCTTTTTTCACACAAAAGAATTATATTTACCAACTAATTCAATTTCTGTAAAAATGAATCTAAATAGAATAGTTTGTTTCGTTTGCCTCATTGCATTGTTCAGTGCTTGCACACCAGAAGAAGGCAAAGGAGGTTTGGCCTCGATTCAGGGCGTGGTAATGACGCAAAACATAAATTCTCTCTTTGAAAAATCAGGAAACGCTTTCCCGGCTGCCGATGAAGATGTTTTTATTTCATACGGTAATTCCGGCCTAGCCGACGGTAAAAGTGCCACAAATAGCAATGGTGTATTCAAGTTTCCATACCTTACCAAAGGCGATTATACCATATTTGTTTATTCTAACGACACTGCATCAAACGTAAAAGTTCCTCAATTATGCTTTACGCAAAGTGTTTCACTTAACAACAAAAAAACGAAAGCAAGCCTTGACACATTTATCATATACAAACATGTTGATTTTGACAAAGGAAACGGAAGCGTACAAGGAAATGTACAAGAAATAATACATTCTGGCTCTATCGTATTAGACACTATTAATGGCGTTGATCTTCGTATATATCTTCAATTCCAAAACAGCGATGTTGTATTAGACAAATACACCACCGACGCCAACGGAAATTTTGTAATTTCTCGCCTTATTCCGGGTAAATACAAATTATATTGCTTAACCGAAACTCGTTTTAATTCTGAACCAGACACTGCAGTTGTTCGCTCATTTACTATTCCGAACAACAACACAAACATTTCGGTTGAAAAAATGTATGTGAATAATTATTAGCAACTACTAAATTACTCAATATGAAATTATTACGTTCTATTCTCTGTCTTGCAACAGGACTATGCTTATGCTCATTCGTGTCGGCTCAAGTAGGCGACGTGAAAACCAAAACAGTCTATGAAGTTGATAGCAAAGGTAAAAAAATACTTGACTCTAAAGAGGAATGTGATGACCGTGGTCGCCCCGTAAAAGAATATATATACGATAAATATGGCGATTTGAAGAAATACATCACATACGAATACAAAGGGAAAAAGGTAACTACCGAATATGAATATTCTCCTTCTGGAAAATTGAAAGAGAAAAGCGTGCATCAATATAACGAAGTTGGCAAACGTATTGGGAAATTGATATATGATGAGAAAGGGAAACTTCTTAAAAAGAAAGTATACGAATACCAATACTATACTGAATAACACATGCTTGAATCTGCGCAACATATAATACAATCAATGCAAAACATTTCCCTTGAAGAAATGGACACGGTAATGTTGCAAAATAGAACCGATACAAAATATGTGTTTAGCGCACAACAATTGCCCGCTGTATTGACTGATATTGCACAAAATTATTCTGTTTTGCACATTAATGGAACGGCGTTCCAGGATTACAAAACAGTGTATTTTGATACTCCTGATGACAAAATGTACATTGCGCATCAAAATGGGAAACTCAATCGTTACAAGGTTCGTCACCGCACGTATCTTTCCACCGATGTTGCATTTTTGGAAGTAAAATTCAAAAACAACAAAGGCCGGACAAAGAAGAAACGTATTGAATTCCCTATTACCAGCCCTCTTTCGCAAGCTGACACCTTTCTACACAAACATTGCCCTTTTTCGGGAGAAGAATTGTTTCCCAAAACATTGGTAGAATATTGTCGCGTAACCTTAGTTGATTTGGCGCATGGAGAACGTTGTACAGTAGATACGAACCTAAAGGCAACAAACTGCGTGACCGGTGAAAAGGCGGATTTTACTCACATTTGCATCATAGAACTCAAACGTGACAAGAGTACTGGCGTTTCATATATGCATGACGCATTACTCAAAAATCGCATATTCAAATGCAGCATGAGCAAATATGCAATAGGTACCGCGTTTGTCTATAAAAATATTAAGAAAAATAGATTCAAAAATAAATTACGCTATATAGAAAAATTGAAATCATTTAATAAAAACTAATTATGGAACAAGAACTGTTTGGCATTTCTTTGATTGACTTGCCCTCGTTTGCTGAATTACTTATTCGCTTTACTTTCAATTTCTTGGTAATCTTCATTGTATGCAGAGGATTGTACTATCCAGCAACGAGACGGAGAGATTTCCTATTTACCTACATCCTAATCTCTACCATCGTTTTCTTGCTTTGTTTCTTGCTTGGAAATGTAAAAATTCAAGTAGGATTCGCATTGGGACTTTTCGCAATCTTCGGTATTATACGGTATAGGACCGAATTGATGCCTATCAAGGAAATGACTTATCTATTTCTTGTGATTGGTATTTCAGTTATCAATGCGCTTTCAAACAAGAAAGTAAGTTACGCTGAATTGATTTTTACCAACATGGCAATCATTATGGTTGCATTCTTCCTTGAAAAAGTATGGATGATAAAGCATGAATCGCGCAAACGTGTAAAATATGACAACATTGCGTTGGTAAAACCAGAGTGCTACGATGAGCTCAAAGCTGATTTGGAGAAACGCACCGGATTGAAAATTCAACGATTTGAAGTTGGCGACATAAACTATTTGACCGATTCTACCTGGATTCAAATTTATTACTACGAACCTGATTTCGGTGAAAATACCATGTCTAACGTTCACGAAAAGGAATAAATGAAACGAATTGCTGCCGTTTTGATATGTTGCCTTGTGGGTATTTCTGGATGGTCTCAATCGCATTCAGTTGAAGTGTGGACGGAACTTGAAACTTCAACAGACATTACAAAACGTATTTCTATAGATTTTGAAGCAGAAGCACGTTTGCAGCAAACAAGTGCTCTGCTTAAACAACTTGCCGTTGGAATTGGAGGAAAGTACAATATTTCAAAAACAGTATTTGTAGGTGCGAGCTACGAAATTGCCGACAAACACAAGAAAAACGGATATTTCCCTGAACATACCGTAGCGGGAGTGGTTGGCTACAAAAAGAAATTTGACTCTTTCCGATTTGCCGTTCAATCAAAATTGAACGTCTCCAAAAATACATACATAAAAAATGAAGAATCGCTTCGTCCTGAAATAGTTGACAAAAACAAAATAAAGATTACCTACACCGGTATAGACCGCATTCGCCCTTCGGCGTTTGTAGAAACGTATCACGTGGTTGCTCCTGGAAGCAATTTTCATATTGCTACCGCTAAATATAGCGTAAATTGTTCGTTTGAGTTTCGCAAAAACACCAATATTGATTTGGGCTACATGCTTCGCCACAACATAGACAATCAACTCCTTCTCTCAATTTTTACTCTTACTTTGGGGAAAAGCTTCTAAGCAGTTTGTTCTCGCACACCTAACATTTCTATTGTTGCTGCAACAGTAGACGTTATTGCCAATAATGCTGAAATAAAAGGTCCAACGAATGGAATATACAACACCAAGGCAAAGATAAATCCGTGCCCCACGGCCATTCCTTTATTGCTCTTCACATAGTTCACACTCTTTCGCACCGACAATCGCCTACGTTCGTTTGTATAATCCATAAACGAAAAACCATAGAAATATGCCGACACAAAGAACAAGAAAATCGTTCCCAATACCGATGACACAATAGGTCCAATAATTGGAATAAATGCTCCGATAAATATGAGCAACCCTATCAACAACTCCATACAACAATTGCGTAGAGCCAACAATATACCTCGTAGTGCGTCTTTAAGTATTTGAAATAAATCAAACGGATACTCCTTGCCGTCTAAAATCTGTTCTGTTTTTTCGGAAACGTATGCCATAAACGGCGACATAATAATTACTACCACATATCCGCCCCACATACCGAATACAATGAAAAATAAAAGTTTAAATAAGATAATAACGAACGGCACCATAAATTCCCAATCTTCCACCAACAGCGATTCAGATGCCATTCGTGCCAATTCTCCAATAGAAACAACGCCCCAAAACGCCATTGTTACAAAAAGTACAATTGGGATTAATAACATCCACGCCATACCGTTGCTAAACAAAAAGCCGACAGCGCGACCTTGAATTCCCAATGATTTCCTAAAATTTTGAAATAGACTCATATCGTTTTTTATTTTTTTCAAATGAAATTTCTTTAATGTCACACATTCCTTCGCCTTCATAGAGTAGGAATAAAGGGGAAATGCCGTCAACGAATGTAATTTCTGCAGTGAGCATTTTCCACGTTTTTGACGGAACTATTTCTATTTCGCCACATTGATTGCCATTTTCTACTTGAAAAATCTTGCACTTCCCTTGTGCAGTTCCCCTGTATTCAATGCAGAGTGCCTTTACTCCTGAAAAACGAAAATACTTAAATCCTAGCAAGGTTTTGTGAGCAACCTCAGCCACAAATCTGTCTTCGCCTTGGTTGGAAACATTCGGGAACGAGTGCGTGTAGATTTTGTTGGAACCGTGAGGCATATTGCCGTTGGTAATATTACACGCAATAACAGCGGGATACGCTCCCTCTGCCTCAAGCGGACCGCCGTTTAAGCCACACGAAGTAATTTCCACCTGCGCAATGCTTCCATCTGCTGCAATCTCTATAGGTTCAGCACACGCCTGTCTGCTGTAATCTGATTTATGCGTCAAACGATGATAGAACACATACCATTTGCCGTCAATGTTTTCAATGCTTCCGTGGGTGGTGCCAGTCATATTTAAGCGCTGTGCCTCTGTTCTTCCTTTGTAGCCTATGTCACCGTTTGAAACAATTGTTCCGCCAAACGTAAAGCCATGGTCGGGATAATTGCTCGTAGCATAGCAAAGCTCATGATTTTGTTTTGAGGAATACACAAAGCAATACTTCTGCCCTATTTTTCGCATAGAACAGGCTTCATAAAACGGATGTTCTTCAAACGAAGTGCCTTTTGTTTTATACGGAATAATGTGTTTTGGTGCAACTTTCACGGTCAACATATCGTCGCAAAGAACCGCCATAACCGCACCCATTACACTGTCTTTTCTCGACATTGAAAGAATTTCCTCCCGACTCTTGCCAAACATATTCATTTCCGACTGAATGTGCTCTTCATTGCTTTCAAAATCAGGTTCTTCTTCAAACGAATATTGCGTGCCGTAATATAAGCGAATCACGCCACCATCATTAATCACAGCGGGGTCAAACGGGACGTAATCGAGCAAAGGTGTGCCGTCGGCATTGTGCACAAAACCAAGGTATTGATATTTCCCCGCAGGGGTATCGCACACTGCCACACTCACCGGACCAAAATAGCCACCCTGCCCAAAATTACCCGACATGCAATAGTATAGATAATACTTTCCATCGTTGCCACGCACCACATCGGGAGCGTACATGAAGTTTCGATTGCCGTAATCAGGGTCTTGCGAAGCTTGGTAAATTTCGCCCTCGCAACGCCAATCTCGCAAATCGTCAACCGGAGCAGAATAGACCTTGTAATTGAGCATACAAAACGTTTCGCCACCCTCTTTATCATGCGAACCGAATAAATACACGCGATCGCCAAACACATGCGGCTCGCCGTCGGATATGCACTCATTCAAAGGCAGAAAAGGATTATATACTTGTTTTTTCATCTTGCAAATTTCCCCAAAAGTTACAAAATTAATGCTATTTTCTCTTTTTCTGCTCACTCGTTATTACATAACACGTTAAACTGCTATTGTTTTTGTATTACCAATTAATTTATACCTTTGCGACAGTAAATAAAACGTATATGCAATTAGATTCACTTACCGCTATCTCTCCTATTGACGGTCGTTACAGAAACAAAACTGAAATTCTCGGCAATTATTTTTCAGAATTTGCATTAATTCAATACCGCGTTCACGTGGAGGTTGAATATTTTATCGCTCTTTGTAGCGAAGTACCTCAATTGCAATCGGTTAGCCCGTCGGTATTTAAGTCTCTCCGAAATTTGTACAAAAATTTTACCGAGGCTGATGCTACTCGCATAAAAGACACTGAAAAAATTACCAACCACGACGTGAAAGCGGTTGAATATTTTTTGAAGGAAGAATTTGACAAACTTGGCTTACAGCAATACAAAGAGTTTATACACTTTGGCTTGACTTCGCAAGACATTAACAACACTGCTGTTCCGCTTTCGCTCAAAGAAGCTGTGAACAATGTGATAATTCCAAACTTGCAAGACGTGATAGCCCAGCTTACGCAAATGGCTGAGGACTGGAAAGAGATTCCAATGCTTGCAAAAACGCATGGTCAACCAGCTTCACCAACTCGTTTGGGCAAAGAAATACAAGTGTTTGTATCTCGTTTAAACGGACAAATGGAACAGTTGAAAGCGGTTCCATTTTCGGCAAAATTTGGTGGTGCTACAGGAAATTTCAACGCACACCATGTTGCGTATCCAAACAAAGATTGGCAGGCATTCGGTAACAATTTTGTGAAAAACAATTTGGGACTTGTTCGCTCGTTCCCAACCACACAAATTGAGCACTACGACAATCTTGGATCTCTTTTCGATGCTTCAAAACGCATTGACACTATCCTTATGGATTTGTGCAAAGATATTTGGCAATATGTTTCAATGGGTTACTTCAAACAACGCATTCAAAAGAACGAAGTTGGTTCATCGGCTATGCCACACAAGGTAAATCCTATTGATTTTGAAAATGCCGAGGGAAATCTTGGTATTGCAAATGCCATTTTCGAACATTTGGCCGCAAAGCTTCCTATTTCTCGTTTGCAACGCGACCTTACCGACTCTACGGTGCTCCGCAACGTTGGCGTTCCATATGGTCATTTGCTTATAGCGCTTGCTTCGCTTCAAAAAGGCTTAGGAAAAATTTATGTGAACGAACCAGCCATTCATGCTGACCTTGAAGACAATTGGGCTGTAGTTGCTGAAGCAATTCAAACTATTCTTCGCCGCGAAGGCTATCCAAAGCCATACGAGACGTTGAAAGAACTAACTCGTACCAACGATGTTATCAACGAAAACTCTATTCACAATTTCATTGAAACATTGAACGTAAGCGAAGAGGTGAAAGCTGAATTACGACAAATTACTCCGTTTAATTATACAGGAATGTAATAGT
>CAYFVM010000005.1:0-10544 GCA_964346725.1 uncultured Bacteroidales bacterium
TCATCCTGAGCCAGGATCAAACTCTTCGTTGTCTTTAATCTTTTGTAAAATATCTTTCTTCGTAGATTAATGCTCAAAATAAACTCTACCCAAATTTTTAACTTTTAAAGTTAAGTGCTTTCCCATTTTGTCAATGTACTTGCCCTTCTTGACTCCCGTTTCCGTTAGGAGAACGTTCTTGTCTTTCGGGGTTGCAAATGTTTGAATATTTTTATTTCCAACCAAATTTTTTTAACATTTTTTTAAAAAAATTTTCTTTTCGTTGATAATCAACTAATTACGCGGTAATTTTTCTACTGGTTTTCTCAAAATTACACTGTTTTTTATCCCATTATTCCCTTTTTAAAAGGCAAAAAAGGAGGAAATTTTCTAAACCTGTTGAAAAAACTGCAAATTTTAGCATGAAGGAACCGAAAACATTGTTGAATGAAAACTTGAATCTATTTTTTCATCTTCATCTACAGCATCGTCTTTTTCGCTACGCATTGTAACCGAAACTGCCTTCATTTTTCCTTTGATAGTTGGTGCCATTTTGGAAATATCAACTTGTACCGAAAGCAATTGGTCGGGAAATTTCTGATAGAGGGCATCCATTATTCGTTTGCACACATTCTCCAATAAAGAAGACGGCGTTTTCATTTGCTCCTCTACTACCTCATACGCTGTTTGATAATTTAATGCATCCTTTATATTATCAGTTTGTGCTGGCGTAGTTGCATCGTATTCAAGCCACAAATTCACAAGGAATCGACCGCCTACGGTTTTCTCTGCTTCATAACAACCGTGGTATGCGTAAAATTCCATGTCTTGTAATTCAATCAATCCAGTCATTTTTTGTTTTTTTTTGCAAAGAAACATCTTTTTCTACAAAAGAAAAATTCGGTGTCTTTTTTCTCTCTGAACTGGTTGTTGTTGACTCAATTATGAAACGTGACGACTTGGCTATTAGAACACAAAGTTAAGCGATGCCGCAAATTGCAACCCGCGCATATTCAAGTTTTCGGTGAACGGAAGTATGTACGTCATTTTTGTGTCTAACAACATGAAATTGTTTTTGTACAACTCAAGCCCCACTGCCGGACTTACATATACTGTATTGAGAGAACTTTTTTCGCCCGTGCACGCCATGAAACCAACATGATACCCGGAATATAAATTAAGGAACTTACGTCCGCCACGGCCTAAATGGCGTGAGTAGAAGTCTTGACCGAAACTGAAGTTGAATATGTCGGAATACATAAGGGTGTCGTTTTGAGGAACGTTTACGGCTTTGAATGCACCAAGTGTTATGTATGATTTACCTTTGGTGAAAAGATATTTCAACATATATCCATTATAATAATCGGCAGAAATTCCGGCTTTGGCATTCTCTGGCGTGAAAACACTGTATTCAAAACCCGGCATATTCACAAACTTTATTTTCTGGTTCTGATTTGGAGTGGTAAGTTCTCGCATCAACGCAACGTCAAGCCACACGGTGGTGATTTTTTTATCGAGCTCCTGTATTTCATTCTCATACTCCCGAATCTTTTGTTCGTCCTCGTCGTTCATGGATTGAAAACGCTCAAGCCTTATCTCGTCATCAACGGTGAGCGCCATTTCCTTTCGGTTTTGTATTTTGGCTTTTAGTTCTCGATATTTTGATTTTTCTCAGCCTTTTCTTCTGGAATAAATTTAGTGGTCTCGCTGAGCGTGATTGTTTGGCAATTCCATTCTTCCAATTTATTCTTGAATTCGGCAAATTGAGATTTTGACATAATTAATGTGTAACGAATAACATAATAATCTTTCGTCTTTTGCTTGATGTCAAGAGTGTTTTGCTCAAGAAATTGTTCGAATTTAGGAGAAACTTTCTCGAAGTTTGGCGTAAATGTTTCAGCCGAAGCGTCAATGTTCGTACTATCTGTACTGCTTTGAGCAAAACCAGTATATGACAAATTTGCGAAAATTGTAAGGATGAAAAGGAAATTTTTTGTTTTCATTTTCCTTGTTTATGATGTTGGTAGTTTTATCTTAAATTCTTTTGCAAAAATATGCATTTTCGTAATTATTAAGCAGATAGTTGTATGTTTATTCTAATTCTGTTCGTTTCTTAACAAAAATCAACGTATAAATTTATATTTTTGCACAACTAAATATATATGTATGGCAAACGAAGTAGTTGTAGAGGGTGAAAAAAAACCTCTCAATTTTTTGGAAGAAATTATCGAAAACGATTTGGCTAACGGCAAATGCAAGGGCGTGTTGACGCGCTTTCCGCCAGAACCAAACGGATATTTACATATTGGTCACGCAAAATCAATTTGCTTGAATTTTGGTATAGCAAAGAAATATGGAGGAAAAACCAATCTTCGCTTCGACGATACCAATCCTGTGAAAGAAGACACTGAATACGTTGATTCTATTATGGAAGACGTTCGTTGGCTTGGCTTTGAATGGGCTGATGTTCACTATGCGTCTGACTATTTCGACCAATTGTATGCGTGGGCCGTTGATTTGATTAAGAAAGGTTTAGCCTACGTAGACGACCAAAGTCTTGAAGAAATTCGTCAAAATAGAGGAACCGTGCAAACTCCCGGAAAACCAAGTCCATGGAGAGACCGCAGTGTTGAGGAAAACCTTGATTTGTTTGAGAGAATGAAAAACGGCGAATTCGAAGACGGTTCAAAGGTTCTTCGCGCCAAAATAGACATGGCTCACAGCAACATGCAAATGCGCGACCCTATTATGTACCGCATTCTCCATACCGAACACCACCGCACAGGAAATAAATGGTGCATTTATCCAATGTACGACTTTGCTCACGGAGAAAGTGATTCTATAGAAAACATTACTCACTCTATTTGTACGTTGGAATTTGATATTCACCGTCCTTTGTACGATTGGTTTATTCAACAATTGGGAATTTTCCCATCACACCAATACGAATTTGCACGTTTGAACATTAACTATACCGTAATGAGCAAACGCAAATTGTTGCAATTGGTGAAAGAAGGCTACGTGAGCGGCTGGGACGATCCACGAATGCCTACAATCTGCGGTTTCCGCCGTCGTGGTTACACTCCTGAATCTCTTCGTAATTTCTGCGAAAAAATTGGTGTGGCAAAACGCGACAATGTGATTGATTACTCCGTTTTGGAATTCTGCCTTCGCGAACATCTCAACAAAGTTGCTCCGCGTATGATGGCGGTGCTCAATCCGGTAAAAGTTGTGATTACCAATTATCCCGACGACCAAGTAGAAACGCTAACCGCAATCAATAACCCTGAAGACGAATCGGCTGGAAGCAGAGAAATTCCATTCTGCAAAGAGTTGTACATTGATAGAGACGACTTTATGGAAAATCCGCCGAAAAAATATTTCCGCCTTACACCCGGACAAGAAGTTCGTTTGCGTTATGCGTATTTTATTACCTGTCAAGACGTTATAAAAGACGCTGACGGAAATATCACTGAAATTCATTGCACTTACGACCCAGCTTCACGCGGTGGAAACTCACCTGACGGAAGAAAAGTAAAAGGTACGATTCATTGGGTTTCGGCTCACCATGCAATTGATGCAGAAGTGCGCTTGTTTGACCGTTTGTTTAACGTAGAATCACCGGACGAAGTTGAAGAAGGCAAAACCTTCCTTGATAATTTGAACCCTGATTCTCTTAAAGTGTTGAATAACTGCAAACTAGAGCCAGCTTTAGCTAACGTAAAAGTTCTCGACAAAATGCAGTTCGAACGCGTGGGCTATTTCTGTGTAGACAAAGATTCAACACCTGAACACCTTGTTTTCAATAGAGCTTGTACGCTTAAAGATAGTTGGGCAAAAATCAACGGATAATGTTCTCGTTGTGCTATTTACAAAGGGCTTATGTACAAAATCATAAGCCCTTTGTTTTGTATGCACCTTTACTTATTGTTTCGGTAATATTCGTACTTTTGTACATTATAATACAATGAAAACTTCGGAAATGCGTCAACCAAAAGCCCTTGTTGTGTTGTTTTTCACTGAAATGTGGGAACGATTCAGCTTTTATGGCATGCGGGCATTGTTGGTGCTGTACCTTATTCAAGAACTTTTTGCCGATTTATCAGAACCCAATGCAAAAGCCGTTGCCATTGGTATATTTGCCGCATATGGTTCGTTGGTCTATGCCTCGCCGTTTATTGGCGGTTTGATTGCCGATAAATTTCTCGGCCACCGAAAAGCAATCATTTGGGGTGCCATTCTCATGGCTGTCGGGCATTTTATTATGGCTATTGAAAATGAATTTTTCCTCTATGTGGCACTTTCATTCATTATTATAGGAAGCGGATTTTTTAAACCGAATATGCCTACCATTTTGGGCTCTTTGTACAAAGAGAAAGACCCACGCCGTGATGGCGGTTTTACCATATACTACATGAGTGTGAACTTGGGTGCGTTTATCTCTCCCCTGATATGTGGCTATGTAGGCGAAACGTACGGTTGGCACTATGGGTTTGCCATAGCAGGAATTGGCATGCTTGCCGGGCTTTTTATTTTTGCAAAATTTGGGTATATGCTTGATTATCACGAAGAAACCGACCCAAATACAAATGAAACCATTATGGTACATAAGCCTGTTGGTGAAGTGCCTGATAAAGAAAAGCTTGCAAAAAAATGGTTGGGCCTTTCTTGCGAAATGTGGATTTACATTATTTGTGTGTTGTGTGTATTTGGCGTTTCGCTTCTTGTAAAGCATTATGAGATAATGACATACGTTTTGTTCCCTTTTACCGCCGCAATTCTAGGGATTCTTTTCGTTATTGCGATACGCAGTGAAAAAGTGGAACGAGATCGATTGTTTGTGATACTTATCCTGCTCATGTTCACGACACTGTTTTGGTCGTTTTTTGAGCAAGCCGGCTCATCACTCACGCTATACGCTAAAGAAAATGTGGATAGGAACATATTGGGAAGCATCGTTCCTGCTTCGTTGTTCCAGTCTATCAACCCCATGTTTATCTTGATATTGGCTTCGCCATTTTCAGTACTCTGGATGCAATTGGCACAACGAAAAAAAGAACCGTCAACGCCTATCAAGTTTTCAATCGGAATTTTGCTGCTAAGCATTGGCTTCCTTATTCTTGGCGTTGCGCCATCGTTTCTTTCGTTTGAAACAATTACCGAAGAAAACTCCGTATTGCGAATTGCCGCAGTTCCGGCCATATTCCTAGTTGTAAGTTATTTATTCCAAACCATGGGCGAACTTTGCTTGTCGCCTATCGGACTGTCAATGGTTTCGCGACTTGCTCCGGCAAAAATTGCGGGCATGGTTATTGGCGCGTGGCATTTATCATCATCGCTTGCTTTTCAAATCGGAGGATGGATTGCTACAGCCTCAACTACCACCGAACCAACACAAGAAATTACAACGGAACAATCGAATAGTAAGCCTGACAAGATTTCGGAAGATACGTACGTGGCTCAAAGTTCTGATTTTGAAGAAGAAAGCATTTCGCACGCTGTCTCTAAAAAATATATTTCCGAAAGCGAAGCGCAACAACTTTCGCCAGAGGAAAAAACCTCGCTTTCTCATCTACGGCAATACACCAACGTATTTGTGCAGGTGGGAGTTGTAGCACTGTTGGCGAGCATTTTGCTTTTCTTCCTTTCTCCTTTTATAACCCGCATGATGCACGAAGACTAAGATGAAAGAAATTCTTCTCCATATTTGTTGTGCGCCTTGCGGCTCGGCTTCGGTAGAACGATTGCTTGCGGAGCAATGGAAACCAACCTTGTATTACTTTATGCCGAATATTTTCCCACAAGAAGAATGGGAAAAACGAAAATTGTATGTGGAGAAACTTGCCGCCCACTTCAATGTAGATTTGCTTGTGAAAACATATAACCACGACATGTGGAAACAGCACACAATTGGACTTGAGCGAGAAAGAGAAGGTGGTGCGCGCTGTTTCAATTGTTTTGAATTTCTGCTTCGCTCTACATTTGAGAAAGCAGAAGAACTCGGTTTCCAACATTTTGCGACAACACTCACCATTAGTCCGCACAAAAATTCCAATAAAATTGCCGAAATTGGCTCGCAATTCGCCACATACACGCATTTTGATTTCAAAAAACGTGATGGCTACAAACGGAGCATTGAACTGAGCAAAGAACTCGATTTATATCGCCAACAGTATTGTGCATGCGAATTTAGTATGAATAACTCAAAAATCGTAACAGAATGAAAATCATTATTATAGGAACCGCTTATCCATATCGTGGAGGTTTGTCAGCGTTTAACGAACGACTTGCGCAAGAACTTGTAGCAGAAGGTAATGAAGTGGAAATTTACACGTTCACGCTTCAATATCCTAGTTTCTTATTCCCGGGCAAAACGCAGTATTCTGAAGAACCCGACAGAAGCGGGCTCCGCATTCTTCGAAAAATACATTCGTGCAACCCTCTTAATTGGATTTCGGTTGGGCGTGAAATTCGAAAGAAAAACCCTGACATTGTTATTACCAAATTTTGGTTGCCGTTTATGGCTCCCTGCTTTGGCACCATTGCCCGCATCGTACGCAAAAACAAGCATACGAAACTCATTTCCATTCTCGACAATATCATTCCTCACGAGCACCGCATTGGCGACAGAATTTTTGCGCGCTATTTTGTGAATTCAACGCATGGCTTTGTGGCTATGTCAAACTCGGTGTTGCAAGATTTGTCACTATTTGACAAACAAAAACCACGGGAATTTTGTCGTCACCCGCTGTACGACCACTATGGTGAATTGTTGCCGAAAAGTGAGGCGTTACAACTACTCCAACTTGATGAGCAGTTTCGCTACGTGCTTTTCTTCGGATTTATTCGCGGATATAAAGGGCTTGATCTTTTGCTTGATGCCTTTGCCGACAAACGTTTTGCCGAACAACGCATTAAGCTCATTGTTGCCGGTGAATTTTATGGCGACGCAAAACCCTACATGGAGCAAATTGAGCGTTTGGGCATTGCCGACCGCTTGGTTTTGTGCACCGATTTTATCCCCGACAGTGAGGTAAATCGCTATTTCAGCGCAGCCGACATTGTGGCGCAGCCCTACAAAACGGCTACACAAAGTGGCGTAACGCAAATTGCATTTCATTTTGAAAAACCTATGCTTGTAACCAACGTTGGCGGGCTTGCCGAGATGATTCACGATGGCAAAATTGGCTACGTGATGGAACCCGAAGCACAACAAATTGCCGACGCACTTATTTCATACTACGACAACGCAAAAGAGTCGGAATTCACTGAAAATGTGAAAGTTGAAAAACAAAACTATGCGTGGTCAAAAATGACCGGCGCAATACAAACATTAGCTACAGAACTAGAAAAACCGGGAAATTATGATAATACGAAGTAAAGCACCTCTCCGTTTGGGACTTGCAGGTGGCGGGTCCGATGTGTCGCCGTATTCTGATATTTATGGCGGTGCCATTTTGAACGCAACTATAAGCATGTATGCGCACACAACGATTATTCCTACAAACGATGGAAAAATCGTGTTTGAAGCGCCGGAAAAGAAGTTGCGAGAAGAATTTGCTGAAGCAAAAGAACTTACTGCCGACGGCTATTTTATCCTTCACAAAGGCGTGTACAACCGTATTGTGAAACAATTTACCAAGGCACCTCTTTCGTTTCGAATTTGCTCGTTTGTTGACGCTCCGGCCGGTTCTGGTTTGGGAACCTCTTCCACCTTGGTGGTGAGTATTCTGGGTGCATTTGTAGAATGGCTCAAACTTCCTTTGGGAGAATACGATATAGCTCAACTCGCATACGAAATAGAACGTGTAGATTTGGGCTTGGCAGGCGGTAAACAAGATCAATACGCTGCTACTTTTGGCGGATTCAATTTTATGGAATTCCAAAACAGCAACGTGATTGTGAACCCACTCCGCATACGCCAACGCTACATTGACGAACTTACACACAATTTGGTGCTTTATTACACCGAAACAAGCCACGTGTCGGCAGAAATTATCAAAGAACAACAAACCAACGTTGCTTCAAAAAATGCGACTTCAATTGAGTCAATGCACAAAGTGAAAGAGCAAGCCATACGTATGAAAGAAGCTTTGCTCAAAGGCGACATTGACGGAATTGGGAAAATACTTGATTTTGGCTGGCAATATAAAAAACAGATGGCCAAAAGTATTAGCAATGAGCATATTGACAAACTTTACGAAACAGCCTTGAATGCGGGCGCTTCGGGTGGAAAAATTTCCGGTGCCGGTGGTGGAGGATTTATGTTTTTCTATTGCCCCGAAAATTCTCGCTACCGAGTAATTGAAGCCTTGTCAAAATTTGGCGGCCAAGCAAAACGATACGAATTTACAACTGAAGGTCTGAAAACATGGACAATGTAACCAAACCGAAAGAAGCAATTGTATTGGCAGGAGGATTTGGTACTCGACTACAAAAAGTAGTGAATGAAGTACCAAAACCAATGGCTCCGGTATGCGACAAACCATTTCTCTCGTATGTGCTGGATTACCTTATCCGGTATAAGTACACGCATGTAGTGTTGGCTACCGGCTATTTGCACGAAAAAATTGAAGACTATTTTGGCAACAATTATAAAGGACTTGCCATAAGCTATGCGCAAGAAACAACGCCATTAGGAACCGGCGGAGGCATTCTCAATGCTTTGCAATGTTGCAAAACCGAACAAGTAACGGTTCTCAACGGCGATACTTTGTTTTGCATAGATTTTTCGGACCTTGAAAAAACTTTTGCCTCACATACAAGTCCACTTACGATTATTTTGCGCTTGGTTGATGACACGTCTCGCTATGGCTCGGTAACAATTTCAAACGAAGGAAAAATTGTTCGTTTTACCGAGAAAACTGCAACAAGTGGAAAAGGGTACATTAATGGTGGAATTTATCAATTGCACAAATCGTTGTTTGCTGATTTTACCGTAGGCCAAACGTTTTCGTTTGAAAAAGATATATTGGAACGATATTACCAACAGCTTCCGTTTTATGCCTTCCCTGTAGATGCTTATTTTATTGATATAGGCATTCCCGAAGATTACTTCAAGGCGCAGAAAGATTTTGCAAGACTTTTTTAATTTGCTTAGCCCTAACGGACTTCGTTCTTTCGTTTTGTGTTTTTCGTTATGCGTTTCACGATTGTTTTCCGTATGATGTGTATCCTATAACGCAAAATGTGAACAACGTTAATTGCAAAAATCCGTGTGACAAGAATTACACAATGACGTATATGCACAAAAAAAGAACCCCCACCTTTCGGTGAGGGTTCCGTAATTTTATGAATTAATCTAATTCAAAATTATTTTACGAATTTGATTGTTCCTTCTTGAGCTGTGATGAAATATACACCTTCGCTTAATGAACTAACTTCGAAACTTTCAGAAGCAGTAGCAACTACTTGACCAGCTACATTATAAACTACGATTTGACCAGCAGATGTTACAACACCGTTTTCTACTGCGAAAGCAGAAGCATTAACGTCATTTACACCTGTTCCAGGATTTGGATCAGCATATAATTTTGTATCACTTACAGTAACGTTTACTGTTACTCCGGATAAGTACAAATTCAACGCCTTTGCAGGATCTTGCGCTAAGAAAGCATTTATATAATCAGGGTTTGTACCTTTTACATAGGTAGAAGAAACGGGAATTGAGAATTCATAGCTAAAAGTACTCCCTGCTTCAATATTAGATGCGAATGTTGCGAAACCACCTTCTGCTACATCAGAGAAGTATGAAGTTGGTTGAGCATCTGAAGATTGGTCTACGAGAGAATACATAAGAGTAGTAATGTTGTCTTCAGCTTTACCACTAATTTGTACATTTACATATGTAGCACCAGCAGGTACAGTTACACCTGTTGCTTTTGATTGACCTTGGTATTTAAAACCATCTTCTGGTTTATCAGCTGGACCTTTACTTGTAAGAGGATATCCGTTTGTAATATCTCTTGCAGGTTCCCATAGAACTGAGAATTCTGTTGTGGTAATAGTCTTATCTACTGCACTATTGAACGATTCATCAACACCAGAAGTTCCCGTTGGTTCACAACCAATCAGCAAATCAGCAGCAGTTAAACCACCTGGTACTTCTTCGTCTACTGCATAAGTTCCGCCAGGATTAGTACAAATGCTATTGTTTGTTACATTTAAAACTGTTACAGCTTCAAATGGTACGTTTTCTACTACATCGAACTCACCATTAACATCAGATACTTTAGTAAAGTATCCAGCCTCAACTCTTTGGTCAATTAGGAACACTTTGAGTTTACCTGTATAGTTTGCAGTTCCTTTAATTGTAACTTGGAATGTTTCGCCAATAGCAGGAAGACCCCAAGCTTCACCTGTTACATCAAATACTGCGTCATCCAAAACAGTTCTGATACCACCTTGCCATTGATCAGAAATTTCATCATTGTCACTGTCGGTACCATACGAGTTGTAAGGAACAGAAATTACACCTGTTTCTTTGTCGTACGTGAGTTGAGCCATAGCAGCAAATCCGCCGAAAACAGCTGCTAAAAATAAAAATACTTTTTTCATAACTTTTT
>CAYFVM010000005.1:10644-19354 GCA_964346725.1 uncultured Bacteroidales bacterium
TTCTCTGTACTGAAAACGAAAAAACATTATAGAAAAAATATTGTATTAATCCGAAAAGTTTGTATTTTTGCGCTGTCAAAAAAAAATATTATTAACTAATTAAAAACAAACGTTATGAAAAAATTAAAAATTTTCGCATTGGCTCTAGTAGCCGCTTTAGGATTCAGCGCATGTAATGAAGATCCAGAAGAAGGTGCAACTTACAAAGAATCAACAGCCGTTATGGGTGGTGCAGCAAGTAGCAATGGTTCTTTTTACACCTTTGACAATGGTGTTCAAACAAAAACACAATTGGGAGACGTTGCAACAAACGTTGTATTCTGCTTCCAAACAACTAACGGCAATTTCCAATTCATTTCTGGAACAGAAGCAACTAACGAAATCGTAAAAGCTCAAGCTTCAGAAACAAAATTTGCTGAAATCGGAAGTGCAAAAGCTTCTAAATTTGAAAAATTGACAGATGCTGATTTTACTTCTACTTCAATCATTATTGATTCTAAACTTGAAGCAGGTAAAAATGCTGTTGCTTTCAGTAATGCAAACTGTAAAGGTTTCTTCGAAGTTGTAGAGTACAATAAAGAAACTGAAGATCTAATTCTTAAAATTTGGATCCAAGAATAGTACGTTGATCTAAACTTACTCAAATAAAAAGCTGATTCACACTTGAGTCAGCTTTTTTTATGCCCATACCTATCGCATGTTGCTTGAAAAAATGAATAGTTATTGGAGTAGTTAGATTCATATAAGCTTCCAACTCAGAATTCATAACCCCTAACTATTTTCATTTTGTGGGTACTACTACTCGGCTTTCTTTTCCGTTTTTGTAATACACGGTGTACCTCAAACGACCGTTTTCTTCATAATAATTCCATGACTTAATGGCTTTGCCGTCGCGCCATTGTTCGTCATGTTCTATTCTGCCGTTCTTGTAGTAGTATATGTGTCGTCCGTTTGGTTTATCAGTGAAATATTCGCCACGAAAGGCTTTATTGCCATTTAGGAAGGAGCTTTTCCATACTCCAATTTTTTCACCGTAGGTATATTCGCCTTGGGTAATTAAATCACCCTGGCGCACAACCCAAAAGCCCTGACGCGTGTCGCTTTTGTACATACCTTCAAGTATTTTCACGCCTTCGTCGTCATATTCTATACTCAAACCTTCGCGCTCGCCATGCACGTATTCTTCCTCTTTTTGCACATCGCCGGAAGTGTTGTAAAACGTCCACAAACCATCATACAATCCGTTGTTATAGAAGCCGGTCTGCTTCAGCATCTCATTGGGATAATAAAATTTCCATAATCCGGTTTTCTTGCCATTAGCAAATCTACCTTCGGATTCCTTTTTCCCGGAAGGAAAAAAGAATTGCCACTCTCCCATTTTTTCACCTGTTTCGAGTGTAATGCCACGCCCAATCAATGTTCCAAGAGTATCGTACAATTCACCTGAGACTACTGCCCCTTGCTCGTTATAGTGACGATGTACGCCTATTGGGGTCTCGTTGCGATATGCACCTTTATATTTCAATGTGGAATCAGTATAATATTCTTTTTTCTCCTCCGGATCTTCGAATTCAGCCATAGTTGAGCTAGAATAAATGAGCGAATCGTGCTCATAGCTACCTACTTGCATAAGCTCACCGCGTTGGTTGTATAACTTATACAAGCCGTTGAGCTGACCATGCACGTAACTTGCTTCGGTTTTCATTTCACCATTAGGGAAAAATGTCATTTGCAAACCGGTCTTGCGCCCTTGCGAGTCTTTACGATTTATAGCTTGGCTGGAAATAATTCTATCGTTTTCGTAAATGGTAATGGTAATAATGGTGCTGTCGGCATATTCGTAGGCTTTGCCTTTGCGCTTGTTGTCTTGAAACGGAACCTCGCTGAGCAAGCTGCCATCGGGTGCAAAATGTTGCTCCACGCCTTGCCGAAGGTCGTTCACATACATCACTTGCAAACTCAAATACGTGACAGAATCGGCGGTAAGGTATTCTTTGTAATAGCCGTTTTTGTGATCTTCGAAATACGAAATCTCTTTTTCTAAACGGCCTTGCTCGTCGTAGAAACACCAAATACTATCGAGCTGCGAATTGCTGCGTTTCCCCATCGATTTTAGGACGCCTGTTTTGTAAAATGTTTTCCAATATCCGTCGGGCTTGCCATCAACCATCATTCCTTCGGACGAAACAGCGCCGTTTGGGTAGAAATATTGCGTAAATTCTTGTGCATTCGCATAGTGCGAACACACACATAAAGTAATTAACAGGATTCTTCGCATGGTTTTCATGCCCAAACAAATTTTGATATCATGCAAAGTAACAGAAAAAGAGGGAAAAAAGGAAATATCTTATTTTCACAAATTGTCAAGCACTTTTGCTCCAACTTCTTCAGAAAGACGTTTGGCAAAATAGAGAGGCGTAGGGCGTCCGGCGTACTGACGAAGCAATTCGTCTAACTCCTTTTGAAATTCTGGCGTAGCCATTATTTGTAAGTAATTATTTTGTAACTCCATTAAATTTCCGGGACATAAACTCCCCAAAATTCACCGTAGTAGCCTTCTTCATTTACATTGTAGTCCATAATTTTCAATTTTATCTTTGTTGTTCGTTCTGTTTTTCAAAAAAAAGCCTGTCGGTGAGTTCTACAGGCTTTTTAGCTCTTTTATATTTTCTCAATATTGCGATACCAATACGAAAATGTCACTCACGGATTTGTTATCTGTAAGAGCCACCACCAATTGTTATTCAATATTTGGAACATCATTGTATACTTATTTCCTTTTTTACAATACAAATTGTTCAGAATAAAAATTGACATTTGCAATAGGAGGAATCATCTTTTTGTGAAAAATATAGACAAACGAATGATTTTTATGCGTTTTGACCCCATCGAAAAGTATCGTTTGAAATGCCTAGCAAATCAATAATGCGGTCTACTACCGTATCGCAAATGGTTTCGATAGTATCTGGTTTGGAATAAAACGAAGGACTTGCCGGGCAAATGATACCTCCGGCAAGTGTGAGCAATTCCATGTTTTTAATGTGAATAAGACTGTACGGCGTTTCGCGCGCTACAAGCACAAGTTTGCGACGTTCTTTAAGCATAACATCCGCAGTCCGAGTAATGAGTGTATCGGCGGTGCCGTGGGCTATTCTACCTATCGTGCCCATAGAACAAGGACAAACAACCATAGCATCGTATTGTGCTGAACCCGATGCTATTGGTGCAAAAAAGTCATTGTCATTGTATTCTGTGAAGTCATACAGCCGAGGATTTGTGCCAATTTCACATTGCCACACTTGTTTAGCAGTTTTGGAAAACACCACGCTCACGGTGTCTTCTGCACCACAGAGCGTATGGAGTTTTTCAAACAAACGTTGTGCATAAATCGCACCACTTGCTCCAGTAACTGCTACTACAATTTTCATCGGTTATTTCGTTGCTTTATTAGCAGCTTCAGTTGAAGCAGTATATCGTTGATTCATTACTTCAAGTACTTGATTGGTAATATTCAAATCGTCTTCAGCATAAAGCACACTGCTTTGGTATGCATTATTCAAAATGATTTTGTATTTACCATCGGCATTGTAGAACTTAATGCATTCGTGCACGCTATCAATCAATTGGTCAAGCAACTTTTGTTCTTTTTGAGCCAATTCTTGTTGTTTGGTTTGTTGCTCAACATACAAATTTTGTTGGCGTTGTGTCAACTCTGCTTCTTTTGCTTGCGCATCGGCAGTTGTGATGATACGGTTTTCCACTTGATATTGAAAATCTTGTACATCTTTTTGGAACTTTTCTGCTTTTCGTTGCAATTTCGCTTCTTCGGCAGAAACCATGTTTTGATATTGTTTTTCCAATTTTTGGTAGAACAAATAATTATGCATTACTGAATCAACAATAACGTATGCTATAGGAAACGATGCAATAGGAAGAACTTTCTCTTCGGCAGTAGTGTCATAGGTTGTATGAGTAGCAGTTTGAGCCTGCTCAACAGTTGTAGTTGACGTTTTTTTTACATAGAGTACAAACAAGACAATGATTGCCACTCCGAAAATGATGTTTAGAATTACATTTGAATTTCTCATTTTATTTACATTTTATCGTTTTGCTTTAAAAAAATTTTGTATCAATTCTTCGCATTGCTCGTGAAGCACCCCGCCTACTACTTCCGTTTTTGGATGAAGAATTTGATCGTGCAATTTTGAAACGCCCCGTTTGGTATCGGAAGCGCCATACACTATTTTGCCAATTTGTACCCAATACGAAGCGCCACAGCACATTGCGCATGGTTCGAGCGTTACATAGAGTGTGCATTTTTGCAAACTTTTGCCACCCAAATAATCGGTGGCAATCGTAAACGCCTGCATTTCGGCATGAGCAGTTGGGTCATTGAGCATTTCCGACAAGTTATAGGCACGAGCAATCATTTGCCCTTCGCACACAATTACGGCACCAATTGGCACCTCATCTTTTTCGTATGCTAATTTGGCTTGCTCTATGGCTTGCCCCATATAATATTCGTCGGACTTTTGCTCTGCCACTATTCTTTGTCTTTTGGTAAATTAATAGCCAAACACAATTCGTCTAACTGCTTTTGTTCTATTCTGCCCGGAGCTTCAAGCATAACGTCACGTCCTTGGTTGTTTTTCGGAAATGCGATGCAATCACGGATGCTGTCTAGGCCTGCAAACAAACTCACCCAACGGTCAAGACCGTAGGCCAAACCGCCGTGAGGAGGTGCGCCGTATTTGAATGCGTTCATCAAGAAACCGAATTGCTCTTGTGCTTTTTCTTCGGTGAATCCTAATATTTTGAAAATCTTTGCTTGCAATTGACTGTCGTGAATACGAATACTACCACCACCTACTTCAACGCCATTTATGACCATATCGTATGCATTGGCACGAACTTCTGCAGGATTTGTATCAAGTAATGGAACATCTTCCGGTTTTGGGCTGGTAAACGGATGGTGCATTGCCATCAAACGGCCTTCTTCCTCGCTCCACTCGTACATTGGGAAGTCTATAACCCAAAGGCACGCAAACTTATTTTTGTCGCGCAAGCCAAGTTGGTTACCCATCTCAAGACGAAGTTCGCACAACTGTTTACGTGTTTTCATCACATCGTCGCCACTCAAAATCAAGATTAAATCTCCTGCTTCGGCTCCGAATGCTTCTTTCATTTTTTGCAAAACCTCTTGTGTGTAGAATTTGTCTACACTTGATTTCACACTACCGTCGTCCTCAACGCGCGCGTACACCATACCTTTGGCGCCTATTTGCGGACGTTTTACGTATTCAGTAAGTTGGTCTAATTGCTTGCGAGTGTAGGTTGCTGCGCCTTTTGCACAAATACCGCCAATGTATGCAGCGCTATCAAATACGCCAAAACCATATCCTTTAAGAACGTCCATCAATTCGACGAACTTCATATCAAAACGAATATCTGGTTTGTCGCTACCATAGTATTTCATGGCGTCGTGCCACGTCATACGTGGGAAAGCTTCAGAAATCTCAATATTGCGAATAGTCTTAAATAAATGTTTTGCCATTCCTTCGAACAAGGTAATAATATCTTCTTGTTCTACGTAACTCATCTCACAATCTATCTGTGTAAATTCCGGCTGACGGTCGGCACGAAGGTCTTCGTCGCGGAAACATTTTACTATTTGAAAATAACGGTCAAAACCGGCAACCATAAGCAATTGCTTCAATGTTTGCGGGCTTTGTGGCAATGCGTAAAATTGTCCCGGATTCATACGAGAAGGAACCACAAAATCGCGCGCACCTTCAGGAGTTGAGCCAATCAACACAGGAGTTTCTACTTCCAAAAATCCTTGTTTGTCAAGATAACTGCGAACTTCAAATGCCATTTTGTGACGAAGTTCCATGTTCTTGCGCACAGTCTGACGGCGCAAATCCAAATAACGATACTTCATACGAAGGTCGTCGCCACCGTCGGTATTGTCTTCGATAGTAAACGGAGGAACATCTGATTTGTTAAGGATTGTGAGTTTGCTTACGGCTATTTCTATTTCGCCGGTTTCCATTTTCGGGTTTTTGCTTGAACGTTCTATAACGTTTCCAACAACCTGAATAACAAATTCACGGCCAAGTTTTTTTACTTCTGCACTCAATGTGGCGTTTTGTTGTTCGTCAAACGCAAGTTGAGTAATGCCGTAACGGTCGCGAAGGTCAATAAATGTCATGCCGCCAAGTTCGCGTATGCGTTGTATCCAACCGGAAAGGGTAACGGTTTGTCCTACGTTGGCAAGTCGTAACTCGCCACAAGTGTGTGTTCTGTACATTTTGTTTTAATTATCAACTGCAAAAATAAACCTTTATTGAAAACCATTGATTAAAAAAGACGAAAAACGCCATGCGTAACCTGGCGCTACCAAACTCTTGTCACTCCCCTTTTAATAACGGAAGCATTCTCTCCAGCAATAATAGTCTTGCTTTCCGTAAAAGAATGACGCACGCAAGTGCAGGCTCCAACAATTGTGTCATTGGGAAGAGAAACCCCCTTCAATATCGTTGTATTACAACCAAGCCACACGCGCTCACCAATCATAATCTCACAATCAATATTGATAATTTTTCCTGACTCATCTACAATATCGTGCTGGTCGGTATCCATAATAGTACAATTCCACGAAGAACGCACACTATTGCGTAACACAATTTTTTTACGACAAATAAGCAGAGAATTCGGACCAAAATTGCAATTATCTCCAAAAAACACTTCTCCGCCTTTTTCAATAGCAATTTTACAGCCCATACCAATTTTGCAATTGCCTAAAAAATGACAATCTCCTCTCAATTCTATAATCGGTCTATCATATTTAAAGTCAGCGTTTTGTGAATAATTTAATCCTATTTTTATCATTCCAATTTTTAGTTTCGGCGTGTCAATACATATATGTCCGTTTAATGAACGAAACTGGGTTTTTCTTGACACCAAAATCGGCATATAAATCGCCTGCGAAAATGGAAGTTGTCTAAAATTCACATAGAGAGATTTTGGAAACCCCGTGATATAACGAAATAAAGTTAGAATTTTTATTTGAGTCCGTTGCTCCATATATCAATTGAAATGAAATTCAATATTATCACATTTTTTCACAATAACCGAGTTGCCACGGATTTGTTTACAAAAAAGGCGACACTTACAAAGCATCGCCTTTTAATGGAATATTACCATTTTGTATTACGCATATCGCCTGAATTCATGAATTCGAGGTGCATGCCAAACGCTTTGTTCAAGGCTTGGAACGTATGAGTTTTCTTACCTTCTGTCAATTTTAAATAATCCCACAAAAGTTCTCTGTAATCGGGATGAGCAACTTTTTCGATAATTTCGTGTGCACGCTGAACCGGCGATTTTCCACGAAGATCGGCAACACCATATTCCGAAATAATAACTTTGATGGTATGCTCTGAATGGTCTAAATGAGAAACCATAGGAACAATGGAACTAATACAACCGTTCTTTGCTACAGAAGGTGTAGTGCAGATAGACAAGTATGCATTACGCAAAAAGTCGCCCGAACCGCCAATACCGTTCATCATCTTGGTGCCCATTATGTGGGTTGAGTTCATGTTTCCATAAATATCGCATTCAATTGCAGTATTAATAGCAATCAAACCTATACGGCGCGCAACTTCAGGGCTGTTTGAAATTTCTTGTGGACGAAGAACAACTTTGTTGCGGAAGAAATTCAAATCGCTCAACATGTCTTCCATCACGGCAGTACTGCAAGTAAGTGAACTACCGCTGGCAAATTTTATGTTCCCTTCTTTTAACAAACCAATCACTGAGTCTTGAATAACCTCAGTGTACATTTCGAACGGAGGAATGTCTTTGTTACTACCAATTCCGGCTAGCACAGCGTTCGCAATATTTCCAACACCTGATTGGATAGGCAAAAACTCTTTTGGAATAGTGCCTTTGCGTAACTCAGTACCAAGGAAGTCGGCTACATTTGCACCGATTTTTATTGTTGTTTCATCTAATTCGGTGAATCCCTTAATTTCATCATTAAGTGCTGTCTCAATAACTCCTACAATTTTTTTAGGGTCAACCTTCAACACTGGCGAACCAATTCTGTCACTCGGTTTGTACACCGGAATTTCGCGACGATGAGGAGGGTCGGCAGGCATGTATACATCATGGAAGCCACGAAGTTCTTTTGGACGTTTGTTGTTGTGTTCCAATATAATTATGTCAGCCAATGCTGCATAGGTTGGAATGTTTCCAACTGCCATAGTCAACACTAAATTTCCTTGTTCGTCATAGTCCGACACTTCAATAACAGCTACGTTAATTTTTCCAAAGAAACCATAACGCACGTCTTGTGCCAATTGCGACAAATGATAATCGTTGTATTGCACACGTTGTTCGTTAATAGCAGCTCGCGAGTCTTTATTAGACTGATATGGGGTTCTGAACGATATTGCATTTGTTCTTGACAAAATTCCGTCAAGAGATTCTCCGGTTGATGCACCGGTGAAAAGTCCTATTTGATACGGACGACCGGCAGCGTGTTCTGTTTCGGCCTTTTTGGCGATAGCTCCACCAATAGCTTTTGGACAACCAACCGCTGTAAAACCACTTACACCTACGTTGTCGCCATTTTTAATGTACGATACTGCCTCATCGGCAGTTATTACTGGAATGCTCATTTATTATATATGTTTTTCAAAAA
>CAYFVM010000005.1:19454-24966 GCA_964346725.1 uncultured Bacteroidales bacterium
GCCTCATCGGCAGTTATTACTGGAATGCTCATTTATTATATATGTTTTTCAAAAATCTCGGGCAAAATTACTCTTTTTATAGAAAAACACAATAAAACGTTGAAATTCAATATATCAAAGAGGCATTCAAATTGACAAACGTACCTGAATTTGAAGCATTCCAATCGTAGTGCATTTTGTAAGAAACGTATCGTTTTAGTTATATCTTTGTGTATTGAAATGTTTATGTAGAATGCAAGTTTATAATAATTACAAATTTCCATATCAAGTAAGACATCTTTGGGGATACCTACTCCCAAAATTTTTGTTTCAACTCTGGTTGGAACAAAAAATTACAACGTATCACAAGAAACATCCCGAGCAATGGGACTACGTGCAACAACGCGTTGATTATTACTGTAAATTGCAAAACACAACCGAACTCTCAGCCTCGGCTCTAGTTCTTCGCGATTTTAGGTTTGAAAAAAAATACCACTTTACCTATTTTTTTGACACATATGAGTATTTGAAGTATTTCCCCAATGCAAGTAAATTCTATTGCGAGTATGGTGACATTATTACCATTCCGTCAAAGCCGACTATTGTCAAAAGCCGCCCAATCTGCGATAATAACAAAAACTCTGTGTTACTTAAATTAGATAAGTTTAGACATTTTAATTTTATCAAAGATACCGTCCCCTTTTATAATAAAACGGACAAACTTATAGGCCGTGCTTCTCTTTATCAAAAAAATCGCACCGATTTTTACAACAAATGGTTTGGAACACGGTTGTGCGATTTAGGACAAGTGAATCCTGAACCTGTTTTCAATCCAAATTGGGTATGCGGAAAAATAACACGTAAGGAACACCTCAACTACAAATTTATCCTTTGTCTTGAAGGGAACGACGTGGCAACCAACCTCAAATGGGTGATGCTTACAAACTCGTTGGCTGTAATGCCTCGCCCTCATTACGAAACCTGGTTTATGGAAGCAACACTAATTCCGAACTATCACTATGTGGCAATTGCCGACGACTATTCCGACCTTGAAGAACGCTTGGAGTACTACATGGAGCATCAAGACGAAGCGCAGCAAATTATAGATAACGCCAAAGCCTATGTTACACAATTTCTTGACTTTGAACGCGAAGACATTATTTCACTCTTGGTTTTGAAGAAATACTTTGAAAAAACCGGGCAACGTTAGTCTGTAACCCATCCGTCAACTGACATCATCCAGATAAATACAAGCAATAAAAACAACAAACACACGCCAGCAAGCAGTAATGCTATGCCAATAAACGGTCGTATATGTTCGTTTTTTACGCGTTTGAAAGCAACAAGAAGTCCGAAAAATATTACGAGAACTATAATTCCCATTATTCAAAAAATGAATGTTTAATTTCTCCCGGGGTTACTTCTATCATTAAATAACTAATACTATCTGCAACGGAAATTTTTTCGAAATTTATCAACGTATTATTAAGGCTGAAAACAATCGTTTGCGTAGAATCAAAATGCCAATTATAATCCAAAGTCGTTTTGCCTTGTGGCAAAGAATCTTCAAATAGAACAACATCGCCTACATTCATTTTGCAAACAGTGGCCACACTTTTGTTTTCTATCTCACAATGGAGCACCCGCACTTCTTTCTTATGATCCATGCGGTACATTAAATCTTGCGTGCCAAAAATAAGCACCAACAGCATGAGAACAAATCCTACCGTAATAATGAAAAAATTGTGATTTGCACGCTTTTTACGGCGTGAATGCATTGCTTTTATATCCATGGTAATTCTTTAATTTTATTAGCAATTTCTTCCATAAGCCATTTTGGCGTAGAAGTTGCGCCACAAATACCTACAGTTTTGCCTTGATGGAACGTCATTTTTTCTAAATCAAAAATAGCAGAGACGAAAAACGTATTCTCGTTCATTTGTTTGCATATGTCATACAAGACTTTGCCATTTGAGCTTTTCTCTCCGCTTACAAACACAATTGTATCATATTTGTCCGCAAACTTTTTAAGGTCTGCTTCGCGATTAGCAACTTGCCGACAAATTGTGTCATGACAAGTGAAAAGCGTATTGCCAAGTTTTTGTGTTTCCTCACTAATGTTTTCCTGAATCTTTTTTAAATCGTGAATATTTTGCGTTGTTTGAGAGAATAACGCAATTGGACGAGAAAAATCTATTTTATGCAAATCTTTTAAGCCACTAATAACAGTAGCCGTATTTTCGGTTTGTCCGAGAAGTCCTACTACTTCTGCGTGACCAGGTTTGCCAAAAATTACCGTTTGCCCATTTTCTTTGAGCATCTCTTTGTGAGCCTGCTTTATGCGTTTCTGCAAATTCAGCACCACGGGGCAGGTTGCATCAATAATAGTAATATTGTTTTTCTTGGCTATTTCGTATGTCTCGGGAGGTTCTCCGTGAGCACGAAGCAAGACGGTACAATCTTTCAAATTCTTGAACTCTTCATGGGTTATGGTTATCAATCCTTTTGCATTGAGACGAGCTACTTCTACACCATTATGCACAATGTCGCCCAAACAATACAGTGTTTTGTGAGTTTCCAATGCTTTTTCAGCTTGCTGAATCGCATTGATTACACCAAAACAAAACCCTGACTTGGAGTCAATCTCTACTATTTTTGAATCTTGCTCAGTATCCATTCCAATTGTCCTTCACGTGTCATATTGCCGGTGTCAACCAATATTGCATCATCAGCTTGTCGCAGCGGACTTTCCGCACGCATGGAGTCTAGTAAATCGCGTTGTTTAAGATTATCTATAATTTCTTCAAAATTTGCTTTCCCTTCTTTTTGCATGAGTTCGTCATACCTGCGCCGCGCTCGAATTTCGCACGATGCGGTTATGAAAAATTTATAATCGGCATTGGGGAACACTTTGGTGCCAATATCTCGGCCATCCATTACCACACTGCCGTTTCTCCCATATTCTTGTTGTTTTGCAACCAAAAATGTGCGAACAAAACCAATTCTACTTACTAAACTTACATCATGCGCCACTTCCATACTGCGAATTAATTTCTCAACATTCTCATTGTTAAGAAACGTCTCTTGCTCATTTGTAGTAGGATTGACTTCAAATGTTATGGTAATTTCTTCTATTCGTTTTTGAAGTTCTGCCTCGTTTACTACCCCATTTTCTATAAGAGCTTTTCGCTGACAAAACAATGTAACGGCTCTATACATAGCACCAGTATCAACGTACGTAATGCCAAGTTTTTTTGCTATCCCTTTTGCTATAGTACTTTTTCCACACGAAGAATGTCCATCAATTGCTATTATCATTATTCCGATTTTTTGAAATGTGTTCTACACAAAGAATATATTGTGCCTGCATTAAAAGCAAGCGTAAAGAAATTACGACCACCAGCGGCATGTTGTTTTGCCCATCCGTATGAAAGTTGGAATCGTGAGAAATTTAAACCTAATCCCACACTTAACCCTGTCCCGTATTTAGAAGTTCCAAACGAAAGATCTTCAGACTTACGATAATTGTAGCCTGCCATTATTTCTATGTTTTTTCCAAGAAGTAATTCAGCAGAAAAATTTATATGCTTAAGAAAATTCTTCCCAACCTCAACAAACTTCCTTTTTTCACTATTCTCATCGGTTGCATACGATAAATCAAACTTTTGCAAGTCCTCATAGGTAATGTTGAAACGAATTGGTGCGTGTTCCAATTTCTGAGAATATCCCAAATCAATGCTATACGGCACCGTCTCGCGATTTCCCTCGGTGTATGGTTTTAACTGCCAGCCTACATTGCGTGCCATTAGCGAAAAATTTGAATATGGAAGACGGTAGCTCAGACCTAGGTCGAACAACAATCCGTACGATGAATAACTCTCCATGTACGACAATATGGGTTTTATATTGATACCTGCCGTAATGTTCGGAAGAAAACTATATGAGGCTCCACAAATCAATGCGTATTCTGCTGGGAAAAATGTTTCGGTTTTATTTCCTTCTTCATCGTACCCTTGAAACACTCCATAGTTCACAAAATGAATACCACCAACCATTGTAATGCCATCTGATAGATAGTGCGCATAGCCAATAGTTCCCAATCCTATTCCGGTTTCTCGAAGATGAAGCATGCCCCAACTACCAAAAGCTTCGTTGTTGTATGAAGAATCCAATAATGAAGGATTTTTTAAAGCAAATGGAAGATTTTTCTCGGTGGTTGTAATACCATTGCCACCATACGCATTTTCGGAAGCTGAATAAGGTAATGTTGCGAATTCAAAAGTAGAAGTCCCGCCTAATTGAGCGAAAACGAATGAAGGTAAGAATATGAACGCAAACAGAGCCTGTTTCATTACGAAAGTGAATTATTACAAAGAAAACGATTTTTGAGCAATTTTCATATAAAAAAAGAGGATGACTTTTTCAAATCATCCTCTTCCGTGGAGAGGGGCGGGATCGAACCGCCGACGCCAGGATTTTCAGTCCTGTGCTCTACCGACTGAGCTACCACTCCTTAATTGCTTGGCAAAAGTAGCAATTATTTTTTATTCTCAAAATTTTTAGTTCTGATTTTTCCGTATTCTTTTAAAATCACTCTTTTATTGCTTGTTTCTCACCATGATGGTATAGCCTATGGTAAATTGTCCCTTCGAATTCTTGTCGTAGCTATAAGTTGCATCTATGCTGCCATTGCCTACAAAAAAACTCGCTCCTACATACAAAGGAAAGGTGTTTGTTGCGACAGTGGAATCTTCATACGTATCGAATGATGTTACGTTATACGCTGTGCGCTCAACTCCAATACCAACAAACGGACTTATACGTGCTGCTTTTATTGGAATATGTACCCGCGACGAAAGACCTACAGAGCGTGTAGCACTTGCTTCCATATCGCCATACATAGATGCATGAACCGATGCGTCAAGAATTCGTTTTACCAAATAACAACCGGCACTGACTCCAAGAGATAGACTTGTTGATTTAAAATTGATACTTGACACTCCAAAATTCCCCGAGAAAAAGAAAGGATGATATGGCGTTCCCTTCAATTGTTTTGAAGCAAATCTGTCAATCTCCATATCATTCATATTCCATGTGTCTATTAATTTCAATAACATGGTATTTTTACTGCGCGACCACAATTCACGAGTATATTTTGAATACACCATTACCAAATCTATTTCAGCCGAACGCAAGGAAACATTCATCATTGTTTCTTTTTCGTCCAAATCCAATGGATCATACCAATCTGAAATTGCATACAAAATCAATGTTTTGTCTTCTACTTCTGCATTGAAAAAATACGTTTTGTTTTCGGTCAAAAATTGTTGACTGTTAAATATAGTCGTTTAGCAAAACTTGTTGCTGCCGATGCTATGCAAAGTACTAGTATGTATAAAGCTTTTCTCATAGCGTTTGTTGTTTTTTAGTTTTACCAAAATAGAGACTCTTGCCTACTGAGAGGGCAAAAACTGAAGTTGGTTTTAGATTCGCTTCATTTGATTTGGTTTTAAGAATATCTAAATGTCCCAAG
>CAYFVM010000005.1:25066-68715 GCA_964346725.1 uncultured Bacteroidales bacterium
GATTCGCTTCATTTGATTTGGTTTTAAGAATATCTAAATGTCCCAAGTATGGAGACTTTTCGGTTTCGGTAGCCGGATTCAATGCAATTCCCTTTGTCAATAATTCTGATGCTTTGTCATAAAATCCTAATTTCTCCCAAACCTTGCTTTGCCCCACGTATGCCATGTATTCTTTCGGATAATTGTCAATTATTTCTTGAAAAATAACAATCGCCTGCATATACATTTTGTTCACCGAAAACGTGTTAGCACGCTTCATGGCACCAACAAAATTATCTTGGTTTATAACCGGTTGACGAGTATATTTTTTTGCCAAACGTTTGTAATCTCTGGCAATCCATTGTGGGACACTTGCCATTGACGCCGAATCTTGTTCGTTAAAAAATACATTTGCAATGTTCGGATAATCCATCAACGTATAGACTTGCGCAATGTAAAATTCAAGCAATGCGGAGTTGTTTATAGCACTTACACGCTCTAGCTCTTTTTGCTTGCGTTTCCCTTCTTTCATTGATAAGGCTAATTGTCTTGACCCTTCTGCTTCGACCGGGTCCACTGCGCTATAATTTCCAACTGACAATGCTCGGTCAAGATTGAGCAACGCTCCATCGTACATGCCACTGAGCGCCAACACGTAGGCATATTCTGCAAGTAAATCACCATCAACTCCCTTATGATATCCTATGGACTGCCCTTGATCTTGCACCATCCAAGCATATTCAGGAAGAACTTCAGAAAATTTTTCGGCAAGCACCAATTGGCGCATTTGATTTAAAGACAAATGTGAATCACGTGCTTGGGCACAGAACGGAATCATTGCAACGAGTACTAGACTCACAGCAAACTGCATCACGCCACGTTTTGATTTGTATAGAGTTTTTTTCATAGTCCCTATTTTGCTTGTAAAACATTGTTACGAAAACGGCACATGAAAGAATTGCTGGCATGAAATACCAACAACCCGTCTTTTGTGAATTTGAGATTTCCTCCAAATGTATCATTGAAAACCTCAACATTTTTGCCATTGATATGATATATTTTTTTTGCGCTTGCAAAAAAAATTGTTCCACTCTTTGGATTTACTGCAATAGAAATAATTGGTTCGCCTGCGGTATAAATAGGCGTTACCGATTTTTTCTCAATATTCGCAAAGAAAACACGTCCCTCTGAAGCATAGAGGAAATTCCCTGAACTAACCATCTCTACAGCCGTTATAGGACTTGGAGCACTAAGTAAATTTGAAAAAGTTTTGTCATTATAAATACCATACACATTGTACTTTTTTTCTTTGTTTGCCACATTTTCGTATGCTAAGATTCCATTGGGACTTGGAGCCAATGCCATGTTTGAATGTGGCAACATACATACTTTAACGAAATCACCATTGGCATCAAACACACCAAACTGTTTCCCACTAATTGCCACAAGAACCCCTTCATTGTTCCGACCAAAAGCAGAAATGGGTGTTTTTATTTTCATGTACGGAACAAAACCTCCGTTACCCAAAATAACCAATGATTTTTCCGTTGCCAACAATACAAACCCATCTTCGGTGTATTCAAAAGTAGGAAGCAGTTTTATGTTTGCCGCATCCTTCCCCATCATCTGTATCGAAAGAAAAATATCAACCTTTGCAGAGTCTGTTTGCGCTTGACTATACAAGTTTCCTAAAAGGAATACTATTGTTATCAGTACTAATTGCTTTTTCATCGCTCCGATTTTATTTAGACATAAATACTTTACCTGTTTCGCCTGCTTTCTTACCTAATTCCAATGATTTTACAACCCAACTTCCATCAACGTCTGTCTTAGTTATTTTACTTGCTACGGCCCCGAAACCTCCATTTATTGTTGTCTCTTTCGGATCGCTTATAAAAGCACTCGCATTGGTTACCAACGAAACTGCTTGTTTGATTGCGGGCTCTGAAGCCTCACGCCCTGTTATTGCTAAGCCAACCTTAGTTCCATATGTAGCTACAGTTTTTGTAAGTCCACTTGTAAGGGCATTTGTAACGACTCCCTCTATATCGGAGAAACTATTACTGATTGTATTTGACCATATCTCTCCTGTTGGAACAATTTTACCATGATTCTTCCCTTCATCAAAGGCCTTTGCCAGTTGTGAACACATATTTATATTAACAATAAGAAGAACTTGCGCAGGCACTCCTATTCCTTTTATCTCTCCGATAAGCGATGCTACATCTTTGGCCAAATTTGTTACTGCATCAATTTTTGGATGATCAATTTTGTCGCTTACTCCTCCTTCGGGAATGGGCACTGCAGAAGCTAGAGATGAGTGCGAAGTTGTTTCCACTGCGTCGGTTTTTTCTTCAGGAACAACTTGCTTTACACCGCGCCCTGAAGCAGTAGTTTTTTCAATTTTATCCGGATCCCATTGTTTGAGATAATTTGGATCAACTACGCCCCATACATAGTCGGCAGAAGCATCGCGGTCAACTTTGGGCGCACGTTTTTCTGTCACCATTTTGTCCATCTCCTTGGTATAGGCATCATCAAAGGGATTATCGCCTGTGATTAAGTTGGTAATATCAGCGGCATTGTTCAACGAACCATATTTATGTTGCCAATCTTGTAGCCACATATTCACTGATTCGAAACTTGACGGGGTAAAATTTGGCCCACCTATTTCTACTCCTGTTATGTTATTTAGAGGCGAAGCTTCCAATCCCGATGAATACGGATTATTGCCTATCATATCAGAACCGACACAAGGTGTACAAGTAAAATATGCTTCACAATACCCGCCTTCTGGATCAGAATAAGAAATTATCGGATTTAGTTGTAAAATAGCCTTCCTTATATCGTTGCATTGTGGTTGTGTGGGTATTCCCATGCTTTGGATTCCTGACAGCATAGAATTTCCCATGGATATCGCATATGCTACATCTGAACATCCCCTTGTTTCTATTTGAGGGACAAATGACCACTGCGAATAACTTACATTGGAATTAAAAAGGAGTATCCCGGACACAAATAAAATCTTTATTGTATCTAATAAACAACAATTTCTTTCATAGTGAAAATTTATTTTTCAGAAATATTTTCAAAATATTAATCAAATATATATCATTTCCAAATGATTCTGTATCAGGAAAAAACATTTTTTTAACGAACGTCATTATTTTTTTGTTTCACAGCTTTAGTGTATATTTGACACCAAGAAACAATTTTAATTTCTTTCAGAATATGAAAACACGTCTTCTCATCAGTTCATTGGTAGGTCTATGCTTTGCCGGTGCGGTGTGCGCCCAAAACTACCCAAGTTACAACACAAATCCTCTCCCTCCTGATTCTACAGGTATGGAACATAATGCTATGGAGCTGGCTAAACGTATGCGCATAGGCTGGAATTTGGGAAACTCACTTGAAGCAATTCGTTGGGTACAAAAAGAAGACGGAACGTATCGCCCAACATCGGGAGTAGAATTTCCGGGAGAATCTTTTGAAACAGCGTGGGGAAATCCTGAAATTACACATTTGGTTTCTGACGGCGTCTATAAAGATGGGTTTAACGTATATCGCCTTCCTTGTGCATGGGATTTGTATGTAGCCGACACGGCAACTGCAAAAATTCAAGACTTTTGGTTGGCTCGCGTCAAAAAAATTGTTGACTCGTGCATGAAATACGATGATATGTACGTGATGCTCAACATTCACTACGATGGTGGCTGGCTTGAAACAAATTGTAACCCTGACAAACAAGAGATAAACAACAAAAAACAAAAAGCGTATTGGGAACAAATTGCAACCTACTTCCGCGACTATGACGAACGTTTGCTCTTTGCGGGTTGTAACGAACCAAACGTACACAACGAAGTACAAATGGAGGTTCTTGCTTCATACGAACAAACATTTGTTGACGCAGTGCGCTCTACCGGTGGTCGCAACTATTACCGCACGCTCATTATCCAAGGCGCTTCTACCGATATTGACGAAACATTTAAATTGATGCGCGTAAAAAGTCCTAACGACATTCAGGCTTCAATGAAAACGGCTGACCGTATTGAACTCATGAAAAAGACGCTTAGCCTAAGTGCCGACCAAGTAAATCAACTTTGGGAAGTAGAGAAAAAATATAACCCTGAATTTGATACCGAAAAACGTAATGTTGTATTCGATGAAATTCGCGCTCGCGAACAAACTCGCCAAGTAAAGATTCGCGAAGTTCTTACCGATGCGCAACGTGCAAAATATGATGCTATGGACCGCATTAAACCGGTTATGCCAAAAGACGTTGTTCCCGGTCGTTTAATGATGGAATTGCACTACTACACTCCTTACAATTTTGCCGGATTAACCGAAGATGCCGATTGGGGAAAAGTGTATTATTATTGGGGAAAAGATAACCTCAACCCGAATGACCCTGAACACTGCCCAAGCTATGGCGACGAGGTTTTTGCAATACAACATTTTGATATGGCAAAACGTCAATTTGTAGACAACGGCATTCCTATCATTCTTGGTGAATATGGTTGTAACCGCAAGGTTTTCGACGATCCACTCATTGATAGCCTTCACCACGAATCACGTATGGATTGGCTTTATTTCGTAACGAAACATTCGCTTGAATACGGATTTATTCCGGTGTATTGGGATAATGGCTACATTGGCGTTCCTTCTATGGGATTGTACAACCGTTTGAATGGCAAAACTTGTGATGCCGAAGCGGTTGAAGTAATTATGAAAGGTGTAAAAGACGCTGATAAATATTGGAAGTAATTCGCTGATAATCTGAATAACTAAAAAAGGCTGCACTATTGTTAGTGCAGCCTTTTTTAGTACCCTTCCGAACGATTTTTATTGTATTCCTCTCGTCTTCTTTTCCCAATTCCAAGCGGAAAGGAGTATGTCAGAAAGAGGAGTTTCAGCTTTCCAGCCAAGTTCTTTTTCGGCAAGTGAACTATTTGCCCACACTTGCGTAATGTCTCCTGTGCGGCGGCCAACAATTTTATACGGAACATTTACTCCGGTGGCTTGCATAAAGGTATTTAGCAGTTCAAGTACCGAAACGCCGTTGCCCGTGCCAAGGTTGAAAATTTCACATTCTTGTTTGTTTGCACCCGAAAGTAAGCGTTGCATAGCTTTTACGTGCGCTTTTGCCAAATCTACCACGTAAATATAGTCGCGAATGCACGAACCGTCAGGAGTTGGATAATCGTCACCAAATACCGACAATTCTTTGCGTATGCCTGCTGCTGTTTGTGTAACAAATGGCACTAAATTATTAGGAACACCTTTTGGCAATTCACCTATCATAGCTGACGGATGCGCGCCAATTGGGTTAAAGTATCGAAGTAAAATAGCAGAAAAATCGTGATACGAAACTATCGCATCTTGGATAATATCTTCGCACATCTGCTTGGTGTTTCCATACGGAGACGTTGCTGTTTGTCGCGGTGCAGTTTCGTCTATTGGCAACTTTTCGGGTTGCCCGTACACAGTGCACGACGATGAGAATATAATGTTCTTGATATTGTTTTTACGCATGTGCGTAAGCAACTGTATCAGCCCGTAAACGTTGTTTTTATAGTATTCCAACGACTTTTCTACCGACTCTCCTACTGCTTTTGATGCAGCAAAATGAATCACAGCGTCAAAGCCGGAATGCTTTGTCATACAGGCTTGTAGAGCTTCCCCGTTACAAATGTCAAGTTCTTCAAATTCTGGACGAATGCCGGTAATTGCTTCAATTCCATCCAGAACTTTCTTTTCGGAATTTGAAAGATTGTCAACTATAACAACATCGTACCCGTTTTGTTGTAACTCAACTACGGTGTGTGATCCTATATATCCAAGCCCGCCGGTTACTAATATTTTATTTTTCATTGCTCTTTATATTGCCGTCCACCCAATTAAATGAACTAACCATTTCTATCACATCTTCACGTATAAAATTGATTACAGGCGCAAGTGAATCCTTGTTTGGAGCAACGTTGAAATACAAAGCCCCACGAACAAAATTCTTCGTGCTATCTGTTATGCAAAATTGCAAAACCGAAGCCGCATCGCCTTTTATATCAAATAATAATCCGTGTACATTTTTGTCATTGTAATGAAATTCTTTGGTATTGATGGCATCTGCCATAACCTCGTGTTTGTATGCCAAATAGTGTGCATCTTCAACAACCTCATCAAGATTGCCGCTCAACGTATGGTAACTCACATGAATTGTTGCTTTTTGTTGCGGGAATTCTACATTAATCCAATATGGCTCAGCACCTTGCTCGGTGTCTTGCTCAACCTTGGCATAAGTTGGCACGTTGAATGAATACGGAAATTTCTTTTTTGAATACATTTTGTATGTATGTGCAGGCAAATCAATACGAAAATATCCGCGCTCTTTAGGCACGTTAATTTCTCGTTCTTCACATGCTTGTAACGTACAAACGATAGTCGCAATCAATAAAATCCGTTTCATAGTATATTATAAAATAATCGCATACATGTACATGTATGCGATTATTGAGTTCAATTAAAATGGTAAATCGTCAACCGGTTTATCTGGTATGCTGTTCTCAGCATTTGCCTCAGCAACAACCTGTTGGGCAGTTTGCTGAGGTTGTTGAACAGATTCTGTTTGAGCATTAGCATCAATTCTTCGACCAAGTTTGCGAAGTTCTTCAACTACAATTTCAGTACTGTAACGAGTTTCGTTGTTCTTGTCTTGATACTGTGAGTAGTGAAGTCGACCTTCTACATAGAGTTGATCGCCTTTTTTTACATACATTTCGACAAATTTTGCAGTATGTCCCCACACTGTCAAACGGTGCCACTCTGTCCTTTCGGCTACTTCTGTGCCATCTTGTCGTTTGAAACCACGTTCGGTTGTTGCGAGCCGGACGTTAGCAACTGGTTGGTCTTCCTTGATGTAACGAACTTCAGGGTCGGCTCCAACGTTTCCAATTAGAATTACTTTGTTAATCATGATTTATTGTTTTGGTTATTTTGCGATAAAATTACAATAAATTTTTGATTATTGAATAAGTTCGTCTCTATTTGCGTCTAGCTTGACAAAGATAAACAATAAAATAGTGAAAGCCCAAAGTGACGAGCCTCCGTAACTAAAAAATGGTAGCGGAATACCAATCACAGGCATAAGTCCTATAGTCATACCTACATTGATGGCAATATGAAAAAAGAGTATGCTGGCTACACTATAACCATATATTCTACTGAAATTCGTTCGCTGTCGCTCGGCGTCACGCATAATACGCAAAATAAGATAGACAAACAGCCCCAATACAACACATGAACCAAAAAATCCCCATTCTTCGCCAATGGTGCAGAAAATAAAATCGGTACTTTGTTCCGGCACAAAATTGTTTTTGGTCTGTGTCCCATTCAAAAAGCCCTTGCCAGTTAAATCGCCAGAACCTATTGCTATCTTTGATTGAATGACATTGAATTCACTTCCACGTGGATCCGATTCCAAACCAAAAAACACTTTGATACGTTTCTGTTGATGATCTCCAAGTATATTAGTGAATACGTAATCAACCGACTGCGAAATTAACACAGAACCTAATGCTAACATAAAAAGGACTGCTAATGTGCGTATGCGTTTTTTATATGTATACACAATAACAGGGAGCAGTAATGCGGCAAATCCTACCATGAAAATTATCAATGGATTGAATTTCCCTGGAAAAACGAAATTGAATACAATAGGAATTAGGAATATCAATGGTATTAAAATCAGTACCGGTAAAGGAATTCTATGCTTTTTTTGCAATCCATAAATTATGAAAAATAAAAGTCCCAATGCTATAATTACGGTTGATATTATGAGAGTACCCCATATAATTGTAAAAGAAAACACTAAAATCACTCCGAATCCAATAAGTAATATGGATAATGCCATTCCTTCACGATAAAATACTAAGAAAAATGCTGTGAATACCAATGCCGAACCTGCGTCTCCTTGCAATACTATGAGCGACATAGGAAGTAGTATTATACCACCTACTATAAGAGCTCCTCTAAACTTAGTAATGCGAATCCCACTCCCAAGCACTTTTGCAACGACGAGACATGTTGCCAGTTTTGCAAATTCCGAAGGCTGAATACGCAAAGACCCTAGTTCTATCCACGAACGTGCTCCATTGATGTTTGGCCCTACAAAATAGACGGCCACCAGCAACAATATGACTACTATATATATCGGTATTGAAAATGCATAATATATGTCACTGTCAATAATAAGTATAAATACAGCCAGTAACAATGCTGCAATTATCCATATCATCTGCTTCCCATATTTCTGTGTAATATCAAAAATAGATGCCGCTGTTTCATCATACACGGCAGAATAAATATTTATCCAACCGGCAAAAACCAAGAACAAATAGATGACAATTATATGCCAATCAATTTTTTGCAGTATGTTTTCTCTTTGTCGTGTCATTGATGAATAAAGTCTTTTTCAAGTATTTGTGTTTCACGCCACTTATTTGTGATGGTATCTGTCAAATATTTTTCTATCATTAAACTCGCAATAGGAGCAGCCCACGTAGCTCCAAACCCAGCATTTTCTACATACACCGCGATCGCTATTTTAGGATTTTCGCGTGGAGCAAATGCCATAAATATTGAGTGATCAGCTCCATGAGGGTTTTGTGCTGTTCCTGTTTTCCCACAAATTGGAATATCTTTTAAAGCTACAAACCATGCTGTAGCTCCTGAGCCACCTTGCACAACCTGATACATACCTTCAGTAACTATCTCAAAATATTTTTTACTGATATTTGTTTCGTGACGTTTTATAAAACTTTTGTCAAACACAGTGTCCTCTATTTCTTTTACGATATGAGGTGTGTAATAGTAACCCTTATTTGCTATAGTAGCAGCTACATTTGCCATTTGAAGCGGTGTCATCGCAATTTCACCTTGTCCTATTGAAAGAGAAATTAACGTAAGTGACCTCCAACGATTTTTTCCATACACTTTATCATAATATTCAGCAGTAGGAATAATACCGGGACGCTCACTGGGCAAATCTACACCTAATCGTTGCCCCAAACCAAAACTCTTCATGTGTTTCTGCCAGGTAAGAAATCCTTGACGTACCGAACCATATTTTGGAGCATCTAGTATCGCTCTAAACGTATTGCAATAATAGGCATTGCACGACACTTTTATTGATGCAATAAGATCTATCGGCGATTGGTGAGTGTGACAACCGACAAATAGTCCTCCGGAATAGTATCCGGATTGGCAACCATACATTGTATGCTGATTTATTACCCCCTCCTCTAATCCTACCAACGCATTCAACGTTTTGAAAGTTGAGCCTGGCGGATAACGGTCTGCTTGTATAGGACGGTTGTAGAGCGGTTTTAGCGGATTGTTTGCAAGGCTTGTGTAATTCTCGCTTACCAAACGACCAACCATAATATTAGGGTCAAAAGTGGGAGCAGACACAAGCGCAAGAATTTCACCCGTTTTCGGATCTATGGCAACAATACTCCCTTTCTTGTTTTTCATAAGCTCCTCGCCGTATTGTTGCAATTCTATGTCGAGCGTGGTGTGCACGTTTTTTCCCAACACCACCGTTTTGTCATATCTTCCATCTTCGAGCGAACCACGCACGCGTCCTTTCACGTCCACCTGATAGTATTTGCCGCCTTTTACACCTCGCAAATACGACTCGTAGGTTTTTTCAATTCCAATTTTCCCAATATAATCACCTTGCTCGTAATATGCATTCTCGGCAATTTCATTTTTGTTTACCTCACTAATGTAGCCAAGTGCAAGGGCGCCACAATGGTACGGGTACTTGCGCACCGTTCGCGTTTGTACATAAAAACCAGGGAAGTTATACAATTGTTCTTGCAAACGAGCATACGTTTCGGCGCTAATCTGTTTGATAATTGGATATGATTTATAACGATATTCCTTTGCTTTCTCCAATTCTGAAAGAAAAAGATCCTTGCTTACGTTGATAATAGATAGCAAGGCCAATGTGTCAAGATTTTTAATTTGTCCGGTAACCACCATCAAATCGTATGCGGCTTCATTTGCCACAATCAATTTTCCATTGCGATCATACATTAAGCCACGAGCAGGATGTGAAACCTCAAAACGACGACTATTGTTTCGAGCATCGGTTTTGTATGAATCGTCAATAATCTGAATATGAAATAATTGCCCTGCGTAAATTAGTGCCAAACCTATGACAATAGCCGAAAGCAATATTCTACGATTTGACAAATCCATACCTATTTCTTAATTACAAAGAATTCTGTCAATATGATTATCATTACGGTAAGTGCGATATTTATAAGCATTTTTATAAATAAGAATCCGAATGATTCAAGTGAGAATGTAAAACAGAAATACAACATGGCATGGTGAACTGTAACGCATGCAAGCGTATATTTCAATGCCCACGCCGGGCCAAAATAAGCAAGAATAGGAATATTGTTTGTTTCATATCCAATACGAGGAGCAAGTACACGAAGTATCCACGGACGCACAAATGCCATCATTACCGAAGCACTTGCATGCACTCCCAAGGAATTTATAGATAAATCAATAATTAACCCTGTGATAAATGAAAGGAATAATATCACCGTTGGTGACATCGTTACCGGAAGCATTAAAATAAATATCAGGTAAAGATACGGAGAAATCAATCCTATAGCAGGTATGTTGTTGAATACCAGTATCTGCAATAATATTACTGCAATGAAAATAATGCTATATCGTACTATTTTATCCATTACTCTATTACTGATTCTAAATTGTTTCGCTCCGCTTTATATAAATCTCGGACCACGTATACGTAATCAATCCGCTTAAAATCGGTTGACAATAGTACGTCGGCCGAAAAGAAGTTATCGGCTTGATAAAATGACTCAACCGTTCCTACGATAATATCGCTTGGAAATAAGTTAGAATATGAATTGGTAACCAACGTGTCGCCCACATTTATAATTGCATGCAGCGGAATTTCTTCCAACGTTGCAATTTTATAATCTTTTCCGCTCCACGTAAGAGAGCCGTAAAATCCGGAATTTTTGAATTTTGTACTCACTTTAAATTGTGAGTTGAGTACCGTCATTATCAATGAAAAATTTTTGGACGTTCGCACCACTACACCCACAATGCCCGATGGGCAAATAACCGCCATGTTTTTTTGTATTCCGTGTTTCCAGCCTTTGTTTATCGTAATGTAATTCTGTAATTTATTAGCAGAATTGTTTAGTACTTTAGCTGAAATATATTCATATTGCTGATCATACACGGTATCTATTACTGTGTTGGAGTTAATAGACTGATCAAATTTTGAATAGATTTGATTGGAATACAAACGTGCGTTTTCTTCTACCAAACGACGATTGGCAAATTCCAAAAAGAAATATTTGTTGACCTTTTGAGTTATTGCATAAACACGACCTTGAAAAGCCGTAGAAACCACGCCAAATCTGCTTTTTTGCGGTTCGTTAAAGCTTACAATAAGGATAAAAGAATTTATTTGCAGTAATATAAAAAGTAATACATAACTATGCTTCCCAATAAAGGCAAATAAATTTCTCATCCTCTATGTCATATTAGCGAATCAAGAATTTGTATTTATCAATATTCTTAAGAGCAATACCTGTTCCTTGCGCTACAGAGTGTAACGGATCTTGAGCAACTTTGAACTTGATTCCTGTTTTACGTTCCAAACGAAGATCAAGACCTTTCAACAAAGCACCACCACCGGTCAACCAAATACCATCACGAGAAATGTCGGCATACAATTCAGGAGGAGTAGCCTCCAATGCTGCAACTACGGCACTTTCTATTTGTGTTAATGGTTCTTCAAGCCAAGCAGCCGTTTCCATATGTGAAACTGGTATTTCCAATGGTTGCGCTGTTACTTGATGAGGACCGCGTACAATATATTCTGCAGGAGGATTTTCAAGATCAGGAAGAGCTGAACCCACATGTATTTTGATTTCTTCTGCAGTACGTTCACCAACTTTTATGCTGTTGTTAGCACGCAATGCTTCTTGAATTTTTGCGGTGAAAACGTCACCGGCAACTTTGATTGATTTATCGCATACAATACCACCCAACGCAATGACTGCGATTTCTGTAGTACCACCGCCGATATCAACTATCATGTTTCCTTGCGCTTCTTCTACATTCAAACCTATACCAACTGCGGCTGCCATAGGTTCGTGTATCATATATACCTCACGGCCTCCGGCATTTTCTGCAGAGTCACGTACGGCACGAAGCTCAACTTCAGTACATCCAGAAGGAATACAAACCACAATTTTTAATGAAGGAGTAAAGAAACGAGATTTCTCTTCCATCATTTTTATTAAACCACGAATCATCAATTCAGCGCAATTGAAATCGGCTATGACACCGTCTTTCATTGGGCGAACAACTTTAATACCTGGGTGAACACGTCCCATCATTTGACGCGCCTTGGTACCAATAGCGATTGCTTGGTTTGTATGAGTATCGAGTGCTACAATACTTGGTTCATCTACTACGACTTTGTCGTTTTGTATGATGATAGTATTTGCTGTCCCTAAGTCTATTGCAATTTCTTGTGAGAGAAATGAAAATAATTCCATGGGTATCTGTTTTTTAATGTTTAAAATGTCTTACTCCGGTAAACACCATTGCTATACCGAATTCGTTGCATGCATCAATTACTTCGGCATCACGAATGCTACCGCCCGGCTGAACAATGTATTTAATGCCACATTCGTTGCATACTTCTACACTGTCTTTGAATGGGAAAAATGCATCGGAAATCAAAACTGATTCTTCCAATACACATCCTTTTTTCATATTGAAACGAGGAATTGACAAACGTTGTAAACTGTCAATTCTGTTTGGTTGGCCCATGCCTGCGCCGGTTAACCAATATGAACCATCGGCATATTGAGAAACAATAGCCATTGAGTTGCTCTTGAGATATTTACATGCTTGTGTTCCGAATTTTGCAAGGTCAATTTGTTTTTCGGTAAATTGTTTGTTGGTCATTGGTTTGTATTCCATGTCCATGCCTTCGTCTTCATCTTGCACAAGTAAACCGCCGTTTACCGAACGATACAATTTTTCGCCTGTTACTGCTGGCTTTATTGGTGTTACCAATACACGCAAATTTTTCTTTTGCGCTAAAATTTCTTTTGCTTCCTCAGTGTATGAAGGAGCTATCATAATTTCAATGAATTTACCTGTAAACCAGTTTGCCAATTCAGCATCAACTTCACACGTAAAGCATACAATGCCTCCGTATGCACTTACAGGATCGCCTGCCCAAGCCAATTCCAAAGCTTTCATTGGAGTTTCGGCAACTGCAAGTCCGCATGGATTCAAGTGTTTTACAACAGAAACAGCCACCTTATTTTTGATGTTTGTTACTGCATTGTATGCATCACTCGCTGATTTCCATGCAGCATCGGCATCAAGCATGTTGTTGTATGAAATTTCTTTTCCTTGCAAACAAGGTGAATTTGCCAACGTGTGTTCAAGGTTGGTATTAGCAAACGGATAGAATACTGCTTTTTGATGAGGATTTTCACCATAGCGAAGCACTTTTCCGTTGGTTAAACTGATTTTTTCAGAACCTTCGTTTCCTTGGTTGAAATAATTGAAGATTGCTGAATCGTAGTGTGAAGAAACATTGAAAGCATCGCATGCGAAACTTTTACGGTCTTCGATTGAACTTACACCTTTCTTTTCTGCCAAAAGGGTGTCAAGTTTTGCATATTGTTGTTTTGATGCAACAATTATTACATCGTTGAAATTCTTCGCTGCTGCACGAATTAAAGAAATTCCACCGATGTCAATTTTTTCTATAATATCTTGTTCAGCAGCACCTGATGCTACTGTTTGTTCAAATGGATATAAATCAACTATAACCAAATCAATTTCTGGGATTTCGTATTGAGCCATTTGCTCACGGTCTCCTTGATTTTCACGACGACCAAGAATTCCTCCAAAAATTTTTGGATGAAGCGTTTTAACCCGTCCACCAAGAATTGACGGATACGTGGTTAAAGATTCTACAGCAGTAACTTTACAACCTAATGATTCCAAAAAGGTCTGTGTTCCACCTGTTGAATAAAATGTAATTCCTAACTCTTTTAACTTCAATACGATGCTGTCCAAGCCGTCCTTGTGATAGACCGAAATTAATGCTGATTTAATTTTTTTATCTGCGTACATTGTTCTGTATTTTACCCCCAACAAAAATATAATTTTCTCTCAACTTATTTTGTGTTAAAAACATATTTCCTCACATAAATATTTGAACCAACCTCTAATATGTTTTCTACATCGGATTTGTTTATTCCTGCCAACCGCACTGCTCTCATTCCATAGAGCTGACTTATAGTAGAGAATGTTTCACCTTCACGAACGGTATGCGTCATGTATTTGCTTGACGCTCGCAATGATTTATATTCAATATACACCATAGTTCCTTCAGGCAAATTTTGTCCGGCTTTAAAGTCGTTCATGTCATACAATTTCCACATTGGAATGCTAAATTTGCGTGAAAGAGTATACATAGTCTCACCTTTATCAAGAACTACAAACTTTTTACCATTGTTTTTGTACACGTTTTTGTCATATTTGGTGGCAATTGGTTCGCTTGTCCATGGCGTTGGAGCCTCTATAGTAGGCGCCGGAGCCTCAACTTTCACTACCTTCGTTTGTTGTTCCTCTGCAGGAGTTTTCTTAACAAACATATTCGGCGACATTGAGTCGTATGTATGCAATTGATTGTCTTCAATTATTTTTATGAGTAATTTTGGATAATCGGGATTGGTAGCATAACCGGCACGCTTAAGGCCGTACGCCCATGAAACATAATCGCCTTTATCAAATTCAAACAAAAAAGCATAGCGTTGACCATTTCTCAAAAAATTTGAATGGTCTACATACGAATCATACACTTGACCATATACTCGAAAACATTCACCTTTGGCATCATCGTCGTGATAGTAGCGTTCGCCTTGCCATGTGCTGTGGCACTTGATTCCGAAGTGATTATTTGATGCTATGGAAAGTTCGCTGTTCCCATTATCCGATTCCAAACACGCTTGCGCTAATGTTATACTTGCCGGAATACCTGTTCGTTGCATTTCGCTTACCGCAAGTTTTGCATATTTTGTAATATACTCACTACGCGTCATTTTCGCATTTTGAGCGAACGTAAGTGTGCTGATGCAACAAAATAGTAAAAAAGAGAAGACAGTTCTTTTCATTTGACGCAGAATGTTATATATAATATTGACGCTTTCAAAATTACTATTGATAGTTTATTTATTAGAGCATTTTCTCAAAATCTTTCCACAAGTTATCATCAGGCAGAGGAGCCACGACTGATATGGTCTCCTTTGTAATAGGATGAAAAAATTCTACAGAACGTGCATGGAGCGAAATTCCTCCATCTTTGTTGCTTCGCGGAGCTCCATATTTTAAGTCACCTTTTATCGCACAATCAATGTTTGCCAATTGGCAACGAATTTGATGATGACGACCAGTATGAAGGTCTATTTCAAGCAAATGATAATTATCAGACGATGCAAGGAGTTTGTATGACAAACGTGCTTCCTTGGCGTCTTGCGCGTCTTTTTTACAAACGAATGATTTATTCGTTTTTGGATTGCGACGAATAAAATCAATCAACGTATCTGATTCCTTTGGTGGACGATTTTTTACAATCACCCAATATTTTTTCTTGATTTCTTTTGAACGAAATTGTTCATTGAGTCGCGCCAATGCCTTGCTGGTGCGGGCAAAAATCACAACTCCACTCACCGGACGGTCAATGCGATGCACGGCATTAAGAAATACTGCTCCGGGTTTTTTATATTTAATTTTAATATACTGTTTTGCCAAATCTTCAAGTGCCATATCGCCCGTATTGTCGGTCTGTACAAGCATATTGTTAGGCTTATTTACCACAAGCAAGTGGTTATCTTCATAGAGAACAGGAAAATCCATTAGTATTGCTCATTTTCGTTAGGAAAATCTCCCGATTTCACATCGGCTACATAATTGTTTACCGATTTGGTAATTGTAGTACCAAGATGTGCGTATTTACGTACAAACCGTGGCATTTTCATAGTTGACATACCAAGCATATCGCTCACTACAAGCACTTGCCCATCAGTTCCGCCACCGCCACCTATTCCTATGGTTGGTATTGACAATTCTTTGGAAACGCAAGTGGCAAGAATGGCTGGAATTTTTTCCAACACAATGGCAAAACAACCGGCTTCTTCAAGTACGTGTGCATCTGACACAAGTTTTGCCGCTTCGGCTTCGTCGGTAGCACGCACCACGTATGTTCCAAATTTATTGATAGACTGCGGTGTAAGTCCTAAATGGCCACACACAGGTATACCGGAATCTATAATTTTTTTAACAGTTTCTACTATTTCTACGCCACCTTCCAGTTTGAGCGCATCACACCCCGTTTCTTGCATAACTCGAATGGCATTTTTTACTCCTTCTGTTGCATTAACCTGATAAGTACCAAAAGGCATATCGCATATAACCAACGCACGCTCTACAGCTCGTGTAACTGAACGAGCATGGTAAATCATTTGATCAATAGTGATAGGTAATGTGGTAATGTTTCCAGCCATGACGTTTGACGCAGAGTCGCCAACCAAAATACTATCTACTCCGGCTTTGTCAACCAAACGTGCCATTGTAAAATCGTACGCAGTAAGCATTGATATCTTTTCACCGCGTCCTTTCATCTCTTTAAAGCGATGAGTAGTCACCTTGCGGGTATCGGTAACATTGTACTTCATAATCTGTGTTTTTTACGTGTACAAAGGTATAAATAATTGAAACGGAATGTGTGGAAAAGAAAAAAATGCAATTAATTACCTATAAATTTTACAATTTTTATATATGGAAGGAGAAAACTTTTTTCCGTCATTTTTTTGCCATTTCATATTTCAACTACCTTTGCCTAAAATATTTAGTTATGGGATTACTTAAAAAACTTGTAGGTCAAACTGCTATTTATGGCATGAGTACTATTATTGGGCGTTTTCTCAACTTTATGCTTGTGCCACTTTACACGCGTTGTTTTTCACAAGCAGAGTATGGTGTTGTTACCGAATTGTATAGTTACACTGTTTTCCTCATGATTTTCCTCACCTACGGAATGGAAACAGGATTTTTCCGTTTTATGCAAGACAAAGAAGATGAGCCAAAGGTATTTTCCACCATTATAACGAGTCTTTTTACCTCATCGTTTGTGTTTGTTGGTTTAGTTTTGCTCTTTCTTTCGCCAATTTCAAACGTGATAGGCTACGGGCAACATCAAGATTTTATTATGATAATTGCTATCATTATTGGGATTGATGCCTTTACCAGCGTGCCGTTTGCAAAATTACGTCACGAAAACAAAGCAGTAAAATTTGCCACAATCAAACTTATTAATATATGTGTAAACATTGGATTGAATTTGTTACTTATTATAGTATTGCCAAAAATGGTACAAACAAGTTCAAACCAATGGTTAGTAGAAAACTTCTCAACACCGAACGTTGCCTCTATTTTCATTTCAAACTTGGTAGCAAGTATTTTGACGTTGTTGCTCCTTTTACCCGACATTTTCAAATCGCGCAACGGATTTGATTTTGCTCTGCTCAAACGAATACTTTCATACTCGTGGCCTTTGCTCGTTTCGGGGCTTGCCGGTAGTATCAATGAAGTGTACGACCGTATTTCTCTTCGTTATTTTCTGACCATTCCCGACGGTGTCGATGCGTCACAATATATATTGTCGCAAGTGGGCGTGTACGGTGCCAATTATAAATTAGCAATGATAATTTCATTGTTTAACCAAGCATTTCGTTTTGCGGCCGAACCATTGTTTTTCTCACGCATGAAAGCCACCGATTCGCGACAAACATATGCGAAAATTATGAACTACTACACGGTGTTTACTCTTATAGTTTTTTTAGGAATCATGTTTTATATAGATTTTTTTAAACACTTTATTGGCAAAGACTTTCACGATGGTTTGAACGTAGTTCCTATTCTTTTAATGGCAAACATATTCTTGGGAGTGGTGTTCAATCTTTCATTCTGGTACAAAGTTGCTAACAAAACCAGAATTGGAATATGGATAACCGGCGCCGGTGCTGTTATTACATTAGGAATTAACATGGCATTTGTGCCTACATATGGCTATGTTGCCTGCGCTTGGGCTACACTTGCATGTTATGTGTTAATGTCGGTATTGTCGTACGTTCTTTGTCAGAAATATTATGGTATACCATACAAAATAGGAACACTTGCTTGTTATTTTGCTATAGCTTTTGTTCTTTACTTTATCAATAACCTGATTTCAATAGATTCTGTAGTAATTTCATATAGCGTAAAAGCCTTACTAATACTCATTTTTATAGCTATTACCTGTGGTAATGAATATAGGTTAATGAAGAAAGAAAAAGTTTCTTTTGTTAACTAATTTGTTAAATTCTGTTAATAACGGTGAAAAACTCGTGGGAAAAATTCCCATTATTTTTGAATAAAAAATTTGGAATTTTTAAAAAATCGTACCGTAAGCAAAAAAGTTATTTTAACAAAAAAAGTTTTGATTTTGGTTTACTTTTTTTAAACATCCAAACTAACACCTTTTTGAAAGAAAAAAATTAACTAATTGTAGTGAAGTTAAAAATGTGAAGAATGTTAATAAAACTATATTGCTATTGATTTTTATAGAGTTAAATAATTAAAAACTTGTTGATATCTTGGTATTAAAATAGAAATTGTGTTTACAACAAGAAATTCAAAAAAAATTAGCAACAAATTAACAGTACATCATCATCATCATTCTTTTTTTAAAAATTAATTAAATTAAAATTATATAATGATATACGAAAAAATGGTTTATTAAAATTGACAGCAATAAATCTTTAATTAAAAAAATAGTAATACTTTTCCGGTAAAATAAAATACAATGAAAGTATATATCGTAAATAAATCAAAACACGCACTCCCTGCTTATTCTACGGCTTATTCAGCAGGAATGGATTTGCGAGCAAATATAGATGAGCCAATTGTATTAGCACCAATGCAACGTGCTATGGTTCCAACAGGAATTTTTATAGAATTACCTGAAGGTTATGAAGCACAAATAAGACCTCGTAGTGGTTTAGCAGCTAAATTTGGTATTACCGTTTTAAATTCTCCGGGCACAATTGATGCTGATTATCGTGGAGAAATTAAAGTAATTTTGGTAAATCTTTCGAATGAAACATTTACCATTAATGATGGAGAACGCATTTGCCAAATGGTAATTGCTGAATACGCAAAAGCAGAATTAATTGAAGTTAAAGAACTTTCTGAAACCGTTCGTGGCGAGGGAGGATTCGGACATACAGGTGTTAAATAATATAAAAAATTAGTAAGAAATGAAATTAATAATTCCAATGGCTGGAATGGGAAAACGTATGCGTCCACATACTTTATCAATTCCAAAACCTTTAATTCCAGTAGCAGGCAAACCAATAGTAAAACGTTTAGTAGAAGATATTTCAAGAGTTTGCATGCAACATATTGAAGAAATTTCATTTATTATACATCCAAGTTTCGGAAAGGAAGTTGAAAAAATGCTTTTAGACATTGCTTCGTCATTGGGAGCAATTGGAAAGATTTGTTATCAAGAAGAACCGAAAGGAACAGCTCATGCTATTTTGTGTGCTTCTACTACTCTTTCAGGAAATGTGATTGTAGCATTTGCCGACACATTGTTTGTAGCCGATTTTAATCTTGATACTTCTAAAGATGCAATTATTTGGGTTAAACAAGTTGAAGATCCTTCGGCTTTTGGAGTTGTGAAACTTAATGAAGAAGGTTTAATTACTGAGTTTGTTGAAAAACCAAAAGAGTTTATTTCTGATTTAGCAATCATAGGAATTTACTATTTCAAAGATGGAAGAAATCTTCGTGCTGAATTACAGTATTTAATTGATAATAATGTAATTAGAGGAACAGAATATCAGTTGACCGATGCTTTGGAAAACATGAAGAAGAAAGGTAAAAAATTCTACACCGGTCAAGTAAACGAATGGTTGGATTGTGGAAATAAAAATGCTACAGTTTTGACAAATCAACGTTTATTAGCAACGTACGGAAATAATGTCTCTGAAAATATAACATTAGAAAATTCAAAAATAATTGAACCTTGCTGTATTGCCAATGGCGCAAAAATTACCAATTCAGTAGTAGGTCCGTATGTTTCAATAGGTGAGAATACTGAAATTTCAAATTCTGTGATTTCAAATTCTATTGTACAAAACAATACAGTTGTGAAAAATGAAGTAATGACAAATTCTATGATTGGCAATTCTGTTTCTATAGAGAAAAAAGTTGACGAATATAGTGTAGGTGATTACAATCAGTTGTAAATGTTCAAAAAACGTGGGGTACATATCGTTTTTTTCTTGATAGTATTTGGAGTATTTTCAAATCAATGTTTTGCACAAAAAAAACTGAAAACATATAATGATTCGGTGGCATACGATGTGCAAATGATACAGTTTGAAGAATGGTTTGTGCAAGCAAATCTTGAAAAAAACAGAATGAACTATGAACAAGCGTTGGCGTTGTATTACGATTGTTTAAAAATTAAGCCAAAAAGTCATGCGGTGTTTTATGAATTGGCGCAGATTTATGAAGCAAAAAATAATTATTCAGAATCAGAAAGAAATATTAAGAAAGCACTAAAGTATAATCCTAATAATCAGGATTATATAAGGTTTTCAAAATATTTGTATGAAAAACTAGGCAAAAATCAATAATTTTGCGGAGCGTATGAAAAAAAGTATTCTTTACATAACGATTATATTGATAGCGTTTACTTCGTGCCATTCATCTAAAAAAATTGTTTCGAATAAAGATAGTAATGCAATGGAAATCAATGAAATATATAAAAACATTTGTAAAGGCTATGGCGATTACGAAACTGTTTCTTTGAAATTTGCGATAACATCAAAAAATCTCAAATCCTTGCCACAAATCAAAGGAAACATGCGCATCAAAAAAGATAGTGCCATTTGGATTTCAATAGCACCTGTTGGATTAGAGGTGGTGCGTTGTCTTATAACTTCCGATAGTGTAAAATTGTATTCAAAAATTCAAAAGAATGCGAGTGCTATTTCGCTTGATTCTTTGTCAAACTTGTGGGGTTTTCCGGTTTTTAAAACTTTGCAATCATTGTTGCTCAACGAAATGCTGTTTTACACTACAGAACCTATTCAAGATACCATGGCATTATTTTCAACGTGTAAGGTGAACAAGAAAAATAACAAAATAATCATTACTCGTTCGTTACCTAAAAATTTAAAAAAGGATAATGATATACAAAAAGAACAAATTTGGAATATTAAAAACGAACATTTCCGTATTACAGAAGTTAAAGTTGTAGAGAAAGTTGATTCTGAAAAAGAAAAGGTTAAATTATACTATGACGATTTTGAAGTTTTTGATTCTATAGTATTTCCTACGAATATCTCTGTGAAATGGAAATTATTGGTCAATATAGATGTCAATATTGATTATTCAAGAGTAAAATTCAATGAAGATTTGTCGTTCCCATTTCCTAAAAGTGAGAAATACAAAAAATTAGATATAAAAGGTAATTTTTAATGAAAAAGTGGTTTTTCATAGTACTTGGTTGTTTGCTTCTCTTTTCTGCTGAAGGATATTCTCAGAAGAAAAAATCTATTTCGCAAGTAAAAGCTGAAGCTGCAAAAGCAAAAAAAGAGATAGCACGTACCAGCAGACTTTTGAAAGAAACCGAAAAAAGCAAATCTGTTTCTATAGAGCGTGCTACACTTTTAAGTCAGCAAATTAAAGAGCGGAAAAACTATGTAAATTCTTTACAACAACAAATAGAATATATCGAATCAGATGTGCACGCAACAAACGCACAAATTCACACATTAATCTCTCAATTAGAACAAGTTAAAGCTGATTATAATCAAACGTTGTTTGTTTTGTACAAAGTGAATACGCAATATGACCAATTGATTTTTATACTTTCAGCCGACGATTTCAATCAAGCATATAATCGCATAAAATATTTGCAATACTATTCTGATTACATGATTTTGCAAGCAGAACGAATTAAGTCGCTTCAAGATAGTTTGAATGTTCGCAAAAGTGATTTGAAAAGATTGTTAGGTCAGAAGAAAAGTTTGGTTGGTGAAAAACAATCAGAAGCTCGAAAACTAGAGCAAGACAAGTATCAAGAAGATGCAACTATAAAAAAATTAAGTGCGAAACAAGAGCAGTTAAAAAAGAAATTGATTGAAAAACAAGCACTTGCCAAAAAGCTTGATAAGCAAATTGAAAATTTAATTAAGGCAGAAATAGAGGCGAAAAAGAAAGCAGCGGCAGCTAGAGCAAAGAAAAACGCAGCAGCTGGAACTTCCACGAGCACCGCGGCTTCTGTTAATACAATGACGCCTGAAGAACGATTGGTTTCAAAGAATTTTGCTGAAAACAAAGGTCGTTTGCCATGGCCTACTGAGACAGGAAAAATTACGGAACATTTTGGAACACACCAGCACCCAACATTGGAATATGTTCAAGTTGAAAGCAATGGTATAGAAATAGCTACTTCAAAAGGTTCGAAAGCACGTGCAATATTTGATGGAACAGTATCAAAAATAGTGCTTATACCAGGCCGAAATACCGCTGTACTTATCAAGCACGGAAACTATTATACGGTGTATGACAATCTGGTTACTGTTAACGTTAAGGCCGGCCAGCAAGTAAAAGCAAAAGATACAATTGGCACTATTTATACCGATCCCGAAACAAATTCAACAGTTTTGCAACTTCAAATATGGAAGGAACTGGAAAAAATGGATCCTGAGTCATGGCTTTCTAAATAGAAGTGCCTATGAATAATTCTCATATTCATATCATACTTCGAGAGTTAGACGAATTTATTCATAAATACTATTTGAATGAGTTTATCAAAGGGCTCATTTTGTTTGTGTTGATTGCTATTTTCTATGTAGCATCGCTCAGTTTTGTTGAATATTTTGCTTTTTTCCCTCCTCAAATACGAACTGTACTTTTTTACTTTTCGCTTTGTGCCGCATTGGTAGCGCTCGTAGTGTATGTTATTATTCCATTGTTTCACGTCTATAGTATTGGAAACGTAATATCATACAAAGAAGCCGCAAAAATCATCACAAAATTTTTCCCTGAAGTAAAAGATACTTTACTTAACGCACTAGAATTGTCTGATGATACATCTTTGGAAGAAAATCAGTTGGCAATCGCAGCCATCAATCAAAAAGTGGCTGCTTTGCGACCAATTCCTTTTGCTTCGGCAATTGATTTAAGAAAATTGCTGCGTTATGGGAAATACGCCGCTGGACTTATTGTAGCGATAATATTGATTTCGTTATTATTTCCTCGTGCTATCGTTGATGGTGCTACAAGAATTGTGAAACACAATGAATTTTTCGAAAAACCGGCACCTTTTACTTTTATTCTTGATACTGACTCTCTTTCGGTACTAAAAGGCAGCGATTTTACCATTTCAATGCACATAGAAGGCTCTTTTATTCCTGATAGAGTGGAGATTGCTCTTTCGGGAAATACCTTCTTAATGACGAAGAAAACCGCATCTTCATTTGAGTACGTTGTCCGTAGTTGCAATAGTTCTCTACGTTTCGCATTTTTAGCAGACGATTACTCTTCGCAAACATATACCCTGCAAGTTCTTCCGTTGCCGCAAGTTCTTCATTTTTCAATCGATATAGTAGCTCCTTCGTACACTCAATTTGAAAATACTACAATCACCAATACTGGCGATATTACCTTTCCTGCAGGGTCGCACATATCATGGCATGTTGAAACTGCCGATGCCGATTCGTTGTTTTTCGTCTCGAAAGGTAAAAAACTCTGTTTTACAAAGAAAGATGGCAATTTTATACTGAACCAAACCATTGCAAAAACCACTCAGTTTTCATTGATTGGAAAAAATGAATCACTTGATTCTATTGCAATTATTAATTATACATTTACCGTAATTCCCGATTTGCGTCCGGCCATTCAAGTAGAACAACGACAGGATAGTACGCAATTTTTTACGTATTATTTCCGAGGCGAAATTCAAGATGATTATGGTTTTTCGTCGCTCGAATTTGTGTATTTCCCAAAAGACAAAGAGAACGAAGCTGTGCGAATTCCTTTGGAATATGCTCCGGCAAACCCGTGCCAGCAGTTTTTCTACATGTTTGATTTTTCACAATTTGTAGAAGGTTCTTCTATTCAGTACTATTTCGAAGTATTTGATAATGATGCAATTAACGGTAAGAAATCTGCAAAAACCACAAAATATGATGTTGTAATTCCAACGCAAAAAGAGTTGGAGCAAATGCAAGAGCAATATTCTGAGCAAATTCAGTCGTCGTTTGAGCAATCATCGTCGGTAGCGCAAGAGTTGATGAAAGATTTAGATAAACTCAAACAAAAATTGCTTAACGAAAATATATCTGACTGGGAACGCAAACAATTGCTTGATGAAATGCAGCAAAAGCAGGAACAAATTAAGCAGCATGTTGAGCAGCTACAGCAATCGCTCCAACAGAAAAATAATTTGCAACAAAAACTGTCTGAGCAAGATGAAGAATTGTTGAAAAAGCAGCAAGAAATTGAAGATTTGCTCAACAATTTAATGGATGAAGAGTTGAAAAAAATGATGGACGAATTCAATTCCATGATGGACCAATTCAATAAAGACGAGTTTTTGAAGAAATCTGATCAAATGAAAATGTCATACGAAGAGCTGGCAAAGCAACTCGATCGTGATTTAGAATTGCTGAAGCGTATGGACGTGGAGGAACAAGTTACAAATCTTGGCGATCGCTTGCAGGAATTGGCAGAAGAGCAACAAAAACTTTCCGAAGAGTTGCGCAATGGCAAGAATAGCGAGGAATTGCAGCAAAAAATTGACAATGTTTCCAAAGAATTGGAGTCGGTAAAAAAGTCGTACGACGATGCAATGCAGAAAAATGAAGAGTTGCAGCAGAAGTTTGATTTGCAAAATTTTGATAAGCAATTCAATGATATTCAGCAATCTATGCAGCAAAGCAAATCGGAGCAGTCGCAAAAACAGCAAAACAAATCTTCAAAATCAATGAAAGATGCGTCTGACCAAACCGAGCAACTTGCACAGTCTATGAGTCAAATGATGCAACAGCAGATGTCTAAGCAGAATATGGAGGATATGGCAAACTTGCGTCAGATTATGGAGAATTTGTTAACGTTCTCCTTCAATCAAGAAGAATTACTTACGAAAACAGGTAAGTTAACTTTTGTTGATCCAAATTATGCTGCAATTGCCGATCAACAAAATGCCTTGCAAGAAAATTTTAAAATAATTAAAGACTCATTGTACGCATTGAGTCTTCGGGTACCACAAATTTCACAACCGATTAACAATGAGGTATTTAACATTTACAAAAATGGAGCTACCGTTATAGACAATCTTGAACAACAACAAAAAAGCCTTGCAAAAATAAATCAACAATACATCATGACTTCGGCCAACAACCTTTCGTTGTTACTATCTGAAGTGCTTGAATCCATGCAAAAATCTGCAGCGCAGCAAATGTCCGGGCAGCAACAGTGTCAGAATCCTAAGCAAAGTGGCAAGGGTGCAAAGCCTTCGTTTCAGCAAATGAAACAGATGCAACAATCGCTCAAACAGCAGATGCAGCAAATGATGGAGCAGATGAAAAATGGCACAATTCCTTCGCAAAGCATGCAAAAGCAACTGAGCGAAATGCTTATGAAAGAGCAAATGCTCAAACAACTTGGAAACTCCATGATGAAAGATGGTGAGCTTTCGCCCGAAGGAGCCCAGCAACTTAAAGACATTCAGCGACTTATGGACCAAACCGAGCGAGACATCATAAATCAAAATATAACACCGCAAACAATGCTTCGTCAGGAGCAAATACTCACTCGTTTACTTGAAGCAGAGAATGCTAAAAATGAGCGCGATATGGATAAAGAACGTGAATCAAAAACGGCGAAAGAAAATCCATCGGAAACTGCAAAAAAACAATTCAAGCATTCCGAAAAAGCAAAAACGCAGTATGATGACGTATTACAAGAAAATTCTTTGAAGCTAAAATCTAATTATCAGAAAATATTTTCCGATTACATTATCAATCTTGACGAAAATAATTAGTTTTGTGACACTTAGACGTTTAGCTTAACAAAAAATTCAATTTTAATAGATGCAAATAAACTTTTTTCACGAAGACGCCAAATTTCCTTCAGGATTGAGAAAAACCTCTTTCCGCTCAGTAGTGCAATTAATTGTGCAAAATGAGTCAAAAAAGAAAATAGAATACATAAATTTTATAGCCGGTTCTGATAATTATGTTTTGGGAATAAATCAAGATTATTTAAAACATGATTATTATACCGATGTTATTACTTTCGATTATTCGGAAGATGTAATCGCTTCGGATGTCTTTTTGAGTATTGATAGAATTGAAGATAATGCCATTCAAAATGGTGTAACCAAGTTGAATGAATGCTATAGAATATTGCTTCATAGCGTTTTGCATCTTGTTGGGTACAAAGACAAAACCCCCGAGGACAAGGAAGCAATGGTTCAAAAAGAGAATTATTATTTGCGTTTGGTAATATAGAATATGTTACAAGAATATGATGTAATTGTAGTGGGAGCCGGTCATGCAGGCTGTGAAGCTGCTGCCGCTGCTGCCCGATTGGGATCACGTACGTTGTTGATTACCATGGATATGACAAAGATGGCATCAATGTCGTGCAATCCAGCTATTGGTGGAATAGCTAAAGGTCAGATAGTGAGAGAGATAGATGCATTAGGCGGTTCAATGGGAAAAATAACTGACGCTTCATCTATTCAATTTCGCATGCTCAATAAATCGAAGGGTCCTGCAATGTGGAGTCCGCGTTCGCAGGCTGATAGATCACTTTTCGTTGCATTTTGGCGAGAAGAATTAGAGTCAATCCCACTTCTTGATTTTTGGCAAGATGCGGTAAGCGAGTTACTTTTAGAGAACAACAAAGTAGTTGGTGTAAAAACGGTGTGGGGGATTTCCATAAAATCGAAAACAGTGATTTTAACAAATGGAACATTCCTTAATGGGTTGATGCATATTGGTCGTTCACAAGTAGAAGGAGGTAGATTAGGAGAGTCGGCTTCATATCGTTTGTCAGACCAAATTCGAGATTTTGGATTTGAGACAGGACGAATGAAAACCGGAACTCCTGCGAGAATAGATGGTCGAACTATTGATTTTTCAAAATGTCGAGAACAAAAAGGCGATGATGTAGTTGGTCAATTTTCATTTATGCCTCGTAAAACGAAAATGTTACCACAAATGAGTTGTTGGATTACCTATACGAATTCTGAAGTTCACGATGCTCTTCGTTTAGGTTTTGCAGATTCTCCAATGTATAATGGAACCATAAAAAGTATAGGCCCACGATATTGTCCAAGTATTGAAACAAAATTGGTAACGTTTGCCGATAAAGATAAACATCAATTATTTTTGGAACCAGAGGGAGTTTCAACGTGCGAATATTATGTAAATGGTTTTTCGTCATCACTTCCGGCCGATGTACAATATAAGGCATTGAAAATGATACCAGGTTTGGAGAATTGCAAAATTTTCAGACCAGGATATGCAATTGAATATGATTATTTTTCTCCAACACAACTCAATGCAACGCTTGAAACGAAGTTGGTTGAAAATTTATTTTTTGCAGGGCAAATTAATGGAACCACCGGTTATGAAGAAGCCGGAGCTCAAGGTTTGATTTCAGGAATTAATGCGCATTTGAAGTGTGCCGAAAAAGAATCATTTGTTCTTCATCGTGACGAAGCATATATAGGCGTTTTAATTGATGATTTAATTACCAAAGGAGTTAACGAACCATATCGAATGTTTACATCGCGCGCTGAATTTAGAATTTTGTTGCGTCAAGATGATGCAGATGAACGATTAACTCCGAAGGGAATGGAACTCGGCTTGGTAGATGAAGCACGCAAACGTGCATTTGAAAACAAGATGGAGGCAACAAAAAAACTGAAAAAATATGTTTCGGAAAAACGTATGACAGTAAAGGAAGCAAATCCGATTTTGGAAAAATGTGGAAGTATGCCAATACACGAAACTATGAAGTTGAGTGCCTTGATTGCTCGTCCTGATGTTTTGGTTGAGAACTTCTCACTCGATTCATCAAACTTTGTTACAACCGATGATGTTGATTGGAAAACCATACAAGAATCTGTCAACATAAACATAAAGTACTCTGGTTATATTTCAAAAGAACGAGCAATAGCAGAAAAAATTTCTCGACTCGACTATATTAAGATAAAAGACAAAATCCCGTATAATGAAATAGGGTCTTTGTCAACAGAAGCTCGGCAAAAACTATCAGAGGTAAATCCTGAGACAATTGGGCAGGCATCACGAATCAGTGGAATTTCCCCATCCGACATAAATGTACTTTTAGTATATCTTCGACGTTAAAAACTAAAAATGTTTCCACGTGGAAACATTTTTAGTTTAGTATTTATTTTAAAAACTTTCCACGTGGAAAACTTTAAAAAAGAAATAGTAGAAACATTAGACAACGGAGTGAAAGTTGTGCTTTCATCTGCTCCATCATTTTGTGCGTACGTTGGCTTGTTTGTTGCTTCTGGTTCTCGACATGATGAAAAAACGTCTGGCGTTTCGCATTTGATTGAACATGCTATTTTTAAGGGGACAAAAAATCATACCTACCGAGAAATTATGGATAGTATAGAGTCGGTTGGAGGTGATATGAATGCATATACATCAAAGGAAGAAACTTGTTTTCAGGTAGCGATATCCAATGAGTATGTTGAACGTGCTTTTGCTACCCTGAGTGAATTGTTTTTTGAATCAACATTTCCGGATGCTGAATTACAGAAAGAGAAAACAGTGGTCGTTGACGAAATTGAATCGTACGAGGATGTACCCAGCGAAAAAATTTACGATGAGTTCGAAGAAATTATGTTTGCTGGCAATTCATTGTCGAAAAATATTCTGGGAACAAAAAAATCAGTGATCAAAACAACTCGTGAAAATGTTTTAAAGGCGTACAATCATTTGTATCGTCCTTCTCAATTGGTGTTGTCATATGTTGGCTGTGAAAAAAATCTTGAAGTTATATTGGAACTTGCAAGAAAATATTTTGGAAAGGAATCTGAGAAATCGTTTGAAAAAATAGAAACGATTCCTGTTTCATTGCAAAAAGTTGAACCAGTTACAATGCGAAACAAACATACTCATCAAGCACATTGTATCCTTGGTTCGTATGCTCCATCTATTTTTGATCCGTTACGATTGCCCACAGCAATGCTTGCGAATATTCTCGGAGGAACTTCATTTAATGCTTTGCTTAATTTAGCCTTACGTGAAGAACGTGGACTTACCTATAATATAGAAGCCAATTATTCATCATATTCCGATATCGGTTTATTCTCGGTTTATTTTGGAACCGATTTTTCTAAGATAGATTCGTGCCGACATATTATTGAAGAACTTTTCGCTAAAATTATTAATGAAGGGTTGCCCGAACAAAATTTGTCGGAATACAAAAAACAAATGTTAGGACAAATTGCAGTTTCAGAGGATAGTTATATGTCATTAATGCTCAATAATGCAAAATCTTTTTGGTGGTTCAATCATATTGATACATTTCAAGAAATTACGAATAAGGTTGAGGAGATTGACAATGATATAATAAAAATGGTGGCAAAGAAAATTTTGTCTCCAGATAATATATATACACTCATTTATAAATAAAATGAAAGAAGATATTAAACATTGTTGTGAAGTATTGAAACAAGGCGGAACCATTTTGTATCCGACCGATACTGTGTGGGGAATAGGATGCGACGCAACCAATGCTGATGCGGTTTCAAGGGTTTTTAAGGTTAAAAATCGCGAAGGTAGTATCCCTTTACTTGTGTTGGTAAATTCTGTAGCAATGCTTGAACGATATGTAGTAGATATGCCACAAGTAGCCAATGATTTAATTGATTGTGCAACGTCACCTTTGACTATCATTTTTGAGAAAGCTCGAAATCTTCCTGAAAATCTTGTCGCTGCCGATGGTAGTATTGGTATTCGCGTAACAAATGAAGCTTTTACCGATGAATTAATTCAACAATTCCGTCGCCCAATCGTTTCAACCTCTGCAAATATTCATGGTGAACCAACTGCAGAATTCTTCCAAGATATTGATAGTAAGATAATTAACCAGGTAGATTATGTAGTAAACTATCGTCAAGGAGATTTGAAAAAAGCAAAACCTTCACAAATTATCAAGTTAATGAACAATGGTCAAATTACTATAATCAGAAAATAAAAATGACACGAGATGAAGTAAGACAATGGCAATTTCGTTATGAGATGCCTATACAAATTAGATACAATGATATTGATTCACACGGACATGTAAACAACGGCGTGTATCATGCCTACTACGATATGGGGCGCACAGGGTATCTGGAGGGGGTTTTACATACTTTTGGCGAGGGCAGAAATGTTATAATAGCGCAAGCAAATACGTCGTATGTGCGTGAGGTGTTTCAAAAAGACGTTCTATCTGTAAAGTCAACCATTATTCGGTGGGGAAATTCAAGCTTTGATATGTTGCAAGGATTGTTCCGTCAAACTGCTGACGGTGAGGAACTTGTATCGTTTAATGTAACAACTTTTGTAAGCTTACTTTACGGAAAACCGTCACCTGTACCACAAGAGTGGAAAGATTTGGTAGATGCGTATGAATCGATGTATTCTACGATTTAGTCTATTTTATATCTCAAGAATTCAGAAATCTTCTATATTTGAGAAGTTTTGAATATTGAGAAATGTCTGTAAATCTAAAAAAAATAGTAACCCATCTCTGTACATGGTTGGTTTTGGTATTTATGCCACAGATTCTCTTTGCAGTACCATTTTCGCTAAAATCATTGGGATATGAGGTCATATTAATAATTCCTACGATTGTTATTTTTTACGCCCATGTATTTCTTTCATTACCATATTTTTTCTATGAAAAAAAGTATTTCTATTACTCTTTGTCATTGATTTTACTGGCATTCTTTTTTGTGCTCTCCATAAAAATACTCGAACCTGTTCATCTTTCCTTTATTGATTATTTGCGCGAAAACTCTCCCGATGCACCTCGTCCGCGATTCCATAAAAACCATTCATTACTCATGCCACCTTCTCATAAATGGACATCGTTTTTAATAACAATTACGGCAAGTGCAATTTATAGTATATCGTTGCGAAATGTAGAACGTGAGCGGCGTTTGCGTGAGTTGGAAAAACAGCAAGCAATATCAAATTTGCAATTGCTAAAATGGCAATTGAGCCCTCATTTTTTATTTAATGCCTTAAATAGTATATATTCTTTATCACTAAAGAAATCAGAAGAGTTACCTAAAGTAATACTTACAGTCTCCGATTTGTTACGTTATGTAACCTATGATAGTGAAAAGAATTCTGTGAATGTGCAAAAAGAAATAGATTATTTGAATGATTACATAAAGTTACAAAAACTTCGTCTTTCGCCTGAAAGTAGTGTTGAGTTTGTTGTAGAAAATAATAATCCGGAAGCAAAAATTGCACCTATGATTTTAGTCCCTTTTGTGGAAAATGCTTTTAAACATGGTGCAAATGCAGAGGGAGTAGTTACTATTACACTGTATATAGTAATCTCGGAAAAAGAAGTTTATTTTAGAATATTAAATACTAAGCATTTTGAAAATCAGCGAGATAAAACACATGGAATAGGTGTTGAGAATGTTCAAACTCGTTTGAATTTATTGTATGGGTCAAAACATTCATTGAATATATTTGACAGAGAAAATGAGTACGAAGTTTTATTAAAACTACAATTATGATGCGTTGTATTATTGTTGATGATGAGCAGTTGGCTCGAGATGTTCTTGAAATGTATGTCACGAACAATCCTGATTTACAGTTAGTTGGCATTTGCAAAAATGCACGCGAGGCCTTGAATATTCTAGAATCTCAAACTATAGATGTTATGTTTCTTGATATCCAAATGCCTGATGTTTCAGGAATGAATTTGGTGAAATCTTTGGAAAATCATCCTTTGATAGTTTTTACAACAGCCTATGAAGACTACGCCTTAGAAGGCTATGAGGTCAGTGCTATTGATTATTTATTGAAACCGATTTCTCCTGAACGCTTCGATAAAGCTGTAGAAAAAGTTAAGACTATCATTGAATTACAACAAAATGCTTCAAATGATGATGAAGATTATATGTTTGTTCGTGCTGATTATCAAGATGTAAAAATTAAATTTTCCGACATTCAATATGTAGAAGGTCTGAAAGATTATGTAAAGATTGTCTTGCCCGAAAAGAAAATCATTACGTTGATGAACATTAAGGGTATTTTAGAGAAATTACCAAAAGACAGATTTGTGCGAGTTCATAAATCATATATTGTGGCTCTTGACAAGATTCAGTCTGCAAAAGGTCGAAGTCTAGTGATTGCAGATAAAGAGGTTCCTATTGGTCTTACGTTCCGAGATGACTTCAAAAAACGCTTTAAGAATTTATAGTCTATTGATTAATTAGTTCCTCAATTTCTTCGCAATCCATTGGAATACTTTCCATTAAATCTTTACTTCCGGTAGGAGTTACAAGTATTGTGTCTTCCAGTCTTATACCAATATTTTCTTCAAAAATATAAAGTCCTGGTTCGCAGCTCACCACCATGCCTGCTTGCAATACATCTTTTTTATCTCCAACATCGTGCGTATCAAGTCCAATGAAATGTGAAACACCATGCATAAAATACTTGAAGTATGCTGGAGTATCATTTTGATCTTCAATCATTTCTTTAGTCAATAGCCCAAGGCGTAATAGCTCTTCTTGGATAAGTAGGCAAGTGTATTGTTGATATTCAGCAATAGTGGTATCCGGAACAATTTTAGCACGTATTTCTTTAAATACTCGGTGTACTGCGTTGTACACTTCTTTTTGTCTTCTAGTAAAACGCTTGCTTACCGGCATCGATCGAGTACAATCACTAGCATAATTGGCATACTCGGAACCAAAATCCATTAGAATAAGATTCCCGTCAACTAGTTGTCTGTCATTTTTATTGTAATGTAAGTAACACGTGTTTCGTCCGTTTGAAATAATTGGTTCAAAAGCATGTCCTCCGGCACCATTACGGATAAAACAATCTGTCATAATAGCCTCTATTTCATATTCATACATACCTGCATGAATTCGTGGAAGTATTTCAAGAAAAGCTTCTTTTGTAATGTTGCAAGCTTGTTTAATGAGTGCTATTTCTTCTGATTCTTTAACCATTCGGCATTGCGAAAGTATAGGAGCAAGGCATTGCACATCTTTGTCTGGATATTTCGAAGTAATTTCTTCTCCGAAAATTTGGTCGGGAAGGTGTATTTCGGTTTTTAATCGTGGGTTGGTGTTTACATTATAAAAAACGTGATCGCTCTTTTTGGCAAGGCTATTCCAAATTGATTCAAATTCTTCAACATACTCCACAACATCAATTCCTGATATCTGCATGGCTTCCGCTTTTCTAAGTTTTCGCCCTTCCCATTGTTCTATTTCCGGGCGAGGATTTAGAATAAACAAATATGTTTTGTTTACCCAATTAGTTTGGTTTGTGAGAATGAGAATGGACTTTTCTTGGTCAATTCCTGTGAGGTAAAAAAAATCGGAGTTTTGCCTGTACGGATAAAACAAGTCGCCATTGCGAGGCATTTGTGAATTTGAAAAGACTACTGCCGAACTATTAGAAGGTAGCTTTGAGAGAATTTTTTCTCTATTTTTTAAAAATAATTTTGCCGGAATTGTTTGGTATCTCATTGAAATTTAATTTGATATAAAATTAACAAAAAGTTAATGTACGCAAAACTTTTTGTTTACATGTTAATGATTTCTTTGTACCGGAAATTTTTTATTGATAAAATTATGGATATTTATTTTGTACTTGTAGTAATCCTTCTTCTTTTCGCAGTCTTTGATATTATGTTGGCTGTTGGGAATGATGCTGTAAATTTTCTTGGCCCTGCAATTGGTTCAAAAGTAGCTCCGTTCATGGTCATACTCTCGGTAGCCGCGGTTGGAATTATTATTGGAGCAATGTCGGCAGGAGGTATGATGGAGATAGCAAGATCGGGCATTTTTGTTCCCAGTATGTTTACGTTCCGTGATCTTATGTGGATATTTGTGGGCGTGGTTGTTTCTGACGTGCTTATATTTAATACGTTTAACTCTCTCGGCCTTCCTACTTCAACCTCAGTTTCAATAGTTTTCGAATTACTTGGTGGTAGCATTGCTATGGCATTAGTCAATGTGAACTCCGGAGAAGGAAGCTCTGAATCAGTAACAGATTTCATCAATACAGGTAACGTATTGACGATTATATCGGGTATTTTAATTTCAATTATAGTAGCGTTTGTATTTGGTTTCATTGTTCAATGGATTTCGAGACTTCTTTTCACGTTTAACTATAAAAAACAAATGATGCGTTTTGGCAGTTTGTTTGGTGGTCTTGCCACTACGATTATTTCTTACTTTATTATTATAAAAGGCTTAAAACAATCAACTATTTTGTCGCCTGAGGGTTTGGCTTTTGTGATGGAAAACACCTCGTTAATTTTACTTGGTTGCTTCGCTTTTTGGACGTTCTTCATTGCAATTTGCAAGAAACTATTCAAAATGGATGTTTTGAAATTTGTGGTACTCGCTGGTACCTTCGCATTGGCATTGGCATTTGCAGGAAATGATCTTGTGAATTTCACTGGTGTGCCATTGGCAGGTTTATCTTCTTATCAACTCTTTTTAGCGGGAGGAGGTGATGATACACTCAACATGACTGGATTGTCTACAGCAGGGGAAGATAGCAATATGCTACTATATTTGTTTATAATTGGTGTACTTATGACCATTGCTTTATGGCTTGCACGAAAAGGTACCGTAACCAAAACCACGTTGAATTTGAGTAGTCAGGCATCAAGCGAAGAAGAGCAATTTGGTTCGTCAAAATTTGCCCGCGTCTTGGTTCGCTCTATTGTAGGTATTTCTGAAAAAACGGCAGGAATCATTCCTCAACGTGTTCAGGATTTTGTTGATAGTCGTTTTGAGCAAACAGCTACTATACGTTCCTCTCATGATGGAGCTTCTTTCGATTTGCTTCGTGCATCTATTAATTTGATAGTAGCAAGTATGCTTATCGCATTCGGAACATCACACAAATTGCCCCTTTCTACAACATACGTTACCTTCATCGTAGGTATGGCCACTTCGCTTGCCGATGGCGCATGGGGACGTGATTCTGCAGTGTATAGAATTACCGGAGTTATGACGGTAATTGCCGGTTGGTTTCTTACTGCGTTTATCGCATTTACCGTGTCGTTTATCTGCGTTATGTTTTTACATATAGGCGAAGAATTAGCGGTGGTGGCTTTGTTAGCGTTAGTTTTTTTTCTCTTAATCAAAACGAAAATTAACAAACGTAAAAAGAGTCACGACGAAGAACAACATAAAGCTGATTTGCGTGAAGCACGTACACAATCTCTTGAAGAACGTTCTATGCGAAACAGTACTATAATCTTAAACGATGCAGTGTCTATTTGTAAACAAATGGCGGATGCCTTTGGCGAGTATAGTATTCAGGATATGAAGAAAACGCGTACTAAGACAATTAAGCTTGATACGTTTGCAAAACAAATGAAGGATACCGTAAGTATCACTATCAAATCGGCAGGAGACGAATCAATTGAAGCGAGTCTTAGTTATGTGCAACTCGCCGATTACCTTCGCGAAATTGCTCGCTCTTCAACTCTCATTGTGCTTCCGGTGTTTGAACATATGGACAACAATCACAAACCATTGTTGGATGAACAAAAGAAAGAATTGCAAGAAATATCAGTGCGTTTGAAAGCATATATAGCTGAATTACTTACCATTGCTGAGTCTGGTGACTTCGAAAAAATGAATCGTTTCATTACGGAACAAACAGACATGTTCGCCTTTATTGATGCTATTCGCCGATGCCAAATAAAGCGTGCTAAAGCCGCCGTAACCAATACGCGAAACAGTTTGCTCTATTTGCAAATATTGCATGAAACAAAACAAATTGTTTCATACTCAATGAACGTATTGAAATCGTACAGAGATATAGTCTTAACTCATCATAGAGAAAAGGAATTATAAGCAAATAAAAAGCCTAAGAAATTAGGATTAAAGAAGTGATGCGACCACGCTCTCGAAAGCTTTCAGAAAGAGCATATTTGGTCCATCACTTTTTGCTTTTTCTGGGTCAGGGTGAATTTCGAAAAAGTAACCGGTAGCTCCGAATGCTTTGGCTGCAAATGCCATTGCCGGAACAAAAGTTCTATCTCCTCCGGTCTTTCCTCCAGCAGCTCCGGGGCGTTGTACCGAGTGCGTACAATCCATGAGAACTGTAGGAGTGAATTGTTTCATATCGGAAATGTTGCGAAAATCTACCGCAAGGTTGTTGTATCCGTACATGTTGCCACGCTCGGTAAGCCATACGTTATTGTTTCCTGATTCTCGTACTTTTTCTACCGGATATTTCATATCGGCTCCCGAAAGGAATTGAGCCTTTTTGATGTTAACGATTTTACCCGTTTTTGCAGCCGCAACAAGCAAATCCGTTTGACGACAAAGGAACGCAGGAATTTGTAACACATCGGCTACTTGTCCCGCAGGTTCTGCCTGGTAAGATTCATGTATGTCGGTAACAACGCGCAATCCGTATTTTGATTTAATGTCGGCAAGCATTTGTAGGCCTTTCTCCAAGCCCGGCCCTCTGTACGAACTGATTGATGTGCGGTTTGCTTTGTCAAATGATGCTTTGAAGATGCAGTCAATATTGAATTTTTTGTTCAAACGAACCAATTCAACAGCAACTTCTTCGAGTACGTCCATTGTTTCTATAACACAAGGTCCAGCAAGAAAAATAGGTTTTTGTTCCATAGCAAAATGTAATTTATCGGGATAAAGGTATTTATTTTATTGGAAAATGGGCAAATTCTTTCACAATGTTCAGGATAACTTCAACGGCTTTCTCCATGCTTTGCAATGGAATGTATTCAAATTGTCCGTGAAAATTGTGGCCTCCGGCAAAAATGTTCGGACACGGCAAGCCTTTGAATGAAAGGTTTGCACCATCGGTTCCGCCTCGAATTGGTTGAATTTTGGGTTTAATATTTGCCTCTTCCATTGATTTACGTGCAATTTCCACAATGTGCATATGCGGTTCTATCATTTGCTTCATGTTGGAATATTGATGACGAATTGTGAGATGCACTATGTCTCCATATTTTGTGTTCAACGCAGAAACAATTTTTTTCAGAATTTCCTGCTTCTCCATGAAAAGTTTTTCATCGTGGTCACGGATAATGAAATGAAGTTCGGTCTTATCAACGGAGCCTTGCATGTCGGTAATGTGAATAAATCCTTCACGTGCTTCGGTGCATTCCGGGCGTTGGTTTGCCGGAAGTTGCGATATAAATTCGTGCGCAACCAATTGCGAATTTATCATTCTTCCTTTTGCGTATCCCGGATGAATGTTGATGCCGTCTATTGTGACTTCTGCCGCAGCAGCGTTGAAATTTTCATATTCCAATTCTCCAATTTCTCCGCCATCAATTGTGTATGCGTATGTTGCGCCAAATTTTTCTACGTCAAATTTTACAACACCTCGGCCAATTTCTTCATCGGGAGTAAATCCTATTTTGATTTCTCCGTGTGGTAATTCGGGATGATTCATAAGGTACGCAGCTGCAGTCATAATTTCGGCAACGCCGGCTTTGTCGTCCGCGCCCAAAAGGGTGGTTCCGTCGGTGGCGATAATGGTTTGCCCAACGTACCGCAAAAGTTCGGGAAATTGCGTAGGCGAAAGTTGTATGTTCAACTCAGAATTAAGGAGAATCGATTTTCCATTGTAGTTTTCAATAATATTCGGCTTGATGTCTTTGCCTGAAGCGTCCGGTGAAGTATCAACGTGGGCAATAAATCCAATGGCAGGAATGCCTTCTTTGTTTGCGGGAATTGTTGCCATTACGTATCCAAACTCGTCAAGTTCGGCAGAAATTCCCATGCTTTGTAATTCGTTGCACAGCAATTTCAAAAGCTCTAATTGACACGCTGTACTTGGTTGTGTATCAGAATCTTCGTTGGAAGTCGTTTCAATAGAAACATATCGTAAAAATCGTTGTAGTAGTTCGTTCATGTGAGTATTATTTACATGCATAAATATTCATTTCGCACTTTTTACAGTCAAATTCTACGCGAAATTTGTGTGAAGCATCGGAGATGAATATTGGTTCAGCATGACCTTGCTGGCAGGCCTGCAGTTGATAGCGAATGCAATATTTTGTGGTCATAAGTGGCACGTCTAATTGTGGCTCGCATTCAAAAGCCGGTGGTATGTTGGCAACGCCATGTTCTTTGAAAAACGCTTTGGTTAAATGATTTGCAACGTTCAACCGACAGTCGGCTGGGCCTTGTAATGGAAAAGGATGCGTCGTTTTGGAAATAGTTTTTTCCGGTACATTATGGCTTTGCATACGTTTCTCCAAAAGAAGTTCGCATGCGTTCCGCCGAATGTCATTTAGTTCGGAAATAGGAATGAAAGGCACCTCCGTGAGGTTTGTCATGTATGAATCAACGGAGAAAATAGTGTCGCCAAGTTTGCATGGTTGCGCTTTGAGCGTTTCCTGTGCTTTTTGCGAATTTTTGGCAGGTTCATTTTCTGTGCGATTTATTGTCACGGTGTTCCCATAGATGTCGGCAAACGTAAAAGTAATGTTCGTGAGATTGCCTTCAATAGTAATGTTTACCGGAATTTTCCGACAGTTTGCACTCTGTGAAAGTTGACGTGTAAAAGCCATAGAAAAATTTCTCCAAACTTCAGTGCCAACCGGCAAATGGAGAGGTTTATTCACTTCAACCGTAGATTGGTTTATCACCTTGTTTACGGTTACGCCGGTTAATTCGCCGTTTTTGTCGTAAAAACAAAGTCCGTCGCCATTGGAAAATTGATTCTTTGCATTAAAAGAGAGTTCGCAATTATTTGATTTTGAAACTTTTCCTATATACTCTCCTTGTGATTTTGGAGAACGAATGTTTGCTGTTTTATTCTTACGAGAGGTAATGTAATAATCGGTAAAACCCCGCGAAAAAGTCTTTTCTATGTTTGGCTCAAAATTAAATGTTTCACATCCTTGGGAACTTCTTTCTAAATCTTTTCTTGAAGCAATAATTGCATCAATTCGTTTACGAAAGTAGGCAGTTACGTTTGAAACGTATTCTTTGTCTTTAAGTCGGCCTTCTATTTTAAAGCTGGAAATTCCTGCATCAATCAATTCTGCAAGGTGTTCGCCAAGATGTAAGTCTTTGGTAGAAAGGAAATAGCCGTCTTTCGATTCGCCCAATCCTTCAATATGATATTTGTGCCGGCACATTTGGCTACATTCTCCGCGGTTGCCGCTTCGTTTGGTAGCGTACGCACTCATGTAGCACTGGCCATTATAGCAAACGCAGAGTGCTCCATGTACAAAAAATTCCAAGGGAACGCTTGTTTGTTGTGCTATTTCCTGAATTTGTTTCAAATTCAATTCGCGCGCAAGAACCACTTGCGAAAATCCGGCTTGTTCAAGAAACGCAACTTTCTCGGCTGTCCGATTGTTTAATTGCGTGCTGGCGTGAAGCGGAATGGGAGGAAGGTCGCATTCCAACAAACCAAGATCTTGAATAATAAGGGCATCAACATGTATGGCGTAAAGTTTCCAAATAAGAGAAACGGCTTGTTCTATTTCGTTGTCGTACAAAATGGTATTAACCGTTATGTATACTTTTGCATGAAACTGATGCGCGTAAGTTACAAGTTTTTCAATATCTTCAATCGAATTTGATGCCGCAGCGCGTGCTCCAAACGATGGTCCGCCAATATATACAGCATCCGCTCCATGGTCAATGGCTGCAATGCCTGTTTCGAGGTCTTTGGCCGGTGAAAGTAGTTCTATTATCCGCATATCGTTTCGCAAAGATAGGGTATTTCTATAAAAAGTATTATTCCGTTTTTTTCTCAATTCTACGTGGCAGGGCATTTTTGTTTTTAAACAACAAAATCATAGTGTATAACACTATGTAAACTATAACAAAAAAGTTACCTTTGCGGTTGCTAAAAAAATATCAAGATGGATTATAATTTTAACGAAATCGAAAACAAATGGCAACAGTATTGGGAGGCCAATAAGACATTTAAAACAACACTTGACACTTCAAAGCCTAAATTTTATGCGCTTGACATGTTCCCATATCCATCGGGAGCTGGTTTGCACGTAGGTCACCCCGAAGGCTACACGGCAAGTGATATCATGAGCCGTTACAAACGTATGAAAGGCTTCAATGTTCTTCACCCTATGGGTTGGGATGCTTTTGGACTTCCGGCTGAACAGTACGCAATTCAAACAGGAACGCATCCTGCTATTACCACAAAAAAGAATTGTGATACATTCCGTCGTCAAATCAAGGCATTGGGATTGAGTTACGACTGGGACCGTGAGATAAATACGACAGATCCAAATTACTATAAATGGACGCAATGGATTTTTATCAAATTGTATAATACGTGGTTTGATAAAAAATTGCAAAAAGGTCGCCCTATTTCTGAATTGCCAATTCCTGCTGAAATTTCGACAAAAGGGAAAGAAGCAGTTGTAGAATATACCAACCAACAACGTCTTGCCTACTACGACAATGCGCAAGTGTGGTGGTGTCCAAATTGTAAAACAGTGTGTGCCAATGAAGAAGTTTTGAACGATGGTTCACATGAAAAATGTGGTTGCCAAGTAAATCGTAAAAACTTGAAACAGTGGATGCTTCGCATTCCTTTGTACGCTGAGCGTTTGCTTCAAGGTCTTGACAATTTGGATTGGCCTGCAGGTGTGAAAGATATGCAACGCAACTGGATTGGCCGCTCTACCGGAGCCGAAGTAGATTTTGCTCTTGACGGACTTGATTTTTCTTTGCGTGTCTATACAACTCGTCCCGACACGTTGTTTGGCGCAACATACATGGTAATTGCTCCCGAACACCCTGAAATTGAAAAGATTGTAACGCCCGAACAGAAAGCTCTTGTTGACGAATATCGTGCTCAGGCTGCAAAAAAATCTGATTTGGACAGAACAGAATTGGCCAAAGAAAAAACCGGTGTGTTCTCCGGTCGATATGCAAAAAATCCGGTGAACGGAACATTGTTGCCAATTTGGGTTGCCGACTACGTGTTGATGGGTTACGGTACCGGTGCTATTATGGCCGTTCCTGCTCACGATACGCGCGACTGGGAGTTTGCGAAGAAATTCAACTTGCCTATCATTGAAGTTTTGAAGTCAGAAGTTGACGTGCAACAACAAGCATGGACCGAAGATGGCTTTCATGTAAATTCTCAATTCCTTGATGGATTGAATAAAAAAGATGCGATTGACAAAATTATTGCATGGCTTGAAAAAGAAAATCTTGGAAACGCAACGGTAAATTATAAAATTCGCGACTGGTTGTTCAGCCGCCAACGCTATTGGGGCGAGCCGTTCCCGGTTATTCATTGGGAAGATGGCGAAGTTTCTATGGTTGAGGAAAAAGATTTACCACACCGTTTGCCAGAACTTACAAAATACGAACCAAGCAGCACCGGCGAATCTCCGTTGGCAAATGCTACTGAATGGCTCAATGTGGTTGACAAAAACGGACGCAAAGGTCGTTACGAAACCAACACCATGCCTCAATGGGCAGGTTCTTGTTGGTACTATTTGCGCTACACCGACCCAACCAACAACGATGCTCCATTTTCTGTAGAAGCAGAAAACTATTGGATGCCGGTTGATTTATATATTGGTGGTGCTGAGCACGCCGTGCTTCACTTGCTTTACAGCCGTTTTTGGCACAAAGTGTTGTTCGATTTGGGTATAGTTTCTACCGACGAACCATACCAAAAATTGTTCAACCAAGGAATGATATTGGCGTTTGCCTACGAAACGCAAGCAGGCGCTAAAGTTACGTCTGATATGGTAGAGGAGCGTGATGGCAAATTTATCCACAAAGAAACGGGCGAGGAGCTACGACAAATTGTGGCAAAAATGTCAAAATCACTCAAAAATGTGGTTAATCCCGACGATGTGATTGCGCATTACGGTGCCGACAGTCTTCGTTTGTACGAAATGTTCATGGGCCCGCTTGACGCAGTAAAACCATGGGCAGAAAGTGGTGTAAAAGGTGTATTCAATTTCTTGTCTCGTGTGTGCCGTTTCTTTACAGAGCCAGGAAACGTAGTTGACGGATATGCCGACGACAAAGCAGTATTGAAAGAATTCCATAAAACAGTGAAAAAAGTTGCCGAAGACGTTGAAAGTCTTCGCTTTAACACGGCAATTTCGCAAATGATGGTATTCTCAAATGCGTGCTACAAAGCTGGAAAAATTTCAAGCGAAACTGCTCGCGGATTCGTGAAAGTGTTGGCGCCATTTGCTCCACACTTGGCCGAAGAACTTTGGCAAATGTATGGTGGCAAAAACTCGTTGGCATACGAACCATGGCCTGAAGTTGATCCTTCTATGTTGGTTGACGATACCGTTGTGTATCCGGTTTCATTCAACGGCAAACGTCGTTTTGAAATGGAATTTGCAAAAGACGCACAACCTGCTGTAGTAGAAAAATCGGTGCTTGCCGATGAACGTACACAAAAATGGCTTGAAGGTAAACAACCGAAGAAAGTCATTGTTGTTCCGGGCAAGATTATCAATATCGTATTGTAATAAACGATACCAAAAAGAAAAGGCGATGTATATGAATATGCATCGCCTTTTTTAATTTAGGAAGGTCTTTATTTATTTGGAAAATCGAAGCCCAACAGAGAAATCAAGGCGATTTAAACTTTCATATTCCTCTTTATCTAGCGTAATAGTTTTTGTAGAAACGCCATCATTTAAATCATACTTTAATAAAGTTCCGTATAGGTATGAGACTTGAAATCCAAGTATGAGATTTTTTGCTATTTCCATGTCATATCCTGCACTGAGCGAAAATCCAAATGATTGTCCATTTATTTTATAGCTGTCAATGCGAACAGCATTGTTGTAATATCCCATATATCCAAGAGATAGGTCTAGTAGGATAGCTCTGGTGTTGTCTTGATTTAAAAATCTTGCAGAGAATGTTGGGCCTGCATAAGAACTTGTAATATTATCTCTCATTGAACCATATCGTGTGGTGCCTCCGGTGGTGTCTGAAATATTGTCAAGCTTATTTGAAGATTTGTGGATATAGCCTTTCAGCCCAACTCCAAATGCTTCCGTAAAGTAATACGTTACATCGCCCCCAAAATGGTATCCCGATTTTAAATTCTTATAATAATCTCTATAGTTATGATAGTCTGATAAAATATTTTCTGAAGGTATTGCGGTGCCATAGCTATAACCTCCATTTATAGCAGCTCTAAATTTAGGTGCGTCTTTAACTTCTCCTG